>CAYLSI010000023.1:0-50417 GCA_964386545.1 uncultured Hyphomicrobium sp.
CAGGCCACGCGCACCGTGGTCGAGGCGTCCCGATCGCTCGTCGCCTAGAGCAGTGCCGACGAAGTGAAGGCCGGCTCGTCGCAGGACGATGCGGCACTCGAGACTCTTGAGCGCGCCATCCGATTCCCTGCGCGCGCAAAACGCCCTAGGCGGGCGCGGCCTCGCCGATCCGCACGGCGCAACGGAAGCCGTCGATCGCGTCGAGAACGATGGTGCGCAGTGTGGACGGCGGATAGCTGTGCAGCGTGTCGCCGTACGCCAGCCGCAGCCAGTGACGCAGATCCCGCAGCTTGCAGACGAGGGTGGCGTCCGCGACGCGGAGCTCCAGGGCATCGCACTCCGCGAGCACGACCTTGAGCGCGTGGGCATTGCGCCCCATGGGCGTGGCTGCAACACGGTCGAACAGGGCTTCGCATCGGAGTGTCGTGTCGTCAGTCAGGCGTCTGTCGAGCATATCTCTCTCCGCCGGGAGTGATGACGCAGTCAGGATACGGCCGATGGGACGCGCGCAGAAGCGCAGGCTGCCGGCGATCCACAACGCAATGCGCCGCCGACGATCCGAACGCGAGACGTCAGCTCTCGGGATCGAAGCCGAGTTTCTTGAGTGCCCGGGCCGCGAGATCCGCGTCCGCGCCGCCGTTCAGGACGAGCTTGTCGAGACGGCGCACCGTGCGCGAAAGATTGCGCCGCATGGCTTCGCGGAAGAAGAGCGCGGTGACATCGGCCTCGCTGAGCCCGAGAATGGCCTCCGCTTCGGCGCGCGCTTCGTCGTGATCGTCCTTCGGCATGATCGCCCCTGACCGCTCCCCTGAGGCCCTGCGAGGATCCCGGCTTGACGCGTCAGGGCCTCGTTGCGCGGTGGCAGCATCGCCCGTCGACATGACACGTTGATGAAACTTCCGACCCGCGGTCCCGTCGCGTCCCGGCGGAGCGCCCTCCGGGCGCGTGGATTTCAAACTCCAGCCCGCAGGGCTCGGGAGCAAGGCGACCCGTCTCGGCGAAGCCGAGCGACGCTCGGACACGGGCCGCGCCCCCGCGGAGCGCCCGTCCATGCGGAGCATGGCTTCGCCATGACGGCGCGTGAGCGATATAGTGGTGGGCCCGCCAGGACTCGAACCTGGAACCAGGCGGTTATGAGCCGCCAGCTCTAACCATTGAGCTACAGGCCCTCCCAGGGAGGGGAAGCGCCCTCTATATCAGGTTCAGTGCGCCGATCCAGTCCATCGGCCGAGGCGGGCCGGCCTTCTTTCCACCCTGAACATATCCTAGGACCGGCCCGTAAAACCTGGAGGAATTCATGCGACTGCTGATTGCGTTGAGGCCCACTCTGTCCGTTGCGGCCGCAGCTCTTCTGCTGACATTCACGGCCCCCCTGCACGCGGAGGAAAAGCCCATGGACCGTTTGATCACCGTTTCCGCCTCGGGCTTCGCCTATGCCGCGCCGGACCGCGCGCGCATCTCGTCCGGCGTGGCCGCCGAGGCTGCCACCGCGCGCGAGGCGCTCGGCGCCAACTCGGAGCTGATGGGCAAGGTCGTCGCTGGTTTGAAGGAGGCGGGGATCGATGCCAAGGACATCCAGACGAGCAACTTCAGCGTCGAGCCGCGCTACACCAATCCGCGCGACGGAACGCCCTCGCGCATCGACGGATACCGCGTCTCGAACCAGGTGACGGTGCTCGTGCGCGATGTCGCAGCGCTCGGCTCGCTCGTCGATAAGCTCGCATCCTTGGGCGCCAACCAGATCTACGGGCTGAACTTCGAGGTCAGCAAGGCCGAGACGCTGAAGGACGAGGCGCGCAAGGAAGCCGTCGCCAATGCCCGCCGCCGCGCCGAGCTGCTGGCCGCCGCCGCGGGTGCGGAAGTCGGTGACGTCGTGACGATCTCGGAAAGCGTCGACCACATCGGCCCGCGCCCGATGGCGATGGCGCGCACCGCCGAGATGAAAATGGATGCGCCCCCCATGGAAGCGGGCACCCACACGCTCGAGGCCAACGTCACCGTCACGTGGAAGCTGAAGTAGGCCGCGCCCGCCCTTACCGGAGCACGACCGTCTCGACCGTTTGCGCGAGCGGCTCGGCTCCGGGCTGGGCCGGCCAGTCGCCGAAGTTGCGCATCTCGCCGCTCGTGCGGAGCTGCCGCAGGGCGGCGAGGTTGGCCTCCGCGAACACCCATTCCGCTTTGTTGAGCGTGCCTTCGGCGAGAACGCCGGTATCGCTGACGCCATGCTCCGGCGGCACGTAGATGCCGGCCGCGCCCACATTGAAGTCGACGGCCGGCGACCACGGCGCATCGCCCACGGTCGGGCTCTGCACGGTGACGATGGTGTTTTCGAGCGCGCGCGCTTCCGATCCCGTACGCACGCGATGGTAGCCCGAGACGCGCTCCGTGCACGACGGCACCAGGATCGCATCCGCCCCGGCTTCGACGGCCGCGCGCGCCAGCAACGGGAACTCGCTGTCGTAGCAGATGAGAACGGAGAGCTTTCCGAGCGCCGTGTCGAACACGCGCAACGGCGATCCGGCGGTCACGCCCCAGCCGTGCTCGAAGGGCGTCATGATGAGCTTTTCCTGCACGCCGACGGCCCCCGTCGGCGTCACGAGCTGCGCGGCGTTGACGAAGCGGCCGTCCGGCTTCTTCGCGGGGCCCGATCCGACGAGGATGTGCACGCGATGCTCGGCGGCGAGCGCCGCATGCAACGCCACGCGCTCGTCCGCCAGCTCCGCGACGCGCTCGAGCGTCGTCGTCAGATCGTTGTAGACCTCGGGACCGAAGCAGGCGGCCTGCTCGATCGCGGCATACTCCGGGAACACGAGCAGCTCCGCCCCGGTCGCAGCACCCGCCGTGACCCACGTGGCGATCTTGTCCTGCCACTCGGCGAGCGAGGCCGGCTGGCCGATCGGGTACTGAGCGGCAGCAACCTTGAGAGTCTTGGGCGACGTCATGTCAGCGCCTTCATCCAGAACTGCATGACGTGCGTGGTCTCGTCGGCCTGATCGATGTCTTTCCAGTCGTACGTCGCGGTCAGGCCCGGAACCGGCGCATAGCCGCGCTTCGCCCAGAAGCCGTCGAGCGGAACGTAATCGGCGGGCTTCAGCGGATGATCGTCCGGCCGCACGACGCGGCAGAACGTCGAGTGCGTGAAGCCGCCGAGCGCGTAAGCCTGCGCCTCGCGCAGCTCGAAGAACTTGTGGCCGAGACCGTGGCCGCGATGGCTTTTGAGAAGCACGCTCTCGCCGCAGTAGAAGATCTTCGACAGGTCGTAGCCCGCCTTGCGGAAGGGCTCGCCGAACTCGTCGGCGTGCTCGACCATCGGCGCGCCCGTCGACGCGCCGACCACGAGGTCCCCATCCCGCGCGATGACGCAGACCGCGCCCTTCGCTTCTGCGAACTTGGCGAGATAGGTTTCCTCGTACTCGAGCGTGCCGTCGTAGAGATACGGCCAGTCGCGGAACACGGTGATGCGCAGGCGGGCGAGATCAGGGAGAACCTCCTTGATCGCTTCGCCCGTCAATGCGCGAACGTCGATGCTCATCTCGTGTCCCTTGGACGGACCGTCCGCAGATCTGGATCAGGCGACCTGCGCGATCCAGTCGGTGAGGTTGTAGTAGGTGGTGACGCGCGCGATCTTGCCGTCGCGGATGGCGAAGAACGTGCCGGCGGGCAGAACGTACTTCTGGCCCTTGGCCGGCGGCAGGTCGCTGTCGCTGTTGAGATATTCGCCGTTGACGTTGAACTCGGCCGCGGCGCGCGTACCGTCCTTCGAGACGAGCACGACGATCTCCGTCAGCCGCTCCTTGTAGTGGTGCGTCATGCGCGCGTTGAAGGCGCGGAACTTGTCCTTGCCGACGCGGCGCTCGCCCTGGTTGACGTCGTGGATCACGTCGTCGGTGAGGTGGGCCAGCATGCCCTCGCTGTCACCGGCGTTGAAGGCGTCGTAGTAGCTGCGGATCAGTTTCGCCGTCTCGATACGGACGTGGCTCTCGGCGTCGCTCATGAAAGTGCTCCCGTTGTGCGATTTGGACGCCTCTTAGCAAATTGCCCGTGCGCCCTCAAAGGGTACGCGGGCCGAAGCTGCGCGACAAAGAGCATCGCCAGCCATCGGCCCGCAGAATTTCCGTTGGAAAGTGCGAGGAATTAACCGTTCGTGGGGGGAGGCTCAGCGCTTCTTGGCCGCCTTGCGGGCCGGCGCTTTCCTCACGACGCGCTTCACGCCCGACTTGGTGGCTTTCTTGGCGGCCTTGGCTGCGGGCTTCTTCTTGGCTGCCGCGGCCTTCTTCGCCGCAGCGCCGCTCGCCTTCTTGCGCACGCCCTTGAACGGCTTCTTGTCTTCCTTCACGTCGAGGAACTTGCCGGTCTTGTCGTCGCGCTTCGTCCACGTGCCCGTGAGCTTGTTCTTGATCTGCGACCGCGACTTCACCGCACCGACGCGGCGGTTGTCACCGGCTTCCTTGTTTTTGGCCATGATGATCTCCCTTGACCCACACTTTGGATTCGACGGAGCAGAGTTTGGGTCACATGCCCACGACATGCAACACGATCTTTCGCTTATGTGGCGCGCGGCGATGCTCGAAGAGATAGAGACCTTGCCACGTGCCGAGCACGAGCGCGCCGTTCGCGATCGGGATCGAGAGAGAGGTTTGCGTGAGCGCGCTCTTCACGTGCGCGGGCATGTCGTCGGGTCCTTCCATCGTGTGCACGAACAGCGGATCGCCGTTCGGAACGAGGCGCGCGAAGAACGCGACGAGATCGCGCTGCACGTCCGGATCCGCGTTCTCCTGAATGACGAGCGACGCCGACGTGTGACGGCAGAACGCGGTGAGGAGGCCCGTTTCGATGCCGAGCGGGGCGAGAAACGCCGCGACGTCGCGCGTGACCTCGTAGAGCCCGGGCCCGGTCGTTGCGACGGAGATTTCCTTCTGCGCCTGACGCATGGCGAACGCCCCCCGTGTGGTTGGGTTGTGTGGTTGGGTTGTGCGGCTCGATTGTATGGGTCGATCGAAAGCCGCTATATAGAGAGGATGAGCCGAGCATTCGTCAAAGAGCCCGATGGCCTCGCCGCGTTCGATGAGCTGCCCGAGCGCCTCGTGTCCGAGCATCCCAACCTCGTGACCGAGGAAGGTCTCGCCCAGATCGAAGCGGAGGTCGCACGCCTGTCGCGCGCGTATGCGGACGCGCAGGCCGCGGGCGATCGCGCCGCGCTCAACGTCGCCGCGCGTGACCTGCGCTATTGGACGGCGCGCCGCGCGAGCGCCGAGCTCTTCCCCGCATCGACCCAGACGGCCGACGTGCGCTTCGGGTCGCGCGTGACGATCGAGAGAAGCGACGGGCGTCGCCAGACCTATCGCATCGTCGGCGAGGACGAAGCCGATCCCGCAGCCGGCACGCTCTCCTATGTCTCGCCCTTAGCGCGGGCGCTGATAGGAAAATCTCCTGGCGACACGGTTAAGGTGGGGGCCGGCGAGGCCGAGATCATCGAGATCGCCTGAGGCCAGGCGCATGCTGCGCTGCAAACCCCGAACGGGGGAAATTACGATAACAAAGAACGTGATTTGATCTGTTCCCTGAGAAACAGCTTTAATTCTCACCGGCACGATAAGTCGCCGTGTGGGCCGGGCTCGTCCGGACCGCAGCCATCGAGATCTCCGGCCCCGCCGGAGGGCAGAAGCAGTTTTTGAGGAGACTTCCCAATGAGCAGCATGTTCCGCGTAGGCTTCGCCGCACTCGCCCTGTCCGTGATGTCGCTTGCCGTGACGCCCGTCGCGTTCGCCGGCGGCCGGCCGGACGACAAGAGTGCGGACGCCGAGGTCAAGGGCGTGGGCCGCGACGCCATGAAGGCGGCCAAGCGCGCCGCCATCGCAGAATGGAAGCGTGAGGTGGCCGAGGACGGCAACGTGCCGGTCTGGCGTACGGCGACGGAAAAGAAGGTGAAGTGCAAGTCGAGCCGCACCGAGACGGAGTGCGAGGTCTCCGGCCGTCCCGCCCGCTAAAGCTGTCTGCGGCGAGGCGGACGCGGACGCCTCGTCTGAAAAATACGGGACCCCGCGAAAATCCAGAGCGGGCCGAACGCGCGCTGTCTTGCCGGGCCATCCTCAGGGTGGCCCGGCTTTTTTGCGCCCTGCAGGACGAGGTGCGCGGAGAGGCTTGCGAACGCGGCGAAGCCGGATAAGACTTCCGCCACATCATGCGTCCGGCCGGCCTGAGCCGCGCCGGAAAAGCCGTGGGATCGAGGATGATCGACGTACGCCGGATTGTGACGGCCGCAACCGCGGCCCTTGCCGTGCTGACCCTCGTGGTTGCGGTCGCGGTGACGGCCGGCGCATCGCGGGCGACGGACCACGGCGCCGCGAGCCCGCTTCTGACCGAGGTCAAGCTCGGCCTCAACAGCATGAACAAGACCGACCGCGCCACCCTCTGGCGCCGCGTGGACGAGTACGCGACCGTCGATGCGCTGCAGGAATTCTGCGGCCGCAAGCTCAACTTGCAGCGCCGCACCTGGGCGGCCGTCAGCCCGTGCGTCGAGGTGACGTCGCTGCGCAAGGTGGCGGCGGTGTTCCGCGCCAAAAAGGCGGAGTACATCAAGGGCTGGGAAACCGCGCACGGCGAGCCCGAGAAGAAGAAGGCGCTGTGCGAGACGTGGCGGCCGAAGCTGGTCGAGTACGCCAAGGTGCTCGACGCGCACATCGCCGAAGCCCGCTCAATGTGCAACGCCTGCATTTTCTGCTGATCGGCGCGCCCAAATCGCCACAATCGCTCCGCTGCGGCTTGCTAAACAGGTGGCAATCGAGTCGTCGCCAGCACGGGAATCCGCCACCATGACGTCGCGCCTGCCGCACATCGCCCTCCGGTCCGTTCTTATGGGCCTTGTGGCCGCTCTCCTCTGCTTCGCCGCGCCGGCTGAGGAGGCCCGTGCCGCGTCCGCCCAGCAGATCGACGCCGACGTCGACGCCGCGCTGCACCGCTTCTATCGCGAGGTCGGAGGCGCGCGCGAGCTCGTGCGCGACGCCGCCGCCGTCCTGGTGTTTCCGTCGGTCGTGAAGGCCGGCATGGGTCTCGGCGGCGAGTTCGGCGAGGGCGCGCTCCGCCGGCAGGGCTACACGGAGGCCTACTACAACACGGTCTCGGCCTCGGTCGGCTTCCAGCTCGGCGTGCAGGCGCGCACCGTGATCATTCTCTTCATGTCGGAGGAGGCGCTCGGCAGCTTCCGCCGCAAGCACGGCTGGAAAGTCGGCGTCGACGGCTCGGTGGCGCTCGTCACCGTGGGAGTCGGCGGCGCCATCGACACCAATCAGATCAAGAAGCCGGTGATCGGCTTCATCCTCGACCAGAAAGGCCTGATGTACAACCTCACGCTCGAAGGCTCGAAGATCACCCGCATCAACAAGTAAGGCCGCAACGGCTGAGGGTGCTCAGGCGGCTTCGCCCAGGGCGGGCGCCGTCGTGCTCTCGATGCGGCTGCCGTCCGAGAGACGCAGGTACGCGCTTTGCCCGCCGTCGCCTTTGTCGATGAGCGGATCGTAGATGCGCACGCAGCCGCGTCCGTCGCGCTTGGCGCGGTAGAGCGCCAGATCCGCACGAACCAGCCAGTCGTCGATCGAGAGCGCCGACGGCGCATCGAACACCGCCGCCCCGACGCTGACGCCGACGTTGATCGTTCCGTTGCGGAAGGCGACGGGAGCCGACAGCGTCCGCTCGACCGTTCCGAGCAGCGCGGCTGCGTCTTCCGAGCAGGCGAGCGGCATCGACACGGCGGCGAATTCGTCGCCGCCGAGGCGCGAGAAGATCATCAGCCTGTCGTCGAGCGTGCGGAGACGGTCCGCGACCGCCCGCAGCACGGCATCGCCCGCCGCATGGCCGAGGGTGTCGTTCGTGGTCTTGAAATGATCGCAGTCGATGAGCAGCACCGCGAACGATCCGCCGGCGTGCTCGCGCGAGGAGAGAACCTCGGCGAACACGTTCATGAACCAGCCGCGGTTGGCGAGTCCGGTCGCCGCATCGTGGCGCGCGGCGTGGATGGCGGCTTCCTCGCGCTCGGCGAGCTGGCGGGTGATCCGGTGGGCGAGCGTTGCGGCGTAGGCCACCATGAAAAAGATGAGCGCCCCCGAGAGGACCAGCGCCGGCAGGGCCGCCCGCATGACGGCGTGGCTCGGCGGCGTGAAAATCCAGGAGAGATGCGTGATGGGCGCGCCCTCGGCGTTCTTGACGGCGAACACGTGCCGCCCGGGCCGCGCCGCATAGTCGGCCGTGACATGCATCAGGCCATCGACGTGCGCGAGCGCCTGCAGCCTCGCGAATTGCGGGCCGAGCAGCGGCCGGATGCCGACGAGCATCACCGGATCGACGGCCCACGGCGTCTCGTTGCTCGCCGGCACGACGGGAGCCGCCGTGAGGAGCGAGGGCATGCCCTCGAAAAAGACGACGTCCGTGACCGACGGCAGCCCGGCGGTTTGACGGTCCTCCGCCGTTCCGGATTTGGCGTAGGCGTCTGCGTAAAGAGCCCGCGCCCGAACGAGGGGGGCGTGCGCGGCGGCCAGAACGGCCTGCGCCTGCGTTGGCGCGGGTGCCCCCATCGTCGCGAGCGAGAACCGCACGTCGTCGTGCGGGCCGATCACCGCCAGCTCCTTGAAGCCCGCGCCGAACATCGAGCGCGGCGTGAAGTTTCCGCGAAGCCACGCGAGGTCGAGCGCCGGGCCCGTGTAGGCGAACACGCGGTCGCGCCGCGCATGGGATTCGAGCGCCTTCGCCTGCATCTCGCCGAGCATCTCGATCGCGCGCTCGACGGAGGCGTATTCCTTCTGGAGCGCCGCCTCGTTGATGCCGTCGATGACGACGCTGGCGTCCTTGGCGAGCAGCACCACCGCGAGGACCGTCGGGACGACAAACGCCGCGACAACCCACCGGATCGGTGATTTGCGTTGCTTCATGCTGGAAACCATTGCCCACCCCAAACGGCGTTCAAATCGGGGAACGTACTGCATCGGGTTTAGAAGACCCTGAATCCGATCGCGCAAAGGCGACAGGTTCCGTTTACCGCCTGTTGACTCTGGCGCGCTCGCCGCCGTCAGCCGATCCCGAGCGCGGCGCGGGCAAGCGCGAGACACTCGCGGAAGGCCGCGAGGTCGGACAGGCGCCGGTCGTCCGAGGCCGCGCGCGTGACGAAGCGGCCCGCGCTGTCGAGCACGGCAATGGCGATCATCAGGTTTTCGGCAAGGCCGAAGTTCTCGACATCGGCCTGCCGCGTTTGCGCGTCCCACGCCGCCTGCGCAGCGGCGGGCGTCTTCTGCACGCGACAGGCGTAGTCAGCCGCCACGTTGCTGTAGCCGAAGACGGGCCGGCCGAGCGCGCGCATGAAGCCGATCTCGAACGCCGTTCCCGCATCCATGCTCACGCCGCGGAAGGGCGTGCAGTTCGCGACGAGAAGGTCGGCGCTGCGCATCAGCGCCTCGTTGCCATGGCTGATGACGCGCGCGATGGCCTCCGGCGAGAGGCCGGCCGTATCGACGCTGTTGTCGAGCGGATAGACGCCCTCGAAGCCGGCCTCCACGCACAGCCGCTTCTTCTCCGCGCCCTGCGCGATGGCGTCCGGAAAGAAAACCTCCGGTCCCGCGAGATAGACGCGCAGCCGGCGCCGGCTCGTCTCGCCCATGCGCTAATCGCCTCTGCTCGTCTCGACGTGGAAGTGGTGCAGCACGCGGTGGAAGATCGGCGCCAGCACGAAGCCCGTGGCGATCACGATGATGAGCCCGGAGAGGATGGCATAGAACCCGGCGAACACCTTGCCCGCGGTCGTATGCAGCTCGGACACCGGGCCCATGCCGGAGAGGATCATGGCCGCGTTGACGAAGCTGTCGGCGAGGCCCATGCCCTCCGTGATCGTATAGCCCACCATGCCGACGACGAGGCCACCGGCCGTCAGCGCGAGCCAGAACAGCAGCGCGAGGCCGAGCCGTTTGACGAACACGATGGGCGGCGCGACCTTCTCGGGCCGGCGTTCGAAGCCGGTGAGGGGAAAGCGGCGCGGAGCGGGTTTGGTCATGGCGGGTCTTTGGCGCGGATGGCTTGAGGGCCTCCTCAATCTAGTGCGACGGTTCGCCTTCGCCAATGACGGCCGCATGCGATGGCTCAGTCGAGCGGCGATCCAGCCGAAAGAACGTCGACGCCCATGCGCCACGTGCGCCGCTCTCCCGGCGCGAGGCGTACGATGCCGGGCTTGTCCCAGAACGCGCCGTCGAAACCCGCGGGATCCGCATGACCCTGCCACGGCTCGATGCAGACGAACGGCGCACCCGGCTTCGACCAGAGGCCCAGGTGAGGCGTATCGGGATAGGTGACGCGGAGGTGGGGGCCGTCCGCACACCCATACGTCAGGCCATGCCCGGCCAGGGCGGTGAAGATCAACGCACCGCTCGCGAACAACGCGTCGTCGAGCCGTAGGACCCGGCCGGCGAGGTGATCCGGCCGCTCCGCGGGCACGAGCAGCCCGTCCCCGTCGGGCCGGTGAACCGGCGCCGTCTCGACCGCATCAAAGTGGATCTGATGAGCCGCGCGTGCGCCACCGCCCGGCAGCGGCCAGCGGAAGGCGGGATGGAAGCCGAAGCTCGCCGGCAGATCCGATGCCCCCGTGTTGCGGAGCGTGGCCGCGACCGCGAGATGCGCATCCGCAACGTCGAAGGCAATCTCGAGCGTGAAATCGAACGGATAGACCGCGCGCGTCTCCGCATCGCTGACGAGCCGCAGGCGCGCGTGCGCCGGATGCGCGTCGACCACCGCGAACGGCCGCCGGCGCCCGAAGCCGTGCTGGGGCAACGCGTAGCGCGTCTCGCCGAGCCGATACGAGCCGCCGGCGAGCGCCCCGACAATGGGAAACAGGATCGGCGCACGCCCGGTCCAGAAGGTCGGATCGCCGTTCCACAGCAGGTCACGGCCCTCCGCATCGCGCAGCGCCCACAGCTCCGCGCCGAGCGGATTGATCTCGACGGAGAGCGCCTTGCTTGACAGGGAAATCGTGGCTTCGCTCACGGGCGCTTCTCGCGGGGTCTGTCAGTCGCGTCCTGCCGTTTCCGGCGGAACAGCGCGAACCGATGGCTGACTTAGCATGACCGCGCGCGCCAGCTTCCGCGCGCTTCGGACCTTTGCACGGAGCCCCGATGCTGAGAAACGGAAAAGTCGTGCCGGCGTCGCGCCCGCCTGTCTCGGAGCGCGTGATGCTGTGGCTCTCATCGGGCCAGCCCATCGACGGCCTCTGGGTCGGCACGTATTTCCAAGAGAACGGCGCCCGCGTGATGGACCGCGTCGCGCAGGCGCTCGCGCTGATCAAGGCGCATGACCGCGTGCGATACGACGGCTTAGCTCGCGACCTCGACCGCGTACGGGTGCGGCTTCTCACGACCGGCGGCGCGCAGTTCGATCCCGCCTGGCGCGCCTGCCTGCTCGACGAGCGCTTCGTGCTGGCGGAGACGACCGACATCGCCCACATCGCCGCCGCCATCGTGCATGAGGCGACGCATGCGCGGTTGTGGCGTCTCGGCTTCGGCTACGACGAAGCCATACGCGACCACGTGGAGGCCGTATGCCTGAGACGCGAGGCGGCGTTCGCTCGGAAGCTGCCGGACGGGCAGGCGGTATCGCAATGGGCCGGCGAAGCGCTCGCTCTCGATCCCGCCTATTGGACCGACGAAGCGGCCAGGGATCGCGACCGGGCAGGTTCGGTCGCCGTGCTCGATCATCTCGGCCACGGATGGCTGGCGCGATGGGTGCAGGCGGTGCGCAGGTGGGGCTGAGCGCCCCAACGGAAAAGCCGACGTCATGCCGGCGGAGGCCGGCATCCACGACACGCCGCGTCCTCTCTTACGGGTTCAAAGCTTGCGGGCGTAATTTCCCCGCACGTGCTGATTGATGTACGTGGCGAGCCCGCGTCCCTCGTGGGCGAGACGTGTCATCGCCGCCACGTGCGCACGCCCCGGACGTCGATCGTCGTATTCGTAACCTCCGCCATCCTGGAACCAGATGCGGATGGACGAGGGGCCGACCGCGAAATAGCGAACGCCGGAGCGGCCTCCGAGATTGGCGTACGGCTTGCGATCCGATCGCTCCATGCGGACGTCTCAAAAGTTCTGCGCGCAGGGGCCCGCTATGCTTTGCCCCCGACGAGCGGGGCCGAGCGCGGCCGGTCAGCGCTTTCATATCAATAAAACAAAAACCCCCGAGTTTCCTCGGGGGTCGCTGATCAGTTGTCCAGGAAGCTGCGGAGCTTGCGGCTCCGGCTCGGATGCTTGAGCTTGCGCAGCGCCTTGGCTTCGATCTGGCGGATGCGCTCGCGCGTGACCGAGAACTGCTGGCCGACTTCCTCCAGCGTGTGGTCGGTGTTCATGCCGATGCCGAAGCGCATGCGCAGCACGCGCTCCTCGCGCGGCGTGAGCGAAGCCAGCACGCGCGTCGTCGTCTCGCGCAGGTTGGCCTCGATCGCCGCCTGATCCGGCAGCACCGCGTTCCTGTCCTCGATGAAGTCGCCGAGATGGCTGTCCTCCTCGTCGCCGATCGGCGTTTCGAGCGAGATCGGCTCCTTGGCGATCTTCAAGACCTTGCGCACCTTCTCGAGCGGCATCGCCAGCTTCTCGGCCAGCTCCTCCGGCGTCGGCTCGCGGCCGATCTCGTGCAGCATCTGGCGGCTCGTGCGGACGATCTTGTTGATCGTCTCGATCATGTGCACGGGGATGCGGATCGTGCGCGCCTGGTCCGCGATCGAGCGCGTGATGGCCTGACGGATCCACCACGTCGCATAGGTCGAGAACTTGTAGCCGCGCCGGTACTCGAACTTGTCGACGGCCTTCATGAGGCCGATGTTGCCCTCCTGGATGAGGTCCAGGAACTGCAGGCCGCGGTTCGTGTACTTCTTGGCGATCGAGATCACGAGGCGGAGGTTGGCCTCCACCATCTCCTTCTTCGCCTGGCGCGCCTCGCGCTCGCCCTTCTGCACGGCCTTGACGATGCGGCGGTACTCGGTGATCTCGAGGCCGGTCTCCGTCGCCAGCTCGTGAATGTTGGAGCGGATCTGCGCGATCGCGGGACGCTCGTTCTTGATGAGGTTGCCCCACTTCTTGCCGTTTTCGGCCATGCGGTCGAGCCACGTCTGATCGAGCTCGTTGCCGAAGTACTCGTCGATAAACGTCTGGCGCGGCACGCCGTAGCTGTCGGCGAGGCGCATCAGGCGCCCTTCGAGGCCGACGAGGCGGCGGTTGATCGAGTAGAGCTGCTCGACGAGGCTCTCGATGCGCGCGTTGTTGAGCGAGAGGCTCTTCACGTCCGTGATGATCTCCTCGCGCAGCTTGTCGTAGGCCTTCTGCTGCTGGCGCGAGCCGGACTCGCCCGCCACCTGCTGCTCGAGCTTCTTGTCCTGCTGCTTGCGGAGCTTCTTGTAGGTATTCGCGATGTTGTCGAACGTCTCGAGCACCTTCGGCTTGAGCTCGGCTTCCATCGCAGCGAGCGACAGCGCGTTCTCGAACTCGTCGTCGTCGTCGCCTTCGCCGGCCTGCGCCGGCGCGCCGTCGCCCGCGGCGGCGCCGTCCTCGTCCTCGCCGCCTTCCCCGGCGATCGCCGGCGGCGCCTTGGCCTCGGGGCCTTCGTAGGTGGCTTCGAGATCGATGATGTCGCGCAGCAGAATCTTGCCTTCGTTGAGCTCGTCGCGCCAGATGATGATGGCCTGGAACGTCAGCGGGCTTTCGCAGAGGCCCGCGATCATCGCTTCGCGGCCGGCCTCGATGCGCTTGGCGATGGCGATTTCGCCCTCGCGCGACAGGAGCTCGACCGAGCCCATCTCGCGCAGGTACATGCGCACGGGATCGTCCGTGCGCTCGGCGGGCTCCGCGCGCGTCTCGGACTTTGCAGGCAGGCCCGCGGCGACGACCGAACGGTTGTCGTCGTCGTCCGTGTCGGCGGCGGCGGCATCCGCGCTGCCTTCCTCGCCTTCCTCATTTTCGACGACGTTGATGCCCATATCGGAGAGCATCGCCATCGTGTCTTCGATCTGGTCGGGCGAGACCTCGTCCGACGGCAGCACCGAGTTGAGCTCGTCGAGGGTGACGTAGCCCCGCGCCTTGGCCGTCTTGAGCAGCCGCTTCACCGCCTGATCGGAGAGGTCCAGCAACGGGCTGTCGCGTTCGCCGTCCGCCGTCGCCGTATCCTGCTCTTCGTTCTTCGCAGCGTTTGCCATGTGTCTTCCGTCGCCTACAACTGGAGAAGGGGCTCGCTTGCACCCCGAATGTTTCATCGTCCCCGGCCCGCCAGCCGGGGTGCGCTAATTCGATGTGGTCGGCAGTCCTGGAGCCGCAGCAGGCCATCCCGCCTGGCGCTGATCGGTGGAAACGATCACGAACACGTCGCAGCCCCCATTAAGACGTTTGACCCGCATCGGCATCAAAAGCATCTGCACCGCTGAGAGACTCGAGCTGCCGCTTGAGATCGCAGATCCGGGCAAAGGACACCTCACTGCGGTCTTCATGCCAAGCGCGCTCGGCTGCCTCCAGCGATCGCTTGAGGCCCACGTGCCGCTCGTGCAACGCGAGGGCGTGGCGCCAGCCATCCTCCACCTCGGTGCGCCCGGCATCGGGCTCAGCAAACCGATCGCATTTATGCGAAACGGAGCGTTCGACGAGGCTCAGGACCTTGCCGACGCTGGATTTGTTCAAGTGGGTTCGAAGAGTTTCCGTGTCAAGTAAATTGTTGGTCGCGTGCGCGGAAAGAATGGCGTCGCGTAGCCCCGAAAGCGCAGTCGAGGAGAACGGCAGCTCCGCCAGCACCTCGGCCTGCTCGTCGATCAGCCACGGGTGGTTGAGCACGGCCTTGATGAGCACAGCCTCCCGGTGTGCCGGAACGGTGCCTTCGCCCGAGACGAGGGCGCTTTTCCTGAGGCTGCTCGAAGGGTTGACCCGCTCGGCTCCCTGGCCGAGCGTCGGCCCGGTGCCGGGACGGAAGCCCGCGGCGCCCCGCCGGCCGCCCTGCGGCCCCCCGCGGACCGCATAAGGAGCGCGGTTGGACCACTTCTGGGCCCCGCCGCGCCCGCCGTCGCGGCCGCCGTCCGAGGGCTCGCCCCAGGCCGCGCGGAGCCGCTGGCCCAGCGCCTGCCTGTAATGATTGCGAACGCTCTCATCTTCGATCTGGGAAATCAAAGCCTTGAGCGATTTTTCGAGGCCCGCCCGGCGCTCCGGCGTCGACCAGTCGCGCCCCGCCCACTCGCGCTCGAACAGCACGTCGACGAGGGGACGCGCCCGCCCCAGGCAGGCATCAAGCGCGGCCGGCCCCTGCTGGCGCACGAGGTCGTCCGGGTCCAGGCCATCGGGCAGGAAGGCGAACATCAGGCTCGCCCCGGGCTTCAGATGCGGCAGCGCCGTGTCGACGGCCCGGAAGGCCGCCCGCTTGCCCGCCCCGTCGCCGTCGAAGCAGAGAATGGGCTCGGGCGACATGCGCCACAGCAGCTTGAGCTGGTCCTCGGTGAGCGCGGTGCCGAGCGGGGCTACGGCCTCCTCGAACCCGGCTTCCGCCAGCGAGATGACGTCCATGTAGCCTTCGACGGCGATCACGCGCTCCTTGTCGTGCGCGGCCGCCCGCGCCCGGTGTGCGTTGAACAGCAGATGCCCCTTGTGAAAGAGCGGAGTTTCCGGAGAGTTCAGATACTTGGCGTTCTGGTCCGGATCGAGCGCCCGGCCGCCGAACGCCACGATGCGCCCCTTGGCGTCGCCGATCGGGAACATCACGCGGTGCCGGAAGCGGTCGTAGGCGACGGGGATGTCGTCGCCCGAAATCAGCATGCCGGACTGCACCATCTCGTCGAGGCTATAGCCCGCCTTGGCGAGGTGATCCTTGAGCGCCGAGCGGGAGTTGGGCGCATAGCCGAGCCGGAACTGGCTCAATGTCTCGGCCTTGAGGCCGCGCTTGCCGATGTAGCGGCGGGCTTCGGTCCCCCCCGCGCTGTCGAGGGCCGCCTGGAAGAACGTCGCCGCGTCCTCCATGAGCGCCAGGAGGCGCGTACGCTGGTCGGCCCGCTCCTTGTCCTCGAACTCGGCCTTGGGGAGTGCGACCCCGGCCTCCTCGGCCAGCCGTTCGACGGCCTCGGGGAAGCTCAGGCCCTCGGTGGTCATCAGGAACTTGAAAATGTCGCCATGCTCGCCCGAGGCGAAGCAATGGTAGAAGCCCTTCTGATCGTTGACGAAAAACGACGGGGTCTTCTCGATCTTGAACGGCGAGAGGCCGGCGTACTCGCGGCCCTTCTTCTTGAGCGCGACCTTGCGCCCCACGACCTGGCTCACGGGGAGCCGGGCGCGGATCTCGTCGAGGAGATGCGGCGAATATCGCATGGGTTTCAAGGGCCTGCAGCGCTGCGTCAGCAGAAAGCGTACTCAACAGTTACGCGATTCGCTCCCGCCCCCGTCGCCCGACCGGAACAACCATGCCGCTTGTCAGCACAATCCACAGCGCCGCCAGCGCCGCACCGGGCGGCCGACCGCCCGACCGGCCCGCGCGGCGGCTACTTCAGCAGCTCCTTGACGAGCCCGCTGGCCTTGCCGAAGTCCATCTGCCCGGCGAACCGCTCTTTGAGCGCGCCCATGACGCGCCCCATGTCCTTGGGTCCCGCCGCGCCGAGCTCGGCGATGAGCGCCGAGATGGCCGCGCGCACGCCCGCCTCGTCCATCTGCTTCGGCAGGTACTCCTCGATGACGGCGAGCTCCGCCTTTTCCTTGTCGGCCAGATCGTTGCGGCCCGCGTTCTCGTAGGTCGTGATGCTCTCGCGGCGCTGCTTCACCATCTTCTGCAGGATCTGCACGAGCTCGGCCTCGCCCACGTCCGTCGGCGGCTGGCCGCCCACGCCGATCTCCCGGTCCTTGATGGCGGCCGTGATCAGCCGGAGCGTGGCGAGGCGGGGCTTGTCGCCCGACTTCATGGCCGTCTTGACGTCGTCGGTGATGCGCGCGCGCATGGGAGCCTCTTCACGATGTCGATGATTTCGCGCGTATATAGGACGGCAGCGACCCGAGAGCGAGGCCCCTCATGCGGGATGCGCAGGACAGCAGGCGCTTCCTTGACGCTCGGGCCCCCCTCGCATAGGTTCCGCCGCAATCCTTGGATCCCGGCCACGAGGGACCTCGCCACCGTGCATGCCTGCGCCCGCGAGACGGCCCCGCTGAGCCCAGAAAGAGCGCACCCATGACCTTTGAGCCTGCCCCCTGGACGGAGACGAAAGAGACGGCGCGCCTCGTTCTCGACGACGGCACCGTCATCTCGGGCATGGGGCTCGGCGCGACGGGCTCCGCCGTGGGCGAGGTCTGCTTCAACACGGCCATGACCGGCTACCAGGAGATCCTGACCGATCCGTCCTACGCCGGGCAGATCATCACCTTCACGTTCCCGCACATCGGCAACATCGGCACCAACACCGAGGACACCGAGACGTCGAATCTGGCGGCGCGATCGGGCGTGCGCGGCGCGGTGCTGCGCGCCGACATTTCGAGCCCGTCGAACTACCGCGCCTCGCAGCACTTCGACGCCTGGCTCAAGGCGCGCGGCATCATCGCCATCACCGGCATCGACACGCGCGCGCTGACCGCGCGCATCCGCGAGAAGGGCATGCCGAACGCCGTCATCGCGCACGAGCCGTCGGGCGAGTTCGACATCGAGAAGCTCAAGGCCGACGCGAAGGCGTGGCCCGGCCTGCTCGGCCTCGATCTCGTGCCAGACGTGACGAGCGGGCAGAGCTACTCGTGGGACGAGACGCGCTGGGTGTGGGGCCAGGGCTACGGCCGCAACGAGAACCCCGAGTTCCACGTCGTCGCCATCGACTACGGCTTGAAGCGCAACATCCTGCGCTGCCTCGCGTCCGCCGGCTGCAAGGTGACGGTCGTGCCCGCAACCGCCACGGCCGAGGACATCATGGGGCGCAAGCCGGACGGCGTGTTCCTCTCGAACGGCCCCGGCGACCCCGCCGCCACGGGCGCCTATGCCGTGCCGGAAATCAGGAAGCTGATCGATACGGGACTGCCGATGTTCGGCATCTGCCTCGGTCACCAGATGCTCGGCCTCGCGCTGGGCGCCAAGACCCGCAAGATGCACCAGGGCCACCACGGCGCCAACCATCCGGTCAAGGACCACACGACCAACAAGGTCGAGATTACGTCGATGAATCACGGCTTTACTGTGGATCGTGAGACGCTGCCGGACGGCGTGGCCGAAACTCATGTCTCGCTGTTCGACGGCACCAATTGCGGCCTCGAGGTCGAGGGCAAGCCGATCTTCTCGGTCCAGTACCATCCCGAGGCCTCGCCCGGCCCGCAGGACAGCCACTATCTGTTCACGCGCTTCGTCAACAAGATGCGCGAGCGCCGCAACGAGCCGGTCAAGCCCGAGCGGGACTAGGAAACCCGGACGCCGCGGGGTGGCGGCGTTTTTCATGACGGGGATTTAATCCTGGCGAAGATCGACTTTTTCCCGGGCGGCCGTATAGGATGCGCGCCGGTCACAAGACCGAAGTGCAACCGGAAGCAATCAAAACGAGAAGCGTGATGCGCACCCGCCTGTTGATCCTCTCCGTGGCCGCCCTGGCCATCCCCCACGCCGCGGCCGTCGCTTGCGATGGCAAAGCCGAGGTCGAAGCCGCGTTCATCAAGCAGCAGAAGCAACCCTGGCGCACCGAGATCCTCACGAAATCGGAGAACGGCGAGACGCAGACGCAGCTCTTCGACTTCCAGCCGCCGGATCGCATGTACCGCAAGGCGAGTGCGGGCCAGGAAAGTATCGAGACCATCGGCATCGGCAAGTGGGCCTGGACCAATCTCGGCAGCGGCACCGGCTGGGAGGAGTTGCAGCCGATGCAGGCGCGCGTGGTGACGCTGCAGATCCAGGAGCAGTTCTCCCCGCCGCGCGTGACGGCCGAGTTCAAGTGCCTCGGCAAAGTTACGTTCGAGGGCAAGGCGATGCTCGGCTACCAGACGACGCCGGAGAAGGTCGAAGGCGCGGGCGAGCTGGCGCGCACGATCTATGTGGACCCCGACACGGGCCTGCCCGCCTTCAACATCGTCGGCCCGACGGATACGTCCGCCAATCCGCTGCTGCGCGGTCAGTTTACCTATCCGGGCGATATCGACATCCAGAAGCCCTAGCATTCGCGCTAAAAGGGCCGAAGTCGTGAGACCAAAAGAGGAAGTTCGTGCGCGCGCGGGACGGGCGGACGATCGGAGGAGACGAAACATGACTGTCACGCGTGCAACCGCCGCCGGCCTCGCCGCGCTCATGAGCGCCATCGCCCTGGCCGCGGCCGCACCGGCCCTGGCCGACTGCTCGACGGAGGTTGCCCTCGGGGTGAATTCCCAGGGCAAGCAGAAGTTCATCCGCAAGGAAACCAACATGTTCACGGAAGCCGGCCCCGTGAAAATGGTGGTCGAGTACCAGACGCCGGACCGCATGCGTCAGGTCATGACGCCGCTCGCCGAGGGCAGCAAGGGCGTCGAGAGCATCGTCGTCGGCGAAAAGGCGTGGACGAACAACGGTGACGGCTGGAAAGAGGCGCCGAACCGCGAGGCCGAGCAGCTCGTTCAGTTCATGATCACCAGCATCGCCCAGATCTATCAGGAGGTCGGCAAGTTCGAGTGCACGGGCCTCGAGACCATCGACGGACGCGAGCTGCGCGGCTATCGCGGCCTCAACGAGGCGCCGCCTCCGCCGCCGGGCCAGAAGGGCCAGCCCATCGATCAGAAGAACGAGGCCGTCCGCATGGTCTATCTCGATCCCAAGACGGGCCTGCCGGCGCGCAGCATCCTGGCGCGGGCAGGGTTCCTGGACAAGCCGATCTTCAAGGAAGTCTATACGTACCCAGACAGCATCGTCATCGAACCGCCGAAGGACGTCGTCAAATAGTCCGGAAGACCGGCAGCAAGCCTGATCCGTGAGCGAGGGTGCCCCAAGGCACCCTCGCTTGCTGTCGGGCGCCGCGCACGCGGTCCAAGAGACGCAGGCGCGGGCAGGGGGTCGCGCCGTCAGGGCTATAGCCAAACGAAATTCCGTCGAATAGAACCGGCCTCGCCATGCCAAAACGCACAGACATCGACTCGATCCTCATCATCGGCGCCGGCCCGATCGTCATCGGCCAGGCCTGTGAGTTCGATTATTCGGGCACCCAGGCCTGCAAGGCGCTGAAAGCCGAGGGCTACCGGATCATCCTGGTCAATTCGAACCCAGCCACGATCATGACCGATCCGGAGCTGGCGGATGCGACCTACATCGAGCCGATCACGCCCGAGATCGTGGCGAAGATCATCGGCGAAGAGCGCCGCCAGCGGCCGAACGACAAGCTCGTGCTGCTGCCGACCATGGGCGGGCAGACCGCGCTCAACACCGCGCTCGCGCTCGACCGGCAAGGCGTCCTGAAGAAGCTCGGCGTCGAGCTGATTGGCGCGCGCGCCGAGGCGATCGACAAGGCCGAGGACCGCAAGCTGTTCCGCGAGGCCATGGACCGCATCGGCCTCGAGAGCCCGCGCGCCTCGATCGCGTCCTCGCCGCCGATCCGCGACGCCGAAGGCAACATCACCGGCTACGATACGGCGACCGGGTTCGCCGAAGCCATGCGCGCCCTCGACCAGATCGGCCTGCCGGCCATCATCCGCCCCGCCTTCACGCTTGGCGGCACCGGCGGCGGCGTCGCCTACAACCGCGAGGAGTTCGAGGCCATCGCGCGCTCCGGCATCGACGCCTCGCCCGTCGGCCAGATCCTGATCGACGAGAGCCTGCTCGGCTGGAAGGAATACGAGATGGAGGTCGTCCGCGATAAGGCGGACAACTGCATCATCGTCTGCTCGATCGAGAACATCGATCCCATGGGCGTGCACACCGGCGACAGCATCACCGTCGCGCCCGCGCTGACGCTGACGGACAAAGAATACCAGATCATGCGCGACGCCTCGCTCGCGGTTCTGCGCGAGATCGGCGTCGAGACGGGCGGATCGAACGTGCAGTTCGCGGTGAACCCCGCCGACGGCCGCCTCGTTGTGATCGAGATGAACCCGCGCGTGTCGCGCTCGTCCGCGCTCGCCTCGAAGGCCACCGGCTTCCCGATCGCCAAGGTCGCCGCCAAGCTCGCCGTCGGCTACACGCTCGACGAGCTCGACAACGACATCACGGGGGGCGCGACGCCGGCGTCCTTCGAGCCGACGATCGACTACGTCGTCACCAAGATTCCGCGCTTCGCCTTCGAGAAGTTCGCCGGAGCCGACACCACGCTGACGACGGCGATGCGCTCCGTCGGCGAAGCCATGGCCATCGGCCGCACGTTCGCCGAAAGCCTGCAGAAGGCGCTGCGCTCGATGGAGACGGGCCTCACCGGTCTCGACGACATCGAGCTCGAGGGTCTGGGCTCGGGCGACGACAAGAACGTGATCCGCGCCGCGCTCGGCCGCCCGACGCCGGACCGCCTGCTCAAGGTCGCCCAGGCGCTGCGCCTCGGCCTCGACGCCGAGCAGGTCCATGCGTCGTGCAAGATCGACCCCTGGTTCATCGACCGCATCCAGGAGATCCTGGACGTCGAGGCACGCGTGAAGGCGCACGGCCTGCCGAAGTCGGCCGAGCAGCTTCGCTCGCTCAAGGCGATGGGCTTCTCGGATGCGCGCCTCGCCAAGCTCGCGGGCCTCGCCGAGGCCGACGTGCGCGAAGCGCGCCGCGTCGCGGGCGTGCGCCCGGTGTTCAAGCGCATCGACACCTGCGCCGCCGAGTTCGCCTCGCCCACGGCCTACATGTATTCGACCTA
Organism: uncultured Hyphomicrobium sp.; assembly: GCA_964386545.1. Classification (GTDB taxonomy): domain Bacteria; phylum Pseudomonadota; class Alphaproteobacteria; order Rhizobiales; family Hyphomicrobiaceae; genus Hyphomicrobium_C. The sequence continues at coordinate 21,779 of CAYLSI010000023.1, forward strand.
CGAGCGCGGCCTCGTGCAGACGAGCGGCGCGGGCCTTTCGGCGCCGAGCTGCGAATCCATGCCGACCGACCGCGAGAAGATCATCATTCTCGGCGGCGGCCCAAACCGCATCGGCCAGGGCATCGAGTTCGACTACTGCTGCTGCCACGCGTGCTTCGCGCTGACGGCCGCGGGCTACGAGACCATCATGGTCAACTGCAACCCCGAGACCGTCTCGACCGACTACGACACGTCGGATCGGCTCTACTTCGAGCCGCTGACGGCCGAGGACGTGATCGAGATCATCCGCACCGAGCAGTCCAACGGCACCGTCAAGGGCGTGATCGTGCAGTTCGGCGGCCAGACGCCGCTGAAGCTTGCGAGCGCGCTGGAGGACGCGGGCGTGCCGATCCTCGGCACCTCGCCGGACGCCATCGACCTCGCCGAGGACCGCGACCGGTTCAAGGCGCTGATCGACAAGCTCGGCTTGAAGCAGCCGCAGAGCGGCATCGCGCGCGCGCCCGGTGAGGCCGCCGCCATCGCCGAAGCCATCACGTTCCCCGTCGTGATCCGCCCGTCCTACGTGCTCGGCGGCCGCGCCATGGAAATCGTGCACGACCGCGGCGAGGTCGATCGCTACATCGCGCGCCTCTCCGCCACGCTCGACCGCCCGAGCGAGCTCGTCGTCTCCGCCAAGCGCCCGCTGCTGATCGACCGCTATCTCGCCGACGCCACGGAGGTCGACGTCGACTGCCTGTGCGACGGCAAGGATACGTTCGTCGCCGGCATCATGGAGCACATCGAGGAGGCCGGCATCCATTCGGGCGACTCGGCCTGCTCCCTGCCGCCCTATTCGCTGTCGCCGAAGATCGTGGCGGAGCTCGAGCGCCAGGCGCGCGAGATGGCGCTGGCCCTCGGCGTCGTCGGCCTCATGAACGTTCAGTTCGCCATCAAGGACGACGAGGTCTACGTGCTTGAGGTGAACCCGCGCGCGTCCCGCACCGTGCCGTTCGTCGCCAAGGTCATCGGCAAGCCGATCGCCGCTATCGCCGCCAAGATCATGGCCGGCCAGCCGCTCGCGAGCTTTGGCCTGAAGGCGGTGAAGTACGACCACGTCGCCGTCAAGGAAGCCGTGTTCCCGTTCGCGCGCTTCCCGGGCGTGGACCCCATCCTCGGCCCCGAGATGCGCTCGACGGGCGAGGTCATGGGCATCGACCGCGACTTCTCGATCGCCTTCGCCAAGAGCCAGCTCGGCGCCGGCCAGAAGCTGCCGATGTCGGGCACGGTGTTCGTCTCGGTCCGCGACAGCGACAAGGACCGGATCGTCGCCCCGCTGAAGGAACTCGTCGACCTCGGGTTCAAGGTCATCGCCACGCGCGGCACGCGCCGCCATCTGGAGCAGCACGGCGTGCCGTGCGACCAGATCAACAAGGTGCTGGAGGGCCGGCCGCACATCGTGGACGCGATGAAGAACGGCGACGTCGCCCTGGTCTTCAATACAACCGAGGGCGCCAAGGCTGTGTCCGACAGCAAGGACATCCGGCGCACGGCCTTGCTTCACCACATTCCCTATTATACAACTCTAGCCGGTGCGGTCGCTGTGACGCGCGCGATCAAGGCACTCAAAGCCGATTCTCTGAACGTGGCCCCGCTGCAGGTCTACGTCGGTCGCGCCGTCTGAGTTGAGACGTTTGAGCCTCGTCCGGCGTTATCCGACGACCAAGTCCCACCAGAGTACAGGGATCTCACGGAATTGGGCGCTGGCCGCAAGCCAGGCCGATTGGAGATTTTAGCTATGTCCATGGAACGTGTGCCGATGACGGTCGATGGCTACAAGCGCCTCGAGGAGGAGCTGCATCGCCTGAAGTCGGAGGAGCGGCCGCGCATTATTCAGGCGATTGCCGAAGCCCGCTCGCACGGCGACCTCTCGGAGAACGCAGAGTATCATGCCGCCAAGGAGGCCCAGGGCCTGAACGAGGCGCGCGTGGCCGAGCTCGAGGACAAGATCGGCCGCGCCGAGATCGTGGACACCTCGAAGCTCTCCGGCTCGACCATCAAGTTCGGTGCCACCGTCACGCTGGTGGACGAGGATACGGACGAGAAAGTCACCTACAAGATCGTGGGCGATCTCGAGGCGGACGTCCGCGCCGGCAAGATTTCAATTTCGAGCCCCATCGCCCGCGCGCTGATCGGCAAGGCGAAGGGCGACACGGCCGAGGTGACGACGCCCAAGGGCTCGCGCTCCTACGAGGTCCTGAAGGTCGAGTGGAAATAGGCTTTTCCCTCCGCAGGCCCCCGTGCGGCTCGATGAAAGGTCTTCCCATGTCCCGCCCTTACATGTCCCGCCCTGATGGGAGCGCGCAGGAGTCCTCCCAATTTGCATGCAGCACGACGGTGCCAACATGTGACGTGTCTGGACTCCGGCCTTCGCCGGAGTGACGGATTTGTCCGTGGCGATCCAGCCGCCCCACCTCGACGTCATCCCGGCGGTCATGGCGAGGCCATGCTTCGCATGGACGGCCGGGATCCGGCCATGGGTCCGCATCGCCGCGGATAACGCGCGGTTTGCGCGCATCCTGCGCGCCTGTCGGTTCAAAGTTCCATTGGAAAGGCCGTAGCCGGCCATGGCCACGCCCCCATCAAAGGACCCTACGGGCAAGGACGCCGGCGCCGTCGCGGCGCCCCCGCCTTCCGCGTTCTCCTACACGTCCTTCCGCCTCTACTGGCTGGCGCGCTTCTTCAACGGCTTCGCGACGCAGATCGTGTCCGTCGCCGTCGGCTGGCAGATTTACGACGAGACGCGCAACGCGTTCCTGCTCGGCCTCGTCGGTCTCGTCCAGTTCGCCCCCGCCATCGCGTTCGTGCTCGTCACCGGCACCGTGGCCGACCGCTACAATCGCCGCATGATCATGGCCGTCTGCGTGGGGCTCGAAGCGCTCTGCGTCGCCGCCATCGCCGCGTTCTGGGCGATCCATGCCCTGCAGCCCGGCGAGCACGGCCAGGTCTGGCCGGTGTTCGTGATCCTGACCCTGTTCGGCGTGGCGCGCGCCTTCATGACGCCGGCGACGCAGTCGCTCGCCGCCAACATCGTGCCGCGCGAAAGCTTCGCCAATGCCGTGGCGTGGAACTCGTCGGCGATGCAGGCGTCCTTCACGATCGGTCCGGCGGTCGGCGGCCTACTCTATGGCATCTCCTCGCATGTGCCGTACGCGGTGGCGTTCCTGCTGTTCGCGGCCGCCGCGCTCCTGACGCTGCTGATCCCGAAGCCTCCGCAGAAGACGACGTCGGAGCCGCGGTCGCTCGAAACCATGCTCGCGGGCTTCCGCTATATCCGCGCCAACCCGGTCGTGCTGGGCGCGATCTCGCTCGATATGTTCGCGGTGCTGATGGGCGGGGCGACGGCGCTTCTGCCCGTGTTCGCGCGCGACGTGCTCGACGTCGGTCCCTGGGGCCTCGGCTTCCTGCGCTCGGCCGCCGGTGTCGGCGCGCTCGTCATGGTCGTCTGGCTCGTGCGCAACCCGATCCGCGACCATGCCGGCAAGGTGATGTTCGCGTGTGTCGCGATCTACGGCCTCGCCATCGTCGTGTTCGGCCTGTCGACGACGCTGTGGCTCTCGCTGCCCGCGCTCTTCATCATGGGCGCGGCCGACATGGTGAGCGTCAACGTGCGCTCGACGCTGATCCAGCTCGCGACGCCCGACGACCTGCGCGGCCGCGTGACGGCGGTCAACAGCGTCTTCATCGGCGCGTCGAACGAGGTGGGCGAGTTCCGCGCGGGAACCATGGCGGCGCTGGTGGGCGCGGTTCCCGCGGTCGTCATCGGCGGCGCGGGCGCCATCGGCATCACGGCGCTTTGGACGCGCCTCTTCCCCGCCCTCTACAACACGCGCAAGCTCACCTAGTCGCCTTCCCCCTCGGGTTCGGGCAGGGCGACGCCCGGCGCCAGCTTGGCGCGACGGATGGCGAGGTTCGTCTTGACGCTCGCCACGTTCGGCGCGGCGGTGAGCTGGTTCAGCACGAAATCCTGGAACGACGGCAGATCCGGCGCGACGCACTTCAGGATGTAGTCGCTTTCGCCCGACAGCATGTAGGCTTCGCGCACCATCGGCCAGCCGAGCACGTGGTTCTCGAAGGCCCGGAGATCCGATTCCGCCTGATTGTGCAGCCCCACGAGGGCGAACGCCGTCAGCTCGAACCCGAGCGCCGTCTCGTCGACGAGGGCCGTGTAGCCCTGGATCACGCCCGCGTCTTCGAGTGCGCGCACGCGCCGCAGGCACGGCGGCGCCGACAGCCCCACGCGCTTGGCCAGCGCCACGTTGGTCAGCGCGCCATCGCTCATCAGCTCGCGCACGATGCGCCGGTCGATCGCGTCCAGACGATGCGGCATGGAGGAAACTCGCCTCGATTGGTCGATACCCGCACCTAAGGCAGTCCCGCGCCAATTGCAAAAGGATTGCGCCGGACGTGTCCACGATGACGTGTCCATGATCGCGCCGCAGAGCGGGCGTATCTCCCCGCCGGCAGGGCGCCGGGGGAGGGACGGGCGAGGGACTCGACAGCCGCCGCCGGCCCGGGGATGGTAGGGAATGGACAATGGACTCTCGCGGCCGTCGCCGCAGCGCGCGACAGGGCAGCGCCCGCTCGCCGGCGTGCGCGCCTGGATCATCAGCGACGGCAAGGCGGGGCACGAAGCCCTGAGCAAGGGCATCGCCGAGGCGCTCGGCGTTTCCGCCGACATCAAGCGCGTGACGCCCCAGGGCGTGTGGAAAGCGCTCGCCCCGTGGGGGCCGGTCTCGCCGCGCGAGCGGTTCGGCCAGCCGGGCGCGGCGTTCGCCCCGCCGTGGCCCGAGATCGCCATCGCCGCCGGTCGCACGACGCTGCCGTACCTGCGCGCCCTCAAGCGCAAGGCGGGGCTGCGCACCTACGCCGTTGTCCTCATGGACCCCAAAACGTCCCCGTCGGCCGCCGACCTCTACTGGGTGCCCGAGCACGACCGCCGGCGCGGCCCCAACGTGATCACCACGCTGACCGCGCCGCACCCGTTCTCGCCGCAGCGCCTGGCCGAGATCCGCGCTGAGCCCGAGGCCGCGATCGCGCGCCTTGCCTCGCCCCGGGTCGCCGTCCTCGTCGGCGGGCCGAACGACCGCTACCGCTATTCCACCGATACGATCGTGCGCCTTGCGGACGCCATCCGCTCGCTGGCCGATCTCGGCGCGAGCCTGATGATCACCGTCTCGCGGCGCACGCCCGCCGAGCTCGTGACCGCGCTCGAAGCCGTGGCGAGCGGCCCGAACGTCCTGCTCTGGAAAGGCGAGGGGCCGAACCCCTACGCGCAGTTCCTCGCTCATGCGGATGCCTTTCTCGTCACCGCCGACAGCATCAACATGGTGGGCGAAGCGGCCGCGACGGGCCGCCCGATTGCCGTTTTCGAGCCCGAAGGCGGCGCGGAAAAGTTCACGAGCTTCCATGCCGCCCTGCGCAAGGCCGGCGTAACGCGTCCCGCGCCGGATCGTTTCACGGAGGTGCCGGACTGGAGCTATCCGCCGGTCGATGCGGCAAGCGTCATCGCCGACGAGATCGCGCGCCGCTGGCAGCGCCGCCGCAGCATGCTGTCGGGCCTGACGTGAGCCGGCTCCGTGAGCCCCAGCCAATCCTTCGATCCCTGTCCGAGACCGCCGTGACGCAAACGCCAACCCCGAGCGACGCCGAGATCCCGCGAGAGCAACGCACGCTGCGCGCCGGCGGCACGGTGCCGCTGGTCCGCAACCCGTCGCGGATCGTGCGCCTGTGGCTCGTCGTCGAGATGGCGCTCTTGTTCGGCGCCGCGCCCTTGGTCATGACCTGGCTCGTGCACGGCGAGCGCGTTCCGCTGCTCTCGGACTACATTCCGCCCGGCACCAAGATCCCGATCTTCGTCGCCCTGCTGCCGGTGCTGGCCATCGCCGCACTGCTGCTGCTGGTCGATCCCACGTTCCGGCTGCGCGACGAGCTGCGGCGCGGCCTCGGCTGGCGCAACGCGCTCTCGATCGCGGTGATCTTTCTCCTGATGGGCGGCGCGGCCACCTGGTGGGTGCAGACCTATCATCCGGCCTGGTTCCTGGAGTTCCCGACCAACCGGCCCGAGACCTACCGCAAGATCATGATCGCCTATCCGATCTTCTCGGTCGCCGCGCAGGAGCTGCTCTATCGGCCGTTCTTCTTCCATCGCTACGGACCGCTGTTCGGCGCGCACGCCTGGCTGATCGTGATCGTCAACGGCCTGCTCTTCGGCTATGCGCACATCGTCATGGGCTCTGCGTTCGCCATCGCGGCCACCGCCATGGGCGGCCTCATCCTGGCCGCGCGCTACGCCATGACGCGCTCGTTCTGGGCCGTCTTCATCGAGCACACGCTGTGGGGCTGGCTCGTCTTCACCATCGGTTTGGGGCGCTACTTCTTCACCGGCGTCTCGAACGTGTGAAACGCAGAGCAATGCGGCCCAGGGGCGTCTGGACCGCTCCCTCGATCAGAGACGAGAGGATGGAGGTTTCGGGCCAACTGCTGACATGTTGGCATCGTATGGAGCCGATGATTGCAATACCGGCACCCCATGATGTCGAACCCTTACCTCGGTGCGCTCGCGAAATTGGCGACGCCGTATCAGCATCCATCGACGTCGGTTGTGGTGCTTGCGAAGCATAATCAGCGGGAAAGCGTCGAGCTGTTCGGCGATCCGGCCATCTCTCAATCCTGCCCGCCTCAAGACGTGCTGTTTGAGATCGGGTCCGTAACCAAAATCTTCACGGCGCTGCTCCTGGCTCAATTGACAGTCGACGGAAAAATTGACCCGGAACGGCCGATCGGCGATATCTGCAAGGAATTCTCCGGAGCGCCCGCCTGGATAACGCCGAAAAGGCTTGCAAGCCACACATCGGGGCTGCCGCGCTTGCACGTTTCAGTTTGGAAGGCCTTTCTGCACGGCGTCCCCGATGACCCTTACGCGGTTTTCTCGCGCGATGATCTCATCGCTTGGATGCGGAATTGGCGTCCCGTCAAGCCGCCGCGCGAAACAGCGTACGCCTACTCGAACCTGGGCTTCGGCTTGCTTGGAGAGGTTCTGGCGATCAGCCAGAACCGCGAATATGAAGATCTGTTGAGGGAGAACGTTCTCGTTCCTCTTGGTCTCAGGAGCACGTCAATCAGCCTGACCCAGGAGCAGCGCATGCGCTTCAGCAAACCGCATGACAACTCTGGCGCGCCAGTAAGACCATGGACCTTCAAGGCGATGGCAGGCGCGGGCGCATTGCGCTCCACAGCGCGCGACCTTGCGCGGTTTTCCGCCCAAGTTATTTCGGCTGTCGAGAGTCCGGCTACAGCCCTCGACCGTGCGATCGCAGAGACGGCCATGCCGTTAGTCGGACTTGGGCCGCGACGCGACTTGGAGCCGATGTCGCAATGCCTGGGCTGGATCTCGATTACGCTCGGTGGTTCGGCCTCTCGCATGCTTTTCCACGACGGAGGAACTGCCGGATCCACGTCGGCCATTTACGTGTGTCCGCAAAAAAGAGCCGCAATCGTCCTCCTGGCCAATAGAGGCGTTGCAGCGGGCGTGTGGTCCAACTTGAACCTCATCTGGTCGAATCCGCATCGCGTGGCACACGATCATTTTTCTTCCCTATGCCCGTGAGCCGATGCCGGCTTCGGGTCACAACCGGACACGGTCAATCCCACGTCCCAACCTTCCACATGACCATCACCGCTGCCGGTCCTGCATGATCTCCAGCTGAAGCTGCTGGATCTCGGCCAGGCGTTGCCACTGCTTGCTGATCAGGTGATCGAGCTTCTCGTGCAGATGGCGGATCTCGAGCTCGGCCTTGAGGTTCACCTGATAGTCGTTGAGGGAGCGCGCGCGGTCTTTCGCCTCCTGCCGCTTCTGGCTCATCATAATGATGGGCGCCTGCAGCGCCGCGAGGCACGACAGCACGAGGTTGAGCAGGATGAACGGATAAGGGTCGAACGCGCCGCCCGCGCCTTCCGCGGCGTTGTAAGCCATCCAGATGCCGAGCATCGCCAGGAAGCTCAGGATGAAAAGCCAGCTTCCGCCGAAGCTCGCCAGATGGTCGGATACCGTTTCCCCGAACGTACGCTTTTCCTCGAACTGCTCCTCCACGTTCTCGGCCAGCGTCTCGTGATTGGCGAGGCTGTCGGCCACGCGCCGCTCCAGCGCGCTGATCTCGCCGGTCTCATCGCGCAGGAGCTCCTCCACGTAGCCCGCGCGATAGCGCTCGACCTCCGCTTTGCCGATCAGCGCATCCGCCGGCAGGTCCGGATGATCGCGCCGGATTCGCTCCGCCAGCATGGGCCGGATCGTTTCGATATTGACGAGCTGGCGGCGCGGCAGCTCGCGGCCGCTGAGGGAGCACCGGGACTTCTCGGGCACGAGGGCATTTGGCTTGGTCATGGGGGCATATCCGCTTGGGGGAGGACGATGCTGAACGTGGCGTTCCGGGGCACCAACCACAATGGGGCCCGCAAACCCCGCGGCCGGATCGAGCCCATTTGCCGGAACGGGCTCGCGGGGACGATTGAGATTGTCCCCGCGATCCGCTAAAACGCGCCCAATTCCCAAAACATGAAAAGGAAGAGGCGCCCGCATGGCTGCAGCCCACCAGTACGTTTACCACATGCACAAGCTCTCCAAGACCTACCCGGGGGGCAAGCAGGTCCTGAAGGACATCTCTCTGTCGTTCCTGCCCGGCGCCAAGATCGGCGTCGTGGGCCTCAACGGCGCCGGCAAGTCGACGCTCCTCAAGATCATGTCCGGCACCGTGGACGACTTCCTGGGTGAGGCGCGTCCCGCTGACGGCATCAAGGTCGGCTACCTGCCGCAGGAGCCGGAGCTCGATCCCGACAAGGACGTGCTCGGCAACGCCATGGAAGGCGTGGCGGAGAAGAAGGCCATTCTCGACCGCTACAACGAGATCGCCGCCAACTACTCCGAGGAGACCGCCGACGAGATGACGGCGCTCCAGGACCAGATCGACGCGCTGGGCCTGTGGGACCTCGACACCCAGGTCGAGCAGGCGCTCGATGCGCTGCGCTGCCCGCCGGGCGAAGCGGACGTGACCAAGCTTTCGGGCGGCGAGAAGCGCCGCGTGGCGCTGACGCGGCTCCTGCTGTCGAAGCCGGACATCCTGCTGCTCGACGAGCCCACCAACCATCTCGACGCCGAGAGCGTCGCCTGGCTCGAGCACTTCCTCAAGGAGTACACGGGCTGCGTGATCCTCGTGACGCACGACCGCTACTTCCTCGACAACCTGACCGACTGGACGCTGGAGCTGGATCGCGGCCAGGGCGTGCCGTGGAAGGGCAACTACTCGAGCTGGCTCGAGCAGAAGGCCAAGCGCGCCGAGAGCGAGAAGGCGGCCGAGGAGAGCCGCCAGAAGCAGATGGCGCGCGAGTTGGAATGGATCCGCTCCTCGCCCAAGGCCCGCCAGGCCAAGTCGAAGGCGCGTATCGCCGCCTATGACAAGCTGGTCGAAGAGGCCGGCCGCGAGGAGGTCGGCAAGGCGTCGTTCTCGATCGCGCACGGGCCGCGCCTCGGCGACATGGTGATCGAGGCCGACGGGCTCACCAAAGCGTTCGGCGACCGCCTGCTGATCGACAACCTGTCGTTCAAGCTGCCGCCGGGCGGCATCGTCGGCGTCATCGGCCCGAACGGCGCCGGCAAGACGACGCTGTTCAAGATGCTGACCGGCGTCGAGACGCCCGACAGCGGCACGATCAAACTCGGCCCGACGGTCAAACTCTCCTACGTCGACCAGTCGCGCGCGCACCTCGACGACAAGAAGACGGTCTGGGAGGAGATCTCGGGCGGTCTCGACATCATGAAGTTCGGCGACAAGAAGGAGATGTCGTCGCGCGCCTACTGCGGCTGGTTCAACTTCAAGGGACCGGACCAGCAGAAGAAGGTGGGCCTGCTTTCGGGCGGCGAGCGCAACCGCGTGCATCTCGCCAAGATGCTGAAGGAGGGCGGCAACCTCTTGCTGCTCGACGAGCCGACCAACGACCTCGACACCGAAACGCTGGGCGCGCTCGAAGCGGCTCTCGAGGATTTCCCCGGCTGCGCCGTGGTGATCTCGCACGATCGCTTCTTCCTGGACCGGCTTGCAACCCACATCCTGGCCTTCGAAGGCGACAGCCACGTCGAATGGTTCGAAGGCAACTTCGAGGCCTACGAGGAGGACAAGAAGCGCCGCCTCGGCGACGCCGCCGTCGAGCCCCACCGCATCAAGTTCAAACGCTTCGAGCGGTAGAGTCTTTTCCGTCTGTGACGGGATCGTTCGGTGCCCCTCACCCTAACCCTCTCCCCAAGGGGAGAGGGAATTGTGATTGATGAAACCGCGGAGGACACACTCTTTGCCTCTCCCTTCATGGCGAAGCCATGCTCCGCATGGACGGGAGAGGCCGGAAGCGATCGAAGATCGATTCCGGGTGAGGGGGCGCTGCACTGCTTCACCTAAATCAGAAGCACTCTTGCGGCCGATCGGCAACTTACTGTTGCCACATCCCCGCTCTGCAATACGATGCACAAGATTGAATTTCGTATGCACGACATTGCGGCGCGGGGGGCGTCACCATGGATTTTCTGTTCAACGTTGCCGGGTTCATCGGCGACTGGATCGCCGCGGCCATCGAGCAGGTGACGGGCTGGCACCCCGACGAGCGGGCGAAGAATATCATCGACTGGATCGGTATTCTCTCCTCGGCGTTTCTCGGCATCTGGGGCATCGGCGCGCTGATCCGCGGCGGCCGCACGGTCCGGATAAACGACATTGAGAAGCTACGCACGGAGCTGAAGGAGGAGTTCAGGGCCGTTCTCTCGGCCCGTGAGGCGGCAACGGTGCCCATCGGCGGAGGCCCGGCGCCAAGTGCGGATGCGGGCCTCGCCCAAAACCTAGATGCGGCCATCGACACCTTGCTGAAAGCGGGCAAGGGCGAGGCGCTCAAGGACAAGACGGGTGTTGCGGCGGAGGCCGCCCTCGACGCGCTGATCGCAGGGCGCGCGACGGCGCGGCAGCGGGTAGCCAGTGACGAGGCGTCGCTGTGGCGGCAGAAGGGCGCCCTGGCCTTCCTGCACGACACGGCGGCGGCGCTTCGCGCCTACGCGATGGCCACGGAGCTCGATCCCGACGACACCGAGGGCTGGAACCAGCTCGGGCACCTCCAAAGTCGCGTTGGGGACCTCGATGCGGCCGTTGCAAGCTATGAGCGCATGCTGACGCTCGGCAACCGGCGTGCCGACCAGGAAACGATTGCCGCGGCGACCGGCAACCTCGGCATCGTCTATGCGACGCGCGGCGACCTCGACCAGGCCGAGGCCATGTTCCGCAAGGCGCTCGCCCTCGACGAGACGCTGGGCCGCAAGGAGGGCATGGCCAACCAGTACGGCAACCTCGGCCTCGTCTATGAGACGCACGGCGACCTCGATCAGGCTCGCGTCCATTGGCGGCAAGCCCTTTCCCTGTACCACCAGATCGGCGCCAAGCCGATGATCGAAAGGGTAGAAGGCTGGCTGCGCGAAGCTGGCGACAATGCCACTTAGGCACCGCCCCACTGTCCAAGTTCAAGCGCTTCGAGAGGTCGTGGGAATAACCGGAGCATCTTCCGACGACGTGGAGAACGGTTCGTCGTCAGAAAATGCGACCCTTCAAGAACCGTGGGCCATGCCCACGGCCGATCCGCCGAGGACGACCGCGACGGCGACGAGCGCGATCGCACCGGCGCGATAGCCGGTCTGCGGTGAGCCCATGCCGCGGCCTGCGAATGCGCCGGCCGCGATCCAGGAGCTGCCGACCGCGACGATCAGGAGCCCGAGCGCCGCAAGGCGCGGGAGCGACTCCATGAGCGCCGCCAGGCGCGGGAGCGAGTCCATGAGCGCGGCGAGAGGCGGGAGCGCGTCTGCGAGTCCCGCCGTGGGCGTGACCGGCAGCAGCACAAACGCCATGACCGCGGCCTTCGGGTTGAGCAGCGTCGTCACGAACACGCGCCGCGCCGTGATGGGACGCGTCTCGGCGGTTGTGCCCGCCCCGAGCGTCCAGAGCCGCCACGCCAGCAGCAGCACGTAGAGGCAGAGCGCAGCCCGGAGCGCGGTGCCCAGCGCGGCGTGCTGGGCGACCAGCGGACCAATGGCCAGCGTCAAAGTCGCAATCGCCGTGAGGTAGCCGAGGATTTCGCCCACGAGCAGGGCGAGCGAGCGGCGGATCCCGCATGCCGCGCCGGACGCGGCGAGCAGGGTGTTGGTCGGGCCGGGCGTGGCAAGGAGGACCAGCGCGCCGAGCAGGAATTCTGGAAAGCTCATCATGAGCCGAGCATCGCCTGCGGCGCCGGGCAAGGCTTTGACCTGGATCAGGCCCGCGTGCGCCGGCCAAAAGCGAGGGGAGGGCGATGCGCCCCCTTTTTCCATGCCGGACCGGCCGTCACGTCGCCCACGTGGTCTCCGAGGCACGGCAAGGGACAGCAGATCTGCCGCACCGTATAACGGGGTCCGGCTGGGCGATGCCCCGGGGCGGTCTGTCGGCGCGAGAGCGCGTGGGACGTCCTTGGTCAGCGCAGCCTTCAAGGAGCCAGCCGCATGTCCCTCACGCCCATGTCCCTCACGCTCTATGCTCACCCGTTTTCGTCCTACTGCCAGAAGGTGCTGATCGCGCTCTATGAGAACGCGACACCGTTCACCTATCGCGTGCTCGGCCCCGAGGACCCGGGCGCGGGCGAGGAATGGGCGCGCCTCTGGCCGATGAAGCGCATGCCGGTGCTGGTCGACGGCGACCGCACGATCCTCGAATCCTCCGCCATCATCGAGTATCTCGACGTCGCGCATCCCGGGCCGCATCGCTTGATCCCCGCCGATGCCAGCGCCGCGGTCGACGTCCGCATGTGGGACCGCATCTTTGACAACTACGTCATGACGCCGATGCAGAAGTTCACCTTTGATCTGCTGCGTCCCGCCGACCACCGCGATCCGTACGGCCTTCAACAGGCGCGCGACATGCTGGACACGGCTTACGCCTGGCTCGACGGGCAACTCGCCGGCAAGACGTGGGCGACGGGCGAGGCGTTCACGATGGCCGATTGCGCGGCCGCGCCCGCGCTCTTCTACGCCGACTGGGTGCACGAGATCCCGCCCGCGCACGCCAACCTGAAGGCTTACCGCGCGCGCGTGCTTGCGCGCCCGTCGGTCGCCCGCGCCGTCGACGAGGCGCGTCCCTATCGCAAGTTCTTCCCGCCCGGCGCGCCCGACCGCGACTAGGTCCTGTCCGCGTGGCCTCGGGTGGCCGTGACAGGAGAACCTCCGCTCCGGGCCAGGAGGAGCGATGCGTTACGCGTCAGATTTGGCGCGTACATACGCGCTTCGGTCCCGCGGCGGCGCACCGAACTCCCAGTCTAGTGATTGCAGGGCTTGCTGGGCCAGGTCTCTTGCTTCCCTCCATTCCGGTCGCTCAGTCAGGGCCTTTTCCGTCCAAAGCTCCGGGTCGCGCGCGAGGCTCATTTGATCGAGCAGGGCATCGACGGCCTCCAATGTGGCGCTCTGCGCCGCCGTAAAGCGCTCCCTCCATTTCGTTGCTCGGTACCAATTGTCGAAATCAAAGGCCAGTTCGTCAGCAACGATCACATACTCTGGAAAGAGAGCGATTTGAGTTGCTGACGGCTGCGCCAGCGCTTGCAGTGCCCATTTCAATTGCGTGAGGGCGAATTCGTCATCGATCAAGACACTCACTCCAACGAGCGCGACATCCGAGTATAGGGTGTCGTTTGAGGTCCTCTCAGGGTCAAAGCCGAAATCACCTCCCTGGATGACACGGCCGAGGCGAAGCGCCGTCCAATCCCGCTGCGTCCCTCGCCCGCTGCGTCCCTCGCCCGTGCGCGCGCGACGCGTCCGCAACGCAGCCGTCCGAAAATTCACCTTGGTCTGCCCGGCGCATTGACCGCGTTCGCGACGCATTTTTGAATGTTCGGTGACAGCCGATGGGGAAACCTGCCCATGACGCCTCGCGTCGCCGCCGGCCACTGGAGCGTCTGCGCCGTGGCCGTTCTCTGTCTCGCCGCGCTTGGCGGCCCGCCCGCGCATGCGCTCCAGACGAGCGCGAGCGACATGCTGCGCGATGCCGGCGAGGTCCACGATCTCCCGGCGATCGACGGCAGCGGGGAACTGGTCTACCTCGATTTCAACGCGCCGCTCGCGCGCATCGTGCCCGCCCTGCTGCGTACCTCGTCCTACCACTGGCCCGCGAGCGCCTTCGCGACGCTGATCAAGAAACACGGCCGCAGCACGGTGCGCGCGGCGATCGCCGATCACCTGCGCGCGCTGTCGGATCGCGCCCTGCTGTCGACGCACCGAGACGCGGCGTCCAACACCACGTCGCCGCTGTCGGACTTGCGCCTGCCCGGCGATACGTGGCTCCGGAAATGAGCCGCTGGAGGGCCGTTCGACGCAAGCGCCGCGGGACTACTTGGCGAACGCGCGGTCCAGGTTGCGTGCCTTGTCGACGTTCAGCGCTTTGTCGAGCCCGGTCAGCGCCTCGATGTGCGCCGAGCTCATGTCCGCGCCGTTGAAGTCCGTCTTGTCGACGGTCGCGCCGCCGAAGTCCGCTCCCGAGAGCGACGCACCCGCGAGAATGCTGCCCGAAAGGTTTGCATTCCTGAGCGAGGCGAACTCGAGCACGGCGCCGATGAGGCCCGCCTGCGTGATGGAGGCGCCTTCGAGGTTGGCCGACCGCAGGACGAACGGGTGACGCCGGCTTTCGCGCGCCGGCTTGCCGTCCGTCATGTTGATGCCGTCGAGCCGCGCCTTGGTCAGGCTCGCCTGCGTGAGATCGCAGGCCACGCGCGCCTGGGAGAGGTTGGCCCCGTCCAGCTTCGCCTTGAGGAGCTGCGCCGAGACGAGGCTCGCGCCTTCGAGGTTGGCGCCGCTGAGGTCGGCTTCGAGCCCCCACGCCTGATCGAGCCTGGCGCCGGAAAGATTGGCGCCCGCGAGCTTCGTGCCGTTGAGGCGCGCCGCCTGCAGGTTCGCCCCGTGCAGGTCGAGCCCGGAGAGGTCGAGCCGGTTGAGCTGCTTGCCGCTGAAGTCCACGCCGCCGGCCGGCCCCGCCGCCGTGATCGCCGCCTCGACGTCGGCGCGTGTCACGTCCGCCTTGGTGAAGGCGTCCGAGGTCGTGTCGATGTACTGCCAGAGGTCCTGTGCCCGCGCGGCGGGCGGAAGCAGGGTGAGCAAGGCGGCAACGAGGACGGCGAGGGCGGGCGCTGGGCGCATGAGGGTTCCCCGAGAAAAATTTGTCGCCGCAGACTAGCCCCGGCCGGTTGCCCGCGCGAGACGCCGCATCAGGTGTCCGGGTAGACGCCGCGCAGCACCTGGGCGAAGTGGTCCTTGACGCTGTCGTTGCACGCGCACGACCGCGCCTCGAGCGCCGCCCGGTCGCGCACGACGAGCGCGCCGCGCCGCGTTTCGAGAATGCCGTCCAGTTTGAACACCTGGATCACGCGGCTGGTATAGCTGCGCCCCACGCCCAGCATCGAGGCCAGCTCGTCGTGGGTCAGCGGCACGATCAGGCTGTTGGTGCGCTCGGTGGCCGAGAGGATCCACTTGGCCGTGCGCTGCTCGATCGAATGGATCGCGTTGCACGCGGTGGCCTGGAAGATCTGCGCCAGGAGGCAGTCCGCATAGCGGGCGAAAAGAGACCTGAGGCTCGGCGACTGGGCCTTTGCGGCCTCCAGCAGGCTCACCGGCATGTGGCTGAAAAGCCCGCCGAATTTGACGACGATGCGGCAGTAGGCCGGCAGATGCCCGCTGCTGACGATGCCGCCGACCGCGCCCTCCCGCCCGATCAGGATCGTCTCGACGTCGTTGCCGTCCGCGTTCGTGACCAGATAGGAGACGAGGCTCGGACCGCATGGAAAATAAACGGTGCCGACATTGTCGCCCGGCTTGTAAAGCTCCTCCCCGGCCGCCCGCTCCACCTGCTCGAGATGCGGCGAGAGAAGCGCAAGATCGGCAGGCCGCAACGCCCGGAGCAGGTTACTGTCGCAGGTCGAGACGGATTTCGCGTCGCTGGGTTTGTTCTGCAGGATCATGGGCACCACACTATGCACGCGCAGGGCACGTCTTTGTGTTCACAAGTGCACAGACAGAGCAAGCGTGATTTGATTGAGTGACGACACTGACGCCGACGGGCTGCAACAATCCGGGCCCTGACGCGTTAGCCGTGCTGCGGCCAAGCTGTCCGTGCACGTCTTTGGCATTGAGAATGCCGAGCCGCCGCCCCACCCGTCCTGGCGCACCCGCGGGACAAAGCCGGGGACTCCGACCATAGTCCGTCCACCGTTCACGCGAGGTTGGGATGAGCTTTTCAGACTCTATGCCTGCTACCCGTCCGCCTGCGGATGTTCTGCTGGTCGAGGACAACTACCTCATCGCGCTCGATACGGAAGAGATGCTGAAGGAGCTCGGCGTGGCCGATGTCCGCACGGCGGGAAATGTCGAGGAAGCGCTCGGCATGATCGCCGCCAAGGCGCCGGACTTCTGCCTCCTCGACGTGAACCTCGGCGAGACGAAGAGCTTCGCCGTGGCCGAGCGCCTCGCCGAGCTCGGCGTGCGCTTCGCGTTCGTGACGGGATACGGCGAGAGCGCGGTCATCCCCCGCCACCTGTCCGGCATCATCGTCAGCAAGCCCTTCACGACCCAGACCCTGCAACAGGCCTTCACGCCGGCCCCCGAGCCGGAGCAGGGTTAGCCCCCCAAACGCGCCCGCGCGCAAAACGGCGCATTTCGTCCTTTCGGTCGCAGCCCTAAAATATGCCGGCTCATATGATGAGCTGGACACGAGGGGCTGACCTAGCAGGACATGGATCTGTTTCGCCTATACACGCGCGCGCTCTCGCAGCTTTCGTCCGAGAAGGGCCTCGCCATCCTGCTGGCGCTGGCCTCGGTCGCGATCGGCTTCGTCCAGCTCGCCGAGCCCATCCTGCTCGGCCGTGTGGTCGATTCCCTCTCGCGCGGCGAAGCGGCGTTCCCGACCATCGCGCTCTGGGCCGCGCTCGGCCTGTTCGGCATCCTGGCCAGCGTGGTCGTCGCCATTTTCGCGGACCGGCTCGCCCACCGCCGTCACCTCGCGGCCATGGCGGATGCCTTCGAGCGCGCGATCACGCTGCCCCAGGGCTATCACGCGAGCCGCGGCTCGGGCGCCGTGGTGCGCTCGATCCTGCAAGGCACCGACGCCTTGTTCTGGCTCTGGCTCGGCGCCATGCGCGAGCAGGTGACGGCCATTGCCGGCATCGCGCTGCTGGTGCCGACGGCCATCAGCATGGACGCGCGCATGGCGGCCATTCTCGGGTTGCTCGCCGTGACGTACGTCATCCTGAACACCGTCGTCATGCGTCAGACGCGCGATCGCCAAGCCGCCGTCGAGCAATACAACTCCGCCGTCTACGGCCGCGTCGGCGACGTGATCGGCAACGTCACGGTGGTGCAGAGCTTCGCACGCCTGCGCGCCGAGACGGACGCCATGCGCGCCGTCATGAGCGATCTGCTGGCCGCGCAGTATCCCGTCCTCACCTGGTGGGGCATTCTGACGGTGCTTCAGCGCGCGGCCGCCACGATCACGATGGTGGCCGTGTTCGCCGTCGGCGCCGTGCTCGCCCAGCGCGGCGAGCTGACCGTCGGCGAGATCGTGTCGTTCGTGGGCTTCGCGGGATTGCTGATCGGCAAGCTCGACCAGATCTCGGGCTTCGTGACCGCGATCCATCGCCGGGCCCCGGTCATGCGCTCCTACTTCGGCCTGATCGACGAGCCGGACGGCATCTCGGAAAAGCCGGACGCCAAGCCGCTGCCGCCCGTCAAGGGCGAGATCCGCTATGAGACCGTCACCTTCCGCTTTCCCGACACCGATCAAGGCGTCACGGATCTCGAGATCACCGCCGCGCCCGGCCAGACCATCGCGCTCGTCGGCCCCACGGGCTCGGGCAAGTCGACGACGGCGTCGCTGCTGATGCGGCTGCGCGATCCGGCCTCCGGCCGCGTGCTCATCGACGGGCAGGACATCGCGGCCGTGACGCTCGCGTCGCTGCGCCAGCAGATCGCCGTCGTGTTTCAGGATGCGGGCCTCTTCAACCGCTCGATCGGCGACAACATCGCCATCGGCCGGCCGGGGGCGACGCTGGCCGAGGTGGAGGATGCGGCGCGCCTCGCCGAAGCACACGACTTCATCATGCGCAAGCCCGAGGGCTACGGCTTCGTGATTGGCGAGCGCGGCGCCGCGCTCTCGGGCGGCGAGCGCCAGCGCATCGCGATCGCGCGCGCCATTCTGAAGAACGCGCCCATCCTGGTGCTGGACGAAGCGACGAGCGCGCTCGATGCCGAAACCGAAGGACGCATCAAGCGCGCGCTTGACCGCTTGCGTAGCGGCCGCACGACGTTCGTGATCGCGCACCGCCTGTCGACGGTAGCGAATGCCGACGAGATCGTCGTGCTCGATCAGGGTCGCATCGTGGAGCGGGGACGCTTCGCGGCGCTCGCCGCCGGCAAGGGGCTGTTCGCGCGCATGGTGGCCGAGGGCGGCTTTACGATTCCGACCAACCCGGACGCGCCGGAGACAACCGCCTCGAACAGGCCAGCGTCGTGAGCCCGTCAGATCGGAAAAGAAAGCGTCAGGCGGTCCGCACCGGGGCGACGCGCGGCCACAGCACGTTGAGCGCAAGCCCCGCCATGACGAACGCGGCCGCGATGAGCTTCCAGTCGGCCAGCGGCTCGCCGAGAACGAGCGCCGATGCGCCCATGCCCGAAACGGGAACGAGCAATGCCATCGGCGCGACCGTCGCAACCGGATAGCGCCCGAGCAGCCAGCCCCAGGCGGCATAGCCGAACAGCGTGTTGCTGATCGCCTGCCAGGCGACAGCGGCCCAGGTGATCGCGTCGGCTTCCGCGAGGCCCGTGCGGATGGCCGGCCAGCCCTCGAACAGGAGGGACAGGAGAAGCAGGGGAGGGGCGGAGAAGAGGCTCGCCCAGACGACATAGGCGAGCATGTTCACCGCCGGCGTCGCCCGCACCACGATGTTGCTGGCCGCCCACGCCGCGGCCGCCCCGAGCACCAGCATGAGCCCGAGCACGGTCGTCGACCCGTCGGTGTGCTCGACGATGATGGCGATCCCGATCAGCGTCACGAAAAGCGCGATCATCTGGTACGCGACCGGCCGCTCGCCGCTGATCACGGCGGCCAGCGCGAGCGTGAAGAAGACCTGCGTTTGCACGACGAGCGAGGCGAGCCCCGGCGTGATGTGCCCGCGCATGGCCATGTAGAGCAGGCCGAACTGCCCCGCGCCGACGAACAGACCGTAAGCCGCGAGGTTGCGCCAGGGCACGTCAGGGCGCTTCAGAAAGAAGACGGCGGGAACGAACGCCGCAAAGAAGCGCAGCGCCGCGAACAGGAGCGGCGGCAGGTGTTCCAGTCCCGCGTGGATGACCACGAAGTTCGACCCCCAGACAGCCGTCACCGCGAGCGCAAGAAGCCCGTCACGGAGCGAGAGCTGGCCGGAGGTCGGCACGGGACAAACCATGGATGAGGGCGCGCGGCCCGGCGGAGACGCGTCAGCTCGCGGCAGCCGCCGCCGTCACGCTCCGGCGGGTGCCGAAGCCGTGCATGCGCAGCTTCCACTGCAGCGCCACGATGAACCCTTTGACGGGCTGCAGCAAAAGCATCGTGAGGACGACCGTCAGCGGCAGCCACAGCGCCCAGTGCACCCAGACCGGCGGTGCGTAGCGGAACTCCGCCCACAGGACGAGGCCGACCACGATATGCCCGACGATCGACATCACGATATAGGCCGGCATGTCGTCGGCGCGATGATGATGAAGCTCCTCGCCGCAGGCGTTGCACGTATCGGCAACCTTCAGGAACTTGCGGAAAAGCCGTCCCTCGCCGCAGTGCGGGCACGTGCAGCGCGCGCCGCGGAAGAGGGCCTGGGTCATCGTCGGCTCGGCGGGGACGGTCATCGGCGGTTTCCTCGGATTGATTTTTGTCGGCGTTGATTTTCCGATGAATACGCTCGATTGTATGGAGGCACAACGCGCGTAATGACCCAATTGTATGGATTGGACACCTACAATCGCCGACCGGCAGGGTCCGCTTTACCAGCGCATCGTCAATGCGCTGGCGGATGACATCGCTGCCGGCCGCGTCCGCAACGGCCAGGCGCTGCCGACGCATCGGGCGCTGGCCCGTGCCCTCGGCGTGGATCTGACGACGGTCTCGCGCGCCTATGCCGAAGCGCGCCGGCTCGGGCTGACGGACGCGCAGGTCGGCCGCGGCACGTTCGCCGTCGCGGTGTCGGGCGCGCCGAAGCCGATGGCCCAGCCGGGCATCGATCTCTCGATGAACCTGCCGCCCCAGCCGCCGGACGCCGCGCTCGACAGCCGGCTCGCCAAAACGCTGGCCGACATCCGGTCCGGCTCCGGACTGAGCCCGTACCTCACCTACCAGCAGCCGGGCGGCACGCTGCGCGAGCGCCAGATCGCGGCGGACTGGATCGGCCCCATCTGGCCGGGCCTCGCGGCGGAGCGCGTGCTGATCGCGCCGGGCACGCAGCCCGTGCTGTTCGCCTTGCTTCTGGCGCACGCGGGCGCGAGCCGGACGATCCTCGCCGAGCAGTTGACGTATCCGGGCTTGAAAGCGGCCGCGGCGGCGACGGGCATCGCCGTGTCCGGCGTCGCCTGCGACGAGGAGGGGATGGTGCCGGCCGCCCTCGACCGCGCCGCGCGCACGACGGCGGCGCGCCTCGTCTACCTGATGCCCACGATCCACAACCCGACGACGCGGACCATGCCGGAGGAGCGCCGGCGCCGCATCGCCGAGGTGATCCGCAAGCGCGATCTCGTTCTGGTCGAGGACGATCCCTATAGCTTCTTCGCGCCGGGGGCGCTGCCTGTCTCCGCGCATATCCCCGAGCGCGCCTACTTCGCGGCGAGCCTCGCGAAATGCCTCGCGCCGGGCCTGCGCCTCGCCATCGTCGTCACGCCGGACGCGACGGCCGCCGAGGCCCTGGGCAAGGGCCTGCGCGCGAATGTTCAGATGCCGGTGCCGTTGATGGCCGCCATCGCCACGCGCTGGATGCGCGACGGCTCCGCCAGCGCCATCGTCGCGGCCATCCGCGCCGAAGCGGTGGCACGGCAGGCGCTGGCGTGCGCGGCGCTCGCCGGCCAGCGGTTTGCCGCCAACCCCGCGGGGCTTCACGTCTGGCTGACGCTGCCGGACGGCGTGCAGGCGGAGGCCTTCGCGGCCGATCTGCACGGGCGCGGCCTTGCCGTGGTGACGGCGAGCGCCTTCGCGACGGAGGCCACGCCGCCCTCGGCCTTGA
Source organism: uncultured Hyphomicrobium sp. (assembly GCA_964386545.1). GTDB lineage: Bacteria > Pseudomonadota > Alphaproteobacteria > Rhizobiales > Hyphomicrobiaceae > Hyphomicrobium_C. The sequence continues at coordinate 43,139 of CAYLSI010000023.1, forward strand.
GGCTCGCGCTCGGCGCCGCGCAGAGCCGGACGCAGCTTGCCCGCGCCCTCGACATCCTGGCGTCCGCCCTCAAAACGTCAGCGGCCCCGCCCGGTGAGGGCAGAGCCGCTGGGAAACCATGAAAAGCCCCGAGCGATGAGCAGAGGCGGGGCGCGATGAGAAACCGCGTCAGGCCGCCCGCACCGTTTCGAGGAAGCGCTCGACCTCGGCCTTGAGCGTGTTGCTGTCGCCCGAGAGCGACTTCGCCGACGAGAGCACGCGCTGCGAGGCGGAGCCCGTGTCCGACGCACCGCGGCTCACATCCGTGATGCTGGAGGCGACCTCCGCCGTGCCCTTGGCGGCTTCGAGAACGTTGCGGCTGATCTCGCGCGTCGTCGCGCCCTGCTGCTCGACGGCAGCCGCGATCGCACCCGAGATCTCCGACATCTTGGTGATGGTCTCGGTGATCTCGCCGATCGCGGCGACCGCTTCGCGCGTCGATCCCTGCATCGTGGCGATCTGCATTTCGATGTCGCGCGTGGCCTTGGCGGTCTGCGCGGCGAGCGCCTTGACCTCCTGCGCGACCACTGCGAAGCCTTTGCCCGCATCGCCCGCGCGCGCCGCTTCGATCGTCGCGTTGAGCGCGAGCAAGTTGGTCTGCCCGGCAATGGTATTGATGAGCCCGACGACGTCGCCGATGCGATGCGCCGACTGCGAGAGCTCGTTGACGCGCGAGTTCGTGGCGCGCGCCTGCTCCACCGCTTCCTGGGCGATGCAACTGCTCGTCTCGACCTGGCGGCTGATCTCGCTCACCGTCGACGCGAGCTGCTCGGAGGCCGCCGCGACACCCTGAACGTTGACCGACGTCTGCTCCGACGCGGCGGCGACGATGTTCGAGCGCTCCTGCGTCGTGTCGGCCGTCTGCGTCAGCGCATTCGCGGCCTGCTCGAGCTGGCCGGAGGCGTTCGTCACGGTGTCGATGATGCCGCCGACGGCGGCCTTGAAGCGTGCGGCGAGCCGCTGCATGTCCGCCTTGCGGTCCGAGATCGCGCGCTCCTCCGCGCGCTTCTGCTCCTCGCGCAGCCGCAGCGTCTCCTCGGCATTGGTCTTGAACACCTGCACGGCCTCGGCCATCGCGCCGACCTCGTCGTGCCGCTCGGTTCCGGGGATCTCGACCCCGCGTTCGCCGCCGGCAAGACGGCGCATGCATTCGGCGAGCGCCACGAGTGGGCGCGACACGTCGAAGATCGTGGTGCGCAGCGCGAAGGCCACGGCGGCCACGGCCAGCACGACGCCGGAGAACAGTCCCCAATGGCCGCGCGAAACGCTCGCGCTCGCAACCTGATACTGCCGCGCCGCTTCGTCGATCTGGAACGAGGCGAGCTTGCCGATGCTGTCGCTCATGGGTTCGATCGCCGGATAGAGCCGGTCGATCACGAAGCGGTCGAGCTGGGCCTGGTCGCGGGACTTGAGGATTTCGATCAGCGCCTTGACGGCGACGTCCGCGCCGGACATCAGGCTCTGGGTCTGGTTGGCGAGCGCCCGTTCCTCCGGCGGCAGGAAGGTGGCGCTGTAGGCCCGCCAGTGCCGGACGATCCGGTCGGCCGCCTTGCCGGTCAGGGCCGCGCCCGCATCCCAATCGAGGTTGCCGTTGCGGACCTTGTGCGCGGTGTTGACGATGTCGACGGCGTAGAGGTCGGCGACCGTCTTCAGGTCGCGCAGCGGCTCGATGCGGTCGTTGTAGACGGTTTCGAGCCCGCGCTCGGCGACGTAGGACGCGTAGTAGCCGACACCGGCCAAGACGGCAGTCGAGACGAACATGAGGGCGAGCGACGTGAGCAAGCGGCCTTGGATCGAGCGCATGACCAATTCCTAAAACGGATGATTCCCCCGCAGATGATCCGTGAAGATATGAGCGTTAAGGTGAAAACTTAGATAAAATGCGCAACACAAAATAAAATAATGGAAAAATGCCAAGTTACAGGACGGACTTCCGGTCCCGGAATGCAGCCGATGCAACCAGCAATGCGCCGAGCGCGTAGGCCGCGAGGCCGGCGAGCGTCGCCGCTGAGAATGCGACGCGTCCTTCGATGATCTGCAACCCGAACACCACGGCGGGGATGAGCGCGGTCGCCGCGCCCACGGCGGCCGGCGAGGTCAGCGCGACGGCTTTCTGCACGGCATAGGTGGGAAACGCGAGCAGCAGAAGGCCGATCCCGAATGCGGCCGCGAGCGCCGGCGCATCGACACCGCCCTTGTCGTCCAGGCCCAACGCATAGCCCACGAGCGCCAGCGCCACATAAAGCGGAAAGCGCGCGCCGTAGACGGCGAGAGGTCCCGCGCCCTGGGCCGAGAGCCGGTAGCTCGCGCGCAGCATGCCCGCCATCATCGCGCCCGAGACGACGGAGAGCAGCACGCCGGCGGCCGCCACATCGGCGCCACCCCGCACGAAGCCCGAAAGTCCGACGAGCGTCGCAAGCCCGAGGAGAGCGAGCGCGACGGCAAGGATCGCAAATCCGAGATCCGCCCGGCGTGACGTCGTCGACGCGCCCGCTTTCGACACGCGCGCCAGCCGCAGCACGAGCGGAATGACGCCCGAGAAGATCGTGAACGCCGCGGCGGGCTCGATGAGCTGCACGGCGGCGAGGTAGGCGATCCACCCGCCCGCCGAATGCACGTTGAGCCAGACGAGGCTTCGGCGGTCGCGCCACGCAGCCGCAAGCTCGCCGGGTGCCGCGACGGCGACGACCGCGAGCGCCGCCAGCGCCGACGTGCCGAAGACCAGTGCGCCAACGAGAAACGCGTCATGCGCCTGAAGCAGACTGCCGAACGCCACCGCCTGCGCCGCATCGAGCGCGACGAAGACGGCGCACCAAAGCAGGCCGAGCTGGTGGGAGGACATGGGGGAGGCCGGAGAGGAGGGCGGTTGCAGCCCTCATCTTCGAGCGGAGCGAACCGGGGCGCAAGGGTCTTCCCGCGCGCCCTCCGGCCGATGCTTCTGCAGGATGCGCGACGAAGCGGCATCCGCTTCGTCGCAAGCCAATGTGGCCGATCGAAAACCTAGACGGTCGCTTCCTCGAGAGCGGCGTACGCGTCCTCCGCCTTCTCGTGCACGCGCGTCTGCAGGCCGCGCCGGCGCAGGGCGTCCTGCAGCTTGTTGCGCGTGATGAAGCTCGTCGCATACCGCACCGTGCGGTCGTAGTGGTGCTTCGCCATGTAGGCGACCATGTCGGCGTACTCGTCGTAGAGGTCGTCGGCGATGCGGCAGCCGTCCTGGTTCACGACCGAGTGCACGCGCTTGCCCGTGGCCTCGCACGCCTTGATCAGCGCGCGCTTGAGATCGGCGACGTCCGCCTTCTTGCGCGCGCTCCACGCTTGGAGATTGACGTGCAGGATATTGCGGCCCGCGTCGTACGTGATGCGCTCGGCGAGGTTCTGGTTGAGCAGGTCCGCCAGCAGATTCATCGTGCCGTCCTGGAAGATGCGCGGGTTCATCGTCACGGGCTTATGGATGTGCGGCTTGAAGGCCATGTACGGAAGGATGTCGCGCTCGATGTCGATGCCGGGCGCAACCTCGATCAGCTCGAGGCCGTGGTCCGTGAGCTGGAAGACGCAGCGTTCCGTGACGTAAAGCACCGGCTGGCCGCGCTGGGCCGCATAGGTGCCCGAGAACGTGACCTGCTCGACCTGGTTCACGAACTTGCGCGCGCGGCCTTCCTTGACGATCCGGAGCTTGCCGTCCTCGATCGCGATCTCGAGGCCGCCCGCCGTGAACGTGCCCGCGAACACCACGGCCCGCGCGTTCTGGGAGATGTCGATGAAGCCGCCGCAGCCGTTGAGGCGTCCGCCGAACTTGCTGGTGTTGACGTTGCCGAGGCTGTCGCACTCCGCCATGCCGAGGCAGGTGAGGTCGAGGCCGCCGCCGTGGTAGAAGTCGAACATCTGGTTCTGGTCGACGATGGCGTGCGCATTGGCCGAGGCGCCGAAGCTCGATCCGCCTGCGAGCACGCCGCCGACCGCGCCGGCTTCCGTCGTCATGACGAGATAGGGCGTCACCTTCTCCTCGTTGGCGACGTTCGCGACGCCGTCCGGCGCGCCCACGCCGAGGTTGATCACGCCGTTCGGCGGCAGCTCGAACGCCGCGCGGCGCGCGATGATCTTGCGCTCGTCGAGCTCCATCGTCGGCAGGCTGTCGACGGTGACGCGCACCTCGCCCGCAAGGCCGGCGTCGTAGATGACGCCGTAGTTCATGCGGTGCATCTCCGGCGGGTCGGCGACGACCACGCAGTCGACGAGAATGCCGGGAACCTTGACGTCCTTCGGCTTGATCGAGCCCTCGGCGACGATGCGCTCGACCTGCGCGATGACGACGCCGCCGTTGTTGTGCGCGGCCATCGCCTGCGCCATGACGTCGAGCGTCAGGCACTCGCGCTCCATGCTGAGGTTGCCGAGCGGGTCGGCGCTGGTCGCGCGGATCAGGGCGACGTTGATCGGCGTGGCCTTGTAGAAGAGCCATTCCTTGCCGTCGACCTCGACGAGCTTGACGAGGTCTTCCTTGGTCGCCGTGTTGACCTTGCCGCCGCCGAGACGCGGATCGACATACGTATGGAGGCCGACGCGGGTGAAGAGGCCGGGGCTGCCGGAGGCGCAGCTCCGATAGAGCTTCGAGATGACGCCCTGGGGCAGGTTGTAGCCTTGGATCTTGTTGTCCTGGGCGGCCTGGGCAACTTTCGGCATGCGCCCGAAGTTGGCGGCGATGACGCGCTTCAGGAGGCCGTCGTGGTGCAGGCGCCCGGTGCCGAGGCCTTTGCTGTCGCCGGCGCCGGCGCACATGATGAGGGTGAGGTCGCGCGGAGCCTTCGTCTCGACGAAGCGCTTCTCGAGCGCGGCATGAAGCATCTCGGGAATGCAGCTCTGGACGAAGCCGGTGGTGGCGATCACGTCGTTGTCGCGGATGCGCGCGATAGCTTCGTCGGCCGAAACGATCTTGGTCGTGGACATGGCTGTTTTCCCCCAGGGGCCTTCACTCTATCCGCGCGGCCGGCAAAATCCCGGACCGCGTCCGTGGTGAAGTGCTCGAAGTAATGACGATGGATATACTGAGCGGTCTCGGATGCACAACGACCCTGGCGCGCAGCACATCGTCCTACTCGGGTGGGTGAGCCCGGCCTACCCACCCTTCCGCTGCAATGCAGCATCAGCCAGCCACACCTTCGCCGGAATGGTGTTTCCTTAGAGGATGCCCACGGGGGCGACAAAGGGGACGACAAGGGGGACCGCATGAGCGACATCCGGCAGGGCAGCATCCGCGAGGCCACGGACATCACCACGAACAACGCGAACCACTACTACGGCGGCTTCGCCGCGACCCTGCTTTCGGCGGTCGCGGTGCTGTTCTCGGCCTACAGCCTGTGGGACACGTCCCTCAAAAGCGCGGACCTGCGCGTCTACGTCCCGCGCGTGATCTATTTCGCAGCGCCCTACCAGAATACGAACTTCGAGATGATCTCGATCCCGGTGACGATCGCCAACGAGGGCGCGCAGTCCGGCACCGTGCTGCACATGGATCTCGCCGTCACCGATCCGCGCACGAAGCAGACCAAGCATTTCTACGCCGCCGAGTTCGGCGTGTGGTCGATGGAGCGCACGCGCAACCGGAGCTACACGGGCTTCGCGCCGGTCGCGCTCGAAGGCCGCTCGAGCCGCACGGAATCGATCCTTTTCTACACCCGCGGCGACGACGAGAAGCCGGACGAGCTCATCCGCGCAGTCGGCCCCTACGAGTTTACCCTCACGGTCACGCCGGCCCCGAGCAAGAACCTCCTCGGCGTGATGGAGGAGCCGAAGCCGATCTCCGTCTCGTTCGAGCGCATCCTGCCGTTCTTCGACGCCCGCTCGTTCGACACCGGGACGATCTTCATGCACGCGAAGGACTGGAAAACGTCCACGAATTAAGGAGGCCGACGCATTGACTTGAGGCCCCACGCGGCCATAGTGGGCGCCCAATCCGCTCGCGGTCGCGGAACCCGTCCATGACGAAATTGCTCAAGTTCGCTGTGATGCTCGCGGGCGCCCTGGTGGCCGGGCTCCCGCTGGCGTCCGCGCAGCAATCGGGCGGCTTCTCGACGACGGCCCGCAACGCGATCCTGATGGATTCCGCGTCGGGCTCGATCATCTTCCAGAAATCCGCCGACGACCTGATCCATCCGGCCAGCATGAGCAAGCTCATGACGCTCGCCGTGCTGTTCAAGGCGCTGAAGGACGGCAAATACACGCTCGACGACGAGTTCCAGACGAGCGAGTACGCCTGGCGCACGGGCGGCGCGCCCTCCGGCACGTCCGCCATGTTCATCCCCATCAACTCGAAGAACAAGCTCCGCGAGCTGATCCAGGGCATCATCGTCCAGTCGGGCAACGATGCCGCCATCACGGTCGCGGAGGGCATGGCCGGGTCGGTCGACAAGTTCGCCGAGATGATGGAGGCGGAAGCGCGCCGCATCGGCCTCAAGAAGTCGACCTTCCGCAATCCGACCGGCCTCAGCCATCCCGAGCACCTGATGACGGCGCGCGAGCTGACGCTGCTTGCCCGCTACATCATCAAGGAGTACCCGGAATACTATAAGACCTTCAGCCAGCGCGAATTTCAGTACCGCAAGCACAAGTTCTACAACCGCAACCCGCTGCTGCGGGAGGAGCTCGGCGTGGATGGCCTCAAGACCGGCCACACGAAGGAGGCGGGCTACGGCATGGTCGTCTCCTCGATCACGGAAGGCCGTCGTCTGATCGGCGTGATCGCCGGCCTCTCGACCGAAAAGGAGCGCCGCACGGAGACCCAGCGCATGCTCGAATGGGGCGCCAAGAGCGTCTCGCGCGCCAAGCTGTTCAACGCCGGCGAGGCGGTCGGCTACGCGCGCGTCTGGGGCGGCACGGACTTCTATGTACCGCTGGGTGGCGAAGGCGACCTCGAGGTCATTCTGCCCAAGTACCCCGTGAACCAGAAGATCCGCGGCGAGATCGTCTACGACGGCCCGCTGAAACCGCCGGTGCGCAAGGGCGATCAGGTCGCCATGTTCCGCGTCACCAGCACGGCGCCCGGCAGCAGCGAGCCCATCGCCGTCAGCGAGACGCCGCTCTATGCCGAGAACGACGTCGAGGAGGCGAGCTTCTACTGGCGCGGGGTCGACTCCCTCCTTCACCTGGGCCTGCGGGCCATGCCGGACATTCGCGGCCTGCTCGACCGCTAGGTGTCGAATCTATGAAGGTTGTTCATCCGGAGCGGTGCTGCGAGGCTGGGGTTGCG
>CAYLSI010000024.1:0-42863 GCA_964386545.1 uncultured Hyphomicrobium sp.
CCTGGACGTGAACGACCGGATCGCTCCCGACGCCATCGCCGGCGTCCGCGACTAGAGCCGTTCCGATTTTTGTGGAATCGAGGAACGGCTCTAACTTTTTGTTTTGTCGTGCTTCTTATCGGAAAACCGGTTCCCACTTTTCCGGAAGCACTCTAGCCTTCCGTCACGACCCGTTGCACTTCACTGTTTGACTTCGAGCCTGGCTGATCCCCTGCCCTACTATCCCCCTGGCCAGGCTCTTCCTTCGAACCGGACACCCCCGTGTCCGGTTCTTTTTTTTGCGCGAAGGGAAGGCGTGGGGTGGGCCGCTTTAGTCGGCCGTCTTGCGCATGCCGGACTTGAAGCGCTTCCAGTTGGCGACATAGCGCCCCGCGCCGCCGCCGAACCGGCGCACATCCTCGTCGCTCAACTGGCGCACGATCTTGCCCGGCGAGCCGAGCACCATCGAGCGCGGCGGAATGACCTTGCCCTCGGAGATCAGCGTGTTGGCGCCGATCAGGCATTCCTCGCCGATCTTGGCGCCGTTCAGGATGATCGAGCCGATACCGACCAGGCTCCCGCGCCCGATCGTGCAACCGTGCAGCATCACCATGTGGCCGATGGTGCAGTCCTCGCCGATCTCGAGCGGGAAGCCGGGGTCCGTGTGCAGCACGCAGCCGTCCTGCACGTTGGAGCGCGCGCCGATGCGGATCAGCTCGTTGTCGCCGCGCAGAACGGCGCCGAACCAGACGCTGGCGTCGGTCTCGATCGCGACCTTGCCGACGACGACGGCGTTCGGCGCGACCCAGTAGCTCCCGTCGTCCGGCGTCGAAACGCCGACGCCATTCAGCTCATAGAGTGCCATTCTTCAATTTCCCCCGTGGCGTTTCTCGTGGCGCGCGGCGCGGCCTCGGCCGCGCGGCAAGCGGCTTACGCCTCTTCGAGGTCCATTTCGAGAATGGCCATCTGGAACTGGTAGGAGACCTCGCCGTCCTCCTCCTCGCGGAAAAGGATCGCAACGAAATCGTCGCCGAGATAGACCTCGGCGGAATCGTCCTTCTTGGGACGCGCGCGCACCGTGAGGTTCTTCGCGCCGAACGTCTTGCGGAGATAGGCCTCGAGACGGGCCAGCTCGTCCTTTTTCACAGTGTGCTCCTTTGCGTGTTACAGCATCGCGTAATCGTCCGGCCCGTGGCCAGGATCGTTCGCGATAAAGGTATGGTCCATCGTGCGCCCGGGCTCGGCGGTGCCGGCGGGGCCGACGATGCGTGCGGGAATGCCGGCGACCGTCACGTGCGGGGGCACATCCTGCAGCACGACGCTGCCGGCCGCGATGCGCGAGCAGTTGCCGACGTGAATGTTGCCGAGCACCTTCGCGCCCGCGCCGATCAGCACGCACGAGCCGATCTTCGGATGGCGGTCTCCCGTCTGCTTGCCGCTGCCGCCGAGCGTCACGGCGTGGAGCATCGAGCAGTTGTCGCCGACGATGGCGGTCTCGCCGATCACGACGCCCGTCGCATGGTCGAGCATCAGGCCCTTGCCGAGACGCGCGGCCGGATGGATGTCGACCGCGAACAGGCGCGAGGCCTGGCTCTGCAGGTAGAGCGCGAAATCGCGCCGGCCCTGCCGCCACAGCTCGTGCGAGAAGCGGAACGTGACGAGCGCATGGAAGCCCTTGAAGTAGAGGAAGGGCTCGAGGAAGCGCGTGCAGGCGGGATCGCGCTCGAGCACGGCGCCGAGGTCGGCGCGGAAGATCTTGCCGAGCTCGGGCTGCGCGGCGAGCGCGTCCTCGAAGGTCTCGACGATCAGCGCCGCGTCGACGTCCGCGTGGCCCAGGCGCTGCGCGATGCGGTGGCAGATCGCCTCCTCCAGCGTGCCGTGGCTCGTGACCGTGGAATAGATGAAGCCGGTGAGCGCGGGCTCCGCCGCGACGGCGGCCTCCGCCTCGTCGCGCAGCGTGCTCCAGATCGGATCGTCGCTCGAGCGGCGCGGGGCCGGAACGCGGTCGGACTTTTCCGCGAGGCGCTTTGCGGTACTCATCTCTGCTCTTCCTTTTGCCCCAAGGCCGCGAGGGGCCGGGGCGTTCTAGCGGGTGGCCGCATCGGCGGGCGGACGCGCCACCCGTGAAGCTCCAGACCTCGCTGAGTATAATGCGGGTTTGACACGCCGTCAGATCTTCTGACAGGCACCCGCCATGGGGGTATCGGCGCGGAGGGGCGGCGTCAATCTAAACCTCTGCCCAATTGCGCCGGCGCCGCCGCCCTGCCGGACCGCCCGCTTGAGGCGTGAGGCCGCGTTGCATGCACGCGCCCGAAACCCCACTCTGCCGGCTCGACAAGGACCTTCCGCCATGACCGACGCTGCCTTAACCACCCCCGACCTCGATCTCGAAATCGACGGTGCGATCGCCTGGATCGTGGCCCGCAATCCGGCCCGCATGAACGCCTACACGGCCGGCATGTGGGCCAAGATCCCCCTTCATGTAGGGGCGGCCGAGCGCGATCCCAACGTCCGCGTCATCGTGCTCCGCGGCGCGGAGGGGCGGGCCTTCTCGGCGGGCGCCGACATCTCCGAGTTCGAGAACGCGCGGACGGGCGACCGGGCGGCGGATTACGACCGCCTCAACCACGAGGCGTTCGCCGCCCTGCTCTCCGCCACAAAACCCGTGATCGCCATGATCCACGGCTTCTGCCTCGGCGGCGGTCTCGGCATCGCGGCGTGCGCGGACATGAGACTGGCGGACCCGAAGGCGCAGTTCGCCATTCCGGCCGCCAAGCTCGGCCTCGGCTACAATCCCCGCTGGGTGCCGCCGCTGCTCACGCTCGCCCCGCCCGCGTTCATCAAGGAGATGCTCTTCACGGGCCGGCGCTTTTCGGCGGACGAAGCGCGCGCCATCGGGCTCGTCAATCGCATCGTGCCGACAGAGGATCTCGAGGCGACGGTGCGCGCGCTCGCAACCGAGATCGCGGCCAATGCGCCGCTCACCGTTCGCGCTGCCAAGCTCACCATCGACGAGCTCGTCCGCCGCCCGGAGACGCCCGACACGGCGAAGCTCGACGCGGCTGTGCAGGCCTGCTTCGAGAGCGAGGATTATGTCGAAGGCCGGCGCGCGTTTCTCGAAAAGCGAAAGCCGAATTTCGCGGGGCGCTAAGTACATCTGCGTAGCGCTTAAATCGGCCCGTTCGGCGCAGAAAAAAATTTTGCGCGCGGGCGTGCATTGCGAAACCGGCCGCGCACCGCGATTTCATCGGCACTTGATGGTCTTGGCTGCGAAAGCGGGTGGGCGCGGCTGTTGCGACGCAAGATCAAATTCGCTTGGCAGGGAACACTTTTGCTTCTTACTCTTTCTTTCCCGACCGGTGGGCAATCCGGACGGGCGCCCTACCCCGGGTGAATCACACTCCTGTCTACGTCGCGTGAAGGAGCGTCCCCAATGGCCGGCGTTCCGGCCAACGAGAAGAAAACCGGCTCAGCCGGAGCTCGAAACGCTGGCTCTGCCAGCACTCGATAAAGCTGGTTCAACCAGCGGGAGGCAACGATGGAACTTTCGATGCGACTGACCGTGCTCGCTGCACTGATGTCTTTCGGCTTCCTCGCTGCAATCGTGGTCGGAATGGTTTGAGCCGTCTTCAGCGGCGCGACCCACGATCAACTCACGGTTCAGCTCATCGCTCGCCCAGAGCGCACGCTATAAACAGGCGCAGTCCCCCCGGTCGGCGCCTGTTTATTTTTGGGCGTTTGCCGATGCTCACGCCGTGACAGGGCGGGCCGTGAAGAAATAGCCGAAGATAGCGGCGGCGACGGGGGTGAACGTGTAGAGGTGGGCCGCAAATTCCGAATGGAGCGCACGCTCGCCGACGAGCACCGCAACGGCGCCCGCGGCGATGATCGCGAACGACACGGCTGCGACGAGCGACAGCAGGGTCGGCGCCGCGATGGACTTCGTGATGCGCGACCCGATGTAGGCGCCGATCAGCACGATCACCGCGCTCACGGCGGCGACGGCGAGATTGAATGCCGGCCCCTGGGCGAGGACATAGCCGACGAGGTTCGGCGCCGCGATCCACGCCGCGGCGGCCTGCGCGACAGCGAGATTGACGAACGGCATGAGGTCCCCCCGAGAGCGGTCTCCCGGGGCGGGCGCCCGGGCTATGGTTGAAGAGATATGACATCCGTTGCTGGCCCGAAAGTGGCACCTCCGGGTCGAACGCAAGACTTTTTTGCCCCGAAGCGACCGGCGCTTCGGGGCAAGTCAACATCGTTCTTCCTAGCCGAGTCGCGGGCTGTGCGCGCTCACGCGGCGTTGGTTCGCGCGGCCACGGCGTCGTAGTTCAGCACGGGGGCCAGCCAGCGCTCGGCCTCCGCGAGGGACCAGCCCTTCCGGCGCGCGTAGTCCTCGACCTGATCGCGCTCGACCTTGCCGACGCCGAAGTAGTGGCTCTCGGGATGCGAGAAGTAGAGGCCCGACACGGCCGCGCCCGGCCACATGGCATAGCTCTCGGTCAGCTTGATGCTGGTTTCCGCTTCGATGTTCATGAGGTCCCAGAGCGTCGCCTTCTCCGTATGGTCCGGCTGGGCCGGATAGCCCGGCGCGGGCCGGATGCCCTGATACTTTTCGAGGATCAGGTCGTCGTTGGAGAGGTTCTCGCCCTTGGCGTAGCCCCAGAGCTCGCGGCGGACCTTGGCGTGCATGGCCTCCGCGAACGCCTCGGCGAGGCGGTCGGCCAGCGCCTTGACGATGATGCGGCTGTAGTCGTCGGTGACCTTGACGTGGCGCTGGATCGCCTCCTCCTCGCCGAGGCCGGAGGTGACGGCGAAGCCGCCGACGTAATCGGCGAGCCCCGTCTCCTTCGGCGCCACGAAATCGGAAAGCGCGATGTGGGCGCGGTTGCGCGAGGGATCGCGGGCCATCTGCTGGCGCAGCGTGAACAGCTTGGCACGCTGCTTTGCGCGCGTCTCGTCCTCGTAGACCTCGATGTCGTCGCCCACGGCGTTGGCCGGCCAGAAGCCGACCACGGCGTTGGCGGTCAGCCACTTCTCGGTGACGATGCGATCGAGCAGCACGCGGGCATCCTCGAACAGCTTGCGCGCTTCGCTGCCCACCTTGTTGTCGTTCAGGATCGCCGGATAGCGGCCCGTCAGCTCCCAGGTCTGGAAGAACGGCGTCCAGTCGATGAAGGGCACGAGGCTCGCGAGATCGAAGTTCCTGAAGGTGCGCGTGCCGAGGAAGCTCGGCTTGGGGGGCGTGTAGCCCTTCCAGTCGATCGCGAACCTGTTGGCGCGCGCGGCCTGAACCGTGATGCGCTGCTTCTTGGCCTCGTTGGCGAGATGGGTTTCGCGCACCTTGACGTATTCGGCCTTGATGCCGTCGACGTAGGGTTTCTTTTCCGTCTCCGAGAGCAGGTTCGAGACGACGCCCACGGCGCGGCTCGCGTCGAGCACGTAGATCGCCTGGCCGCGGTTGTAGTTCGGGCTGATCTTGACGGCCGTGTGGACGCGGCTCGTCGTCGCGCCGCCGATCAGCAGCGGCACGGCGAAGCCTTCGCGCTCCATCTCGGCGGCCACGAAGCACATCTCGTCGAGCGAGGGCGTGATGAGGCCCGAGAGGCCGATGATGTCCGCCTTCTCGCGTTTCGCGGTCTCGAGGATCTTCGCGGCCGGCACCATCACGCCGAGGTCGATGACCTCGTAGTTGTTGCACTGGAGGACGACGCCGACGATGTTCTTGCCGATGTCGTGCACGTCGCCCTTGACCGTCGCCATGACGACCTTGCCGGCGGCCGGCATCTGGTCGACGCCGGAGGCGCGCTTCTCCTCTTCGAGGAACGGTTGCAGGTAGGCGACGGCCTGCTTCATGACGCGCGCGCTCTTCACGACCTGCGGCAGGAACATCTTGCCCGCGCCGAACAGGTCGCCGACGACGCTCATGCCTGCCATCAGCGGGCCTTCGATCACCATCAGCGGCTTCGGCAGCTTCTGGCGCGCCTCCTCGGTGTCGGCTTCGATGAAGTCCGTGATGCCATGCACGAGCGAATGCGTGAGCCGCTGCTCGACCGTGCCCTCGCGCCACGTCAGATCCTTCTCCTTGGCCTTGGCGCCGGAGCCGTCGCCCTTGAAGCGGGGGGCGGCTTCGAGCAAGCGGTCGGTCGCGTCCGGGCGGCGGTTGAGGATCACGTCCTCGCAGAGGTCGCGCAGCTCGGCGGGGATGTCGTCATAGAGCGCGAGCTGGCCGGCGTTGACGATGCCCATGTCCATGCCCGCCTGGATGGCGTGATAGAGGAACACGGCGTGCATCGCCTCGCGCACGGGCTCGTTGCCGCGGAAGGCGAACGACAGGTTCGAGACGCCGCCCGAGACGTGCGTCAGCGGCATCTTCTGGCGGATCTGGCGCGTCGCCTCGATGAAGGCGATGCCGTAGCCGTTGTGCTCCTCGATGCCGGTGGCGACAGCGAAGATGTTGGGATCGAAAATGATGTCTTCCGGCGGGAAGCCCACCTTCTCGGTCAGGATCTTGTAGGCGCGCTCGCAGATCGCGACCTTGCGCTCGATCGTGTCGGCCTGGCCCTGCTCGTCGAACGCCATGACGACGACGGCGGCGCCGTAGTGCAGCACCTTCTTGGCCTGCTCGATGAACTGCTCCTCGCCCTCCTTCATGGAGATCGAGTTGACGATCGGCTTGCCCTGGACGCACTTGAGGCCCGCCTCGATCACGCTCCACTTCGAGCTGTCGATCATGACCGGCACGCGCGAGATGTCGGGCTCGGAGGCGACGAGGTTCAGGAACGTCGTCATGGCCTTCTCGCTGTCGAGCAGACCCTCGTCCATGTTCACATCAATGATCATGGCGCCAGCTTCCACCTGCTGGCGCGCGACGGCCAGCGCGGCGGCGTAGTCGTTCGCCTCGATGAGCTTTCGAAATTTCGCCGAGCCGGTGACGTTGGTCCGCTCGCCGACGTTGATGAAGGACTGCGCTGCGCTGCCGGTGGTCATGTGATGTCGTTCTTTCTAAGTTCGCCGTTCCTTACTGCTTCGCCTCTCCCCTCGGGGAGAGGCCGGCGCGCCTGACTGCCGTCGTCAATCGGCCTCTGTCGCTTGAGCGCGCCGGGTGAGGGGGCCGGCCGCTGACCCAACGCCAGATAGATGTGCTCCAGCACGCCGTCTATGTTGTTCAGCACGTCTCCGTCCCAAAACCTCAGGACCCTGAGCTGCCGTTGCTCGAGATGCTGGGTTCTCACTCTGTCATGCTCGGCACGCTCATCAGCATGCTGTCCGCCGTCCACTTCGATCACCAGCGAGGCTTCGAAGCAAAAGAAGTCGAGTACATACGGACCCGCCGGGACTTGTCTGTTGAACTTCCATCCATCGATCTGCCGGTTCCTGATGCGTGACCACAGTTTCTTTTCGGCGTCCGTTTGCTCGCGTCGCAGTTTTCGCGCCAGACCTTTGAGGTCTCTCCGCATGCGTTGGATCCCTTGAAAAGCCCCCTCACCCTAGCCCTCTCCCCGAGGGGAGAGGGAATGGCGGCTCCGCCTCGAAGTATGTCCCCTTCGCCTCTCCCCCCGGGGGAGAGGCCGGAGGCGATCAATAGATCGCTTCCGGGTGGGGGGCTGGCTGGCCACACGCTCAACGGCTCTCGCCATGCCGTCAGCCGTGCACGAAGGGTTCGAGGCCGGAGAGGCGAAGCTTCGGCGCGATGACAGGAATCGCGCGCGGCGGATACTGCTTCACGTGCTCGGCGATGTGCTGGATGTGATCGGGCGTCGAGCCGCAGCAGCCGCCGATCACGTTGATCAGGCCGTCCTTCGCCCACGGCTCCGTCGCGCACGCCATGTCGTCCGGCGTCTCGTCGTAGCCGCCCATGGCGTTGGGCAAGCCGGCGTTGGGATAGGCCGAGATCCGCACGTCGGCGATATGGGCCAGCTCAGCCAGATAGGGGCGCATCAGGTCGGCGCCCAGCGCGCAGTTGAGGCCGATCGAGAACGGCTTCAGGTGGCGCATCGAATACCAGAAGGCTTCGGCCGTCTGGCCCGAGAGCGTGCGGCCCGAGCGGTCGGTGATGGTGCCCGAGATCATGATCGGCAGCGTGACGCCCGTTTCCTCGAACGCTTCGAGCGTGGCGAGGCCGGCGGCTTTCGCGTTCAGCGTATCGAAGATCGTCTCGATCAGGATGATGTCCGAGCCGCCTTCGATCAGCGCCTTGACCTGCTCCTTGTAGGCATCGCGCAGCTCGTCGAACGAGACGTTGCGGAAGCCGGGATTGTTCACGTCCGGCGAGATCGAGGCCGTGCGGTTGGTGGGCCCGACGGCGCCGGCGACGAAGCGGGGCCGGTCGGGCGTCGCGTACTTGTCGGCGGCGGCGCGCGCGAGCTTGGCGGCGGCGACGTTGATCTCGTAGGAGAGATCCTCCATGCCGTAGTCCGCCATGGAGATGCGCTGCGCGTTGAACGTGTTCGTCTCGATGATGTCGGCGCCCGCAGCAAAGTACTGCTCGTGGATCTCCTGGATGATCTTCGGCTGCGTCAGCACGAGGAGGTCGTTGTTGCCCTTGACGTCGCGCGGCCAGTCCTTGAAGCGCTCGCCGCGATAGCCCGCCTCGTCCAGCTTGTGGCGCTGGATCATGGTGCCCATGGCGCCATCGATGATCAGGATGCGCTCCGTGGCCGCCTTCTCGAGGGCCGCGCGGATGTTCGTCTTGCTCATTCTCAACAACTCCGAATTTCGATGCGTCCCGCACGTCGCCTCTGGCGCCGCCTGGGCCGGAGCCGCGCTTCCCATGGCGCGGTGCTCCCGTGTCGTGTCTGGCGGGCTGCTGCCTGCCCCCGGGGGGGCGGGCCCTCCTTTAGCCTGCCGCCGCGCGCCGCTCCAGAGGCGCGACCTTGAGCGGCCGCAGGCCCAGGAGATGGCAGATGGCATATACGAGGTCGGCGCGGTTCAGGGTGTAGAAATGGAACGACTTGGTTCCCTGATCGACGAGGTCCATGACCTGCTCCGTCGCGACGGCCGCGGCCACGAGGTGGCTCGTCGCGGGATCCTCGTCCAGCCCTTCGAAGCGGCGGGCGAGCCAGGCCGGCACGCTGGCGCCGGCGCGCACGGCGAAGCCCGCCACCTGGCGGAAGTTATGGATCGGCACGATGCCCGGCACGATCGGCACCCAGATGCCGGCCGCACGCGCCCGCTCCAGGAAGCGCATGTAGAAGGTGTTGTCGAAGCCAAACTGCGTGATGATGCGGTCCGCGCCGGCGTCGACCTTGGCCTTCAGGTTGTCGATGTCCGCCTGCAGCGACGTGCTCTCGGGATGCTTTTCCGGATAGCCGCCGACCGAGACCTCGAAGTTGCCGATCTTCTTCAGGCCCGCGACCAGCTCGGCTGCGTTGGCATAGCCGCCCGGCGTCGGCTGGTAGCGCTGTCCGACGCCGCTGATGGGATCGCCGCGCAGGGCCACAATGTGGCGGACACCCGCGTCCCAGTAAGCCTGCGCGACGGCGTCGACCTCCTCGCGCGTGGCATCGACGCAGGTGAGATGCGCGGCCGGACGCAGCGCCGTCTCCCGGATGATGCGCGTCACGGTCGTATGCGTGCGCTCGCGCGTCGAGCCGCCCGCGCCGTACGTGACCGAGACGAACTCGGGAGCGAGCGGGGCGAGCCGATTGATCGCGCCCCACAGCGACTCTTCCATCTTCTCCGACTTCGGCGGGAAAAACTCGAACGACACGTCGATTTCGCCAGCGCCGACAAGGCGGCTCTTACGTTCGGTGGCTGGAGGCGTCATGATCCCATCCGTTCTAGGTTTTGTGTTGGCTTGGCCGCCGGCACCGTGTCCGGCTTGTGGGCCGTCCAGACCGAGACCGTGAGTTGCTGGCGGTCGTCGTGCTGTTCCGGCTCGAGGTTCTCGATGGCGACGCCAGCGAGGCCGGCTTCCGCCAGCCATCCCGAGACCTGGCTGCTCTCGAAGCCGAGGCGCTCGTGGGCGTGCTCGTCGCGCAGGGCCTCGATGTCGTGAGGGGCGAAGTCGACGATCAGCAGGCGCCCGCCCGGCGCCAGGATCCGCGCGGCTTCGCGGATCGCGTGCGACGGCTCGGACAGATAGTGCAGCACCTGGTGGATCACCACGCCGTCCGCGACGCCGTCGGGCAGCGCCACGTTGTAGATATCACCGTGACGGACCTCGGCGGACGGGAGGCCCGCCGCCTTCAGCTTGCTGCGCGCATACGCGAGCATCGACTGGTTGACGTCGAGACCCAGGCCGCGCTCGTAGCGTCCCGCCAGGACCTCGAGGACGCGGCCGGTGCCGGTTCCCAGGTCCACCAGCATCCGGCAGGGCGCGCCCGCGAAGACCTTGGCGATGGCGGCCTCGACCGCGGACTCCGCCACATAGAGCGTGCGGATGCGGTCCCAGTCGGCGGCGTGCTCGCGGAAGTACGTCTGCGCCGCCGCCTCGCGCTCGCGCTTGAGGCTCTCGGCGCGCTCCATGTCGCGGCGGACGACGGGGTCGCGCCGGTCGACAGTTGCCAGGAGGCGGCGCACGAGCCGGCCGCCGTCCGACCGATCGGACACATGGAAATAGACCCAGCTCCCTTCGCGGAAGCGCTCGATCAGGCCCGCCTCGGCCAGGAGCTTCAGATGGCGGCTGATGCGCGGCTGGCTCTGCCCGAGGATCTGCGTCAGGTCCTTGACGTTGAGCTCCCCCGCCTCGAGCAGAAGCAGGATCCGAAGACGCGTGCTCTCGGCGGCGGCCTTGAGGGCCGCGACGAGCTTTTGCGTTTCGAGCATTCCGGACATGGTCGCCTTCCTGTTTGCAGATAACATATAAAGATATGTTTATGTGTCAAGCCGCAACCGACGCCCTCTCCCCGTGCAAATACGGATCAGCCGGTAACCTTGGCGAAAGCCTGTCACCGTATCTGTAATCGCTGGGATTTCGGGGGTGGGACACAACCATGCACGGCACGTTTTCCGATGGGTTTCGGTCGCAGACGGCGATCCTTATTTCGTCCAACCCGCCCGAATCCGACGTGCCCCCGGCGCCTTGGCAGTGGAAGGACCACCCGCTCGGCGCGGGGCGAACGCTCTTGATGGTCCTGCTCGCGGTCTCCGGCGCCGCGCTC
Organism: uncultured Hyphomicrobium sp.; assembly: GCA_964386545.1. GTDB lineage: Bacteria > Pseudomonadota > Alphaproteobacteria > Rhizobiales > Hyphomicrobiaceae > Hyphomicrobium_C. Next base: position 11,085 of record CAYLSI010000024.1, read on the forward strand.
CTTGCGCCGTTTGCTCTCGTCGCTGCGCTTCTCGCATCGGATGCGGCGGCGCGCGAGATCCTGGCTGCCCATCCTGCCGTCGGCGTGCAGCTTGCGCTCGGCCTTCTGGCGCTCGTGGGCCTCTTCCTCGTTCCGCTCGCGCTCCTGACGCGCCGCGCCTTCGGACGGCGCGAGATCCTCATCGACGGCGCGTTCGTCCATGCCCGGGAGCCCGGCGTTTTCGGCGCCCGCTGCTGGCGTGAGCCGGTCGAGGCCTATGACGGCCTTGCACGCTGCGTGCGCTCCTCGCTATCGGGGACCTCGCACGAGCTGGTGCTCGTTCATCCGCGCGCGGACCGCTCCGTCATCGTATTTTCGGGGGCGAAGCTCCTCGAGGCGGAGGCCGAATTCATCGCGCGTTCGGCGCGGTTTGCCGAAATTCGGTCGCGCGAGACGCCTAGCGTTCGCGCGCATGGTCCGTCCCTCTGTCCGGTCGCGCCCGCGATGTCCGCCGAGGCTGCGTGAATTCGTAGCGCCAGGGGTCTGAGACACCATGTTTTTTGCGCCGACATGACGCCGACAAATTTTTGACGAGGCGGCGTGCTCATGATGAATTCAGGGGAAGGGCTGACCCTCGGGGCGTCGCCGACCGACAAAAGCGGGAGCAGATCTTGATGACGACGAATATCCAGCGCTCGGCTCGCAGGCCGGCCTCGTGGCTCAAGGCGGCTGCGCTGGCCTGGTTCGCGCTCGTCGCCGGGTCGCTCGCGGCCGCAGCCGAAACGCCGGCCGGCTACATGCAGCGCGTCGCGAACGAGTTGATCGCCGCCTCGCGCAGCGGCTCGGAGTCCGAATTCGCCACCGTCATCCGCAGCCATGCCGATGTGCCCTCCATCGGCCTCACGGCGCTCGGCTCCTACGCGCAGAGCCTCAACAAGTCGGACCGGCCCGCCTATTACGCGGGCATGATCAACTTCATCGCGCGCTATGCGGCGAAGGAAGCGCCCAAGTATCCGGTGGCGCGCGCGATCATGGTGGGACAGACGAAGGAAACGGCGAGCGGCACCTATGTCGACAGCCGCATCACGCTGCGGAGCGGCGAGACCTACGACGTGCGCTGGCGCATCGTCCGGCGCGGCAAGGTCTTCAAGGTCCGCGACGCGGAGATCATCGGCTTCGAGATGACCTCGTTCCTCAACACGCTGTTCCAGAACTACATCGCCGAGAACGGCGGCAATCCGCGCACGCTCGTCATCGCCTTGAACCGCTGACGCTCTTCATCGTCTGAACCCCCGCCGCCGGAGCAGAAGCAATTTTGCGGCCGGGGCGGGTTGCAATTTCACGGGCAAAGCGCGATGCGTTCTGCTGCTGATTCGGGTTGCCCAAGGGCGCCAACGGAGCTTCCATGACCGCAACTGCGCCTCGTCCCCGCCGCCTCAAGGATTACCGGCCCTCGCCGTTCCTGATCGAGCATGCCGATCTCGACGTCTCGCTCGATCCCGCGCGCACGGTGGTCAAGGCGCGGCTCAAGGTCCGGCGCAATCCCTTGGGCGACGCCGCCGGAAAGCCGCTCGTGCTCGACGGCGAGATGCTCGAACTGACGTCGCTCGCCATCGACGGCAAGGCGCTCGGGGCGGACGATTACACGGTCGATGCGACCTCGCTCATGATCGCCCGGCCGCCGGCCAAGCCGTTCACGCTCGAGATCGACACCGTCATCAACCCGGACGCCAACACGGCGCTGCAGGGGCTCTACCGCTCGCGCGGCGTGTTCTGCACGCAGTGTGAGGCGGAAGGCTTCCGCCGCATCACCTATTTCCTCGACCGGCCGGACGTGCTCGCGACCTATACGTGCCGGATCGAAGCGGATCTCGCGGCCGCGCCCGTGCTGCTCGGCAACGGCAACCCCATCGCGCGCGGCCGGCTCAAGCAGGGACGCCACTTCGCGACCTGGCACGATCCGCACCCGAAGCCCTGCTATCTCTTCGCGCTCGTCGGCGGCGACCTCGGCCACATCGCCTCGACCTTCAAGACCCGCTCGGGCCGCAAGGTGGACCTCAAGATCTACGTCGAGCACGGCAAAGAGGCGCGCGCGCACTGGGCCATGGACGCCTTGAAGCGCTCCATGCGGTGGGACGAGACGCGCTTCGGGCGCGAGTACGATCTCGACGTGTTCAACATCGTCGCCGTGTCCGATTTCAACATGGGGGCGATGGAGAACAAGGGCCTCAACATCTTCAACGACCGGCTCATCCTCGCCTCCGCCGAGACGGCGACGGACACCAACTACGAGTCCATCGAGGCCGTCGTCGCGCACGAGTACTTCCACAACTGGACCGGCAACCGCATCACGTGCCGCGACTGGTTCCAGCTCTGCCTCAAGGAAGGGCTCACGGTCTATCGCGACCAGGAGTTCTCGGCGGACGAGAGGTCGCGCACCGTGCAGCGGATCGTCGACGTGCGCCAGCTCCGCGCGATGCAGTTCACGGAGGACGCCGGCCCCCTCGCGCACCCCGTGCGGCCCGAGAGCTATATCGAGATCAACAACTTCTACACGGCGACCGTCTACGAGAAGGGCGCCGAGCTCGTCCGCATGATCGAGACCATCCTCGGCGCGGAGGCGTTCCGCCGCGGCATGGACCTCTACTTCGAGCGTCACGACGGAGACGCGGCGACGATCGAGGACTTTCTCATCTGCTTCGAGGATGCCTCGGGCCGCGATCTCTCGCACTTCAAGCTCTGGTATTCGCAGGCCGGCACGCCGGAGCTCGTCTGCTCGCTCGCCTTCGACAGGGCGAAGAAGCAGGCCGAGCTCAAGGTCGAGCAGGTGCTGCCGCCGACGCCCGGCGAGAGCAAGAAGAAGCCGCTGCACATTCCGGTCCGCTTCGGGTTGATCGGCGCGAACGGCCAGGAGATCGCGCTCAAGACCGACAAGGGCGAGAGCATCGACGACGGCGTGCTGCACGTCACGCGGCGCAGCCAGACGTTCCGCTTCCACGACGTGCCGTCATCGCCGGTGCCGTCCATTCTGCGCGGCTTCTCGGCGCCGGTGAACCTGACCGTCAGCTACTCCGACCGCGACCTCGAATTCCTGATGGCGCACGACGGCGACCTGTTCAACCGCTGGCAGGCGGCGAACACGTTCGCGACGCGCACGCTCGTCGAGATGGTGAAGGCCCTGAAGAAGGGCGAGCGCAGCACGCAGCGCGCCACGGTGCTTGCGCGCGCCCTCGGCGCGGCCGCGGGCGATGCGAGCCTCGAGCCGGCCTATCGCGCGGAGCTTCTCAAGCTGCCGAGCCAGGCCGACATCGCCCGCACCATCGGCCGCAATGTCGATCCGGGCCTCATCTTCCGGGCGCACCGCCAGCTCGGCAAGCTGGTCGGGTCCGCTCTGGGGCCGATGCTCGAAGAGCTCTACGCCGAGATGGCGCCCTCGGGCGCCTTCTCGCCCGACGCCAAGAGCGCGGGGCGCCGGTCGCTCCGGAATGCGGCCCTGACGCTGCTTTCGGCCCGCGGCACGGCGGACGATGCGGCCCGCCTTTCCGCCCACTTCTTCAAGGCCGGCAACATGACGGACGAGCAGCACGCGCTGCTCTTGCTCGCCACCGGCTCGCACCCCGACCGCGAAAAGGCGCTCGAACGTTTCCACGACCGCTGGAAGGGCGACAACCTCGTCATCGACACCTGGTTCGCCGCCCAGGCGCAGAACCCGCAGCGCTCCGCGCTGGCGCAAGTCCGCGCGCTGACGCGCCATCCGCTGTTCACCCTCGCGACCCCCAACAAGGTCCGCGCGCTGATCGGCACGTTCGCGATGCAGAACCCGGTCCAGTTCCACCGTCCGGACGGGGCGGGCTACGAGTTCCTGGCCAAGCAGGTGCTGGCGCTGGACCGGCTCAACCCCCAGATCGCGGCCCGTATGCTGGGGGCTTTCCGCACCTGGCATCAGCTCGAAGCCGAGCGGCGCGGGGCGGCGCGCAGGGTGCTGCAGGACATTGTCAAGAGCCCAAATCTGTCGCGCGACGCGTTCGAGATCGCAACGAAGATGCTCGATTAGCAACACGCCGGAAAAGTCTGATCGAGCTTATTTAATCTCCCTCGACAGGGGAGGCTCGAATCGGTGAACTGAAGGGGTGATTCGCCGGTGTAACGGCGATGTCCCGGTCGCGCAAAGCTTCTAAAAAATTCGCTAGGAGATTCGGATGGCTGGCACCCCCGTGGCCTCGCTGAGCAGCGATTTTGCCTCCTCCATCGTCCGTGCCGTGGACGAAGGGGGGCGCAAGCCCGGGACGCGCACCATCCGCTGGCTCCAGGCCGCGGCCGTGTTTCATGTCGGCGTCCTCGTTCTCGCGTTGCTCGAGTTGATTTTCCTGCCTCCGATCGTGCTTCTCGTTACCGGTCTCGTCGTGACGTTGCTTGCGCTGCGCGTGCCGCTCCTGCTCGCCGTTTCGGCGGAGCGGCTCGAGCCGCGTTCTCGTGTTCTCGGAACCGCCGATCTCTCCCCGGCGCAAAAGGGCAGCGTGGAATCGCCCACCCCGCTGCCCTTCATCGGGGAACGCATCACGTTCAATCCCGACACGGCGCAGCTCCAGGGCCTCGCCCGCGCCGCGGCCCGCCTCAAGCGCATGCCGGCGGCCCGCAGCCATCCGTGGGGCGACCTGATCGCGCGCGTCAGCCACGAGCTGCGCACGCCGCTCAACGCGGTCATCGGCTTCTCGGACGTGATGAAGGACGAGTTGCTGGGGCCTGTCGGGCATCCGCGCTACCGCGAGTACGCCCAGCACATCTGCGAGAGCGGACGCACGCTTTTGAAGTCCGCCGAGGACACGCTCGCCATCACCTACCTGCTCGATCACGACCCGGAAGCGCGCCTCGAAACCGGCGTCGACCTCGCGCCTATCGTGGCGGATGCCTGGGCCTTCCACGCGGCCGGATCCACGAGCCTTTCGCTGGAAGCGGAGCTGCCGGAGCGGCTCGACGTGCTGGTGGACCGCCGTCCGCTGCGCCAGATCTTCATCAATCTCTTCGCCGAAGCGGTGCGCCGTGCGGATGCCCGCGGCACGGTCGGCTGCGTCGCGACACTCGACGGCGATCTCGTGCAGATCGAGGTGTTCCTGCGCGGGCGTCCCGATGCCACCAGCGTCGGTCAGGCGTCGCTGCCGATCTGCCTGGCGCGGGCCCTCCTGGAGCTCAACGGCGCCTCGCTGATCGAAGTCGACCACCCGAACTCCACGTGGCGGGCGCTGACCGTGCTGCCCTGCGCGGCCCAGACGGATTTCTTCGCAGCGCCCAGCGCGGCCGCAACGGCTCCGCAGCCTGCCCTGCAGCTCTGCTGAGGCCCGGGCCTTCCGAGGCGTGGTTCTGCTGAGGTGGTCTGCTGACGCGCCGAGCGGGGTTACGGACCGCCCTTCTCCGGCGGATCCTTGTCGTCTTTCTTCTTGCGCGGCTCGCTTCTCTTGCGCCACCAGTCGGCGAGCTTCGTGCGCTCCTCCGCCGTCAGCTTCTCTGCGTGGCCGAGGAAGGTCGCGACCGCAGCGCTTCGCACGGCGCGCTCCTTCTCCGCGACATTGGCGATCGCCGCCTCCAGGGCCGCGCGGTCGAACGGATCGGCGCCGAGCTTGTCGGCCGCTTCGCGCCGGGCGGCGCGCACCTCCTCCATGAGCGGGCGCAGGTTGGCGCGGTCGGCACGGAGCAGCTTGCGCATCTCCTTGCGGCGCTCCTCCGGCAGCACGCGCGTCAGGCCCATCATGCCGAAGTCCTCGCCGCGCTCGGCGAACCGCGGATGATGCTTGCGGAAGCCGTACATGGTGCCGGCGACGGCGCCGATGATCAGCAGGTTCAAGGCCAGCGAGGCGATGAGCGCATACTTCAGGCGGCGCTTGCCGTTGTCCTGCGGGGCCGCGGGCTGGGCGACGTCGCTCACAGCATATCTCCTTCGAACATGCTGATGGAATCGCTGTCGAAAGCGATCTGGTCGGCATCGATGTCGGAGTCGAAGGCCGCCTCGGCGTCGGCGACCACCGTCCCGACCGCCGGATCGAAGGCGCCCGAGAAGCCGGTGAAGATGCCGAGCACGAGCGAGGCTGCGAGCAGGGCTACGGCCGCCCACGGCGTCTCGGCGGCGGGACGGCGCCCGTTATGGCGCTCGAACAGCTTCCGTGTCCTCGTGGCCGGCGTCCCCGCGGCAGCGGGCACCGCCCGCGCGGCGGGTGCCTCCGCCTCGGCCGCGGCGACGATCCGCGCGGCCAGCGCGCTCGTGTCGATCCTGGGTGGGGCCGCGAGGTCGAGCAGGCGATCGAGCGCCTCGGCCTCTTTGAGGCGCACCCCGGCCGCGCCGCTCGTTGTCACGAGCGAGGCAAAGTCCCTGCGCGCAGGCGCCGGCCAGCGCGTCCTGTCGCTGCCGAAAGTGTCAAGCATCCGCTCGAATGCGTCGATGCCCGCCCCCTTCGATGTGATCTTCTCAGTCATTGGCGTCGTCCAGAACTTTCCGTTTCAACCATCGCGCTCAAGCAAACTCTTCCAATCCTTTTCGAGGCTGGCGCGGAGGGCGCGGCGCGCACGCGCCAGCAGCGACTCCACCGCCTCGTCCGAAACGCCCAGCACCTCGCCCACCTCGGCCTGGCTCAGGCCCTCGTGGTGGAACAGCGTCAGCGCGCGGCGCTGGCGCTCGGGGAGCGCCTGCATGGCCTCGCTCACGCGCCGGGCCAGGTCCTGGTCCTCCAAACCGGTTGCCTGTGTCGGGGCTTCCGCCACCTCGGGCACCTCGTCCGTCACCACCGTCCGCCGCTGCGACCGGATCCGGTCGAGGCAGAGATTCGTCGTCACTTTGCGGAGCCAGGGCCGAACGCCGTTCGGTCCGAGGTCGAGCGTCTCGCCGGCGCGCCAGAGCCGCAGCAGGGCTTCCTGGGCGATGTCCTCGGCCTCGGCCTCGTCGCGCAGCATGCGCCGGGCGAGGACGGCGATGGACCCGAGATGACGGTCGACGAGGATGCGAAACGCCTGGCTGTCCTGGCGGGCGACGCGGGCCAGCAGGACGCGATCCTCCGGCGCGTCCGGCCAAGGTCCCGCCTGCACGTTCGGTCCCGGTGTCGTCCCCATCGGTCCCTTCGGCTCCGACATCACCTTCGCGCCTATGTCTCGCGGTTTCCCGCTCGGCAGCGCTGCCATCCTCTGCTCCGCAGATTACTGTTATCTGCAGAACGCCCGCCATCTCATAAATCCGTCGCAGACGGAGCTATTCGATCAATTGGTCGAACAAGCGGTGAACAGAGGAGAGACTTTCGCGCACCTCGCCCTCCAAGGCCGCGAAGTCCGGCGCATCGCCCGCGCGGGCGAGCAGGACCTTGAGGCCGCTCGGGGCTGTCGCAGGATCGAAAGCCCCTTCAATACAAAGCCTTACGACCTGCGTGAGATTATGGATGAGGCGCGTCGCCTGGATCAGGCGATCGGCATCGGCCGCCGCGATCACGCCGGCGGCGGACAGCTTCCGGAACGCGGCCTCCGTGTTCTGATCCAGGATCTCGGGACGCTCCGCCGCATGAACGAGTTGCAGATGCTGGGCGATGAACTCGAGGTCGACCAGGCCGCCCCGCACCTGCTTCAGGTCCCAGATGTTCTGCGTGCCCTTTTCGGCGGCGATGCGGTTGCGCATGTCGCGGACGTCCTTGGCGATGATCGCCCGGTCGCGCGCCCGGGTGAGCGTCGCGCGGATGTCCTGCTCCACCTTTTCGCGCAGCTCGGTGGGTCCGCTGATGACCCGCGCCCGCGTCAGCGCCAGATGCTCCCACGTCCAGGCTTCGTTGGCCTGATAATCGCGGAAGGTGGAGAGCTGGGCGGCGACGGGGCCTTTCTGGCCGGAGGGCCTGAGGCGCATGTCGACCTCGTAGAGCGCGCCCTCCGCGGTCGGCGCCGACAGATGCGAGATCAGGCGCTGCGTATAGCGCGCGTAGTACTGGCTCGGCGCGAGCGGCTTCGGCCCGTCCGACTGGATGGCCTTGGGATCGAAATCGTAGACGACGATCAGATCCAGGTCGGACGAGGCCGTCATCTCGCGCCCGCCGAGCTTGCCCATCGCGAGCACGACAGCGCCGCCGCCCGGCACACGGCCGTGCACGCGCTCCATCTCGCGCTCGACATCCTTGGCCAGTGCGGCGATCAGGCTTTCGGCGAGGCGCGCGTAGGCATAGCCCGCCTCGCTCGCGTTGATGGAGCCCGACAGCACCTTGACGCCGATCAGAAACGCCTGCTCGCTGCCGACGATGCGCGCACGGTCGAGCACGTCCTGCTCGTCCTGCGCCGCGGCCAGCTCCGTTCCGATCACCGCGTCCAGCTCGTCGGCGGACGGAAGCGCGGCCATGGTGCGCGGGTCGATGACGGCATCGAGCAGCCGGCGGCGATGCGAGAGAATGCGCGAGAGGCGCGGGGCCGTTCCCATGATATCGGCCACGAGCCGCATCAGGGCCGGATTGGCCTTGAGCAGCGAGAAAAGCTGCACGCCGGCGGGAAGCTCGGCGAGAAAGCGATCGAACGTCGCGATGGCGCGATCGGGATCGATGGTGCCGGCGAGCGCCTTGACGAGCAGAGGCTGCACCTCCGTCAGCAGCTCGCGGGCGCGCGGGGACCGCACGGCCGGATAGCGCCCGTGATGCCAGCCGCGCACGGCGGCGAGCACGTCGCTCGGCCGCGCATAGCCCATGCGGCTCAGCGCGGCCAGGGTGCCGGGATCGTCCGTCTCGCCCGCGAAGACGAGGTTCTCGCCTTCGGTCGTCAGCTCCGGGGCATCCTCGAACAGATCGGCGTAGTGGTGGCGTACGCGCTCCAGCACGCTCACGAGCTCGGCCGAGAATGCCGCCACGTCCGGATAGCCGGCGAAGCGCGCGAAGCTTTCGAGGCGGGCTTCGTCGCGCGGGACCTCCTGCGTCTGCTCGTCGGCCACCATCTGCAGCCGGTGCTCGATCCAGCGCAGGTAACGGTAGGCGTCGGCCAGCTCTTCGGCCGTCGCCTGCTCGATCCAGCCGGCCTCGACGAGCAGCTTCAGGCCCTCGAGCGTGCGGCGGGTGCGGAGCTGGCGCTGGCGCCCGCCGGCGATGAGCTGCTGCGTCTGGACGAAGAACTCGATCTCGCGGATGCCGCCGGAGCCGAGCTTGATGTTGTGACCGGCCACGCCGATGCCGCCGAAGCCGCGAAAGGCGTGGATCTGCCGCTTCATGGCGTGAATGTCGGCGATGGCGGCGAAGTCGAGATTGCGGCGCCAGATGAACGGGGCCAGCTCGGCCAGGAACGCCTCGCCCGCCTCGATGTCGCCGGCGACGGCGCGCGCCTTGATCAGCGCGGCACGCTCCCAGTTCTGGCCGAAGCTCTCGTAGTAGAGCGCGGCCGCATCGGTCGAGAGCGCGATCTGCGTCGCGCCGGCATCGGGGCGCAGCCGCAGGTCCGTGCGGAAGACGTAGCCGGCGGCCGTCCGCTCGTCGATCAGCCGCAGGAGGTCGCGCGTCATGCGCACGAAGAACGTCTGCGGCTCGATGCCGTCCTTGAGCCGCACCTTGGCGCGCTCGAAGAACACGATGAGGTCGATGTCGCTCGAATAGTTGAGCTCGGCCGCGCCGTACTTGCCGACGCCGAAGATCATATAGCCGGAGGCACGCTGCGGGTCGTCCTCGCCGTCGGCCAGCCAATCGCCCTTGGCCACGGCCTGGCGGAAGAGGAAACGCACAGCGCCGTCGAGCGCCGCATCGGCGCAGGCTGACAAAGCGCGCGTCACCTCGTCGACGCTCCACGCGCCAGCGAGATCGGCGAGCGCGATCAACTGCGCGACGGCGGCCTTGTACGTGCGCAGCACCGTCATGGCGGCGGGGAGCGCCTCGGCGGCGGCGAGGTCGCGCGCGAGGGTCTCGGTCAGCTCGGCGAAGCGCCGTTCGGGAGCCGTGCGGAGCGCGGCTTCGAGGCGCGCGGGATGGCGCGTGAAATCGCTTCTGAGGTAGGACGAGCCCGCGACGATGCCCGAGAGCAGGCGGCGCACATCCGGTGCGGCGACGGTCTCCACGAGGGCGGCGGCCGCATCGGTCTTGCGCCAGTCCTCGATCAGCGGGTCGAGGCTCGCGCCGCCCAGCGGGTCGCGTGGCCAACGGTCCGGCGGTCCGAAGCGCGCGATCAATGGGCCTTCTGCGCTGCCGTGCGCACCCGCGGCGTGCGGCGGCGCGTCCGCGTCCCGCTCTCCCCGATCCGTCATCGTCTCTCCCCTTGGGCCTCCGGCGGCGCGACGGCCGCCTTTTTTGTCCAGCGCGTTCAGCGCCGTGCCAGGGGAAGAGTTAGCACGACCCTGAGACCCGGATCATTATCTTCGAGACGGATCGCGCCATCGTGCAGACGCGCCACGGCCGCGACCAGGCTGAGCCCCAGCCCCGTGCCCGGCTGCGTGCGGCTCTTCTCGAGCCGGACGAAGCGGCGCAGCGCGCGCTCGCGGTCCTTGCCCTCGATGCCCGGCCCGCGATCCGCCACGGAGATTTCCGCGAACCCGTCCTTCATCGTGGCGCGCACGTCGACCGTGCGCTGGTCGGGCGGACGCGTGACGCCCGCCGAATACTTGATCGCGTTGTCCGCGAGGTTCGCCACCGCCTGGCCGATGAGCTGGCGGTTGGCGCGGATTTCAATGTCGGGCTCAGCCATGATGGCGAGCGTCAGGCCCTGCTCCTCCGCCACGGGCTCGTACATCTCCGCAACGTCGTGCACGAGCCTGCCGAGGTCGAAGCGCTCGGCGCTCTCCTCGACGACGCCCGCCTCGAGGCGCGCGATGAGCAGCAGCGCGTTGAACGTCTTGATGAGGTCGTCGGCCTTCTCGATGCTCTGCTCCAGGCCCTCGCGATAGGCTTCGGCGCCGCGCGGATCGCGGAGGGCGGCCTCGGCGCCGTTGCGCAGGCGGTTGAGCGGCGTCTTCAGGTCGTGGGCGATGTTGTCCGAGACCTCGCGCAGGCCGTTCATGAGCTGCTCGATGCGGTCGAGCATGCCGTTGAGGCTCTGGGAGAGGTCGTCCAGCTCGTCGGCGTTGCCGCTCAGCGGAATGCGCCGCGAGAGGTCGCCGGCCATGATGGAGCGGCTCGTCTCGTTGATCAGCTCGATGCGCCGCAGCACCGATCGCCCGATGGCGAGACCCGCGATCAGCGCCGCGATCGCGAGCGCGCCGAACCCCCACAGGAACGTGCGCTTCACGCCTTCCGCGAACGCGACCTGCTCGTCGATGTCGTGGCCGATCACGAGGTGGCGCCCGGGGCCCACGGGCACCGGCATGCCGACGCCCAGGCGCTCGCGATCGGACGTATCGCCGAGACGCCGGTAGCGGAACACGCCGCCCGTCGGGCTCGAGGCGACCTCGACCGGGATCGCCTGCAGGTTTCCAGCGAGCTTGGTGCCCGCGTCGTCGAACAGGATGTAGAGGCCCGCCGTGTTGAGGCGCGCGCGGATCTGGATCTTCTCGGCGAGCGCGGGCGTATCGGCCCCTTGCGCCTCGCGCTCGAGCTCGGCAGCCTCGGCGCGCAGCTCGGTCACCACGTGGTCGGTCAGCAGCGTGTTGGTCTGCCAGAACAGGATGCCGACGATCACGGCCGAGGCGACGAGGAAGCCCGCCACGCTCGTGGCCGCGAGCCGGAACGCCTGGGTTCCGAACCCTCGGAGCAGGTCAGACGGCGCCGTCACGGACCATGTATCCTGCGCCGCGAACGGTATGGAGAAGCGGCCTGTCGAAGCCCTTGTCGATCTTGGAGCGCAGGCGCGAGACATGAACGTCGATGACGTTCGTTTGCGGGTCGAAGTGATAGTCCCAGACGTTCTCGAGCAGCATGGTGCGCGTCACCACCTGCCCGGCGTTCTTCATGAGGTATTCGAGCAGCCGGTACTCGCGCGGCTGAAGCTGGATCGCTTCCCCCGCGCGCGTCACGCGATGGGAGAGCCGGTCGAGCACGAGGTCGCCCACGGCGTAGCGCGTCTCCTGCTCCTCCGGAATGGAGCGGCGCGCCAGCGCCTCGATGCGCGCGAGAAGCTCGGTGTAGGCGTAGGGCTTCGTCAGGTAGTCGTCGCCGCCGGCGCGCAGACCCTTGACGCGGTCGTCCACGTCCCCCAGCGCGGAGAGGATCAGGACCGGCGTGCGGTTGCCCTCGTTGCGGAGCGTCTTCACGACGGTGAGGCCGTCGAGGCGCGGCAGCATGCGGTCGACGATCAGGATGTCGTAGCTGCCGCCCTGCGCCATTTCGAGACCCGCCTCGCCGTCGAACGCCAGATCCGGGGAATGGCCGCTCTCCTTCAGCGACTTCTGCAGGAACTGCGCCGTCTCGCGGTCATCCTCGATCACCAGAACGCGCATGCGGGGCAGCCTCCTCGAGCGGCGCGGAGGCGCCGTCCCTTCGTCTCAGATACATCGGGGCGGCCCGGCCTCTCAAGAGCCGCGCCGCCCCTTGGTGTGTTCGCCGTCCGAGGCGCTTAGCTCTTCTTGAGCTGGAGGGCCACGACGCGACGCTGATCCGCCGACTTGATGTACAGCATCACCGCGCTCCGGCCGAGGTCCTTGACCTTCTTGACGTTGGCGGCCACGTCGCCGGGGCCCGACACCGCCACGCCGCCGACCTCCATGATCACGTCGCCGGCCTTGAGGCCCTTCTCGGCCGCATCCGAGTCCGGATCGACGTCCATGATGGAGACGCCGCCGTCACCACCGCGCACGGGCGCGAGCTTGAGGCCGAGCTGCTCGAGCTCGGTGCCGCTCTCGTCCGCCGGGCCGCTGCCGCCGCCCTGCTCGAGCTTCGCGATCTCCTCGGACGAGCCCGGGAACTTGCCGAGCTTGACCTTGATGGTCTCTTCCTTGCTGCCGCGCCAGACCTTCACGTCGACCGTCGTATCGGGCGCGTAGTTGGCGATCTTGCGGGCGAGATCCCGGCTGTCGGCGATCTTGTCGGCGTTGACGGCGACGATCGCGTCCTGAACCTTGAGGCCGGAGCTCTGCGCCGGGCCGTTGGCCGTGACCTCGTTCACGAGCGCGCCCTTGGCCTCGGGAAGGCCGAGTGCGGCCGCCGTATCCTCGTCCACGTTCTGGATCTTCACGCCGAGCCAGCCGCGGCTCACCGTGCCGCTCTTCCGAAGCTGGTCGATGACGTCCACCGCCGTCACGGCGGGCACGGCGAAGGCGATGCCGACGTTGCCGCCCGAGGGGCTGAAGATCGCCGTGTTGACGCCGATCACCTCGCCCTGGAGGTTGAACGTCGGACCACCGGAGTTGCCCTTGTTCACGGCCGCGTCGATCTGGATGAAGTCGTAGGGGCCCGAGCCGATGTCGCGGCCGAGGGCCGAGACGATGCCGGCCGTCACCGTGCCGCCGAGGCCGAACGGATTGCCGACGGCGAGCGCCCAGTCACCGACGCGCGCCGATTTCTTCGCGAACGTGACGGCCGGGAAGGTCTTGCCGTTCGACTTGATCTTCAGAAGCGCGATGTCGGTGCGCGGATCCGTGCCGACGAGCTCGGCGTCCAGCTTCTCCTGGTCGTCGAAGCTCACCTGGATCTTGTTGGCGCCGTCGATGACGTGGTTGTTGGTGACGACATAGCCGTCCGCCGTGATGACGAAGCCCGAGCCCTGCGCCTGCGTCGGGCGCTGCTGCTGGGGCATGTTGCGGAACTCCTTCGGCAGGTTCTTGAAGAAGTCGTAGAAGGGGCTGTCCTCCGGAATGTCCGGGAAGCCTTCGGGCAGGCCCTTGCTGCCGCGCGCGACGTTCTTGCCGCCGGCGACGACGGAGATGCTGACGACCGACGGCTTCACCTTTTCGATGACGTCGGCAAAGCTCAGCGGCGCGCGCCCGAAGGGCGTCTCCACGGTCTGAGCGTCGGGGGCGAGCTGAGCATGGGCCGGCGTCGCCGTCAGGCCGCCCGACAGGATGGCAGCCGCCGCGAGCGCCGAGACGGTTGCCTGTGCGAAACGGCGTCCCCGCGCCTCAATCGACCTTGGCCCGGTCTTTGCTCGGGACGTCACGTCACCGGAATTCAACATTCAAGTCCTCCGCTTGGAAAGCGATGCAGTTACAGTCGAGACGAGAGGTAGTCCCTTCGGCCTTACGGCTGCCTTTCGGGTACGTTAAGAGTTGGTAATGAGGGACGTTCATCCGCCGCAAGGTCGCCCCCGCCCGCTGCCGTCCGGCCGGCGGAGGGGTTTGCGTGCGCTCGGCGTTCTGCTCGGGCTGAGCCCCGCCCTGGTGGTGGGCGCGGCGGTTGCAGATCCAGGCTTGGGTGGCGGGCCTCGGGTTGCACCGCACACGCCGGCGCTGGTTCACCGCGTCGCGGTGTTCGGTCCCGACAACCGGATCGTCCTTCCCGAGGACAAATCGGCCTTCACCCACTCGGTCGGGCTTCTCTACGACACGCGCTCGCATTCGGTCTGCACGGCCTTCTGCGTCGGGGACGAGGTGATCGCGACCGCCGGCCACTGTCTCTTTCGCACCGCCGAGGAGCGCCCGCCCAAGCTCAGCGGCTTCCAGTTCCGCCTGCAGCCGCGCAAGGGGCCGACCGCCAACGCGCGCCTCGCGGGCGCCGGGCGGAACGCGGAAGCCCAGCACATCGCCACCGGCTCGCAGAAGCTCCGCGTGCGCCCGCCCATCGACGCGGCGGCGGACTGGGCGCTGGTCCGGCTCGCCACACCGGTCTGCAAGGGACGTGTTCTCCCCGTCAGCCGCCAGCCCGAGGACGAGCTGATCCGTCTCTCGGCGGCGCAGCGCGTGTATCAGGTCGCTTACCATCGCGATTTCGGAAACTGGGAGCTCGCGCTCGGCGCGCCCTGCGCCATCCGCCGGTCGTTCAACGGCGCCGACTGGTCCGCCATCTCGAAAGACTTCGTCGACGCGCGCCACGTCATCCTGCACACGTGCGACACGGGCGGCGCCTCGTCCGGCTCGCCCATGCTGATCGACGGGCCGGCCGGCCCCGAGGTCGTCGGCATCAACGTCGGCACCTACCTGCAGTCGCGCGTGCTGACGCAGCAGGGCGAGGTGGTGCATCGCTACAAGTCGGAGACGGTGGCCAACACGGCCGTCGCCTCGTCGGCCTTCCGCGATGCGCTCGAAGCCCTCGTGCGCGCGGACATCCTCGCCAACCGCAAGGACATCGTCGCGCTGCAGACCCTGCTCGCCGCGGCCGGCCACGACACGGGTCCGCGCGACGGCGTCTACGGCCTGCGGCTCAACGCGGCCATCCGCGCGTTCGAGCGGTCGGAGGGGCGGAAAGAGACGGGGCTCGCGACGGCCGAGCTTCTACGGCGGCTGACCGCCCTCGATGCGGAGCGTCGCGGCACGCCACCGCGCATCGTTCGCCCGCCGAACGTCGAGACGGGCAGCCTTGGCTCGCACACACTGTCGGACGGCAAGGCGCGGCTCTCGCGCTGATCGGGCGGTGCGGCGCGCTCAGGCCTGGCCGTCGTCCCTTCCCTTCATCAACGCATCGAGCGCGGCCTGCTCGTCGGCCGTGAGGCCGCGGGCGGGAGCGTCGGCCGTCGCTTGCTCAGGGGCGCCGGGGCGGAAGCTCGACCACAGGATCGCCGCGGCGCCCGCCAGCGCGATCAGCGGCATCAGCCACAGCAGCAGCGTCGCCATCGAGAACGGCGGCCTCAGCAGCACGAACTCGCCGTAGCGGGCGACGACGAAGTCGAGCACCTGCGCATCGCTGTCGCCGGCCTTGAGGCGCTCGCGCACGAGCACGCGCAGGTCATGGGCGAGCGGCGCATCCGAGTCGTCGATCGACTGGTTCTGGCAGACGAGGCAACGCAACTCCGCCGAGATGTCGCGCGCGCGTTTCTCGAGCGCCTTGTCCGGCAGGATCTCCTGCGGCGTCACGGCGAATGCCCTTTGCGGAAGGCTTGCGGTCGTCGCCGCGGCCATCGCGAGGGCAAGACAGGCCAAGCGAAGAAGGTTCAGCGTCATTCCCCCTCACTCCGCCGGCACGGCCGCAGGCGCACGCGGCGCCCGGCGCGGCGCACCGACCCGCAGCCTGCGATCCGAGAGCGAGATCGCCCCGCCCAGGAACATGATGAGCGTTCCGATCCAGATGCAGCGCACGAGCGGGTGGAAGTAGAGGCGCACGGCAAAGCCGCCGTCGGGCTGCTGGTCGCCGAGCACGGCATAGAGGTCGCCGGTCCATGCCGCATAGATGCCCGCCTCCGAGGTCGGCTGGGGCGGTGCATCGTAGAGACGCTTGGACGGCATCAGCCGGGTCACGGCGGCTCCGTTGCTGGTCACGTCGAACTGGCCGATCGTCTCGGTGTAGTTCGGGCCGTTCGTGGGCGAGGCGCCGCGGAACGTCAGCGTATAGCCGGCGATGTCGTGGGTCTCGCCCGGCCGCATCAACAGGATCTCCTCGCTCTTGTAGGCCGTCGTGCCGACGATGCCGCACACCATGAGGCCGACGCCGAAGTGGGCGAGCATCGTGCCGATGGCCGAGCGCGGCAGGTTGACGAACCGGCGGACCGATTCCGCGAGCGGCGCGTTGCCGAGCTTGATGCGGAAGGCGGTCTCCGAGAGCGCGCCGGCCATGACCCAGACGCCGATCGCGAAGCCGAACGGCGCGAGCCAGGGTCCCCGCTCCGAGAGCGCGAGCACGGCCACGAACACGACGATGGCGAGGAGCCCCGCCGCCACCAGCCGCTCCATCGCCGCCGCCAGGTCGGCGCGCTTCCAGGCCATCAGCGGGCCCAGCGGCAGCGCCAGCAGGAGCGGGATCATCAGCGGCACGAACGTCATGTTGAAATAAGGCGCGCCGACGGAGATCTTCGCCCCCGTCAGCGACTCGAGCGCGAGCGGGTAGAGCGTTCCGACGAGCACCGTGACGCAGCCGACCGTCAGCAGCACGTTGTTGAGCACGAGGCTGCCCTCGCGCGAGATCGGCGAGAAGACGCCGCCCTGGGCGAGGCTCTGCGCGCGCCAGGCGTAGAGCGCGAGACCGCCGCCGGTGAAGATCATCATGATCGCGAGCACGAAGACGCCGCGCTCGGGGTCGACCGCGAAGGCATGCACGGACGAGAGCACGCCGGAGCGTACGAGGAACGTGCCCATCAGCGACAGCGAGAAAGTCAGGATCGCGAGCAGGATGGTCCAGATCTTCAGCGCCTCGCGCTTTTCCATCACGAGCGCGGAATGCAAGAGCGCCGTTCCGGCGAGCCACGGCATGAACGACGCGTTCTCGACCGGGTCCCAGAACCACCAGCCGCCCCAGCCGAGCTCGTAGTAGGCCCACCACGAGCCCATGGCGATGCCGATGGTCAGGCACATCCAGGCGAGCAACGTCCAGGGGCGCACCCAGCGCGCCCAAGCGGCATCGGTGCGCCCTTCGATGAGGGCTGCGATCGCGAACGAGAACGCCAGCGAGAAGCCGACGTAGCCCATGTAGAGGAACGGCGGATGGAACGCGAGCGCGGGGTCCTGCAGGATCGGGTTCAGGCCGCGGCCGTCGAGGGGCGCCGGGTTCAGGCGGTCGAACGGATTGGACGTCAGCAGGATGAACAGCAGGAACGCCACGGCGATCGAGCTCTGCACGGCGAGCACGTTGGCCTTGAGCGTCGCCGGCAGGTTGCGCCCGAAGAGCGCCACGGCCGCGCCGAACACGGCGAGGATCAGCACCCACAGCAGCATCGAGCCTTCGTGGTTCCCCCACACGCCCGAGAGCCGGTAGATGAGCGGCTTCGTCGAATGCGAGTTCTCGGCCACGTTGGCGACCGAGAAGTCCGACGTCACGTAGGCATGGGTCAGCGCCAGGAACGCGATCAGGATCAGGCCCACCTGCGCGACCGCGGCGGGCTCGCCGAACGCCATCAGGCGGATGTCGCGGGTGCGGGCGCCCCAGAAGGGAACGATCATCTGCGCGATCGCGACCAGCAGCGCGAGGATCAAGGCGAAATGTCCGAACTCGATGATCACGTCGTCCTCGCTTGGCCGCGCGCGGCCCGTTCTCGATCCTACTGCGTGGCGTCCTTGGGATGCGTTGCGGGGTGCGTTGCGCCGTCGCCGAGCTTCACGCCCTTCTCCTGCAGCGCCTTCGCGACCTCGGGCGGCATGTACGTCTCGTCGTGCTTGGCGAGCACCGTGTCGGCCGTGAAATGTCCGTCCGGCCCCAGCACGCCCTCGGTCACCACGCCCTGCCCCTCGCGGAAGAGATCGGGCAGGATGCCTTCATAGCTGACCGGCACGGATTGCAGCGTGTCGGTCACCGCGAAGCCGACCCTCGTGCCCTCGCCGCGCACCACGGAGCCGTCCTTCACCAGGCCGCCGAGACGGAAGCGCACGCCCGGCGCGATCTTGTGCTCGGCGACGTCGCTCGGCGTATGGAAGAACACGACCGACTGGCGGAACGCGAACATCATCAGGATGGCCGCGAGCGACAGCACGCCCACCCCGAGACCGATCAACACGCCGCGCCGCTGCTTCCTCGTCATCCCTGGGATCTCATTCCTTCGATTTGAGGCCGAGATTTTGCTCGGCCTTGTCGATCTCGGCGAGCGAGGCCGTCTCGCTCGCGAAATTGGTGCGCGCACTCGCAAGCGCGCCGCGCGCATCGCTCTCGCGTCCCAGCACTGTATAGGCGCGCGCGAGCCGCAGCCATCCGTCGAGATCCTTACCATCCTGCGCCAGCCGCTGCGCAAGGCGATCCACCATGCTCGTGATGAAGGCTTCGCGCTCGGCCGGAGACATGGCCGCGACGTCGGGCGCGCCGGAGGCGGCGGGCGGGCCCACTGGGGCTGCGGGCGCTGCTGCGGACGGCGTTGGAGGGCCTTCGTTGCCTTTTGGGGGAGCGTTGCTCTCGGGCGCCTCTTGGCCTTCGGGCGCCTTGGCCGGCGGCGTCGCCGCTGTTGCGCCCGTCATCTTGCGCTCGACGACGACGATGCGATCCGTCACGGCTTGCCGCCAGGGCGCTTCGGCCGGAGCCTTCGCCAGAATCTCGCGATACGCCGCGAGCGCTCCGGCGAGGTCGCCGTCCTGCTCCTTGGCGAGCGCCAGCCAGATGCCGACGTCGATCCGCTTCGGCTCCAGCTCCATAATGCGCAACGCGGCCCTGCGCGCCGGCTCGGTGACGATGCCGTTCTCGGCCATCATCGTCGCTTCCGCAAAGCCGAGGAGACGGCGCACGGACTCGCCTTCGAGCCGATTGGCCTCGGCGAAGGCGTGCGCGGCATCGGCAAAGCGGCCGATCCTGAGATAGACCGGCGCGATGGCGTCCCAGCCCTTGCCGTCGTCGGGCTTCTCGCGCAGGCGCGCTTCGACGCGCTCGATCAGCTCGACGATTCCCGTGGCCGTCGCCGGGTCGGCGTTCGGGCGCTGCGCGATGCGCTCGCCATAGGGCTGTGCGGGAAGGCCGGGCGAGCCGGTGAAGACGTAGACCGCGACCGCGAGCACGGGAAGCGCCGCCGCGAGGCCCGCGTAGATCATGCGCGCGCGTGTGAGAGCGCTGCCCGCCCTGTCGCCGGCCGGCGCGGTGCGTGCGCGCTTCAGCAGGCGGCGCGCGATCTCGGCCCGCGCGCTTTCGATGTCACCCTCGACGCCGAGCCCCCGCTCGCGCTCGGCCTCGAGCTCGCGAAGCTGGTCGCGGTAGACCGCGAGGTCGGCGTCGACGGCCGCAACCGCGTCCTGCTCCGGCGCGGACGCCCGAAGCGGCCGCAGCAGCAGAGCCACGACCGCCGCCGTCAGACATGCAAACCCGATCCAAAGAAGCATTAGAAGCCTTCTAGCCTACGAACCCGGTTCAATAGGGGTGAGGCAGGAGGCTGACAAGGGGCGCGCGTGAGATTGCGCCGGCGTGCGGCGTCTCGGCTCAGCGAAACGCCGCCTATGCGGGCCCGATGCTGCGCCGCAGCGTCAACTGCCGACGGCGCTCTACATGGGGATGTCAGCCGACGTTGCTCCAGGTCCCGTCCGGATTGCGGCATGCGGTGCCGCGCATGGACTGGGGACGCCCGTCGACGAAGATCTTGTGCGTGTAATCGCGGCAATCGACGGCACCCCGCTTATAGGGGCGGCTGGGCACGACCTCGCCGTAGCGGCCGTTGTCGGGATTGCGCCACTGACGGGAAACGCCCGACTGGCCGCGCTCGAGCGCCTCGAACTCGGCCTCCTGAGCGAGACGGCGGTCCTGCGCGTCCATCGAACGGCCGATCTCGCTGCCGACGATACCGCCGACGACCGCACCGACCGCGGTTGCCGCGATATTGCCGGTGCCTTTGCCGACCTGGTTTCCGAGGATGCCGCCCGCGACTGCGCCCACGACCATGCCCGTATCGGCCTTGTTCGGCCCTTCGCCGCTGCAGGCCGCGAGGCCCAGCGATGCGATCAAAAGAGTGGTGGCGCAAATCGAGCGCATGAACATCCCCGTGTTTTTCGAGACTTCTGTCTCAGACTTCTGTCTCAGAATGTCTCAAGGGTTCCACGTCGGGCGACCCTACCCTGCCCCAACAGCACCCAGTTTCTGACTCGACTTGAAGCACATCCATCCTTCCGTTTCCATGGGGAATCCGGCGAAAATTCGGCACTTATCACCGGAAATCATCGGCTTCGCTCACGCCGACGGAAGCGCAATCTCAACGCGAAGTCCGCCCAGCGGCGAGGGGCTGAGCTCCAGGCTGCCGCGGTAGGAGTGGACGAGGTCGGTCACGATCGACAGCCCAAGTCCTGATCCCGGCTTGGTTTCATCTAGGCGCACGCCGCGCTTGCCGATGCGCGCGCGCTGCTCGGCCGAGAGCCCCGGGCCGTCGTCGTCGATCAGGAGGGAGATCCGCGGGCGGCCGGTTTTTGCGGGGCCGGGCGTCACTTTGATGCTGACGCGCGATCCGGCCCACTTGCACGCGTTGTCGGACACGTTGCCCAGGATCTCCTCGAGATCCTGCCGCTCGCCGGCGAAACGGAGCTCGGGCGGGCAATCGATCGCCACGGAGATCTTGCGGTCGCGGTGGATGCGCTCGAGGGCGCGCGACAGCGGCTCCAGCACCTCGCGCACGGGCGTGGCGCGGCCGATCACGTTGACGCGCGCGGCGACGCGGGCGCGGTCGAGATAGTGCGTCACCTGATCGCGCATGATCGCCGCCTGCTCCGCCACCTTCGTGCCGAGCGGGCTCTTGTCCTCGCGCGCCTCGTTGGTGATGACGGCGAGCGGCGTCTTCAGCGCATGCGCGAGGTTGCCGACCTGCGTGCGGGCGCGCTCGATGATCTCCTGGTTGCTCTCGATCAGCGCGTTGAGCTCCTGCTGGAGCGGCTCGATCTCGGCCGGCAGCTCGCCTTCGAGCTTCTCGGCGCGACCCGAGCGCACCTCGGCCAGGCCCTGCTCGATCCGGCGCAGCGGCAAGAGGCCGAAGCGCACCTGGAACAGCGTGACCGTCACGAGGCCGACGCCGGTCAGGAACAACGCGATCGACAGGCGCGTCATGAAGTTGGCGAGGCGGCTGTCCAGCCAGTCGATGGGGCCGGCGACGATCACCGAGTAGCGCGGGCCTTTGCCGAGCGGATCGGGTCCGTCGATGACCTCGACCATGCGAATGCCCTCGCGGTCCGGCCCCACGGCGTTCATCCAGCGGGCGCCGTCGTCGTCCGGCTTGATGCTCTTCTCGATCGGCAAGTCGATCGGAAACTCGCCGAGCGAGACGGAGCGCAGCGTCGGGCCGCTCTCCGCCTCCAGCGGCTTGATCTGCCAGTACCAGCCCGAGCGGGGATCCTCGAACAGCGGCTCGTAGCGGTTCTTGGGCGCGATGGGCTGGCCGTTCGCGGCCCCCATGCTGTCGATGGCGATGGAGTTGACGAGCTTTTCGAGGCGCGCGTCGAACGACGCCTGCAGGTCGTCGCGGTAGAGCTGATAGATGATCAGGCCCGCGATCGGCAGCACCAGCAGCACCCACGCCGCCGATGTCGCGAGCAAGCGGAAGGCGAGCGACTTAAGTTTCATCGGCACCGCGGCTCATGCGGTAGCCGAGACCGCGCACGGTCTCGATCGCGTCGTCGGGAAGCTTCTTGCGCAGGCGGCCGATGAACACCTCGATGGTGTTGCTGTCGCGGTCGAAGTCCTGATCGTAGAGGTGCTCGACCAGCTCGGTGCGCGACACGACGCGCCCGCCGTGGTGCATCAGATAAGAAAGCAGCCGGTACTCGTGCGAGGTCAGCTTGATCTGCTGGCCGTCGCAGGTCACGCGCGAGGTCTTCGTATCGAGGCGGATCGGCCCGCACTCGATCTCGCTCTTGGCGTGGCCGGAGGCGCGGCGCACCTGGGCGCGCACGCGCGCCAGCAGCTCCTCCATGTGGAACGGCTTGGCGAGGTAGTCGTCGGCGCCGGCGTCCATGCCGGAAACCTTGTCGCTCCAGCGGTCGCGGGCCGTCAGGATGATGACCGGCATGTTGCGGCTGGCGCGGCGCCATTGCTCCAGGATCGAGAGCCCGTCCATCTTGGGCAGGCCGAGATCGAGGATCACGACGTCGTAGGGCTCGGTATCGCCGAGGAAGTAGCCCTCCTCGCCGTCGAACGCCGCATCGACGGCGTAGCCCGCGCCGGACAGCGCGGTGCTCAGTTGTCGGTTCAGGTCTTTGTCGTCTTCAACGACGAGGATACGCACCGGGCTCCCCTCTCGGCAGTTTCGGATCTTTCGCGCCGCCGAGTATAGAGAGGGATGGAGGCCGAGCCTAGAGACCCGGCGCGCTTCCGATCCGCGCCTTAACCTTTGTGTTTCAGCAGCGATTTCTGGATGGGGCCGCTGGCGCGCATGCGGCCGTAGACGGTCATGAGCGTGCCGATCAGCGCGCCCACGGCCTGAACCGCCTCGACGGCGTCGCGCCCGACGTTCTGGATCATATCGCCCGTGACGTCGACGCCCGTCACCGGGGCCAGAGCCGGAAGCACGGCCGACAGCACCGTCACGATGGTGCCCCAGATGGTGAGCGAGTGGCCCCACCACTTTTCCTCGCCGGCCGGATTGAGGTTGCTCGTCATGTCATGATCTCCTTCAGGGTTGGGGAACGAGGGTTCGTTGCGCGCGACGAGGGCCATGGCGCGGGTGCGCGTGGTCGCCACGCGCCGCAGCCAGCCGCGCCCGAAGCGCCAGAAGTGGGGAAGCGCGCGGTAGCGCCGCTCGCGGATCGCCGCATACGCGTCGAGCGCGGCCGTCACAGGCATGCGCGCGACGGCGCCCCGTGTTGCAGGTCCGATCTCGCCGTCGACATCCGTCCCCACGGCCTCCTGCAGGCAGCGGATGGCCGTCACGACGCCATGGTTCACGGCAGCGTCGAAGTGCATGAAGGCGAGCGGCTCGGAGAGTTCCGGGCAATGCGCCGCGTCCCAATAGCGCGCGCGATAGATGGCGGTGACGGTCTCGCGGTCGATCGATTTCAGCGCGCGGACCAGGCGCGCCCGCGTGCTCGCGCCGAGGTCGGCTTTCTTCCACGCGGCGAACACAGCGAGCGTGATGCCGAGGTTGGTCGGCCCCCCGGGGTCGTGCGGATCATCCGTAAATCCGCCCTCCATTTCGAGGACATGCTCCAACGCCTGCGCGAAGCCATCGTCCTTGGCCTGTCCTGCGGGCGCGGGCGTACTCGCCGCCGCTTCCCCGTGTCCGCTCGCCGCGTCGCTTGCGCGCGTCGCATCGGAGGGCCAGCGCAGCCCGATCAGGCGCGCCTTCGGATAGCGTGCGACCGAGACGGCGTTGCCCTGGTTACCGCCGAGCAGGACGACGCTGTCCTCCGTTTCGCCGAGCCAGAACCCGACATGGCCCAGCGCCGGGTCCGATCCGCGCGAGAACACCGCCACGGCGCCCATGCGCGCGTCCGCCAACGGCGCACCCCACGCGAGATACGAGCGCGCCATCAACGATCGCGTCGAGCGGATGCCCGCCCGCTCCAGGCACGCCCCGCAGAACGCCGCGCACCAGGCGACCTCGTCGCTCACGATTTTCGCGTGGCCTGCATCGCGAAACATCGCGACGATGCGCGCGTTCGCCCGCGTCCCCGGCCGCTCGGCCTCGCCGAACTCGCGCCAGGCCTGCGACAGCCAGCGTTCGCTTTCCATTGTCTCTCTCGTGGCGATTTCTTTAGACGACCGCGGACTTGGCCGTGCCGCGTCCGTACGTCTGGCTCATCTGATAGACCGCGACGGAGAGCGCGCTCTGCGGCGCTCCGAAGTCCGTCGTCTGCTGCGCGGCCGTGTAGAGGCACGAGGGAGCCGACGCCGTGAGCGTGCGCACCACCGTCGCGCCGGAGAGGATGTCGACCTCGTAGCGCTCGCTGTCCTCGGCCAGCGGCACCTCGGCCGTCCAACTGTCGCCGCCGATGCGCGTGCGCCGGATCCACGACAGCGTCACGTCGCCCGCCGCACGCGCGGCCCGCACGTGCACCGGCGACAACGGCCGCAGGCCGCAGCCGGTGAAAGCATGCGTCTGGGTCTGGTAGGACGCATCGGCGATGTCGCGATTGGCAGGTCCGTACCGCCAGAACAGCGGCGTTCCGATCTCGCCCGCCGCGAGCGGCACGGGCGTCACCTCGCCGCCGAGCAGCACGAACGTCGCGTCCGCCGGCAGCGACGCGCGCATCTCGCGCTCCGTTCCCGCCTGCCCGCGCAGCAGGTTCGCAAGCTCGTACGTGGCTTCCGCGACGAGCGTCGCCGTTTCGAACTGGATGACCTCCCAGCCGCCGGCCTCGTTCCTGATAGCCGCCGCGTTGCGTCCGGCCAGCATCTGCACGCGCGTCGTCGAGGCGAGTGTGCCGCTGCCCAGCGTCACGCGGATGCGGCTTCTCCGATCGATGACACCGAGCGGACCGGCGGGCAGCGGATCCAGCGTCCTGCCGATCACGGCCGGCGCGAGCGCGCGGGTCCGCAGCGCATAGCCCGCCTCCTCGGGCGATGCGAACACCGTGATGGCGCCGGGCCACGGGATCTGGAACGCGGCGACGTAGCCGGCGTCGGGCGCTTCGTCGCCGCGCAGCAGCGGCAGGTCCATGAATTCGAGATAGGCAGGGCCGGGCTGGACGGGCGTCATCTCCGGCGTCTCGCGCGGCCGCGACGGCGCGCCTGTATAGACCTCGGGGTCGATGCTCAGCCCTTCGATCTCGCGCACGCCGCGCTCGCCGATCTCCGTCACGCGCACGAGGACGTCGCTGCCGTCCCTGGTCACGGTCAGCACATCGCCCGGCTCGATGGCGAGCGCGCTCGGCGGCAGCTTCAGCGCCGCGCGCTCACGCGCCGCCCAGCTCTCGAACAGCCACGAGTCGGCGATCTGCGAGGCGCTCTCGTGCTCCAGCACCATCGGCAGCTCGGCCCTGGCGACGCGTCCGCTCGCGCCCGTGAGGCGGCGCGCCTCCACGACCGCCTGGCGGTAATCGCCGCTCGCCGCGATGTGGCTGATCTTGGCGCTCGCCGGCAGGTCCGTTTCCTGCGCCCGCGTCAGCGTCACCAGCGCATCGCCCGCGCGCTCCTCGACGAGGTCGTCCTCAGACAGGCTCAAGACGGGCGCCGCCGCGCCGCGGTGGCGGAATGTCAGGCGCCCCTCGGTCTCGATGCTGTCGAAGAAGTAGGCGAGCTCCAGCGGCTGCAGCGCATCGCGCGGCGACATCAGCCGGTCGATGACGTAGCCCGGCACGACGCCGCGCAACGCGCGCGCATCGGGCCCCGCGACGGCGTAGTCGATCATGAGCTGGTCGACCAGCTCGGCGAGCGGGGCGACCGAAAAGCGGCCGTTCAGCCAATGGCCGAAGCGCCAGTTCTCGCCGTCGGACCAGACGTCCGTGTTGTGCGGAAAAGCCGGATAGGGCCGTGCATCCCAGCAATAGACGTGGATGCGCGCGAGATCGACCATGCGCGCGCCGTAGAGGGCCGAGACGGGGTTCAGCCCCGCGACGTAATTTGCGCTCGCCGGATCGAACGCCTCGATCAGCGCCTTCAGGTAGCGGCGCTGCATCAGGTCGTCGCGCACGCCGCGCGAGAAATAGGGATAGGCCGACTCCGCGCTCTTCGGATCCACGAACACGTTCGGCTGGTTGGCGCCGTTGTCGAGCGCGGGGCAGCCGATCTCCATGAACCAGAACGGCTTCGATTGCGGCACCCATGCCGTGGGCGATCCGCTCGGCACGCCGCCCGGCCGATTGTAGTGCGGGCTGAGCCACCAGGACTTGATGTCCTTGTAGCGATAGATCCACGGCGTTCCGTGCCCATCCGTGATCGGCGTGCGCACCTGCAGCTCGCGGTCGGAGGAGCCCGCATAATACCAGTCGAAGCCTTCGCCGCCGGCCACGTTGCCGCGCAGGTACGACACATCGTAGACCGAGGCCGCCCCGGCCTGCTTGTCCAGGTGTGCGCCGCCCTCGCGCCAGTCGGCGAGCGGCCAATAGAGATCGATGCCGATGGCGTCGATCGCGGACGAGGCCCACAGCGGGTCCAGGTGGAAATAGACGTCGCCCGAGCCGTCCGAGGGCTGGTGTCCGAAATACTCCGACCAGTCCGCCGCGTAAACGACCTTCGTGCCCGGTCCCAGAACGCTCTTGACGTCGGCGGCCAGCGCCTGCAGCGCGGCGACGAACGGATAGGTGGCCGCCGCGCTTCGCACCCACGTCAGGCCGCGCAGCTCGGTGCCGATCAGGAACGCGTCGACGCCGCCGGCTGCCTTCGCGAGATAGGCGTTGTGCAGCACCATGCGCCGGAACGACCATTCGTTCGGTCCGGAATAGGTCACCGTCGTCCCCGCGATCGCGAAATCGCCGACGGCGGCCGTGCCGACGAAGGCCGCGATCTGGCTCGCGGCGGTTGCCGTCTTGTCGGGGCTGCCGGGGCGGCCCGGGGCCGGATGGCACGTGATGCGCCCGCGCCAGGGATAGGACGGCTGCACGCCCGCCGCGCTATAGGGATCCGGCAACGTGTTGCCGTCGGGCACGTCCATCAGGATGAACGGCGTCAGCACGACGCTCATGCCGCGCGCCTTGAGATCGGCGATGGCTTCCACGACGGACGCATCGGACGGCGTACCGCCATAAGCCGGGCGACCGTCCTTCTGGCTCATGACGTAGGCGGCCGCGCGGCTCACGCCCGCGACGCTCCATGTCATCGGCGTCGTCGTCTTCGTGGCCGTCTCGACGCCCGGCTTCAGCAGGCAGTGGCCGGCGCGCAGGTCCGTGCCGAACCAGCTCACCACGAGGGAGACCGATTTCGCGTTCGGCAGCGTCGCCTGCATCTGGTCGAGCGCAACGGTCCAATCGGCGCCGCCCTGCTGGGTGTGGACGTTCTCGGGCTCCGACACACCGCGCCCGAGCGATTTCGAGACTTTCGTTGTCGCGTAGGCGAACTCGCCCGAGCCGGGGATCATCACGATCCCTTTGATCTCGTCGCCGAAGGGCTCGACCGTGCGATGCACCTCGAACGAGAGCTGCGGAATGCGGTTGCCGAACGGCGCCAGCGCCAGGCTCTCGAAGACGATGTAGGCCACGCCGCGATAGGCCGGCGCGCGGCCCGCGCCCTCGATCGCGACAATCGCGCTGTCGGGGAGCTGCGTCTCCGTCCCGCGATAGAGGCGCCACGTGACCTGCGAGAGGTCCAGCTCCTCGCCGTCGGCCCAGATGCGCCCGATGCCGCTGATCTCGCCCTCGGCCAGCGCCACCGCGAAGCTCGCGGAATAGACGTATTCCGTCGTCTCCGTGACCGGCGTCGGCGCGGCGCCCTTGCCGCTTCCGCCGGACCGCGTCGTCACGATCGTCTCGCGGATCTCGTCGGCCCAGATCACCTGCCCGCCGAGACGCGCGCGTCCGTAAAGGCGCGGGATCGGCGTGCCCTCGGTCGAGGCCGTGATGTGCAGGTCCTTGAGGCGGGGGCCTTCGACCGAGCGCTTCTGGCCCGACGCTCCGAACAGCGCGTTGTCGATATAGGAGCCGGCGAACGCGCCGATCTGGCTGCCGATGGTGGCGCCGGTCAGCGTCATGCCGAGCACCGAGAGGCCGGATGGCAGCAAAGCTCCGCCGGCGGCGGCTCCGACGGCTGCGAGGGCAAGCGTAGCCATTAGGACTGCGTCTCCGGAAAGGCATAGACGGCGGCGAGGCGGCGGCGCCACCAGCCCGTGAACGGGATCTCGGCGGCCAGCCGGTCCTCCATGGCGTGAACGATCGTGTGCGGGGTCGCCAGCACCGCGGCGTGCTTCGCGATCGCGCCCGAGCGCATGCGGAAGATCAGCACGTCGCCGGGTTGACGCTGCGCGAGGTGCGTCGCCACGAGATGGCGCGCGGCGGCCTGCAAGAGCGTCTCCTCGCCCGCCGCCTCGCCCCAGTCGCGCGAATAGCCGGGCGGATGCTCGGCGTCCTCGCCGTAGACGTCGCGCCACACGCCGCGGATGAGCCCGAGGCAATCGGCGCCCACGCCTTTCACGCTCGCCTGATGGTGGTACGGCGTGCCGATCCAACTCCGTGCGGCCGCAACGATGCGCGCCCGCGCCTCGGCGCTCGCGTTGTCAATTTCGATCATGGGCTCGTCTTCTCAGGTGCCGGGCCGGCGAACCGCCGTCAGAAAGTCGTTGCCCGGCATGTCGGGGAAGCCGCGAAAATTCACGGCATTGGCAAACTTGCTCTGGCAGGTCGCGATCCGCTTGTCGCATCCGGCCGTGACAACGAAGGTCTGGCCGGGCTCCAGCGGCAGGCGCGCGCGGCTCCAGATTTCGAGCACGACGCCGCCCGCCGATTTGCTGTGGTTCTTCACCTCGATGCGCTGCCCGTCCGCCGCACCCGAGGTGAACGTGAGGAGCCCGTGCGTGAACCAGGCGGCCGCAAAGCCGTCGAGCCCGCTCACCTTGAAGCGGCGCGGGCTCATGACGGTGGCGAGCGCGCCCGTCGCGCGGAACGCCGGGTCGTCGAGATCGACGCCGCAGCGGCCGTCGCCGAGATCGGCATCGCATCCATACTGGAACACGCGGCCTTTCGTTTCGCCGAGCCGATGCGCGAGGCCGCGCACCTCGGCCGCGAACACGATGCCGCTGCGCTTCACCTCGCCCAGGTTGCCGCTGCGCATCAGAACGCGTTGCGCGGGCGCGGCCCAGTTGACGCGGAAGATCTCGACGGCCGCATCGTCGTAGAGGCCGGCGGCGAGATCCTCCTCGGCGAGCCGCTCCGACGTCACCGCGCTCGTGACCTCCATGTTGTCGACGCTGAGGCCAACCGTCTCGCGCATCTCGCTCGCCGTCATGCCGCTCGCGGCCTCGAACGTCGTGCTGTCGAACGTAATGTCGCGATCGTGATCGGTGAAGCCCTGCACGGCTCCGTCGCGCCGGATCAGGCGCCAGCACCAGCAGAGCGTCGTCGCGCCCGACGCGACATGCGCGGCAAGCCCGCTCGGAAGCGTCTTCATAGGCGGATCTCCACCACGGGAATGCTCGGGATCGCGCCGCTGCGGAACCCGGAGATGTCGACCTCGAGCTTGTCGGTATCGAAGCGCACCGGCACGTCGAACTCGAAGCCTGCCGTCACGAGCGCGCTCGCGGCCGGCGCGTTGCCGGGCGTGAACGTCACGAGGCCGGTCGTCGCGTCGACGTTGAAGTGCGTGCCAGCCGTCCGCGTCACCCCCGCGACCGCGATCTTCACCGTGCCGGCCACCGGCTTCCTGATCTCGCGGACATAAGGCGCATGGACGGCGCCGTAGGTCTTCTTGAGCTGAAACGTCAGCGCCGCGCCGGTGCCGGTTCCGATCGCCTGGTCGAGCGGCGTCGTCAGCGCGCCGGGCGCGCCGGATTTCCAATCGGCGTGATCGCGCCAGCGGAACCCATGGAAGCGTCCGCGGCGCTCCTCGAAAAAGGCGATGACCTCATAGAGTGCATCGAGCGACTGCACGCCATAGCCCGCGTTGTAGCTCCGCCGTGACGCGGCCCAGCGGCTGTTGCGCTCCTCGAAGCCGGAGCCGAGAACCACGACATCCGTGCGCCGCTCGGGCCCGCCCTGCGCGCCGCGCGAGATGGCGGTGGGGAAACGGACTTCGTGAAAAGACATGGGCACTCCAGGACAGGGTACGCTGATCCGGCGCTCACATATTGCGCTGGCCGCGCGAGACGGCGCGCGCCAGCATGGCGGCCACTTGCGTCTCGGATTTCAGAAAGCTTTCGGCGTTGGGCGTCTGAATGTTCACCGTCACCGAGACGCCGCCTCCGCCGCGTGCCGCGATGCCGAGCCGTCCATCGGGACCGCGCGAAAGCGGCATGATCGCCTCGGCTCCGCGCTCGCCCGCGATGCCGAAGCGCCCGCCCGCGAGCGGAAACGCGATCGGGCTCTGGATCACGCCGCCCGACGCGAACGGAACGGGCATGCCGTTCTGCAGCGCGCCGCCCTTCGCGAACCCCAGCCCGCCGGACATGAGGCCGGTGACGAACTGGCCGAACCCCTGCTCCAGCGGCTTCAACGCCGCCCTGAGCACGATGTCGGAGAGCCTCAGGGCGAGCGTGCGCAACACGTCGCCGACGTTCTTTCCCTTGATGGCGATGCTCTCGAACGCGCCGACGAGGGCGCTCGAAAACTGCCGCCCGAGGCTCGCCGCCTGGCGCAGCTCCGCCTGCAGCGCGGACGTGTCCGCGCCGATCGCCACGGTCCACGTTTCGATAGGCCCTTGACTGTCCATGAGCGGGTCTCCTCAAAAATCGGGATAGCGGTGCTCGAGATCGCTCAGCTCGCGGCGCGACATCGGCCGCTCCTCAGCGCCCCCGCCGAGACGCCCGCGGACGGCGGCTTCGAGCTCGGCGAGCGTGAGGCTCCAGAACGCGCGGGGATCGAGCCCGAGCAGCCCGAACCCGATCGCCATCACGTCGTCCCAGGGAAAGGGCGCGGTTCGTCTTTCCGACCCACCTCCCCGGTCTCGTCCTTGCCGGGACCGGAGAATGTCGCCGCCAGCAGACGCGCCACGATGTCGACGTAGCCCGCCGCACCGTTCTCGGCGCGCATGGCCGCGACGGCCTGGTCCGAAATGTCGTAGCCCGCGCCGCGAAGCCCCGCGCCGATAATGCGCTGGCAGTCGCGCGCGGAGATGCGGCCCTTCTCGAAACGCGTCGCGAGCGCCAGCATATCTTCGTCGCCAAAGGCGGCTTCGAGGTTCGCGAGCGCGCCGAGCGTCAGGCAGAGCTGATAGGTGGTGCCGTCGAGGACGGCGTCGATCTCACCGCGGTGGCGGTTGGCCATCGTTGTGTCCCTCCCTTACGCTGCCGCGAACGTCAGCTCGCCGGCGGATTCGAGCGAGAGCTCGAACGCCACCTCGCCGTCGTGCCGTCCCGTCAGCTCGAACGAGGCGATCTGGAACAGCCCATCCACCGTTCCGAAATCCGGAACGATCACCTGCCACCGGCGGATGGTGCCGTCGAACACGTAGCTCCGGATCAGCGCATCGGAGGCCGCATCCTTGAAGATGCCGGAGCCCGAGACGCGCGCCGACTTCACGCCTGCGCCCGCCAACAGCTCGCGCCACTGGCCTGCGCTTTCCTGATGCGTGATGTCGACGGTCTCGGCGTTGAAGGCGATGGCGCGCGAGCGCAGACCCGCCACCGTCGCAAAACTTCCCGATCCCGTACTGTCGACCTTCAACAGAAGGTCCTTGCCTTTCTGGGCTGCCATTTTTTTCTCCGCTCACGCGCCTCATCGCGCGTCGTGCGACGCGCTGGCGCTCCGCGGGGGCGCGGTACGCCGCGGGTCGCCTTGCTCCCCGGCTGCTTCACAGCCGACGAGCCTTCTTTCCGCTCACGCGCCTCATCGCGCGTCGTGCGACGCGCTGGCACTCCGCGGGGGCGCGGTACGCCGCGGGTCGCCTTGCTCCCCGGCTGCTTCACAGC
>CAYLSI010000024.1:42963-50364 GCA_964386545.1 uncultured Hyphomicrobium sp.
CGACGAGCCTTCTTTCCGCTCACGCGTTCTTACGGGGAGAGGGGCATTTACGGCACTGGCTCCGTCACGGCGCGGAAGCGCGCCGCACCGGCGTACGTTTCGCCGCTCGCCCCGCGCGCCGCTTCGCTCGCCTCGTGACGCAGGCTCACGAGGCGATGCCCCGTGATCGCCAGAGCGCTTTCGTGCAGCGCGGCGCGGATCGCCTCCAGCATCAGGTGCACCTCGCGCTCGCCGCCGCCCTTCGACCAGGCGCGCAAGGTCAGCGCGTGCTCCGCGCCCGTCTCGGTTCCCGTGCTCCAGTCGCGGCTCGTCACGCCGCCGAACGTCACGTAAGGAAAGGCCGCGCCGCGCGGCACCTCGTCGTAGATGCGCGCGCCGCCCAAAACCGCGAGCACGCCGGCATCGGACGCGAGCTTGCCGTGGATGGCTTTCTGCAGCTCCCAGGCCGCGCTGGTCATTCTCCACCTCCGCGCCGTTGATCCAGCTCGCGCGCGGCCTCCCGGGCGGCACGACGCGCCTCCTGCTCGCTTTGGCGCTGCTCGAGCCGGCGCAACGCGCGCTGGCGCACGCGCTCCACCCACGCCTGCGACCGCGCCATCCCCGTGCCGAGCACCGTGACGGACACCTTCATGCGATCCGCTCCTCGGCCAGGCACCGCAGGAACCGATGGCGCTCGCCCGCATCCATCACGGCGCGGATCTCGAAGACGCGCGCGCCGAGCGCAAAGCGCATCTCGGGCGTCACGCCGGATCGGAACCGGATCCAGATCTCGTGGCTCACCCGGCCCTTGAGGCCGTCGGCCTCGACGCTCTCATCGCCGCCGAGGGGATGAACCGCCCCCCATACCTCGGCGACGAGCGCCCAGGCGCGCGTCACGCCGCCTCCGCCATCCGGCGTTTCGAGCGCCGACTGCAGCGCGAGCCGATGGCGCAGGTCTCCAATCGTCACCGTCACAGCCGCACCTCGCGATAGGGCTTCAGAAGGCCGGATACCGCCGCGGGGATCGCGGCCGACGCCTGGCCGACCTCCAGCGGATCGCGGTGCTCGTACCAATGCGCGACGAGCAGCAGCACGGCATGGCGGATCGGCGCGGGCACGGCGTCTGCCGTCGCCCCGATGCCGGCCTGGAATTCGATCTCGATGCCGTTCGCCTTGCGTCCCGGCAGCGGCCAGCCATTCCTGTTGGCGATCAGGCGCGGCTTCAACGCGTGGCCGTCGAGCAGATAATTTTCCGGCGGAACGAGGGTCGGCGTGCCGGCCGCGTCGTACACCGTGACCGATGTGACGGACGCGATCGGCCGCAGCGGAAAGCGCACGGAGCAGCCCGCCTCCGGCCAGACGTCACGCGTCAGCCGCCATCCCTGGTAGATCAGCGCGAGGCCGAGCGCGGCCTCCACGTGCAGGCGGGACGTCACGATCAGGCTCCCGATCAAGACGTCCTCCGTTGCGCCGTCGACGCGCAAATGCGCTTTCGCCTCGGACACCGTCACCGGCTCCACGGCGGGTCCGCTCGTCAGCACGAGGGTCATTGTGTTGCTCTCCGTCCGATTGATCCCCTCAAACGAGCGAAGCCGCCGGAGGGGCGCCGGCGGCTTCGCTCTCAGTCCGGCGGGAGGGAGGAGACCCGCCGGGACGTCGTTGCGCTCACGCGCCTGGTCGCGCGCCTTGCGGCGCGCTGGCGCTCCGCGAGGGCGGCCTTCGGCCGGGTCGCCTGCTCCCCGGCTGCTGCGCAGCCGAAGAAGCGCTCACGCGCCTGGTCGTGCGTACGTTCGCATCCGCACGTATCTGGATCCCGGCCTCCGCCGGGATGACGTTTCATTGGTGAATGGGACTTGCCAAAAGTTTACGTCACCCCGACGGAGGTCGGGGTCCAGACACTTGTCCGCATTGCCTCAAGAAAGTCGGCGCTAACCGGCTTAGCGAACCCGAGCTGCTCCTCTCCCCATCGCGCGTGCAGGGCGATGGGGAGAGGGAACGTTGTCGCCTACGCCTCGAACTTCAGAAGCTTGATGGCGTTGAAGTCCTGCACGCCGCCGCCCACGCGCTTCGTCGTGTAGAAGAGCACGTAGGGCTTCGACGAATAGGGGTCGCGCAGCACGCGGATGCCGACGCGATCGACGATCAGGTAGCCGCGGCGGAAATCGCCGAACGCCACCGAGAAGCTGTCCGTCGCGATCGTCGGCATATCCTCGCACTCGACGACCGGATAGCCCATGAGCAGCGAGGGCTCGCCCGCTGCCGGGGCCGGCTGCCAGACATACTGGCCGTCCCCGTCCTTCATCTTGCGCACGGCCGCCTGCGTGCCGCGGTTGAAGACGAACGTGCCGTTGGCGCGGTATCCGGCCTTCAGCGTGTAGATGAGATCGATCAGCTTGTCGGCCGGATCGCTCGCCGGGAAACCGCCGGCGACGCCCGTCTTGATGAAGCCGACGTTGCCCCAGCTCCAGCTTCCCTCGGCCACTTTCGTGTAATCGAGGAAGCCCTTCGGCTTGTTGGTGCCGTCACCCGAAACGAAGGCGGTACCTTCCTGCTGGGCGAAGGTGTCGCGCACCTCCTCGGCGATCCACTCGTCGATGTTGACGGCGCTGTCGTCGAGCAGCGTCGCCGTCGCGGCCGGCATGGCGTAGAGCTCCATGGTCGGAAACGAGAGCTCGGCGAGCGTCGGCGTATTCGTCTGGGTGCGCGCGGCCGTTTCAGCCACCCAGCCGGTGGCGAAGCCCGAGGTGGCGAACGGCTTCTTGAAGACGGAGCCGGACACCTGGCGGACGGAGGCGATGGAGCGGATCGGCGAGATCGCCTTCAGCGCCGAGATGACGGCGCGCTCGGTCTCGGGCGGCACCAGATAGCCGCCGTCGGCGCCGCTGTTGGTCGAGACGGCGAGCGCCTTGGCTTCCAGCCGCGAGAGGTTCGCCGTCTCGCCCTTCCTGACGTAGTCGTCGAAGGCGCGGCGATGCTCGCGCACGGCGGCCGTCTCGAGCCCGCCGCCGGCGCCCAGGTGCGGGCGCTGCGCCTTGATCGCGAGGCGATCGGCCACGCGCTTGGTCTCGTCGAGCGTGCGGTCGAGGCGGGCGAGCTTGTCGTCGATCAGCGGGTCGGCGGCGGAGCGGCGCTCCAATTCCGCCAGGCGCTCGTCGTTCGTGTCCTTATAGGTTTCGAACGCGCGCATGAACTCTTCGAAGGCCGCGCCGACGCTGCCGCCGGATTTGGTCTCGAAGCTCGTTTGGTCTGTCATGGATTTCCTCGTCATCGGATCAGGTGGACATCAGAGCGCGCGCCATGACCCGCATGCGCGAAGCCAGATGCGCCTCCTCGGATTGCCTCGCGCCCGCGTCCCGCAGGGCCTTGAGGCCGGCGAGACCCGAGCGCAAAAGCGCGCGCGCCTCGCTCCGCGTCAGCCCAGCGTCCCGCGTGAGCCAGCGCTCGAACTCCCGCTCGGTCGGGGCTGCCCCCGCGAACGGCCGTGTCTTCGTCGCCGCGATCCGCGCATCCGGCAGCAGCGGAAACGTCACGATCGAGATTTCCCAGAGGTCGATCTTCTCGAGCCGGCGCACGCCCGTGACGCGATCGCGGCGTGCCTTCACGGTCTTGAAGCCGATCGACAGCCCGTCGAGGGCGCCGGCGCGCATCAGCGCCATGACCTCGCGGGCGCGGCCCACCTCGCGCATCAGGCGTCCCTGCGCGTAAAGCCCGCGGTCGTCCTCCTCGAGCGTCGTCCACACGCCGATCGGCTGGTTGGCATCGTGCTGGAAGAGCAGCTTGACGCCGCGGGGGCCGCGCGCGGCGAGGCTCTCGCGGAAGGCTCCGGGCAACACGACATCGCGGCCCAGGTCCTCGCGGTGAAAGAGGCTCGCATAGCCCTCGAAGCTGCCGTCGGCATCGGCCTCCTTGAAATCGAGGGATATGAATTTCACTTCCGGCACAGTCCTCGTCTCGGGCCTTGTCCCGGACAGTGTCCGCGCCTCCGAAGGCGGTGTCGCAAAGCGCGTTCGTTCCCATGCGCGAAAGGCCATGAGGCAAGGTCTCCTGGTTGTGGTCGTGTGTCGGCGAGAGCGCTCTCTGCGCTGCGAGAATAAAAAAACCCGCGCGGGCGCGGGCCTGGCGGGGCGATTCCTCCCTCACGACGGGCGGCGCGTCGTGTCGGTCACGCATTCATGACGATATCGTCTGCGTCCTCGCGGGAGCGCGCTTTCAACGCGCTCAATAGTCCATTTCGCTCATCTTCTCGAACTGCTCCGCGTGCTTCTCGAGCGACAAAACCACCGAGGACGCGGCTTCAGGTCCGTTGAACAAAAGCGCTATTCTCCAATCGAAGGAGGCGCCGACGATCGGCCCACCATCGTGTATATCGACGTTCTTGAAGAGCTTGACTTCCTCCCCTGCGCCCGCCGAGAACGCGTAATAATTGCCTCCCCAAAAGACGCTCTCACGCCCCTCCGCCTTCAGTCCCGTGGCCTCTTCGATCCACGTGCGGGCCTCTTCGATATCCTTTGCCTTCACTGAATACTTCACACTGATGGCCACGTTCGGATCTTTCTCTTGGGCGGGCCACATTCGCAATCGCAGATCATGACACTAACTATTTCACACGCGGCGATGACCTCCATACCCTTCGGCAACGCATAACCCACCGCGGTTTTGCTTGCCCGCCTTCGGCAGGACGCCTCCCGCTCCGCCGTCAGTGCCTCGATCTGGTCGAGGTCGGGGCGCAACTCGACCGTCGTGCTCCAGGCCGGCGCGAGCCACGACGCCAGCGCCTTCGCCGTGCGCGTCACCAGCGGCAGCACGGTGGAGCGCCAGAACGCCCGCTGCGCCTCCTGGTAGTTGGAAAACGTGTTGTCGCCCGGGGATGCCGAGCAGCGTCATTGCGGAGCGATGCTTCGCATCGACGGCGGAATGCCGAACGCCAGCGCGATCTCGCGCGCCGCTCCGTTGCGCGCCGCGATGAAGTCCATGTCCTTCGGAGAGAGGCTCAAAGGCTTCCAGTCGAGACCGCCTTCCGAAGAAACGACCAGAAACTAGCTCACTAGCTTTTCGACCTGATTAGTCCCCGTCGTATTCAGAGTTAGGATCGTATTCACCAGGAAGGCCTAGGAAAATTTCTTGGATCTCTTGATCCCCGATGTCTCCAAGCTTTTTTCTAAGATCGTGGTATTTGTTTGGAGCAAGAAAACCGGCCCACTCTTGCAGGCCAGCGAGGTATCCTTGCCATAAAAGAATGATGGCCTCACTGCCTTCGTGGGCTTTCACTCTTTTGTCTATGATGTCCTCGAATTTTTTCAACAGATCGGAAGGGGAGGCATCACTTTCGAAGAATTCGTCGGTAAGTAGCGGCTTCTCAAGCTCCTGTGTTCCGACGTCCCTGAGCTTACTAACAACCTCCTCATAATCTTCGTCGGAAAGAAATTCCCATTCGTTCAGCGCTGTCAGATAGCCTCTCCAAAGAAGATTGACTATATCGCTATCGTCGCGGTAGGCGCGATGTCTCGTCGTCCGGTCAAGCATTTCGCTCTTGGTGGGCATCTCCATGGCTATTTGTTCCCAAAGCGGGCAACTGTGCCCTCTGGCGTCAGAACCATAATTTCGTCGATCTTATTATTCTTGTCGGCGTATAATGCTCGCCTAATTCCGCGCTCGGCAATCTCGCGTGTCATTCCCGGTTGCTGCCTCCCGTCGATGATTATGCGGGAGGATTGACCGCGCGCGTTCAAAATCGTGCTCGACATCGCAGATGAGATCCCGTCGGAATCCGTCTTCACAACTCGCGACAACTTCTTTCGCTCGTATACAATCCCGTTCAGTTCAAAATCCGCTGTGCGATCTTTGCTGCGTGGAATGACTTTGACATCGTTGCCCAGGCTCAACATCTCCTCAATGAAATCCTTCGGGGGCTGGTGCGCCGACGCCACTCGCGACGCTGGTTCCGAGGCGACTGCCGATACCTCCGCCTGATCCTCCCCCCTCGTCCACCCACTGGCCGCCGTCGGACGTACCGGCCGGCGCGCGGGCCTGGTCGGGGCGGTATTTTCGCCCGCCTCCGGCAGGACATTTCCTCAGAACGGAGGATCGTTCGGCTTCCGTTGCCGCCTCAGGCTGCGCGCCCTCGTCCAGTGGCGCATACTCGAAGGGGCATTTCTCGTCTATTCATACTGACCAGGAAATCCAATTAAGAGCTCTCGGCGCTCATCTTCGCCAATTTCTTTTAAATGGTCGTTCAACTCGTGATAGTCATCCGTTTCAAGCAAACCTAGCTCTCCGTAGGCTGCAAGATACCCTTTCCAAAGCAGGTGGATGACATCGCTATCTTTGCGATATGCCAGCTGCTCCGTCATACGTTCAAGAAGTTCTTTTTTTGTGGGAACGGTCATCTTCATGGCTTCCTAGGTATTGATACGGGGCCTTCTGGCGTAAGAATTGTTATATTGCTTATCCCCCTTCGACTGTCGGCTTTATACGCCCTGTGGATCGCTCGTACAGCGATACCCTTTGTCATTCCAATCTGATCTCTTGCATTGATTATGATGTCGGGCGCTTGGCCACGTGCGTCTAGTATCCTGCTTGATATGGTGCCTGACAACCTATCAGGCTCTGTCCTTTTAACATTGGTTACGGTCTTCAACTCATGCGGCTTGCCGTTCAGTTTCACATCCGGTGTCCGCCCAGCGCCTCTCGGAACAATCTCCACTTCGTTGCCCAAGTCTCGCATCTCCTCGAAGAAGCGCCGCTCGTCTGGAGTCACATCATCGAGCTTCCCAGTAATTTTTCCTGGCGTAGGCTTCTTCGTAAGAAAGTCGGGAAGCTTTTCCGGAACCTTCGGTTTCGCCCCGAGAAGGCGCCGTGCCAGCTCTTGAAGGAGCTTAGCCCGGTTGGCGACTTGCGTTCTCGCTCCCCTTGACTGATTTCGCGGCGGCGCGCCGACACCGCTCGCAACGCTCGTGCCGAGGCGGCTGCCGCTCCCGCCGCCCTCGTCCACCCACTGGCCGCCGTCGGCGTCGCCGCGGGGCGCGCGGGCCTGGTCGGGACGGTATTTTCGCCCGCCTCCGGCAGGACGTTTCTGTAAAACGAGCGACGAGCCATCATCCGCCGCAGGCTCGGGCGGCTCCTCGATGGGCGCGTAGCCGACCGCGGCGCGCTTCTCGTTCAGCGTCAGGAAACTCACCTTCTCGATCCGCGCCCACAGCGCCTCGCGCTCCGCCGTCAGCGCCTCGATCTGGTCGAGGTCGGGCTTGAGATCGAGGCTTGTTGCGTAGGCCGGCCCGAGCCACGACGCCAGCGCCTTCGCCGTCCGCGTCACCAGCGGCAGCACGGTGGAGCGCCAGAACGCACGCTGCGCCTCCTGATAGTTCGAGAACGTGTTGTCGCCCGGAATGCCGAGCAGCATCGGGGGAATGCCGAACGCCAGCG
>CAYLSI010000025.1:0-49656 GCA_964386545.1 uncultured Hyphomicrobium sp.
GGCACGCCACTGTAATCTCGCGGCAGGCCGGCCAGTCCGTCAGCGGTCGAGCGGTTCTCGGTCGAATAGAGTTCGTCGTTCGGCCGACCGCCGTCGCGTGTCTGAAGCGCGTAGATCAGCGCACCGCCGAGCCCAACGCTGGCGACAAGACCGAGGCCGGCGAGAACCTTCCGCGATAACCGCGTGACGCGGGGCGGTTCGGCGCGCAGGCGCATCGGCGCTGGCCCGACCGGCTCGCCGGTCAAGGGCTGCCCATCGTCGGGCACTTCCTCATTCCGGGGCGGGTTCTCGCTCATGAGGTCGGCCTTCCGTCGGTGCGGAAGATCCTGACGCGCTTCTGCTCGCGACCGGAGCCGAAACGCAGTTCGGCGGCGGCGAACAGGCGGTCGACGATCATGTGGTGGCCGCGAACGCGGTAGTTCACCAGCTCGGAGGTATTGCCCTCGGGGCCGACGACGAAGAGCGGCGGCATCTCGCCCTGACCGATGCCGCGCGGAAACTCGATGAAGACCTGGCGGCCGTCATCGAAGGCGCGCAGCGGCCGCCAGGGCGCGCGATCACCCTCGATCGCGTAGCGGAAGTTGACGTTGGCGAGATCGACTCCGCTCGCCACCGGCTGGGCGGCCTGCGCCTCGGCGTTCTGCCGGCGCAGGGCGATGAGCTGGTCCTGCGGATACTGCCAGGAGACCGATGCCATATAGGTCCGCTCGGTCGAGCGCAGCTCCATGTGATAGGTGCGCATGTTGGTGTTGATGACGAGGTTCGTCATCAGGTCGGCCCGCGTCGGCTTCACGAGGATATGGATTTGGCGCGTCGCGCCCGATCCGCTCTCGGTGTCGCCAATGATCCAGCGGACCGTGTCCCCGGCCGCCACCGGACCGGCGCCGACGAGCTGCTCGCCCGGCTGAAGCGCGATGTCGGTGATCTGCCCGACAGCAGTATAGACCTGATAGAGCGCCCCTTGCGTCCAGGGATAGACCTGCATGGAGTTGATGAAGCCGTCGCGCACCGGCTGGACGCGGGCCGCCTCATTGGCCTGATTGACGCGCGCCGTCGGGTTGGTCGGCTCGGGCGCGCGTCGCGTCTCCGGCACGGGCTGCAACTGGCCGGGTAGCGGCAGCGGCCGCGGCAGCTCGACCACGGTGACGGGCGCTGGCGGATCGACCGTCTGCACAGCCGGGGCCGCATTGTCGTAGGAGATTTCCGGCGGTGGATTGGTGGTCGCACAGCCGGCCAGCGCGCTCGTCGCCAGCAGGACCGCAGGGAATGCGGCTTTCCGCAGAACTGCGAATACGATTGTGTGTGAAGCCGGATT
The DNA here is from genome assembly GCA_964386545.1 of uncultured Hyphomicrobium sp. Taxonomy (GTDB): domain Bacteria; phylum Pseudomonadota; class Alphaproteobacteria; order Rhizobiales; family Hyphomicrobiaceae; genus Hyphomicrobium_C. The sequence goes on from CAYLSI010000025.1 coordinate 1,316, forward strand.
TCCGGCTTTACGGAAAGACGGCTTCATTGCCCAAGCTCCCGTGACCAGTTGATGGCGTTGACGTAGATGCCGAGCGGATTGGCCCTGAGCCGGTCGGCGTTGCGAGGAATCTGCACGACGATCGTCAGGATCGCCGTCCAGCGCGTGGTTTCGGCGAGCTGGCCGTTCTCATAACGACGTTCGACCCAGGCGACGCGGAAACTGTCGGGAGACGCGCGGATGACGCTTGAGACGTCGACGGCGACCTGCTGGCGGCCGACCCGCGTGAACGGGTCGTTCGAGCGGGCATAGTCATTGAGCGCCATCGCCCCGCGATCGGTCGTGAAGTCGTATGCCCGCAACCAGTTCTGACGCACGATGATCGCGTCGGCAGGAATCGAGCGGACCTGCTCGATAAAGCGCGCCAGGTGGAAGGCGATCTGCGGATCGGTGGGACGATAGTCGGCCTCGGCCGGCGCCACGGCTTGAGCCTGACCGACGCGATCGACCTGCACCACCCACGGCACGATCGTTCCGCGTGCCGACTGCACGACGAGCGCGGTAGCGAAACCGGCGGAGAGGATCAGGGAGCCGAAGGCCATGAGCCGCCAGTTTTTGGCCTGGATGCGAGAGGCGCCGATGCGCTCATCCCAGACCTGCGCCGCGCGCTGATACGGCGTCTCGGGTTCGGCCGCTTTGCCGTAATGGGTGGTGGGTCGTTTGAACATCAGCGATCGCCTTCGGACAGGTTGACGGAGGAGCCGCCGCCGTGGGCGTCGCCGGAGCGGACGGCATGGGCCGTGGCTTGCACGGCATGGGTCATGCGCTGGGAGCGGCGCATCCGCTGCGCCCAGGCGGGCGGTCCGCCGGCATTGGCGGCACCGGAGGACGCGGCGCCGTCACCGGCGGCATCACCGCCGATCGAGCCCATGGTGGAGGAGCCGCCCGTCGCCTCGAACGCGGCTTTGCCACCGGCGTTGAAGCTGGAGCGCATGCTCTCGGCGGCGCGGGAGGCCGCACGGCGGAGCGGTGAGACCGCAGCGCTGCCACCGGCACGAGCGACCCCGCCAAGCCCCGAGGCGACACCTGTCGCGCCGGACTGCCCGGCAGCGCCAAGGCTGTAGGCAGTGGAAGCCCCGCCTGCGAGCGCAGCACCGCCACGGGCGGCTGCTGCTGCGCCACCGGCGAGTGCCGCGCCGCCGGACGCGGCTGCGCCGACCGCGCCGACGCCTGCCGCCACCATGCCGCCTGCGGCGAGGCCTGTGCCGACGGCGGCGCCGGCGCTGAGTTGAGGACCGCCGGAGACGATGCCGCTCGCGATCCCGGGACCGAAGATGCCGAGGCCAAGCAACGACAGAGCGGCGAGCACGATCGCCATAGCCTCGTCAATAGATGGGTTCTGGCCGCCGAAGCCGGATGTGAACTCGGAGAACAGCGTAGAGCCAATGCCGATGATGACGGCGAGGACCAGGACCTTGATGCCGGATGAGATGACGTTGCCGAGCACGCGTTCGGCCATGAAGGCGGATTTGCCGAACAGGCCGAACGGGATCAACACGAAGCCGGCGAGCGTCGTCAGCTTGAACTCGATGAGTGTGACGAAGAGCTGGATGGCGAGGATGAAGAAGGCGAGCAGCACCAGAGCCCACGCCAGGAACATGCAGGCGATCTGGATGAAGTTCTCGAAGAACGACCAGTAGCCCATCAGGCTGGAGATCGAATCGAGCAGCGGCCGTCCGGCGTCGAGCCCGGTCTGAGCGACCTTGCCGGGGCGCAGAAGGTCGGCTGTCGTGAAGCCCGTGCCGCTGGCCTTCAGGCCAAGGCCTGCGAAGCTCTCGAAGATGATCCGAGCGAGATTGTTCCAGTTGCCGATGATGTAGGCGAAGACCCCGACGAACAGCGTCTTTTTCACCAACCGTGCGATGATGTCGTCGTCGGCGCCCCAGCTCCAGAACAGCGCCGCTAGCGTCACGTCAATGACGATCAGCGTTGTGGCGATGAACGCGACTTCGCCGCTAAGCAGGCCGAAGCCGCTGTCTATGTAGCGGGTGAAGACCTCGAGGAAGTGGTCGATGACGCCGGTGCCGCCCATGATACTACCGTGCCTCGTCGGGCTGGGGCGCGCTTTCACGGCGGATCGGATTGTCGGGGATCTCGCGCGGAATCGCATTCGGCGGAGGCGGTTCGGGGAGACGCTCCATCGGACGAGCGCCGGGCGCGAGAAAGCGATGACGGTTCTCTGCCCAGGCTCGGAGGCACCCCGGATCGCGCGGCCCCGCTTCGCCAAGGGACTGGCAGCGGATCAATTCGTCACGCAGGGGATCGGCCTGAGCCTGGGTAGAGCGGCCGGATGGCCAGGCCGCCGGCGCTTCCTCCTTGCGGGTCATCTCGATCGCGGTCGCGGTGACCGCGACCGCGACGAACACGACGGCGCCAAGCCGCGCGAGCATCTTGCCGTCCATGACCATGTCCTCAGTTGCCGTTCGGGAACATGCGGGCGTTGCCGGGCTGGTAGCCCGTGCCCGGCGTCAGGAAGCGGCGGCGCTGTTCGCGGCCCTGTTCGGCCGCTGCCGCCCGCTCGGCCTCGGAGAGGCTCTGTGCGCGGCCATTGGCGGCAACGACGGCGGTGAGGTCAGCGAGCTGTTGTGCTTGCAGGGCGAGAAGCTGATTGCCCGCCTGCGTCGCCTGAAGCGCGCCGGTCGCGCCCTGGCTTTGGCCGACGAGCGCCGTCATCTCACCGCGATTGGTGTCGATGTTGCCGACGACGCCGGCCTGCACGCGCATGGCGTCCTGCAAGCCTCCGACTGTGTTCTGCCAGCGCTCGCGCGCTCCCGCGACGAGCGCCTGATCGGACGCCGACATCGACGCGTTGCCATAGGTGGTCTGAAACGCACGGTCGATCTGCTGGACGTTGAGGGCGATGCCCTGCGCCTCCGCGAGAAGTTGCTGGGTGCGCTGCACCGACTGCTGAAGCTGCTGAATCGATGAGTACGGCAGGCTCGCGAGATTGCGAGCCTGATTGATCAGCATGGTCGCTTCATTCTGAAGCTGGGTGATCTGCTGATTGACCTGCTGGAGCGTGCGCGCCGCCGTCAGGACGTTCTGCGCATAGTTGGTCGGATCATAGACGATCCACTGTGCGGCGGCCGGCGGGGCGAAGATTGGCGACAGCGCGAGCGGCGCGGCAAGGAGCGCGGCGCCGATGCGCAGCGCGCGTGAGCGGGAACGAACGGAACGGGTCATGGGCGTGCCTCCGGATCGGTTTGGGGGGTGATGTTGGTGAGGTCGGCGATGAGGTCGGCGGCCCAGCCGAGCCGGTTCTCGCCAAGCCATTCGGCAAGGAAACCATCCGTGCCGCTGCGGGCGTGAACCGCGGCGATCAGCGCCTGGTGCTGCTTCGACGAGGCGGCGCAGAGCGCCAGCGCTACGTCCGACAGACCCAGCTCGAAGAGCCGGTTGCCGCGGCGGGACTGGCAGTAATAGTCGCGCTTGGGCATCGCGCGCGCGAGGATCTCGATCTGGCGATCGTTGAGGCCGAAGCGGCGATAGATGGCGGTGATCTGTGGCTCGATCGCGCGTTCGTTCGGGAGCAGGATGCGGGTCTGGCAGCTTTCGATGATGGCTGGGGCGATCGCCGAGCCGTCGATGTCGGAGAGCGACTGCGTGGCGAAGACGACGCTGGCGTTCTTCTTGCGCAGGGTCTTCAGCCATTCGCGGAGCTGGCCGGCGAAGCCCTCGTCGTCGAGCGCGAGCCAGCCTTCATCGACGATCAGCAGGGTTGGGCGACCGTCGAGGCGGTCCTCGATGCGGTGGAAGAGATAGGCGAGCACGGCGGCGGCAGCGCCGGTGCCGATCAGACCTTCGGTCTCGAAGACCTGAACATTGGCCTCGCCCAGATGCTCGGTCTCGGCGTCGAGCAACCGGCCGTAGGGACCGCCGACGCAATAGGGTCGCAGCGCCTGCTTCAGGTCGTTGGACTGGAGGAGGACCGACAGGCCCGTCAGAGTCCGCTCGGCGATCGGTGCGGAGGCGAGCGACGACAGCGCCGACCAGAGGTGCTCCTTGACCTCGGGCGTGACGGCAACGCTCTCGCGCCCCAGGATCGCGATCAGCCAGTCGGAGGCCCAGGCCCGCTCGGCGACGTCGTCGATGCGGGCCAGCGGCTGGAGCGACACGCTGTCGTCCGATCCTTCGGTAAGCCCACCGCCGAGATCATGCCAGTCGCCGCGCATGGCGAGTGCGGCAGCGCGGATCGAGCCGCCGAAGTCGAACGCGAACACCTGGGATTGCGCATAGCGCCGGAATTGCAGCGCCATCAGCGCCAGCAGCACGGACTTGCCGGCGCCTGTGGGGCCGACGATCAGCGTATGGCCGACATCGCCGACATGGATGGAAAGCCGGAACGGGGTCGAGCCTTCGGTTCTGCCGTAAAGCAGTGGGGGTGCGTCGAAGTGCTCGTCCCGTTCCGGTCCCGCCCACACCGCCGACAGCGGGATCATATGGGCGAGATTCAGTGTCGAGATCGGCGGTTGCCGGACATTGGCGTAGACATGGCCCGGCAGGCTGCCGAGCCAGGCATCCACCGCATTGATCGTCTCTGGCATCGCGGTGAAGTCGCGGCCCTGGATGACCTTCTCGACCATCCGCAGCTTCTCGGCGGCGATGCGCGGATCGTCGTCCCAGACGGTGATCGTCGCCGTCACATAGGCCTGGCCGGCATAGTCGGCGCCCAGCTCCTGCAGCGCCATGTCGGCGTCGGCTGCCTTGTTCGCCGCGTCGGTGTCGACCAGTGCCGAGGCCTCGTTGGTCATCACCTCCTTGAGGATTGCAGCGATCGACTTGCGCTTGGCGAACCATTGCCGCCGGATCTTGGTCAGCAGCTTCGTCGCGTCGGTCTTGTCGAGGAGGACGGCGCGGGTCGACCAGCGATAGGGAAAGGCCAGTCGGTTCAGCTCGTCAAGGATGCCGGGCGTGGTCGCGGTCGGGAAGCCGACGATGGTGAGGATGCGAAGATGCGCATCGCCCAGGCGCGGCTCCAGCCCGCCGGTCAGCGGCTGGTCGGCGAGTAGCGCGTCGAGATACATCGGTGTCTCGGGGACGCGGACGCGGTGCCGCTTCGTCGAGACGGTGGAATGCAGATAAGTCAGCGTCTCGCCGTCATCGAGCCAGGCACATTCCGGCATGAAGGCGTCGATGAGTTGAAGGATGCGATCGGTGCGGTCTGCGAAGCCGCGCAGTACCTCGTGCGCATCGACGCCGGCATGATCGCGACCCTCGTAGAGCCAGGTCTCGGCGCGGGCGGCGTCCTCGGCCGGTGGCAGATAGAGGAAGGTCAGGAAATAGCTCGACTCGAAATGCGCGCCGGCTTCCTCGAAGTCGGCCTTGCGCTCGGCATCGACCAGGCCGGAAGCGCTGTCGGCGAACATGCTGGCCGGATAGGTGGCGGCGCCATGGCGCTGCGCCTCGACGAAGATCGCCCAGCCGGAGCCGAGGCGACGAAAGGCATTGTTGAGCCGGCCGGCGACGGCCACCAGCTCGGCCGGTACGGCGCTGTCGAGGTCGGGGCCGCGAAAGCGCGCCGTGCGCTGCAAACTCCCGTCCTTGTTCAGCACCATGCCTTCGCCGACCAGCGCTACCCAAGGGAGGTAGTCGGCGAGCCGGGTGTTGCGGTTGCGATACTCGGCAAGGTTCATCATCGCGTCGCTCCTCAGACCGACAGGTGGCCGGGGATGCGCAGATGCTTGCGCACGACGTCGACGAACTGGGGATCGCGCTTGGCGGCCCAGACGGCCGCGAAATGCCCGACGGCCCAGAGGCCGAGGCCGACCAGCCAGAGGCGCAGGCCGAGGCCGAGCGCGGCGGCCAGAGTGCCGTTCAGGATGGCCAGCGAACGCGGCGCGCCGCCGAGCAGGATGTGCTCGGTCAGCGCCCGGTGGACCGGGACTGAGAAGCCCGGCAGTTCGCCGCCATGATCCGCGCCGTCGGCCATCAGACGAGCGCCCCGCCGCCGAACGAGAAGAAGGACAGGAAGAAGCTCGACGCGGCGAAGGCGATCGACAGGCCGAACACGATCTGGATCAGCTTGCGGGCGCCGCCCGACGTGTCGCCGAAGGCCAGGGTCAGGCCGGTGATGATGATGATCATCACCGCGATGATCTTGGCGACCGGCCCCTCGATCGATTCAAGGATCGACTGAAGCGGCGCCTCCCAGGGCATCGACGAACCCGACGCGTGGGCGGCCGGCGCCAGGGCGAGTGTGAGGAAAGTGACCGACACCGCCGTGGCGATGTGGCGGCGGATGCGCAGGGCGTGCTTGATCATGACGGGTCTCCTGTGAGGGGCTGGCTTGCGGGGATGACGCGGTAGTCGCCGTCGGGGCCGAGTCCCTCGATGCGAGCGAGTTCAGCCAGGCGGCGCGAAGCGCCGCGGCCGGAGAGCACGGCGACGAGATCGATCGTCTCGGCGATCAGCGCGCGCGGGACGGTAACGACGGCTTCCTGAATGAGCTGCTCCATGCGGCGGAGCGCGCCGATGGCGGTGCCAGCGTGGATGGTCCCGACGCCGCCGGGGTGGCCGGTGCCCCAGGCCTTTAGGAGGTCCAGCGCCTCGGAGCCGCGCACCTCGCCGATGGGAATGCGGTCGGGGCGCAGGCGAAGCGAGGAACGGACGAGATCGGAGAGCGAGGCGACGCCGTCCTTCGTGCGCATCGCGACGAGGTTGGGTGCCGCGCATTGCAACTCGCGGGTGTCCTCGATCAGGACGACGCGATCCGAGGTCTTGGAGACCTCGGCGAGCAGTGCGTTGGTGAGCGTGGTCTTGCCGGTCGAGGTGCCGCCGGCGACGAGGATATTGCGCCGATCGGCAACCGCCTGGCGCAAGGTCTCGGCTTGAGCCGCCGCCATGATCCCGGCGGCGACATAGTCGTCGAGCGTGAACACGGCGACGGCCGGCTTGCGGATCGCAAAAGCCGGCGCGGACACCACGGGGGGCAACAGCCCCTCGAACCGCTCCCCCGTCTCGGGCAGTTCGGCCGAGACACGCGGGGCACCCGGATGAACTTCGGCGCCGACGTGATGGGCGACGAGGCGGATAATGCGCTCGCCGTCTGACGGCGACAGTCGCTCACCCGTATCGGAAAGCCCCTCGGAAAGCCGGTCGACCCAGAGCCGCCCATCGGGGTTGAGCATCACCTCGACGATCGCGGGATCTTCCAGAAACGTGGCGATCGCGGACCCGAGGGCTGTGCGCAGCATGCGCGCACCGCGAAGGATCGCTTCCGATTTCTGGTGAGTGGCCGCCACGTCGTCCCCGTTCTCTTGCGGGACCGCGACATGCGGCCCTGGATCGGGGATGAGTAGAAGAGGCAGAAATCATGGCCTGACAACAACCATAATGTGGTCGTCGTACTGTGGCGTACAAAGACAGGGAAACGGCGGAACGCCCGAATACTTGCGATGCGTAGATCAGTGATTATTCCGCGTCGCGCGCGGGAATGTCTTCCGCGATTTCCTGCCTGAGCTTCGGTCCTTGCGCGAGTCGTCGGCCAAGGGCGGTGACGAAAGCTTCGTAGCGCTCGGCGGCCTTGGCGCGCGCCGCAACCTGTGCCGGCTCTGGCAGTGGCGGATTGGACGTCAGCCAGAAGCGAATGAACACGGCGAGCGTCTCGACTGAAATGCCAAGATCGCGCTCCATCCGCGCGATGCGACGATCGAGCTGGTCGAGCCGCTTAGTGGTGGCCGCCTCTTGCCGTTCCGCGGCATCAGGCGACAAGAAGGAGGCGATGCCTGCTTCTGCGACCAGCGACAGGGATAGGTCTCGCCGCGCGGCGTGCGCGGCGAGCGCCTTCATCACATCGGGATCGAGATAGACCGACAGCCGCTGTTTCTTGAGAGGTTTCGTCACGGCCGCCCCCTACAACTCGATCCCGTCGCCCGGGTCGAGCGATGCCTGACGGGCGACCTGGCGCATGGTCTGGGTCATGCGGCTGAGGCGCGCGGCATCCTCCTCGACGTCATCCCGAGGATCGATTTCGAACTCGTTCTCGATGACTGCCTTGCGCTCGACGGTCTTCGTTCGGCTGAGTTCGGGCTGATGGCGACGCTCGGATTCTGTCGGATCATCGTCCGACGCCTCCTGCGCGGCGATCGGTGCGTGGAGATCGGGCGCTGACGGCAGCGCCAATTTGCTCCAGTCGTCGGCTTGACCTGTCCTCGGCTTCGTCAGGGTCGGCGGAGCCAAGATGCGCTCCTGAAGCCGCTGATCCTCATAATATCGCGCCTTTTTCGCCCGGATCGGCGGAATGCCGGCGACCATGACGATCTCATCGGAAGGGGGAAGCTGCATGATCTCCCCCGGCGTCAGAAGCTGTCGGGCGGTCTCAGAGCGCGACACCATCATGTGGCCGAGCCAAGGCGATAGCCGGTGGCCGGCATAGTTCTTCATCGCCTTCATCTCGGTGGCGGTGCCGAGCGCATCCGAAACGCGTTTCGCGGTCCGCTCGTCATTTGTCGCGAAGCTGACCCGAACATGGCAGTTGTCGAGGATCGAGTTGTTCGGACCGTAGGCCTTCTCGATCTGGTTCAGCGACTGAGCGATTAGGAACGCCTTCAGGCCGTAACCCGCCATGAACGCCAGGGCGCTCTCGAAAAAGTCGAGCCGGCCCAGCGCGGGAAACTCGTCGAGCATGAGTAGCAGCCGATGGCGGTTGCTCTTGGCCTGGAGATCCTCGGTCAACCGGCGTCCGACCTGGTTGAGGATCAGCCGGATCAGTGGTTTGGTCCGGTTGATGTCGGATGGCGGGACCACGAGGTAGAGCGTGGTCGGATGCTTGCCGCCGACCATGTCGGCGATGCGCCAGTCGCAGCGCCGGGTGACCTCGGCCACGACGGGATCGCGATACAGGCCGAGGAAAGACATCGCAGTCGACAGCACGCCGGATCGCTCGTTGTCGGATTTGTTGAGCAGCTCGCGCGCCGCGCTGGCGATCACCGGGTGCGGGCCCGCGTCGCCGAGATGGGCGGTCTTCATCATCGCCGCGAGCGTCGACTCGATCGGCCGCTTCGGATCGGACAGGAAAGCGGCGACGCCGGCGAGGGTCTTGTCGGCCTCGGCATAGAGGACGTGGAGGATTGCCCCGACCAAAAGTGCGTGCGACGTCTTCTCCCAGTGGTTCCGTTTCTCGAGCGACCCTTCCGGATCGACCAGAATGTCGGCGATGTTCTGCACGTCGCGGACTTCCCATTCGCCGCGTCGCACCTCGAGCAACGGATTGTAGGCGGCCGACTTCGCGTTCGTTGGATCGAAGAGCAGCACGCGGCCATGCCGAGCGCGATAGCCGGCGGTCAGCGTCCAGTTCTCGCCCTTGATGTCATGGACGATCGCCGAGCCCGGCCAGGTCAAGAGCGAGGGCACCACCAAGCCCACGCCCTTGCCGGAACGCGTCGGCGCGAAGCACAGCACATGCTCGGGGCCGTCATGTCGAAGATAGTCACGCTCGTGTTTGCCGAGCACGACACCATCTGGACCGAGCAGGCCCGCGGCCTTCAACTCGTCAGGGCGCGCCCAGCGGGCCGAACCATAGGTCTCGACGTTCTTCGCTTCGCGTGCTCGCCACACTGACATGCCAATCGCGACCGCGATGGAGATGAAGCCACCCGACGCGGCGATATAGGCGCCTTCGACGAAGATCGGCGGCGCATAGGCATCGTAGAAGTACCACCACCAGAAGAAGGCGGGCGGATAGTAGATCGGCCATCCGGCGAGCTCGAACCATGGCTGCCCGAGCTGAGGTTGGAAACCGAAACGGTAGGCAGTCCATTGCGTCGCGCCCCAGGTCGTCATCAACACGATCAGGAAGACGGTGAGGATCTGGCCCCAAAGAATCTTCGTCGCCGACATGGCGGGGCACTCCTTTCTTGTTTGGGCTAGATGCCGAGGCCGCGATTGCGGCCGAAGCTCCAGTCGACGCCGCCGCCTCCGCGCGAGACGCCGGAGATGTGCTGGCCGAGCTGGCGTTCGAGGGATGGCGACCAGGGCACGAGCTGGAAGCCGAGGCCGTCGTCGATCATGGCGAAGCGGCCCGAGGCGAGCGCGAAGCGCTGCCGATAGGTGCCTGCCACATACTCGCCCGTTCCGGCCTTCGAGAATGGTCGGCCGGTCTCGGCCGCGAGCTTCTCTCCGAGCGCTTCGACCTCGCGCTGGCGCAAGGTCTCGATCAGCCCCGGCGAGAAGCTGACGCCTCGCGTTTGCCGCTCGGCGAGGCCTTGGCTGATGAGGTGTTCGGCCCGCCGGTCCATGGCCTGGCGCACTTCCGCGCCGAAGCCTCCGCCGCCGAGTGCTACCGGCTCGCGGGCGATGGCCTGCCGGTCGAGCCAGGTGGCGCCGGTCGCATGGACCTGTCGCTCGATATCGAGATCGGAGCGAACGGCGAGCGCGACACGGCGGCGACCCTGCGCATCGTCGAACTTGCGCAACTCGACGATCGACCCCGGCGCGCTGTCGGCGGCGGCGTCGAGATCGGGGAGCTTGATATGGTGGGTGCGCCCATCGGTGCCGTCGACCACGGCATAGGCCGTGCCCTTCAGCTCGTCATCGAGCCCCCGATCGACAAGCCGCCCAATAATCGGATCGTCGAGGCTCTCGCCGGCGAGCACATAGCTCGCGGCGCCACGCTCGATGCCGCGCTCGCTCAGGCCACGATGGATGCGCTTGATGATGTCGCCGCGTTCGCCGAGCGCGCGCAGCGTCTTCTCGGCATTCTCCGAGACGACCCACTGACCAGGGCCGACCTGATCGGCGAGGCCCAGCGTCTCCAGCTTCCGTAGCCGGCCGACCTTCAGCGCGTGGAATTCGTCGGGCTGGCGATCAGGATGCGGGGCGAGATCGGCCACGCCCGTGCGATAGCTGTCGCGGGCGATCTGGCGATCGAGATCGGTCCAGCGCTCCGCGCCGACCTGCCGTTCGAGGTTGCGGCGGATCTCATGCTCTGTCCGCGGCCCCAGCTCCTGGGTGACGAGGTCCTGCGCGCGGGCGCGCATGCCCTCCTTGATGTAGTCGCGGGAGATGACGAGGTCCTGGCCGTCATCGGTCCGCCCCCGCAGGATGATGTGGACGTGGGGGTTGTCGGTGTTCCAGTGATCGACACCGATCCAGTCGAGCTTGGTGCCGAGGTCCTTTTCCATCTGGCCCATAAGCTCGCGCGCGAAGGTCTTGAGGTCGGACATATCCGTCGCGTCCTCGGGCGAGACGATGAACCGGAAGTGATGCCGGTCGTCCTGGGTGCGCTCGGCGAAGGCCTTCGGATCGGCGTCCTCGCTCTCTGGGCCGAACAGGTGCGCCTTCTCTCCATCCCGGGTGACGCCCTCGCGGCGGAGGTAGCTGAGGTGAGCTGCGAGCGGCGCGGCCCGCGCGCTATGACGGACGACGCGGGTCTTGATGACCGTGTTGCGCGATCGGCTCGTGAGAAGACGATTGGCCTGCACCGTCGCGCGCTGCCCGCGCCCGAACCGCGAGCGGTTGCCCTTGCTGATCTGTCCGGTGCGCGAGATGCGGCCGCCAGCCCGCTGTGCGGCCGCGAGCGCCTGGGCGATGAAGGGCCGTGCCTGCTGGGCGCGGGTCGAGCGGATGCGACCAGGCCGGATGCGGAAATCGTCCTCGCCGCTCATGGTCGAGGCCCCGCACATCGCGCAATCGCGCGGAATTCTTTGGCGAAATGGCGAATGCGCAGGCTGCGCCGATCAGGCGCACCTCGCGCAGATGCGCCATAAGTCCCTGAAAACACACGACCGCACCAAGCCGCACATCGCCGGCTTTTATCTCGCCATCGTGCGGTTGTGCTGTCGGCTCCTCCTCTCCAGACCGCCCTTCGTCCGCCAGAACACGCCACAATGCGAACGGGTGCGAACGCGGTCATCGCGGACCACCGGGGACATTGCGCGCGACGAAAAGGCCATCGGTGCGCGAAGCCACCGGGCCTTGATCGCGCTCCGGGGCCGCCGCCGTCGTCGCGTCTGGCTCGCCCTCAGACTGCACCGGCGCTGCAGGTCCACTGCCAGCCGACTGCACGACAAAGAGCGGCGCCCGCGTCCAGGCGAGCGGATCGGCCGCCGCCACAACGACGGGGCCGGCGAGGTCACCGCCGCGGACAACGGGGGCAAGCGCGGCGACATAGGCGCGCGTTTCAGCCGGCAATGGGCGGCCCGCGAGATACTCTTCGTAGCGGCCCGGACCCGCGTTGTAGGCCGCCAGGAAGCCGGGCGATCCGTAGCGATCGTGCATCTCGCGCAGATACGCAGCGCCGGCCAGAATGTTGTCGCGCGGATCGTAGGGATTGCCGCCGAGCCGATGCCGGACGCGCAGTTCGGACCAAGTGGCGGGCATGATCTGCATCAGGCCCATTGCGCCGGCCGAAGAGATGGCGCGCACATCGCCTGCGCTTTCGACGCGCATGACGGCGCGTATCCATGCCTCTGGAACGCCGAAACGCTGCGCCGCCTCGGCGATGTAAGGGCCATATGGATCGCTGCGTGATGGCCGCTCGACCGGCGTCTGCTGGGCGTGGGCAGTGCTCGCGACCGGTGCGGCGAGGATCAGGCCGGAAAGGAGAAAGAGGGCTGCACGTCGGAGGGCGATCCTCCCTCCGACGACAGGCTTGATGCGCGCGGCGGGCATCGCTCAGTCCCGCTCGCCGCGCTTCGGCGGGCGATTCCAGTGCAGGCCCCAGGCGGATTTGTCGTCGGCCGACTGGAACAGGTTGGCGCGGATCGGATGTTCGAAGGTCGGATCGTCGAGCTGCAGCGAGACGTAGTCGCCGGCCTTCTCGCCGGTGCGCTTCCAGCCCGCGCCGATCTCCGCGCCGGTCTCGTTGCTCATCGTGTCGAGCACATGGACGCGGTAGTCGGGCGCGTTCTCGGCATCGGACGGCTCGGCCGCGACGATGATGATGTCCTGATGCAAGGACAGCGTCGTCAGGTGGCCGATGAAGCCATCATTTTCGCGAATGAATTGACCGATCACGGGCATGGGTCGTCTCCTTCATATTGCGGTGGATAGGGTCATGGGCGCGCCGTCACCGCGTCGGCGCGCGCCAAACGAAGCGGCTATCGCCGTCCTCGTCGGTATAGAGAGGGGTTGCCCGGCCGATCACGGCGGAGGCCGGGAGCGGCCCGAAGTAGCGACCGTCGAGGCTGTCGCGGACCTGCCAGTTCATCAGGAACAGCTCGCCGTTCGCGACCAACCGGCAGCCCTGCCAGACGGGCAGCGGGCGCCCGCGACGATCGCGATCGAGCGCGTCGCCCATCGGCACGCCGTCGACCGTGATGGCGAGCCCGGTCCGGCAAACCCGTTGTCCCGGGACCGCGGCGACGCGCTTCAGGAGCGGCACGCCGCGTGGCAGGTAGCCGCCATCGGACAGGAAGGTTGCGAGCGGCTCGGGTGCGTCGACGGCGACCAGATCGGTCACGTCGAGCGCGCCCACGTCGCCGATTGTGTAGAAGCCGACCGGCGTGCTGGCGGACGCGTTCCAGATCAGGCGCGGCGCGAACGAAGCGATCGAAGCCACGCCGATAAGCGAGACGGCCGCCGTAGTGACGATGGCGTAGGTAAGCCGGGTCATGCGCCGATCTCCCGACGCAGAAGAAAGGCGCGATGCTGGCGCGGACCATAGGCGCGCGGTGTTTCGCCGACGGTCATTCGGTTGTGGACATGGCGCCAATGGTCCGGCGAAACCTCGATCGGATCGATGCCGCGCGCTTCGATGGCGTCGATGAACTGGAGCATGCGCTCCACCTTTGGCCAGCCATCGACGTGCAGCAGGACCTCTGCGCCAGGCGTCACGGTCGGGACCGTCTGACACGGCGCATCGCACTCGACTGTGCGTAGGATGTCGAGGCGCGAGACCACGGTGCCGTGTTCGTTCCCCGCCCAGCGCACCAGCGCGAGGACGCTGCCGGGAGGGAAGAAGAGGATGCGACGGCGGCGGTCGAGGATCTGCTCGCGCCGCTCGCGACCGAAGCGGACCCAGTGCTCCGTCTGCTTCTCGATCCAGACGAGTTCGACCTGGGTGAACGCTTCGGGCGGCGGCTCGGCGGCAGCACGGCCGACGCGTTTTGGCGCGGCGACAAGGCCGGTCATTGTCCTTCTCCTGACGGGGGTGGGAATTCGCGCTCGAACAGCGCGCGCAGCATGTCGGCGACGGTCTGGCCGCGCTGGAAGGCGGTGATCTTGATGCGGCCCCGCATGTCGGCGGTTACGTCGATCGTCAGCCGGGCCGAGAAATCCTCGGCGGGCTGGCCGCGGGGCGCGTGGCGATCGGGCGCCTTGATCCAGCTTTCGGGATCGGCGGGACGCGCCGCAAAGCTGCGCTTCGGGGACCGCTCGCTCATGCGCCGATCCTCGCGACTTCCGCCGCGAGCGCGGCGATCTCGCGCGCGCCAGGGCAATCCTCGTCCTGCTCGGCGGCGAGCCGGCCGGTCTGCACAACGTCGGCAAAGACGATGCGCTGGCCGATTGTGGTCGAGAGCAAGGGCGGGTCGTGATCCGCCAGCGTTTCGGCGGTCTCGCGCGCCAGGATCGTGCGGGCAGCGCACCGGTTCAGCACGAAGCGCGCGGCGAGCTGCGGGCGATAGATGCGGGCCTCGCCGAGCAGCGCCAGCATTTCGGCCGACGCCCAGCCATCGAGCGGCGACGGCTGCACCGGGATCAGCACGAGATCGGCCGCGAGAAGCGCCGAGCGCATTAACCCCGCGACACGGGGCGGGCCGTCGATCACGACATGGTCGACGTCGCGGGCCAGCTCCGGCGCTTCACGGTGGAGCGTGTCGCGGGCCAGGCCGACGACACCGAACAACCGCTCCAGCCCCTCCCGGCTGCGCTGTTGCGACCAGTCGAGGGCCGAGCCCTGTGGGTCGGCGTCGATCAGCGTGACACGCTGTCCACGGCGAGCCCATTCGCCGGCGAGATGGAGGGCGAGCGTCGTCTTCCCGACGCCGCCCTTCTGATTGAGGAGGGCGACGATCATGACGGTCTCCCGGCGATCGGGGACTCGTCCACAGCGGCCGAAAACGGCCGTTGCGTTAGAAAGATTCCGTAGGAATCTAGGTTAGATAAGTTACGGGGCTCGCAAGCTGCTGATTCAGCGCGAGGAATCGACGATTCCGGTCCCCGATAGCACGAGAGTCCAGTCCCCGATGGCACGATAGTGCCGGTCCCTGATAGCACGACACTATTCACAGCTTATCCCCAGGGTGAGATTTGGTCCGGCGACGACGGCGCGGGGTGCCGAGGGCATCCGGATCGGTCGGCACGAAGGAGAGGATTTCCGGACCGCCGACGCCCTGCTCGATGGTCAGGCGGTAGCCGGGGAGCGGCTGGCGTTTGACGATGTCGCGGAGGTCGTAGGCGAAGTGCTTGAGCGGCGAGAGGCTGCCGGACTTCGAATGGAGATGCGGGAAGTCGAAGCTCCAGCCGAACTCCTGGCGACCGCCGTGCTTGCGCACCAGGCGGTAGAGCCAGCGTTCGAGCCCGCCGGTCAGGCCGAAGTAGTTTCGGTCGATCGTGAGTACGAGCGCGTCGTCCAGCACGGCGCCGTAGAACCAGTCGGGGACTATCAGTTCGAGCCCGAGCGGGCGGCCTCGGTGATCGGCGCGTTCCTTCCACTCGTTGATCCAGGAGAAGCGGTGCATCCGCCGCTCGGTCGGCTGACGGATGGACGTCGCCACCGTGGTCGACTGAAGCCGATCGAGTGCGGCCTTCAAGCGGTCGTAATCGCGCAGCGACACGCCACGACCGATGAAGTTGAGGATTTCATAGGGAGTGGTCGCCATTAGGCGCGACGGCCGCAGGCCGAGGTCGCGTGCTTCGACGATCTGCGAGGCGGCCCAGATCAGGACGTCGGCGTCCCAGATCGTCGCCATGCCGTGCTCGGCGACGGCTTCGACGCGAATCTTCACCGAGCCTGCCTTGAAGTCGATCGGCGCCAGGCGCTTCGACTTGGCGAGCGAGAAGAATGGATAGGCCATGAGGTCCTGCGCATCGCGGGGCGCAAGATCGCCGGGCAGCGCCCGGAACAGATCGAGCTGCGCACGCTCATCGCGATGCTGGTGGCGGGACGGCATGGCGCGCCGTCTCAGCGCGGAAAGCGCCCGCCGGCGGTGGCGGGAGATTTCGGCTGACGCTTGGCGGGCAGAACAGTGCCTGCGCGTGGATCGGAGGTGGAGGTCACGAGACCCTGGTCCGCCCAGGCCTGGAGGTCTTCCACCGCATAGACGACGCGACCACCAAGCTTGCGATAGGTCGGGCCGGTTCCGTAGGTACGGTGCTTTTCGAGCGTGCGCTCGGATAGGCCGAGGAACCGCGCGGCTTCCTGCGTTCTGAGATAGCGCTGCGGAATACTGGCGGCTATTTCGGCCATGATCGCACCTCCGTGTGCTCGCTGGTTGCCGCTGCGAACGAGCGGCGGGTTGCGAGCACCGTGGCGGGAGGCCGGCGCGTTCGACAGGAACGGAATTAGGAAGTTATTTTCGACACCGAGGGCGTGTCATCGCGAGCGACGCGGAAGCCGAAGGATTTTGCGGTAGCCGCCACGGACGAACGCCAGGCCGTCCCGGGCAAGGCGGACCGTCGTCTCGCGGACAGGGTTCTCGACCCAAGTCGCCGAGTCGTGTTTGAGGTTCGGGAAGAGCTGCGCGGCGATCTGGCGGTAGCTCGCTCCTGCGACACGGGCGTCGACGACGCGGAGCATCAGGCGAGCGCGCCGCTGGCGCTGCGGCGTGACTCGGGGGTCGGCGGGCGCACGCCGGTTCTTGATGGCGGCCCAGAAGCGCGCCAAAGCGGTGAGGCGGTCCGGCAGCAGATCATCGAGAATGAGAAGCGCGGCGAGCGCTTGGCGGCTGGACAATGCGGTCAGCGCGACGTCAAAGCTTTCGCGTCGCATCTCAAGCCGGACGAGCGCCTCGTCATACTGAAGGATTACATGGGCGTGCACATCTTCAGCGGTGAACGGGGGACCATCGGGCGCTGGGCCTGTCGTCAGGATGATCGCAGCCGGATCGACTTGCGGGGTCCAGAAGATCGGCTGGATGAGCGCCGAGTTGCGCGGGTCGGCGACGAAATCGCAACCCCCATTGGGCGGCAAACTCGCGCGCGGCGCTCTCGCTCAAGCGCCCGACGGCTATCAGCTCCCGATAGGATTTTCTGTAGTCTGGGTTGCGCCGCAGAAACTCCCAGGCAAGATCACCGGGCGTTAGCGCATCGATGTAATCGTAAGCGGCCTCAGACCGCCAGCTTTCGTCCTCGGACATCCTCCACCGCCTCCGCGCAATAAGACGCAACGCGAGTTATGCATGGGGCACGATTCCAAGTTGAATGAGGCTTGGGAATAACGAAGGTGGATGAAGGTGATGCGCGTTCCGCATCACCTCAGTGCGCGCGGGAGCCAAGGAACTCGCAGAAGCCGCCCTGCGTCATCCATCTGGCGCGTTCAAGATGTGCGTCGTAGACCTGCCGAGCGCGGGGCTCGTCCCGATCGGCCTCGAGGTCGAAGAGGACTTTAGCCACCTCTCGCCAATCCGCCCCTTGCGCCTCGGCATCGAGCAGACGGGCGTAGAGCTTTAGATGCGTCCGATCGTAGGCCGTCAGCGCCGCGCCGCCCGGTGGCTGGTCGAGAAAGTCCGTCTTGGTCACAACATCCCCCGAAGACGCGGTTTATCCATTCCGGGAAACATTGTTAACGCTGATTTGATCGCAATGATGAAGCGGGCAACACATGCGCGACGTCGTCGCGTTGCCGCGATAGCCGGAAAATCAGGCGTCTTTCTTAGCATCGACCAACAGCACTCCCTTGCCCTGGTCGGAGTTCAGGAAGACGATGCCGGCGCGTTCGAAAGCTCGTCTCACCTCATCGCGAGTCGTCTCGTACACCTCCAGCCCGCTATGGGATTCGAGGCGCTTGAGAGCGGTCAATGAGACCCGGGCCTTGTCCGCGAGCGTCTCCTGTGTCCAACCCAGCAACGCGCGTGCGGCCCGAAATTGTCGGGCGGTGATCATGCATGATCACCTCCCACACGGTCCTACGCGCACGCTAAAACTACGACTATAATAGTCGCTCTCGCCTCTGAATTCCAGCAATTTCGCCCTCGGCGAGCGGACTGCCGGTGTCGAAGCCGCTGCCTGATTCGGTCGTTCGAGAATGCGAAGGCCCCGGCCTTCCGGCCGGGGCCTGACGCGGGTCCTCAGTCGCTGCGCCGCCCGTTGGGACGGGACCAGATCAGCGAGTAGGTGTCCGCGTCCTCGTCGTCGAAGAGGTTGGCGTAGATGGGGCTGTTGAACGAAGGGTCGTCCAGCTTGAGGCCCAGATAGTCGCGGCCCTCGTTGGAGCGCTTGGTCCAGGCGGCCCCGATCTCGGCACGGCCGACCAGAACCCGGTGGCTCGGAGCGTTTTCGCCGGTGGCGCGGGTGTCGGGGACGATGCGCACGCCCTTGGCCTGGACGCTGAGGGTGACGATTTCGCCGGTGAACTCGTTCGAGACGGTCTTCTTGAAGGTGCCGATGGTCGCCATGGTAAGTCTCCGTTTTTCCGTATTCGAGCCCGCACCATTGCGGCCTCGATGGCGATCGGTTGGCCGGAGGCGATCGACGGCGCACCCCGAAGGGGCTGGACAGCTAAGGAGGGGTTTCTTGTCCCGCGAGGAATGGCGGCGCAGCCGGCAGGGGAAGAAAGTTCGACGCCGCTGTTGCGTCATAGGCGATCGAGGCGTCAGCCGGCCTTCGGCCAGATCAGGCCATTGAAGAGGCCGTTTGGAGCGGTTGAGGCACGGTCAGGAAACGGATGCGATGGCGGCCACCCTGCATCGGCATACCGGCGCTGATGCGGACCCCCTGGCGATTGCTCCCTCGTACAGGCAAGTCGCGCTGCATCCTCGCCGTCGCCGCTATCGGAGGGATCGTGACGCCCGGTAGCAGGTCGCGCACGCCGATGCAGTTGCCCCGGAGCGCTTCAGCGGGGTCGTGCGCAGGGTCTAGCGTCGAGTTTCGCTCCACGCTCCAGCCACACGCGCCTCAGACTGCGGAGGCGTTGGCGCCAACGTGATTTTGGTCCGTCGCATCGGCGCTGAATGTGGTCAGGCTCGCGCGAGGCCCGGACCGGATGGGGCGGGGGCCGTCGCCATCCCGGCGACCCGCACGAAGGCGGTAATGCCAACGGCAATCGCGCCGATGATCGAGAAGGCCATCTGCCAACCGTCGGACGGCATGAGGTGTTTGACGATGCCGTGGGTGGCATGGAAGCCGGCGAGCGCGGCCGGGGCAACAAAGGCGATGGCGACAAGCAGCTTCAGCCAGATGGGTCGCACGAACGCGATCATGAGGTTGCCGATGGCAAGAGTGATCGCCGCAGCGACCAAGCCGACAAGAATGGCGCCCACGATGCCGGCGCCGGTGCCGTGCGCCCAAGCGCCGACGGTCACGCCGACGAAGGCCGGCAATGCGAAGACGGCGAGAGTGAACAGCAGCCAGCACAGCGCGGCAATAGCGGCGAGCGAGGCGAGAATTGCGAGAATGATCATGGCGGTGGACTCCGTGACGATTGGTCTGACGGTCGCGCCTTCCACCACCACCACGGCACATGGCAACTGTAGCCGAAATGCGTCCGCGCCGGGAGCGGAAATCGCTGAGGATCTCCGCCCGGCAGCGGATCGCGCCGGTTACGGGGCGAAGGGGTCGATCTCATGGATGATCTCCGAGGCGTCCCCGTCGTATTCGCTGGCGGGAGCCACCGACAGGGTGCCGTCTCCGGCCTGGAAGATGACGATGGCGGCCATCAGGGTTGTGGCGAGGCTGAAGGCGAAGGCGTGAGCGTCGTTGAGGGACATTTGCTTGGCTCCTGCTGGAGCGGGGGACCATCCCCCGCCGACAGGCGCCCGAAGTGTTCGGCCGTGGACTGCAATCACCGCGCAGGCGCAGCCGCAGCGGCGGCATGCTCGCATAGCCGACCCTTTATGGGTTGATGGCGACAAGTCTGCGGCTGAACCAAGGATCAGCGCTGAAAGGCGGGGGTGGTTCTCGTGTAAGGAGACCAACGTTACTGGCCTCGAACCTTACTCTGCTTTGCTCCAGCCAAGTGCCGCTGGACGAGGATCTAAGATATTCTGCCGACGGCAGGCGTGGTGTCGCGAGGGAGGGCCAATGGCGGAGTTCACAGGTAGAGATCTGCATCTCGTGAAGAAGGCTCTCGCGATCGCCGTGTTGGCCATCGAACGTCAGCCGGGTCCCTTTCAGTCTTCCTCCGACCAGGCGGATATGAAGACGCTGCTCGATGCGCTGATCGAGAGCGATACTGAGCTCGCGCACTATGCGCGATCCGCCCGGATAGCAGTGACAGGCAAGCCGGACTGAAAGCGGCTTTGCGAGAATACGCCAACGCGCTTCTGCGGGATGGCATCAATGCAGAGAAACGTAAGGGCGGCGCTTAAGCGCCGCCGAATTTCCAGACTGGGATGCCGAGCTTCTTCGCCTTGTCGGCGAGGTTGTCCTGAATGCCGGTGCCCGGGAAGTGCATGACCCCGATCGGCAGGACGTCGAGCATCTGATCATTGCGTTTGAACGGAGCGGCCTTGGCGTGTTTGGTCCAGTCTGGAGCAAATCCGACCTGCGGCACCTTGCGATGGTCGGCCCAGCGGGAGGCGATCTTCTCAGCGCCCTTCGGTGACTTGCCGTGGATCAGCACCATGTCGGGATGCTTGGCGTGGACCTGGTCGAGCTTGGCCCAGATCAGCGTGTGATCGTTGAAATCGAGCCCGCCGGTGACGGCGATCTTAGGACCGGCCGGAAGCAGAACCTCGTTGTCGGCACGCTTCTTCGCGGCGAGGAAGTCGCGGCTGTCGATCATTGCCGAGGTGAGGTTGCGATGGTTGACCATCGATCCGCTGCGGGGACGCCAGGGTGAGCCGGTGTGCCGTTCGTAGTGCTCGGCGGCCTGGTCGCGCATCAGCTCGAAGGCGTTGCGACGTTCGATCATCGTCTGCCCTTCGGCCGTCAGGCGCTCCAGCTCGACGGCCTTCACCTCGGAGCCATCCTGTTCGCGTTGCCCACGGCGCTGCGCCTGCTCATTGTCGTCCAGCTCGCGTTCGATCCGGTCGGTGGCTCGGTGGAAGACGTTGACGGTCGACCAGAGGAGATCGTCGAGGTCGGGCTCGAGGCGGGTGTCTTCCAGGGTGACGATCAGGGCGTCGAAGACATCGGCGATGGCGCCGGCGACGTGGTTTCCTTCGGGCAGCGGCCTTCCGTCGGGTTCGTCCGCGAAGGGACGGTAGCCATAAAGCTGAAGCTCGGAGAGGACGTGGTCGGTGGGGGATGATTCGTGATGCGGCTCGTAGCTGTCGTCGTGCTCGCTCATCGGGATGCTCCTTCGTCGGTGTGACCGCGACCCTCGCGGCCTTCTGGCGACGAAAGCCAGCAGGCGGTCCGGACCTGCACCCGGAGCGAAGCGAGAGGGCCGGAGCGCAGCGGAGGACGGCGAAGGCCGGCTATTTTGTTTCGCGATGGAAAGGCCCGAAGGGCCGCCGGAAAATAGTCGGGCGCCGACGTTGTCGGTCCGGGCCGTTTGCTGGCCGATCGCCCTCTCGAAGGCCAGGTTGCGGCTCTCCCTGACCCTTGGGAGTATCCGAGCGGGTAATAAGCGACGGCGTTGCCGCCACCAGCATTCCTTCCAGCTATGCCGCCAGCGCCATGAAGCGCGCGACGTCCTGGGGAGCGATCTGTACCCGCGCCGCTGCCCGCAGGCTTTCCAGTCCAGCCAAGCGGAGATCCTCGTTGAAGTCGCCCAGCCTCGGAGACACGACGATCGCCTCGATCCCGGCCGCGTTCGCCCGTTCGATCAGCGTCGCCATCGCACTGTCGCCGGCCGGGTCGTTGTCGCGCGCGATATAGAGCCTGCGCAGTGTCTCGGGGAACAGGATGGCGGAGAGATGCGCTGCCGAGAGCGCCGCCGCCATGGCCATTCCGGGCAAGACGCATCGCAGCGACAGCACCGTCTCGATGCCTTCGCCCGCCGCCATCACGTCGCCCGGTACACCGAAGCGGACCGCGTGCCCGAGAAGGTCGCCCATCGCTCGCCTCGGTGTGTCGATCGGCGCCTTGTCCGAGCCGTCCGGGGCGAGCCAGGTGCGATGCGCGCCAGTGATCCGGCCAGCCAAGTCGGTGACAGAGGCGATCATCGCCGGCCAGGTCTCGGTCGGGGAATGCTCGTCAGGACGATAGTAGCAACGGGGATGGAAGCGCAGTGATCCGGTTCCGTGCAAAGCCGTAATCGCACGTTCCCGTAGATACGCTTCCACGACAGTGCCCAAAATCGGCTTTGACATGCCGACAAGCCTTCGTGCCGCTTCGGGCGATCCGGTTGGGACTGGTGATCTGCGCTCGCCACCTTGCGAATGCTCCGGCTCGGGATGTGGCATGGACAGGAAGGTGCGCGCCTCGTCGGCGACGTCCTTGAAGTCGATCAGGCCGCAGCTTTCGCGAATGACGTCCAGCAGGTCGCCATGCTCACCTGTCGCGGCATCGGTCCATTTGCCTGCGGCCCCCTTGCCGGTGTCGCCGCCTTTCAGGCGCACGAACATCGAGCGGCCCGGCGTGTTGCGGACATCGCCGACCAGCCAGTAGCGGCCCTCGCGATGACCGGCCGACAGATAATGACGGCAGACCGCCTCGGCCTGTCGGCCGAGACGCTGCGCCAGTTCGGAAGCATCATGACGGACCATCACGCTGCCTCCCGCTCGCCGATGCGCTCGACGGGAAAGCGCTCCAGCACCTTGGCGAGGATCGACGGACCGGAAGCGTCGGTGGGCACGAAAAAGCGCAGCTTCCACGAGATGATCTCGCTGAACAGGCCATAGGCTCGCAGGCGATCGCGCATCGCGTCGGTGAAGCCGGACAGTTCGATGCGGTTGGCGCCCATGACGCGGACGCGGCGGAGTTGCATAGCCTCGGCGAGGTCGAGGATGGTCCGGCCGTCGATCAACGCTGTGAAAGCGTCGTCCGGTGTCAGCGTGCCTGCGTCCGATGCCAATGCGCCCGCCACCCAGGCCGGCGAGACACGACGGCCGATGATGCGCTCGCCTGCATCGGTCTGAAGCCGATAGACACGGGTCGACTCGTTCGGCAGCCGCTTCCAGATCGGCAGCAGCAGTCCAGCAACGATGTGGATGGTGCTGTCGGCAAATTCCGGCACCTCGGCTATCTCGGCCGTCCATGCCTCCATGAAGCCGTTCCGATCGGTTTCCTCCCAATGGCTCTCGTCCATCGAGCGCAGGGTGGCGTGATGCTGTTCCATCGGGCGGATCAGCGCCACGCGCCGTTCGATCTCGCCATCGTCGAGCATGATCGACGATGCCGTAACCTGCACGGCGGCTCGGCCGGAGCGGCCGTTGACCAGCAGCTTCGCGCGTGGGTCTGCGAGAAAATCGAACGCGGCATCGAGTGAGGTCGGCCGGTTGCGTTCGCGCCGGGTGATCGTAAGCAACTGCGTCTCGGCGCCAGCGCCCGGATGGACATGGATGGTGCGACGGTCGGTGACGACAAAGCTCTCGGCCTGGAGCGTCTCCAGCCCAAGGTCATAGACGCCGCTGGCGACGGCACCCTCGATCTTGGCGTTCAAGAGCTGCTCGAACGCCGTGAACAGGATGCCCTGCAGTTCGATCGTCAGCGCCAGCAACCGGTTGAGGAAGGTGGTGATCGGCGGCAACTCGTCCTTGATGCCGTTGTCGTCCGTCAGCTTCAGCCCGGTGGCGTCTTCGAACATCTGGAGCGAGCAACCCTCGACCTTGCCGCGGACCAACAGGAGATAGAGCTGGCGCAGCGCATCGCGCGCATAGTGCGATTCCAGATTGTCCTCGGGCCGGAACAGGCCCTGACCGCCGGTCTGGCGCTGGCCGCGCGTGATTGCGCCCAGCGTGTCGAGCCGGCGTGCGATCGTCGACAGGAAGCGCTTTTCGGCCTTCACGTCGGTGGCGATCGGCCTGAACAGCGGCGGCTGTGCCTGGTTGGTGCGGTTGGTGCGACCAAGTCCCTGGATGGCGGCGTCGGCCTTCCAGCCGGGTTCGAGCAGGTAGTGGACGCGGAGCCGCTGGTTCCGCGCCGACAGGTCGGCGTGATAGCTGCGGCCCGTACCGCCAGCATCCGAGAAGACGAGGATGCGCTTCAGGTCGTCCATGAAGGCTGAGGTTTCCGCCAGATTGGCCGAAGCGGCGCGGTTCTCGACGGCGAGGCGTTCGCCCCTTCGGACAATGCGACGGGACCTGCCGGTGACTTCTGCGACGATATCCGTGCCGAAGCGCTGGACGATCTGGTCGAGCGCGCCCGGGACCGGCGGCAAGCTGGCGAGCGTCTCGATCAGCTCGTCGCGTCGGGCCACGGCCTCCCGGCTCTCGACGGGCTGGCCGTCCCGATAGACCGGCCGCGACGACAGATTGCCCGCGCTATCGGAGAAGGGCTCGTAAAGCTGCACCGGAAAGGAATGGGCGAGGTAATCGAGAACATACTCCCTTGGCGTTATGTCGACGCGGACGTCGTTCCATTCCTCGGTCGGGATCTCGGCCAGGCGGCGTTGCATCAGCGCCTCGCCGGTCGAGACGATCTGGATGACAGCGGCGTGGCCATCGGCGAGGTCCTGATCGATCGACCGGATCAGGGTCGGCGTTTTCATGCTGGTGAGGAGATGACCGAAGAACCGCTGCTTGGCGCTTTCGAATGCCGAGCGGGCAGCGGACTTGGCCTGGCGGTTCAGCGTGCCGCCATCGCCGGTGATGTTGGCGGCTTGCATCGCTGCGTCGAGATTGTTGTGAATGATCGAGAACGCCCCGGCATAGGCATCGTAGATGCGCGTCTGCTCGGGCGTGAGCTGGTGCTCCAACAGTTCATATTCGACGCCGTCATAGGAGAGCGAGCGCGAAGTGTAGAGGCCGAGCGAGCGCAGGTCACGGGCCAGCACCTCCATCGCCGCAACGCCGCCGTCCTCGATCGCTTCGACAAATTCGGCCCGCGTGGCGAAGGGGAAATCCTCGCCGCCCCAGAGGCCGAGGCGCTGCGCATAGGCAAGATTGTGGACCGTGGTGGCCCCGGTCGCCGAGACATAGACGACACGCGCGTTCGGCAAGGCATGCTGAAGCCGCAGGCCCGCGCGGCCCTGCTGCGAGGCCGAGACGTCGCCGCGTTCGCCCTTGCCGCCGGCGGCGTTCTGCATGGCGTGACTCTCGTCGAAGATGATCACTCCATCGAAGTCGGAACCCAACCATTCGACGATCTGCTTGACGCGCGAAAGCTTCTCCCCACGGTCGTCGGACCGTAGCGTGGCATAGGTGGTGAATAGGACGCCTTGGCCGAGGGTGATCGGCTTGCCCTGCGGGAAGCGCGACAGCGGCGTCACCAGCAGGCGTTCCATGCCAAGCGCCGACCAGTCGCGCTGCGCGTCCTCCAGCAGCTTGTCGGATTTGGAAATCCAGACCGCTTTACGGCGTCCGCGCATCCAGTTGTCGAGGATGATGCCGGCCGACTGGCGGCCCTTGCCGGCGCCGGTGCCGTCGCCCAGCATGAAGCCGCGGCGGAAGCGGACGGCGTGCTGAGCATCATCCGGCGCGGCCGAGACGAGGTCGAAGGTTTCGTCAACGGTCCAGGCTCCGGCGAGGAATTCGCCATGGGCCTCGCCGGCATAGATCACGGTTTCGAGCTGGGCGTCGGACAGAATGCCGTCGGTGACGATGCTGGCGGGGAGCGTCGGCCGATAGCTTGGCTTCGGCGGTGCGACCGAGGCCATCGCCGCCGACTGGACCAGCTTGGTCGGGTGCGGCTGCGCGCCGGGAATCCGGATCGCCTGAAGCCCGTATTCCTCATAAATGGCGTCGGTCAGCCGGCCACCCTCGGGCGGCGTCCAGTCGACGGTTTCATAGGCGAGTTCGACGCCCTCTGGTTCGGCTATCGCTCGGCTTGGCGACGATGACGTGGCGCGGGCGAGATAGCCGCGCACGGTGCGGGGCGTCGGTGCGATAGACGCGAGCGGCGGCAGCGCGACCGGCAGGCGCGACGGGGCCTGGGTTTCGATCCAGCCGAGCAGCGTCGCCACATCCTGCGCGAGGCCAGCCGATGGCGGAAACGCGGTGGGGTCGTCGGCGGGTGCCTTGTCGATGACGGTCAGGCGGGTCTCGATGGTCGTGCCATGCTTGGCATAGACCGAGCCGTCGATCGCCGCCGTGAACACGACACGTCCGCGCTGCTGCAAGCGGACAAAGGCGTCGCGCCAGGCAGGTAGCTCAGGCGCGAAGCTGGCGCCCGTGATCGTCACGAGCCGTCCGCCATCGGCGAGCCGGGCGAGGGCCGAGGCGACATGGCGATAGGCCGCGTCGGCTACTCGGCCGCTGACATTCGCCATTACAGAAAAGGGCGGGTTCATCAGTACGACGCTTGGCATAGCGGTCGGATCGAGATGGTCATCGATCTGGGCGGCGTCGAATCGCGTGACGGGGATGGCCGGAAAGAGGGAGGAAAGAAGCGCTGCACGGGTTTCGGCCAGCTCGTTGAGCATCAGCGTCGCACCCGCCGTTTCGGCCAGGACCGCGAGCAGCCCGGTTCCGGCCGAGGGCTCCAGCACACGATCGACAGGTGTGATGGCGGCGGCAGCGAGCGCAGCGAGGCCGAGGGACACCGGCGTCGAGAACTGCTGGAAGGCCTGCGTCTCCTCAGAACGCCGGGTATGTGTCGGCAACAGGCTCGCGATCTTGGCCAGCATCGGGAGGCTGGCGGCCGGAGATCCGGACTTGCGGAAAACCGCCTTTCCGTATTTGCGCAGAAACAGCACCGTCGCCACTTCGCAGGCCTCGTAGGCCGTCTTCCAGTCCCAGGCGCCAGACGTGTCGGAAGCGCCGAATGCCGCCTCCATCGCACCGCGCAGCGTCGCGGCATCGACGGGCTGGCCCCGCTCAAGATGCGGAAGAAGGTGGTGGGCTGCGGCGAGGATGGCGGCCGGCGCCGGGCTCGCGGCAAGCGGAGACGGCGCAGCCGGAACGGCCGCGGATGCGGAAGCGATAGTCATGGAGGTCACCTCGGGAGAGCGGGAAACGGAGGAACCGGCAGGCGCTCTCTCTCGACCGCACCGGCTCAAACCCGTCCCGGCGAACCTCTTCCTCTGAACGGCAGGCATGAAAAAAGCGCCTGACCGGAAGGCCAGGCGCTCGGCGGGTCGCAGCGCTCAATCGATCGCCTGGAAGATCTCGGCGGACTCGGGGTGCTCCGCCGCATAGTCGTAAAGGCGGCTGTATCCCTCCGCCATCAGGTCGACGGGATATTGGAAGGAGAGATGGGAAAAGGCGAACAGCGTCGCGATGATCCCTGCCGCCCCGGCGGACACCTCGCCTTCATAGCCGTTCGTGTCGCATATGATCTGAAGGCGGGGCTTGGAGGCTGGCGCGAGGTAAAGCGGCTTGCCATCGCGCTGATAGAAGTCCCAGAGACCGCCTCGATAATCGCGCGGGCTGAGACGCTCCATGTGATAATAGACCGTCATCTCTCCGATCAGGAAATGCTGGCGGCCGAAGAGGGTCGGAAGGAAATCTATTCGACGAGCATCCGGAACAAGCACCGCCGAGCGGTCGACGGGTTGTTCAGCGTGGGCTGTAGTCTCGGTCATGGGGGGCACCTCGGAGAGCGGGAAACGGAGGAGCCGTCGGGCGCTCTCTCTCGACCGCACCGGCTCGACCCCGTCTCGGCCGGCCTCTCACTCTGGCGTGCGGAATGACCTTTTGGCCGCTTCATCTTCCGAGGCGGGCCGCGCGCCGCTACACTTGTTCATCCGACACATGGCGGGCGGCAGCCTCGACGATCGAGGGCGCGCGCTTGCTTCACCGAGAGAGGTCAAGGGAGACGGAGATGAAGGGAAGCGCGATCGGCATGCTGGCGGCGGGGTGCCTCGTGGTGGGGTTCGGCGCGGGATTCGTCGCGCGACCGATGATCTCGCCGGGCGGTTTGTCTGCCGCGGCCGTCGCCGGCGTCGCGCAGCCGAGCGAGGAAGAAGCGATCGCCGCAGTCCGCCGTCACCGGCTGTTCACGGGAACGTCGCTTGCCAATGCGACGCTGAAACTCGGCGATTGCTCTCCGGGTGGCGTCGGTCCTGGCGTGACGTGCATGACGCAGCTCACGATGGACACGACGCGGGCCAACGCCACACCGCAGAACCGGCCGGTCGGCTTCGCGCGCGTGAACGGCCAATGGGAAGTCGCGGTCTGGTAGCGGATATCAATCTTCGATGCCGTCACCGCCACTTGGGGGCGTGTACGCCTCGTAGGGATCGCCGTCGGCAAGGTGACCGAATGGCGTGAACACGTAGGCGCCATCATCGCGGCCGACCGCGCAGATGACGTAGCGGGTCTGCCCGGTGGCAGAGTCCGCGCATTCCATAAGCGCGAGGTTGCCGTCCGCTGCGGCGCGAAGCAGCGTCTTGAAATTGGAGCGCGCATGATCCGGGATGCTCATGACGCGCCTCCCGCAGCTAGGCGGTCGGCGAGCCAGCGGCCGCTGCTCATCCATTCGACGGTCTGCCCCGTCGTCAGGTCGAGGACATGGGCACCTCCGGAGAAGCCATCGATGCGCGGCTCGGAGGCGACGCCCGCCCATTGGAATCCCCAGCGTCCGGCGAGGCCAAAGGTCTCGGCGCACCGCGTCACGAAGGTGATGAGGAGCTGGGGGTCGGCGGTGCCGGGATCGCGCATCCAGAGGCGCGTGGCACCATGCTCGGGCTCGATGGACAGTAAAAACGGCTCGGCCGGAGGATCTTCGGCGGCATTCTGCGCCATCAGGTCGTTGTAGATGTCGAGCGCGCGAGCAGCGTTCTCGACCGTGCCCACGTCCAGCAGGCACGAGAAGCGTGTGAAATAGTCCGCCATGGCGGTCTCCTGAAACGAAAAGAGCCCGGCGTAGGGCCGGGCTCGAGGTGGATGTTGGGGTGTGGTTTGGTTCAGTAGCCGAACTGCCAGGACGGCCACGGCTGACCGTCGTCGGAGGCGCGCACCGCGTCCTTGAGGTAGGCGCTGTCGCCTTCGACGACGGTGGGATCGAGCACGGGCGTTTCGTCGATCACCGTCACGCGGCAGACGAGGCCATCTTCGACCTCGACGTGAACCGGGACGAGATATTGGAAGACGACGCGGCGCGGCGCGTCGGTGCCGGATGTTTCCATCTAAGGCTCCTTGAGACAAGCAACGGGGAGCGATCAGCGTCGCTCCCCGCCAAGTGGCCTATTCGGCAGCGATCAGGTCGGACGCATCCTCGTCGGCTTCGATCACCTCGTCATCGTCACCAGCGAGGAAGTCCGGCAGCGCCTCGGCGTCACCGGCGTCGCCGCCCTCAGGCTGATCGGCAACATCAGCGAGCCGCAGCGGCTCGGGCAGCCAGCCACTATCGGCCAGGAGCCGTTCGGCCTCCTTGGCCATATCGCCCTTCTTCAGGTGGTCGATGAGTTGGGCGGCCTGTTCGCCCTTCGCCTCGCGGACTGCTTCGAGGATGCGCGGCTTGGTTACGCGATTGAGGTAGTTGCCGAAGGTCGGACGCCAGCCGGCCTCCACCATGTCCAGCCCGGTCGCGCGCGTCAGGCGGTCGGCCTGGGTGAGCCGCATGTCGAGCGTATGCTGCGACACACCGCTGGAGCTGTGCGGATTCGGCCGCTCGTAAAGGGCGTTGACGCCGTAGCTGACGCAGTGGGCCAGCAGCGCCATGCGGCTGGTGTCGTCCAGGCCAGCCAGCCAATCCCAAAGCGCATCGTCGTCTTTCGGGATGTCGCTCGCCCAGGCGTCGTGCCGCTCCTGCACCGCACGGGCGGGAGGGCTGTCGGCGAGACTCTCGTCCTGCGCGGGGAAGTAGATGTGCTTCACGCCCGCTTCCATGGCGCCGTTATACATGCGGGTCATGAACCGGTCCGAGACGAACTTGTGCAGCAGCGCCGTCATGGCGACATGCGGGTTGTTCGCGACGGCGTCGCGAAGCGCGAGCGTGCGGTAGGCGGTCAACTCGATGACCAGGCGCTCGGGCAGCGGCTTGATGGCGTCGTCTTCGTCGTCATCTTCAGTCTCGGTGGGCTGGCCGCCGATGGTAATGACGGCGCGCTGGACCGTCTGGCCGGCGGTTGCGCCCGATACGCTATCGGTCTCCGAGCCGCTGTCGCCGTCGCCGTTGCCGTCGACCGGGATAACTGGAACGTCCTCGGGGCGGACAAAGCCGCGATCCACCGTCAGCGAGCCGTTGGCGTCGATGCTGACAAACACGCCGGCGATGGCGATGTCAGCCAGCTCGTAGTGAACCGGACGATCCTCGAAGCTCGCGAGCGCGGTCTCGATTTCGCCCAGACGCTGATCCACCTCATCCGGCAGCTCGTCGGCGTCCTGATACTCGGCTTCCAGCTTCGCCATTTCGGCGTTCAGCGCGTCAATGGTCGCCTGCTCTTCGGGCGAGAGGTCGAGCGGCGTGCCGGTGATCTCCTGCAGGCCGCGTGCCGCATCGTACGGGAAGCTCACGGCCACTTCGATCCACTTCCACCCTTCGGCCGCGATCGTCTCGGCTTCGGCCTTCAGCTTCTCGCCAACGAGGCGGTCGAGGAGGCCCGCGTCCTGAAGCCATCCGCCGTCGTCGGACTGGAACAGGTCGCGCATGACGGTGCCGCCCGCCGCTTCATAGGCCTCGATGCCGACGAAGATGGCACGCTTGTCGGAAGCGCGCACCGTCGTCTCGGTCAGCATACGCCGGATCTGGTAGGGTTCCTTGGACCAGGCGTCCTTGATCGTGTCCCAGACCTGCTGCTGGCGCGCATGGTCTTCGGAGACCGTGAACGCCATGAGCTGCTCCAGCGTCATGCCGTCGTCGGCATAGACGTCGAGGAGCGCCTGCGAGACCGAGGCAAGTCGCAGCCGCTGCTTGACCATGTTGACGGGCACGAAGAACGCCGCGGCGATTTCCTCCTCGGTCATATGCTTGGCGCGCATGTCCTGAAAGGCGCGGAACTGATCGAGGGGATGGAGCGGAGCACGCTCGATGTTCTCTGCGAGCGAGACCTCTTCGGCGAGGATCTCACTGTCATTGTCGCGTACGATGCAGGGCACCGGTGCGATCTTGGCGAGGCGCTTCTGCTTCACCAGCAGTTCGAGGGCGCGGAAGCGACGGCCACCGGCCGGAACCTCGAACATGCCGGTCTCAACACCTTCCGCGTCGATGACGGGCTGGACGCTGAGGCTCTGGATCAGGCCGCGACGGGCGATCGAGGCCGCCAGGTCTTCGATCGAGACGCCGGCCTTCACGCGCCGGACGTTGGACTGGGACAGAACCAGTTTGTTGAAGGGGATGTCGCGCGAGGACGACAGGGTGATCTTCTGAACGGCAGTAGCCATCGGGGTAGTCTCCGCGACGGGCGCCGAGAGACTCTCTCTCAGCCCTAAACCCGTCACGAAGCGAAGCGCCGCCCTCTTCCTCTAAAGGGGGCAGCGCCGAGGACCGGAATTGAGGACACGCGGAAGCGCAAAGCCGGAGACACGGAAATCCGCATCTCCGGCTTTGCGGATGTCAGGCGGCTCGATCGAGCAGCTTCTTCGCCTTAGCCTCCATGTCGAGGCGAGCGTCCTGATGGGGCTTGTCGCGTGCGACGGCGGTGATGCCCTGCACAAAATCGAAAATGCTCTCGGGCGGGCGACCTTCCTCCGTCAGGACCGCGTCGATGATCTTGCCGGTCTCGGCCTTCGAGAAGCCACGGCGGCGCAGGAAGTCGGTACGATCCTCGTCGGTGCGCGCCACGATCCGCTCGCGGGCCATCTTGATGCCGTTGACGAAAGGCAGCGGAGAGGAGTTGGCGAAGTTCGCCAGCGCCGGCGCGGCCTCATGGGCGAAGCGATTGGCGGCGTATTTGGAGTGGCGGATCGTGATCTCCTCGAAGTCCTCGACGCCCCACAGATTGCGGTTCTGGCAAACCGCGCGCAGATAGAAGCTCGCCATCCCGAGCGTCTTGGCGCCGACCTCTGAGTTCCAGCAGTAGAAGCCCCGGAAATAGAGATCCGGCGAGCCGTCCGGCAGCCGTCCGGCCTCGATCGGGTTCAAATCGTCGACGAGGAAGAGGAAGACGTCGCGATCTGAGGCATAGAGGGTGGTCGTATCCTTGGTGATGTCGACGCGCGGATTGTAGATCCCGGTCGACCAGTCGAGGACGCCGGGCACCTTCCAGCGCGTGTCGCCAGTGCCGTTGCCGGCGATGCGCTGCACCGCCTCGACCAGCTCGTGATCGAAGATGCGGCCGTAATCCGGCCCGGTGACGGCGCGCAGCTCGAGCCGACCGGTATCGGTTTCGAGCGTCTTGATCTGCTCCGCCCGATTGGACGTCAGGCCATATTGCAGGTTGATCGCGGCCAGCGGCGCCGGGAGCTGGCGCAGATATGCGGCCGGCGCACCGACCAGGCTGGCCAGTTGGCCGAAGCTCCAGTGCGTGGGTGCAATCGGCGTATCTGTGCCCGGCAGGATGAGCGCCAACCGCTCCGGGTCGCTGCGGTTCGCCTCCACATGGATGAGCGGGCTTTCCACAACGCGCGTGCGGCTGCGATCGGCGCGGTTGCGGACGGAGCGCGCCAGCTCGGACAGTGACAGATATCGCTCGTCCGCGGGCCGGGAAAACCACTCTGACGAGACGCGGCCGATCCGCTCTCCGCGGCCGACATCGACCTTGTAGCCGCCGCTGGTGTCGCGGCGCGCGTCTAGAACTGAAACCTGGGTCATGGGACCAATCTCCATGACGGGCGCCGGAGACCTCTTCTCCAGCCCTCAACCCGTCACGGAAAATCCCTCCGCACTCTCACTCTCAGCGGGGCGTTGTGGGGCAGCCGCCCCGCAGAAGGGGTCGACCGAGACCGACGGGCTCGGGCGCAGGGGAAGGCTTTCCCCTCAAGGTCTAGTCCAAGGTAGACGCGGCGGCCGGATAGAATGTACCGATCCATCGCTGCTTGAGCGTAGCGAACGCTAGTCGGCTTGGAAGGCCGCTACCCCACGTCGGTGGAAAGAACACAGTGAGCTGCTCGCCGACCTGAACCGCGAGTTTCCCGATTTCCGAGACAACCGCGTCCAGGGTGGTCGACTCTACAAAGGGACCGATCACGGCGTTGCCTTCGCGCTGTGGCCTGATCATGAACGCGGACTTCATCGTCGGGTGGCCAGCGAGTTCGGAAAACATTTTGTAGGTTTCGTAGCGCTTTTTGCCGGTGAAGCCGTCGCGAGCGTCGATGGCTTCGCGCACCTTTACCGGCCCGAATTCTTTCTGACGCGCCTTCTCATCAGCGAGACGCCAACGTCCAATCAGACTTCGATCGCCGGCGAAATAGCTTAGGAGGAAAGTCGTCTCGAGCACATCGCGAAGAATGAGCGCACTGTTCTGGCTGTAGCCTGACAGCGCGAGTTTGATGCTTGCCCCAAATGCGTTGAACGTGCGCATGCCGAGAATTTGAACGACCTTCAAATCTTCGTCGGCGGTTTGGAACTGTCGCAGTATGTCGGCGAGGTCCATCGCTGCCTCGGTCACCGCCAGATGCAGTCCCAGGCGGTCGTCCGCTGCGATCATCCCCAGAGCCTTCTCTCGAAGCTCCTCTTCGCCGGCGTGTAGCCGTGCCAGATTGGCCGATAGGAGGTCGGCCGCGCTCGGTTCCATCGGTGTCACCTCCAGAGGGTGTCGTTCTTGTTCCTTACTACGTTGAAGCTCCCGAACGCCGGCCGTGCCTTATAGGAGGTCACATGAGTGAGGGCGTCGCCCAGCGCTTCAGCCAGGTCCGCCCTGGTGATCGTCGAACGATCGCCGACGATCACCTCCACCGGCTTCAACTCGTCGGTGAAGGCCTCGAAGTACAAGTTCCCTTCGTGGATACTGTCGGCAAGGCGGCTAAAGCAACGGTATTCGGACTCGTACCTCCACGCGGTGAACTTGGTGAGCAGCAGATCATCGACGTCTGCGCTGATGATTTCGCGGTCGGATGGTGCCGGCAAACGTGCTCGGCGGTACTTCACGGGATGATAAGTGTCGTTCCCGTCCGGCACATCAAAGCCGATAGCCATGCCATGGTGCTTTTCGGCGTAATGGCCCCAAAGCATGGGGTGGGACCATTTGCGGCTAAAACATACGATGCCGAATTCGCGATCCCGTTCATTCTTCCAGTTGCGCATAAACGCGCGGACGCGCTTGTCGCGGAGGTTCCATCCAAGAAATTCGAAGGGATCGTTCAGCTCGTTGATGCGTGCAATCTTCAGACGACGTTGCTTGAGAGCGAGCAACCCATATTTCTGCGAAGTGAAGTGATAGAGGCGCATATTCGTTCAGGTCGCTTCGCTTCCTAGAGTTGCGTGGTCGCGGCATGAGTCGCGCAGAAGCCTATTCTACACTTTTATCTAAAGTCTCGGGTCTTCACCTTGATCGAGTCGATATGCAGATCGCGGACGTACATGTCGCGCGTGCGCAGTCCCTTCGGCGCAAGGCCGCGCGGGTCGGGCGTCGGGGAGGCATGATGGAATTCGTCGCCCCGACCGTGTGGCAACGGAAAGGCCGTGTCGCGCTCGCCGACGCTCGCCAGCTCAGCGGAGAGATCGGTCAGCCGTTGGACTACGAGGTGAACGACTTCGCCTTCGCGCTGAACGCGCCCGCGCACGGCGATCATGCCGGCCGACAGGATGGTGCGTCGGTTCTGCTCGAAGACCTTGGGCCAAACGACGAGATTGGCGATTCCGCTCTCGTCTTCGAGCGTGATGAACATGACGCCCTTGGCGCTGCCAGGCCGCTGTCTCACCAACACGATGCCGGCCGCCTCCAGCGACCGGCCATCTTTCGCGTCCATCGCCTCTTGGCAGGTGACCATGCGACGACGGCGCAGCTCCCGACGCAGGAACGAGACGGGATGGTCCCGCAGCGACAGGCTGACATGCCGATAGTCCTCAACGACTTCACCACCCGCCGTCATCGGGCGGAGGATGACCGCCGGTTCGGCGACCTCCGGCACGATCTCCGTCTCTCGGGCCGACGCGGCGGCAAAGAGCGGGAGCGGCTCATCGCGCAGAGCCTTGATCGCCCATAGCGCCTCGCGGCGTGCCAGGCCGAAGGGCGGTCGAAATCCGTCCGCTTCGGCGATCTGCGTGAGCGCCGCGACGGGGATGCCGGCACGGCGCCATAGATCGTCTACCGAGCCGAAGGGCTGATCCGCCCTGGCCGTGACGATCGCCGCGGCGTGGGCATTGGCGAGGCCTTTAACCATGCGCAGACCCAGGCGAACGGCGAACCGCTCTTCGCTGCCGGCGGGCTCGAGCGTGCAGTCCCATCGGGATGCGTTGGCGCAGACCGGACGGATTTCGACGCCATGATCACGCGCGTCACGCACGATCTGCGCCGGCGCGTAGAAGCCCATGGGCTGACTGTTCAGCAGCGCGGCGCAGAACACTTCAGGATGCCAGCATTTGAGCCAGGCTGAGGCGTAGGCGATCAGCGCAAAGGAGGCTGCGTGGCTTTCCGGAAACCCGTAACTGCCGAAGCCCTCCAATTGTTTGAAGGTCTGCTCGGCGAACGCCTGCTCGTAGCCGTTGGCCACCATGCCGCCGATCAGCTTGTCCCGGAAATGCGAGACGCCGCCCGTGAACTTGAAGGTGGCCATCGACTTGCGG
Source organism: uncultured Hyphomicrobium sp. (assembly GCA_964386545.1). Taxonomy (GTDB): domain Bacteria; phylum Pseudomonadota; class Alphaproteobacteria; order Rhizobiales; family Hyphomicrobiaceae; genus Hyphomicrobium_C. The sequence continues at coordinate 36,986 of CAYLSI010000025.1, forward strand.
AGCATGTCGGCCTCGCCGGGCGTGAAGCCGGCGCATTCGATCGCGACCCGCATCGCCTGCTCCTGAAACAGCGGCACGCCGAGAGTCTTGCCGAGCACCTTCTCCAGCTCGGGCTTCGGGTAGTGGACGGGCTCAAGGCCCTCCCGGCGACGAAGATAGGGATGCACCATGTCGCCCTGGATCGGACCTGGTCGGACGATCGCGACCTGCACGACGAGATCGTAATAAGTGCGTGGCTTGAGCCGCGGCAGCATCGACATTTGGGCCCGGCTCTCGATCTGGAAAGTGCCGAGCGTGTCCGCCTTTCGTATCATCGCGTAGGTGCGCGGGTCCTCGGCCGGGATGGAGGCGAGGTCGAGATTGACACCCTTGTGCTCGGACAGAAGATCCAGCCCCTTCTTCATGCAGGTCAGCATCCCGAGCGCCAGGACGTCGACCTTCATGAACTTGAGCGCGTCGATATCGTCTTTGTCCCACTCGATGACCTGCCGGTCCTTCATCGCAGCGGGCTCAATCGGGACCAGATCGTCGAGCCTGTCATGGGTTAGGACGAAGCCGCCTGGATGCTGGCTGAGATGGCGTGGCGCGCCCATGAGCTGTCGCGCGAGATCGAGGGTCAGGCGAAGGCGGCGGTCGGCGAGATTGAGGTTCAGCTCCTCAACATGCTTTGGCTCGACGCCTTCCTCGGACCAGGCCCAGACCTGCGACGACAAGGTGCCGATCAGATCTTCGGGCAGGCCGAGCGCCTTGCCGACATCACGCAGCGCGCCCTTAGCGCGGTAGCGAATGACGGTGGAGCAGAGCGCGGCGTGGTCACGGCCGTAGGTGTCGAACACCCATTGCATGACGATCTCGCGCCGCTCGTGCTCGAAATCGACATCGATGTCGGGCGGCTCGCGCCGCTCCTCGCTGACGAAGCGTTCGAAGAGAAGATCGTTGCGGCCGGGATCGATCGAAGTGATGCCGAGGACATAGCAGACTGCGGAGTTGGCGGCCGAGCCGCGACCCTGGCAGAGGATGTCTTTCGATCGGGCGAAGCGAACGATCGAATTCACTGTCAGGAAGTAGGGCGCGTAATCCAGCTTTTCGATCAGCCGCAGCTCATGCTGGAGCGCGGCGGTCACGCTGTCGGGTACGCCCTCGGGATAGCGCTCCGACGCGCCTTCCCAGGTCAGCCTCGCCAGCGTTTCTTGCGGCGAGAGCGCCGGATCGTCACGCTCCTCCGGATATTGATAGGCAAGCTCGTCGAGACTGAAGCGGCAGCGATCAGCGATCTGGAGAGAGCGAGCAAGCGCTTCCGGATAGCGGCTGAACAGCCGGTGCATCTCCTCCGGCGGCTTGATGTAGCGGTCGGCGTGACGTTCGCGCCGATCGCCGAGGGTGTCGATCGTGACGTTGTGGCGGATGCAGGTCACGACGTCTTGCAGGATGCGGCGACCCGGCTCGTGAAAGAGGATGTCGTTCGTCACCACCGCGGGCACGCGCATTTGCGCGGCGAGGTTCGACAGCTCGTGAAGGCGAAGCTGGTCATTGGGGCGACGGTGTAGCGTGAGGGCGACGTAGGCGCGGTCACCGAACGCGTCGCGAAGCCGGCGCAATCTGAAGCCGCACTCGTCATCGGCCAAGTCGGGCACAAGGACGGCGACCAGGCCATCGCCATAAGCTACGAGGTCCGGCCATTCGAGAATGCACTTGGCCTTGCCGCCGCGACCCTTGCCGAGCGAGAGCAGACGGCAGAGGCGCGAATAGGCGGGGCGGTCGGTCGGATAGACCAGCACCGACGTGCCGTCGGCGAGGTCGAGGCGGCATCCGACGATCAGGCGCACGCCGGTCGTCTTCGCGGCCTCATGAGCGCGCACGATGCCGGCGAGGGAGTTGCGGTCAACGACGGCCACCGCCTCGATCCCGGCAAGCGCCGCCTGGGCGAACAGCTCCTCGCAGGACGACGCACCGCGCAGGAAGCTGAAATGCGAGGTGACCTGAATCTCGACGTAGCGGGGCTCACTCATCCGAAGACCCCATGGATGAACCATCGGTGCGAGCCCGTGGCCGTGTCCTCGCCATCGCCAGCGCGGTAGAGCCAGTAACGCTCGCCGGCGTCGTCCTCGACCCGGAAATAGTCGCGCACGGCGACCAGCTCGGCGTCACGCTTCCACCATTCGCCGAAGACGCGCTCCGGGCCGTCGCCGCGACGCAGGCGCCGGCGCACGCCGCGCCAGGTGAAGGAGACCGGCGGATGGTCGGGCAACAGCGCCACCGTCTCGACCAACTCGGGATGAGGCAGGAGGCGCGAGGGCCTCGGCCAATGGCCGGGCCAGCCCGCCCCCGTGTCGGCCGCCATTGCCGGGATGCGGCAGACGGATCGCTCGGGAACGTCGCTTGCGACGGGAGCAAGCCGATAAAGGGCGCGCTCGCCCACCCGGTTCATCAACGTGTCGATGAGATCGGAGACGTCCGGTGTGCTTTCCTCGATGAGGGAATTGACGATCTGTCTGCGCTCAAGCGGCTCGGCGACGCTCGCGGCGAGCGTCATCACCTCGATGCCAAAGCCGGGTTCGATGGTCTCGATCCTGTCGCAGAGCAGACGCGTCAGGCGCTTAACGTCGCGGACCGGCGTTGCCATGCCGACCCTGACGGCTTGGGCGCGGCTGTCGACGCGGTGGCAGATGAGGTCAAGTCTGCGAGCGCCCAAGCCGCCGGCCTCGAGACGCTCGCAGAGCTGGCCGACGAGCTTGGCGATATACCGGGCTATGGTCTCGGCCGCGGCGATCGGCTCGGCGAAGGCGCGGCGCACTTCGATGAGATCGACCGGCCGGACCGGCTCGATCGGCTCGGCCGCCTGGCCGAGGGCTTGATCGATGCGGCGGCCGATTTGGGGGCCGAAGCGCAAGGTGAGCGGCGCCCGAGGCTGCGCGAGAAGGTCGCCGACCGTATCGAAACCGAGTGTCCGCAGGGCGGCGACGGTGGACGCGGCGATGCGCAGCGCTGCGAGCGGCAAAGGCTCCATTATGGATGCGCCATGTCGGTCCGGTGCGATCTGCGGGGCATAGCGGGCCAGAGCGTGCGCAGCGCCCCAGGTGTCGGCGATCGCGCCCCGAGCCGCGATCCCGGACATGGCAAGCCGGCCGATGAGGCCGTCCAGCATCGCACTTTCGCCGCCATGGAGATGATCGGCGCCCGTCGAGTCGATGATGATCCCGTCCGGCGGATCGGGAGCGACGACGGGAGCGTATCGGAGGAGCCAGGCCGCGAGCCGGTCGAGCGCCTCGGCGTCGCCTACCGGGTCGGCGTCCTGCACGATGAGTCCGGGCGCCAGGACCTGGGCCTTGGTGACGGGCATGCCAACGCGCAGGCCAGCAGCGCGGGCAGCGGCGTCAGCCGCCAGCACCACCCGCCTGTTCCCGTCGCGGCCAATCAGGACGAGCGGCGCCTCAGCCGGAGGCGCCGCGTCGCCAGCCTTCCGCCGTAGCCGGTCGGTGGACCAGCTCGGCAGGAAGAGCGAGACGACCCGTGTCATCGCACGCCTCCACTTCGAAATCTGCACTTTCGCCCGCGCGAGCGCGGATCAGTTCGACCAGCCAGCGGGCTCGACCCACGCCCGGAACGGGAAGCGATGTCGAAGGCAAAGCGGAGACGCGCCAGCGCGTCATCGCCGCTGTAGGCTGGCCGAAGTCTGTAGCCTCTGTCTGTCGCCGCCAGCGTCGCAGCGCGATCCCGATCGATCCGGTGCCTTCGGCCGCCAGTTGCAGGCGCCGCGAGGCGGTCATGGAAAGTCGGGCCACTTCACCAAGGACGGCGCCCAGGCCACCGTGGCGCAGGCCTTCCTCCATGCAGGCGAGCACGGTCTTGTCGTCGCCGGCTTCGAGATAGATCACGCGATCGGATGCAAGGCCTGCTTGGGCGATCGCTGGCGCGAAGAGGTCGGGGCGCGTGATGCACCAAAGGATCTTGCCCTTCGTGCGGGCGGCGATCCCGGCGCTGAAGAGGGCGGCAGCGGCTCCATCGATCGCGCCGTTGCCGCCGCCGGCGATCTCATGCAGGGCGCCGAGCGCGAGTCCTCCGCCGGGTAGGCGCGAGTCGACCTCGGCAATCCCGAAGGGGAGAACCGATTTGGCGCGCCGGCTGCGACCTTCGATCTTTTCGATCTGCGCGCGCAAAGACTCTATGGCGGGCTCGGGCCGCAAGCTCGTTCTTGACCTCCAAGGGCGGGTTCTTCGTCATGTTCGCTATTTGTTCTATCTTTCAGGAACGAGAGTCAAGCCCGGATCGGCGTGAGCGAGGGTGCGCGACACGGTTTTACTGTCTCGTGGCTATCTGAGCGCCGCTGGGCGGTCGAGGCGCATGCAGCGAAATCGCTTAAGCATAGGAGGTGACGGGAGCCTTGGCCTCCTTCTGGCGCTGCTGGATGCTACCTAGCCACGTCTCCAGTTTCACGACTTCGGCTATCAGATCGGCATGAGAAACAGTCTCAGGGTTCAGGGTTTCCGCGGACGTATGCATCTCTTCCGACAACCGGCCTCGCGCTGCTGTTACGGTCTTAACGTCGTCATCGCTGATGATCGCGAGCTTGAATAGACTGTTGCCCTTTATGGCGTTATCGAATCGAGCAAGGACCGGAAATACAAAGTCTGCGATGCCTTGATCCCAAGATTCTCGAAGTTGCTCGATGATGCCTTTGCAGAAGATAGTCCGCCGAGCATCCGGCCATGTATCAAATTGGTGCTTTGCTTCTTTCAGCTCCGAGCGCAGGGATTGCGCCAATTGTTGCGCTGATTTCGCCTTCATCGGCAGCTCTGACTCCACAAAGCCGGGTCGGCTCTGTTTGCGACAAACTGTCTGATACTGGATGGAGCGCGTTTTTGCGTCCGCTTCGCGACGCAACTCGAAAAGAAACGTCAGATCGTGTGTAAACACGATGACCTGCCGGTGCTCAGCCTCCTCTACAAGTCGCGCTGCTACCGCCCTGCGATGAATGTGATCGAGCGATGACATAGGGTCGTCGAACACAATACTGGAGTATTGTTTGGATGTGACAAGCTCGGCCAGGAATGCAGCGAGTGCGACGCAACGATGTTCGCCCTCGCTGAAAATCTCGCCCACAGGCTCATCAGGTTTCTCAACGAGACAAACTTGAAAATATGACACAGCATTCGAATCTTTGACTTTCCGAAGCTCGACCGGCATTCTAGCCAACTTGAGCTTATCAATCTCACGCGCGAATCGACCGCGTAAGGCGTTCGTAACAAGCTTGTCAGACAATTCCTTATTCTTAGTCGTAACGGATCGTTTTGCCGTATCCTTTGCGGCCTTGGTTATGATTTCGGCCTCTTTGCGCCTCTCAATCTCGGCTTTAATGTCCGCGAGTAGAGGGCCGAGTGCCTCTCGATCTTTCAGTTCTCGATATTCCTTCACCAAGGCAAGGTGCTCTGGGCTGTTTTGATCGGCTGACAGTTGAAGCGCACGACTCGCAAGGCGGACAGATAGCGCGGCGAGTGCAGTGGCTGGGAAGGCAGTGAGTTGCTCGGGAGCGGTCTTGCTACGGACGAAAGATCGAAGCCGCCAAGCCGCCCGCGTACTGCATTCTCTCACAACACCGGCAAGAGAGACGTCCCCGATCTCGGTCTCAATGAGGCTAACGAACTGGCGGCGGGCCGCAGCGCTCATATGCTTAGCGGCGGCTTGTTTTATCGCATCGCTATAGGCCTCTTCCGCGGCGTCTTCGTCGGCTTTTGTCGAGCCCTTAACGAACGTCTCGAACGTCACGAGGCGCTCAATCGCATCTTTTTCCATGGGCTGTTGGCAAAGCACGCACAACTCATCATGGCCCGTTGGATGCGGGAATGTCCTGCTCGGATATGCGATGCCATCGGAGTATTTCCGGGCGGCCTCCCAAAGAGCGCGCCATGTCGCCTTCCCCACGTCAGGAAGCGGCGAAGCGGCGAACAACGCGTCGGATGCCAATTTCGCGCTCTCGGCTTTGGTTTCCCAGTCGGATTTCAAGGAGGAGCGCATCGCAAACGCCGCAGGAGATGCCGTGTCGACCAGATTCTTGAGCTTGCCGATGCCATCATCAAGGCGTGCTTTCTGCGCGGTGATTTTCGCAGCGGCTCGTTTCGGTTCTTGTGCGAGATCGCTTTCCAGCGCGGCGAGGTGGGAGGTTTCCGCCTCTGACAATTGCGCCAGCAGGTCGAGCTGAGCGATGCTTGATTTTGTGGAGAGGCTGCGCACGAAAGCGCCGGCAGCGGTATCGGCACCAAGTTGGGGCTCTTTAATTGCCAGCGGCGTTTTCGCATTGATGGCGGCAAGCCGATCATCGAGCTTTGCCTTGACCTGATCACAGGCCGTAGCCAACGCTTCCAAGACACGCATTGGCTGGGGAATGTAGGCCACGGCGTTCGTCTTCTCGACGTGCACGTTGGCGCTTCTGGAGTCGAAAATGCTTATCGACGGAAGGTCAGCGTGGCTCGGCGCTTCCGGGCTCCATGCGAATTGATCCTCCGTGGCACCACGTAGGAACACAATGTTGGCGGTCTGCGGGGTAGCTGCCGCATCTTCCACGTCACGCAAGATCTTGTTGTTGCGGTCGCGTGTCCGGCAGGCGTGCTTCAGGATACGGACATAGCCAGATTTGCCTGACCCATTGTCGCCGTACACGATCGACAGTCCCGCCTGCGCGAATTCGAGTTTTTGATCGAAGGCCAGGGCATTGACGCCGGTTGGATTCTCGATACGCAACACGCTGACCGGTGCACCTAAGATACTTTGTGACGAGACATCTGCGTCTGACAACGGCGTGTGAGGCAGCGCTGGATCAAGGCAAATTTCGAGAAGTTCGTCGATCTCCTCGCTGCCAAGGATGCCGCTCTGAACAAGTCGGCGCAAAGCATCTCGTTGCCAAGCCGGACGCGTAGCAGACCAAGCAAGCACCTCGGCAAAAGCGAGGTTTTCGGTCAGCGTTTCTTCGTTGGTAGATTGAGCCTCAGCCATCAGCCTTTGCCACCTTTCTTGTCGGAGTCCCAGGCCGGGAGAATGAACGGCTGGCCATGGTCGATAGGAACGCGAATTGACGTTTCCCCCCACTCGGCGGGCGCTGCAAGCGCGATGATGAAGCGCGACGAGAGGTCGGCATATTCGCCTTCCGGCATGGGCGTATGTCGTTCGGGCAAGCGGCGGAAAAGATGAGTATGATAGACCCAAACGTCATTGCCCCTGAGCAAGACCAAGAGCTGCTTGATCCGGCGGCGAACGGCGATTTCTTCGCTTGGGGCCACCTTCTCTAGGATGCTCCGGACGGACCACGTTAGGCCGTCCAAAATGCCGATCAGCTCTTCCGCGTACTCAGCCGCCTCATCCGTCAGCGAGATCATAATTTCGCAAGCGAAGTCGTTCGAGCTGTTTGCCTGCTTGAACAGCAGACCTTCATCCATCGTCACATTTGCGAGGTCGTAGTCGTACCGGGAAACCAAACGCTCTTCGCGCATCTCAGCAATGACAGCAGAGAAAACCTCGCCGGCGCCCGCGGTCTTTGATTGAGTGGCATCACAAGGAAACGAGATTTGCTCCCGGCGGACGTTCAAAACCTTCGCAAGTCGGTCAAGAACGTCTACTGGTACAGGCGCATTTTTGTTTTCGATCTCGCGAAGCGTCCGTTCGCTGACCCGAACCTCATAGGCCAATTCTTTCTGTGTCGAGACACGCTCGGCGTTGGTGCGGAGCCTCTTTATTTGGCTTCCATCGGGGGTAACTTTCTTCACTGTCGCCTCGGTTTGTAATTGTCGATTTAGGCACAGTATAACAGTCGACCTGCGAGTAGTCGGCAACAAACCGGCAGCTAACCGGCAAGCGCGCGGCAAGCCTGCGAGCGCGGCGGCTTTCACTCGCAGATCGATGCCCCAAAATCCCGGCGGGGCGGTTGAAACAGCACATCGACAGCAGCCGTTCCGAATGGAGGGCCTTGCCTCATCGGCGATCCATGGCCAGATCCTCCTGATACTGATGCCAGCCGTACATATCTTGTATGGGCTCGGCCATGACCTCATCGAGGTCGTCGATTTCCTGATGGAGCCGAGCATAGCAATCCAGGACAGCGAGATCGTCCATGCCGAGCCGCAGCTTGGCTGCTTGCCGACGCCAACTGGCAAACGGCAACTTCTTATGACGGGGCTTCCATTCAGGAAGAAGCCTTTGGTTCGCCTCGATCAGAACGCTGCTTCCGCGGGCGATGGAAAGCCGATCCGGATCGAACGGTTCAAAGGGAGTCTGGGTCGCTTTTAACTGGCGCTCACGCTCACGATGACGGCGCACTACCTCCGCGATCGTGTCGGCCTCGAGTTGAACACGACGTAGGGTCTGAGTGGGGTCATCCTTACCGCTGCGACCCTTAGCGATTATTCCGAAATCGGTTTCCGATTTCCCTGCGAGGCCGATTAAGTGCTCCGCCAATGCATTGCCGAGCAGAAGAGGGTCGGGATCGACGCGCGCGGCGACGCGCATGCAGAACGCCGATACGTCGACCTTGCAAGCATACCGCCGCGTCTCCGCAAGCTCGGGAAAATGTTCGATGATCTCACCCCGGGAGAGTGACTCCTCCCAACGCAGGAAACGCACCGGCCTCAGCAATTGCGGCGCGTAGCTCAGTACGAGTTTGAGGTATAGGCGGGCGAGGGGGCCGATGACAGGGTCGTCGCGCAGACCAACATGGTAGAGCTGATTGCGATAGCCGTGAAGGATCTGAACAGATCTGACGTCAACGTCCGCGAAATAGCCTGCCCGCTTTAACAGGGACGTCTTCGCATCAAAATTTTGCCCACGTCCAGCGAGCTTATCTTTCAGGGTCAATTTTGGGCTTGCTAATCTGCTATCTTCTTCGATCAGTTCTAAGCATCTTTGATGGCACATCAGCTCGAAAGCATTGTCGATTAAGATCAGCGCCATCCGGCTGCTGAGCGGACGTGCCGCCGATAGTTCCGCGGCCGCTCTGTCGAGTTGCTCAGCAAGAGGTAGGATGAAGCGCATCAGACCTCCGGCGAGAGGTACTTGCGAGACAGCATCGCTTTCAAAGTGCGCCGAGCCCCCACGTTTTGATTATTCGAAGCGTCACGCGACCCGCCTAGCCAGGCGCTCATGCTCTGCGATGAGGAAAGTCAGATAGCTTCGTATGAGGTTGCAGTAGAGGCGTGCCTCATCGATCTGGAGCGCAAGGCCCTCCCTGAGATCGACCCCGTGACGGACGCCACCACCCGTCGGCGAGGAAAGATAGCCATGCAACGTCATCATCCATTGCAGGATTTGCTCTTGATGCCCGCGGCCGCGCTGGCGTAGTTCGCCGATGATTTCGTTGAAGTACCGACCCTGGATGCTGCCGTCTAAGATCTCAGGACCACGAAACGCCGTCGAGATCGTCTCCAGCAGCCAAAGGACCTCTTGGACGGCCTGACGGCCGTTGCCTTCGCTCAACGAGTGCTGGGAGGCATCAAGAGATTCGTTGATGATCGCTTGCGCCTGCACATCGAGAGATGGGGGAGCGTCGGGTACGTTGATCGGAATGTGGACCCGCGTTGCGACCAGCATGGGAGGGTCGAGCTGATAGCCAGCGTCTGCGTCCGCGAGGATGCGGTTTATCCGCCCGGCATCCGGCACGACCATGGTAGGATTGCGGGCGCGAAGTTCCTGGCATGCATCCCAGAATGCCTCGATGAATATGGGGGCGTTCGTCTCCGCACGCGCCATATCTCGGTCGAGATCTTCGGATGCGAACCGTTCGTTGGTGCTCGGCCAATACTCTGTGTTGGCTGCGGCGCAGAAGCGAGCCTTGAAATGCTCCAAAATAGCCTTCCGCTGGCCTTGCCCGCAAACGCGGTTGATGAGATCGCGAAAGCCCTCTTGGACGGCGGCTTCTATCGGGCCGGGACTGTCAAAACGCCATCTGCCATCGAACTGGAGCATCGGGTGTCACCGCGCTGCCGCCGACTTTCGGCGTGCTACGGTGCGCATAGGTCTGTCGTGGGAGACGGTTCCATCGCTGAGACGCTGGAGCCGGATGGCCGGCCGCCCCGGCAGATTCACCGTCAGCTCAAGTTTTCCGCCGATCGCCTCAACGTAGCTGCGCAGTGTCGATAGGTACATGTCAGCCTGCTTTTCGATCTTCGAGACCGACGGTTGCTTTATCTTCAGCGCCGCAGCGATGTCCTCCTGCGCCTTCCCGGCGATCTGACGCATCTCGCGCAGGCCCTCAACCTCCTGCTTCAGTTCCTCATAACGGGCTTCGATCTGCTCCTGCTGATCGCGGGGCAGAGAAGCAATGACGTCGTTAAGGCTCCGGCCCATCGATCAATCCTTCTTTGCGGATTTCAGGCTTTCCAGATGTGCGGAAAACCGACTGTCCGCCTTTGCGATAAGCTGCTTGTAGAAGCGCTTCTGGCTGCCGCCGGATTTGTCGCCTGCAACGAGAAGGATGGCCTTCCGTTCGGGATCGAAGGCGAAGGCAGCACGCCATTCGCCGTCGGCGGCAGAGAAACGCATCTCCTTCATATTGGCGTGCTTCGAGCCGTTGAGCGTGTCGGCGTATGGCCGACCGAGCTGCGGACCGAATTCGCCGAGCAGTTTCGCAACTGCCAGCAATTGGGTCTGAACCTCGCGCTCAAAAGCCAGGAACTCCGCCTCGAAGGCGTCATGCAATCTAACATCCCAGGTCATATAGCTTCCAAGCTATGTTGAGTCAATGGCGAGCGGGGCATTAGTTGCCACCCTCGGCCACGCCAGCCTGGCGAAGCAGATCGCCAAGGCTCTTTCCACCGATCCAACATCGCGCAATGACGCGGTCAAAGGAGCGGACGCGGCCGCCGCGCCCACGTTCGGCCGTGCAGGTGATCTCGCGCCGAAGGGCGACGCGTTCGAGCGCCGCTTTCGCCGCGGGACCGCCTGGCGTGTGCAGCTCCGGGGCATCGAAGTCGGCAAGGCGCACCTCGATCCACTCGTTGGGGTCCGATGTACGCCCGACGCAAAGACCGTCGCCGTCGCCGACATAACGGACCAAGCCGGAGAACTCGACTCCAACCTGCGAGGGGACAGGCGCCTCGCATGGATCTGCATGGGCCGGGACCGCAAAGCAGGCCGTGACGAATGCGCCGGTGACAGCGATGAAGCGACCGCTCACGCGGCCTTCTTCAAGGCGCTGCCGCCCTTCTTCTTCGCTAGCAGCGCCCGGACGAACTTATCCCACTTGGCCATGCCGGCGCGCTTTTCGACCATGTAGTTCCAGCGATCGTAGTGCTTCGAACTGACGTCCTGAAGGGCGTGGTTCTGAAGCCGATCGCGGATTTCCTTCGGCACACCAGCTTTTCCGGCGAGCGTCTTGAAAGTGCGCCGGAGATCGCGGTTCGTGACGTAGGGGATCACGCCGCGATCGCGCTGACGCCACATGAACGAGTATAGAGTGCCATGGCTGACCGGCTTTGACTGGTCCGTGGCGGAGGGGAAGAACCATCCATATTCGTTGGGCTTGATGGACTCGATCAGTTCGGCCGCGAGCGACGGGACCGGGACAGCGTGCGGCTGGAGGTTTTTGGTCTTCGACCAGTCGATGATCCGCTCTTTGGCGTCCCACTGGTCGACATGGAAGCGAGCGATCTCCTCAACGCGCTGTCCGGTCAGCATGAGAAGCTGCACGGCGCGGAGGTAGGAGGGAGTGACTGGCACATCGGGGCATTCGAGCCAACGATAGAGCTGCAGGAACTCGTCCTCATCCAGCCAGCGCGTGCCCTGGACCTTGGGCTCCGTCGGGATGCCGGTGGCCGGATTAAAAGGGATGCGGAAGCGGCGAGCCGATTGCTGTCGATAGTCGTTGTCGGATTTCATACCCCAGCCAAAGGCCGCGTGGAGATACGACCGCACATGATCGGCCATCGACTTCGCGCCACGATCATAGATCGGACGGATTAGCTCGATGATCTCCTCGGCCTCGATCTCGCGGGCGAGGCGGTTTCGTCCGAGCGTATCGGCAATCTTGTTCAGGCCTTTTTCCGTCTCCTTCCACGATGGCTTGCCGGCGGCCTTGAGCGACGCGACATAGCCCTCGAATAGGTCCGCGACCGTGCCAGGACGCGTATCCGTTGCGATCTTGATGCTTCGGCCCTTCTGGATCACATCCGCGAAGTCGCGCTTGAAGACCGCGCGCGCGTCAACGAGGGACATCGAGGGATACGCACCGATCTTCTTCTTGGTGCGCTTGCCATCACGCCACTGCTGGGCCATCCAATCGGCGGTCACGCGCTTGGGCATTGGCTTGAGGACAAGGACGAGACGGCCGGTGCCGCGTCCATCGCCGTCGGCGAGATTTTCTTGCTTCTGGCTCACCTCGACGCGCTTGAGCGCATGCCGGATGGCGGTGTCGGTCAGGCTGGGCATCGCGATTCTCCTGTTCCGCAACTGGGATCGGTTCAGGAGAAACAGGGGTCGCTTGCTGGGAGCGGAGAGCCGTTTTCTACCCCTTAAACCGCCCCCAGTTTGCCAAAACCGTCCCCACTACGCAATGCCAAAAATGCCCGAGTTTGCTAGTGTTTCAGCGTGCTTGTGCGTGCTCCAGCGTGATCTTATTGACCGAGTGGGATGGTTGTGCACGAGGATGATGGCCGTGGACGACAGCTCGAGCGCGCGCTTCACCACCTCGCGCA
>CAYLSI010000026.1:0-35171 GCA_964386545.1 uncultured Hyphomicrobium sp.
GACGCCAAGAAGATGACCGAGGAAATCGCAAAGGCCATGAGCCACTGACCGGGCGGGGCCCCGTCGTCACGCAGTACGGCGTTGCGATGGCGCTTGCCCTACCGAGCCGTATGAGCTCGCGAAGGAGCTTACTCGGCAGGTTCACGAATGATTTCAGTGAGGCAATGGTGGGCGGTACTGGGATTGAACCAGTGACCCCACGCGTGTGAAGCGTGTGCTCTCCCGCTGAGCTAACCGCCCGAGCATCGACGACATCGACGATGCGGACGCCCCTTATCCAGGGCGGCCCGGCCGGTGTCAAGGTGGGGCCGCGCCTGCGGCGTCGTGACGGCCGCTATTCCGATGCCGGGCGCCCCGATCGGGCGGGAACCTCGATCAGGAAACGGTGAAGGTCGCCCTCGTGCCGGTGGGAGATCAGCCGGTGCCCCGTGGCCACGCACAACGCCTGGAAATCCTCGGGCGCCGCCGGGTCGCTCGCCAGAACCTCCAGCACCGCGCCGGGACCCAGCTCCGCAAGCGCCTTGCGGGCTTTGAGCACGGGAAGCGGGCAGCGCAGGCCCGTGGTGTCGAGCACCGGCGGGAGGGGGGCGGACGTCATCGGATGATCCTCGATCGCGCGGCGCCAGCGTCGCGGACGCGCTCCGGTGCCGTGAGGCCGCCAGAATGCCCTGCGCACGCTTGCGTGCAAAGCCCGGGGGGTGCGACCGTGCGCCCCAAGCTGGCGATTCGAGAACCGGCAACCGGATGTCACGTCCGGAATTCACCGAGGGACGACGGCCGGCGGATCATGTCCGCGGCCCCAACATCAAGACATCATGCACAGAGCCGGAAGGTCCAATGACTGAGCACGAGCCTCGGCGCCGATCGTTTCTGTTTTCATTCGGATTGGACCGTCTCGGACTTGTGGCTCTGCGCGCGCCGGTCGTGGCGGCAGCGGTGATCGTCATCCTGTCCGCGCTCGCCGCATTCGGGGTGTCGAAGCTCCGCGTCGACGACAGCCTCTCGGAGCTGTTCCGCACCAACACCGAGGAGTTCCGCAAGTACGAGGAGATCGACCGGCGCTTCCCTTCGAGCGAGTACGACGTGCTGGTGGTGGTCGAGGGCAAGGACCTGCTCGCGCGCAAAGAGATCGAGGTCTTCCGCAACGCCGTCATCGAGCTGCAACTGACCGATGGCGTCGGCGGCCTCGTGTCGATGCTGTCCGCGCGCGGCATGCCCGATGCCAGCGGCTACGCGCCGCCCGTGATGCCCGACGATCTTCCCGAGGACGCCGACGCCTACAAGGACGTCATCCGCAAGCTCGCCGAGAACGACATCGTCAAGGGCAAGTTCCTGTCCGCGGACGGCGAGCTGGCGCTGATCGTCATCTCGCTCGACCGCAAGGCCGTCGAGCAGCACACCGCCCGCACCGTCATCACCGGCATCAAGGAGGTCGTGGATCGCGAGCTGGCAGGCTCGGGCCTCGCCGCCAAGCTGACGGGCGCGCCCGTCATGCAGCTCGAGATCCGCAACGCCGTGGAGCGCGACCGCCTCGTCTACAACGGCCTCGGCTTCGCGGTCGGATTCGTGATCGCCTACCTCTTCTTCCGCCGCCTGTCGCTGACGTTCATCGCCGTGCTGGGGCCGAGCATCGCCATCCTCTGGACGCTCGGCGTGCTGGGCGGGCTGGACTTCCGGCTGAACCTCTTCATCAACGTCATCACGCCGCTGATCCTCGTCTCGGGCTTCTCGGATTCGATGCACTTGGTCTTCGCCATCCGCCGCGACATCCTCGCCGGCATGGACCGCATCGAGGCCGCCCGCAACGCCGTGCGCGACGTGGCGCCCGCCTGCCTGCTGACGGCCATGAACCAGGCCATCGCGCTGGTGTCGTTCGCCTTCGCCGACTCCGCCCTGATCCGCACGTTCGGTCTCGCCGCGCTGATGGCCGTGGCGATCTCCTACACCGCCGTCGCCATCGTCGTGCCGACGCTGGCCGCGCTTCTGATCCGCCGCGAGCCGCCGGCGGCGATCGATCCGCACGAGCGCGAGGAGGGCGGCGTCGGCGTGCTGCAGCGCCTGAGTGAGCGGCTGATCGGCTTCGTGGGCGCGCGGCCCCTGCCGTTCGTGCTGGCGGGCATCGCCGTGGTGCTGGTGGCGGGGCACGCGTTCTTCAGCCTGAAGCCCATGTACCGGCTGGCCGATCAGGTGCCCGACAAGGAGCAGGCGCTCGCCGCCACGGGCAGCCTCGACACCAAGCTGACGGGCGCCAATCCCGTCCACGTCATGATCGAATGGAACGGGGAGGGGACGGCGGGAGCGGCGCCGATCGGCCTCTATGACGAGGCGACGCTGGCCGTCATCGCCGAGGCGCACGACGTGCTGGAGCGGCAGGCTGGCCTCGGCAACGTGTGGTCGCTCGAAAGCCTGCGCCGCTGGCTGACGGCGGCGGGCGATCCCAGTGTCGCGACCGTGCAGCGCTACGTCGGGCTGTTGCCGGAGCACCTCGTGCGCCGCTTCATCGCCGCCGACCAGAAATCCGTTCTGGTGACGGCGCGCCTGCCCGACGTCGACGCGAGCGAGATCCTGCCCGTCGTCGCGAAGATCGACCGCGCGCTCGATCCGGTGCGCAACGCCCATCCCGGCTACGAGATTTCGGTGACGGGTCTGCCGGCCATCGCCGCGCGCAACTCCGCGACCCTGATCGGCGAGCTGACCTGGGGCCTCGTCGGGGACATCTTCCTGGTCTTCATCTTCCTGGGCCTCGCGCTCCGCGCGCTGCTGGTCGGCGTCGCCAGCATCCTGCCGTCGCTGTTCCCGATCTTCGCGACGGGTGCGCTGCTCTACTATACCGGGCAGGGGCTGCAGTTCGCCTCCATCGTCGCGATCACCGTGGCGTTCTCGCTCGCGATCGACTCGACGATCCACTTCCTGAACCGCTTCCGGCTGGAGGAGGAGCGCCAGCCGCCCGGCCCCGGCAACACGCGCGCGGCGTTGGCCGCGACCGCGCATCATATCGGACCGGCGGTCATCCTGACGACGATCGTTCTGGCGCTGGGCCTCGGCGTCACGATGCTCTCGCATCTGCCGTCGCTGCGCCAGTTCGGCGAGCTGGCGGCCGTGTGCCTTTTCGCGTCGCTGTTCGCCCAGCTCGTGATCCTGCCCGCCGTGGTCGCGCTCTACCGCAGCCGGTTCCCGTGGAAGGGACCGGAGGGCGAGCGCGAGGGCGCGGCGTAGCGTGGAGAAGGCGGTCTTACTCGGCCGCCTTCCACAACAGCTTGTCGACGTAGATCTCGAGCAGGTTGGCCTTGCAGTAGTCGACGTCCGCGTCGAAGTACGTGCCGTCCGTGAAGCGGATCTGCGTGCGCACGGTGCACTTGCCTTCGTCGGTCTCGAAATCGAGCGTGGTCGTGTCGCCCGGCTCGATGCGCTCGGAGATCCAGTTCTCGCTCCACTCGCCCTCTTCCTGCGTGCGGAACTCGATGACGGGCGTGTTGCCCTTGTTCACGACGTCGAACGTCCAGCTCTTCTGCTCGGCCGTCGCGGGCGACAGCGAGAGCGTGAGGGCGGCGAAGGCAAGTCCGAGAGAGAGGGCGCGGCGGGAGAGGATCATGGCGAGGCTCCGTTGAGATCGGAAGTCGTTACGCCGTCGGCTGTATCACGAAACGCGATCCGTAATTCTGATTACGGAAAATTACGTAGCCGCGTGCTCGCGCTGTCACAGCAGAGTGTCATAGCGGACGGATGACACCGCCTCCGGAGCGCACCGCCCCTACCAGTCCTCCCGCCAGAGCGGATAAGCCATCGCGCCGCGCGGGATGGTGATTTTCCCGCTGCGGTCGATCTCGCCCGAGCCGCCGAGCTCGGCCGCGAGCTTGTTGGCGATGTCCACTTTCAGGCCCGCGCTCGCCGCCTGCGTATACTTGATCTGATACTCGAACCGGCCGACCGCCTGCCGCACGATCTGGAACTGGAACCGCGCCTGGTCGCTCTTCGGGTTCTTCGAGCCGAGGCAGCGCGCGCGGAGCTGGGCGAGCTTGTCCTCCGTGTACTCGTAGATCGTGCCCGTGAACGTCAGCGTCACGTCCTCGACATAGCTGCCCTTGAACGACGCGTTGAGCAGGTTGGCCCAGCCCGCCGAGAGGCCGAACGACTTCTGGTCGCGCACGGCGAAGGCGGCGCTGTCGAGGTTCTCCTCGATGCCGTCCTTGTCGAACGGCGCCCGGCAGCGCACCACGTTGACCTTGAGGAGCTTCTCGCCCGTGCGCTGGTAGGTGCGCTTGTCGAGGTGCCCGCGCACGATGCTGCCCGGCGTGTAGGCGGCCAGCGGCGGGCTCATGCGGTAGACGTTGAGGTTGTCCGCAATGGCGTCGGCCCGCGCCCCGGCCGGAGCCGCCACCCACGCCACCGCACACGCCGCCACGAGCAACGCCGAACCACGCATCACACCGAACCTATGATCGCCCCGCAGATAAGGTCACGATGTTAGGCGGGCGCGGGCGTCGGGGGCAATCAGGCGGCGGAAATGTTCATGCCGGTGTGCCGGGATTGTCACGGATCGGATACCCCGGAAGCCGATGGTCTCCGAGCCTGAAAAGTCCGAGGCCGAAAAGAGAGCGGCCCCGCCGCGAACGACGGGGCCGCCCCCGAACGCGCAGGGTGTGAGGTGCGCGTCAATTCACCCGGCGAACCTCGACCAGGTTGTCCGAGAACGTCGGCGCGCGGCCGAGCCCGGACCAGGCGTCGGACGAGATCGAGTTGACCGATCCGTCCGAGCGGTTGAGCGAGCGCCAGTAGCCGAGCGTCGCGACGACCACGCCGGTCGGCACGTCGTCGGTCACGCGGGCGACGCCTTCGAAATCGCCGCGGTCGTTGGAGACCCGCACGGGATCGCCCTCGCGGATGCTGCGCTTCTCGGCGTCCACCGGCGAGATCATCACGAACTGCTCGCCCTGGCCGCGGATCTTGTGCGGCTCGTTGGCGTAGCAGGAGTTGAGGAACCCGTGGCTCTTCGGCGTGATGATGTTGAGCGGATACTTCTTCGCCAGATCCGGCGTCGCCTCCGCCGTCTCGCGCGGCGCGACGTAGCCCGGCAGGCGGTCCACCGGCGAGCCGTCCTGCTCGCCGTCGTACATGGCGCGGAACGGCCCCGCCACGAAGTTCTTCGTGTCCTCGGCCAGCAGCACCTCGACCTTGCCCGACGGCGTCGGGAAGCGGCCCTCGGCGTGCGGCGTGCGCGTATCCGCCGAGCCCACGTCGATTTTGAAGAAGCCGTGCTCCTTGAAGTAGTCCATGCCGATGCCGCTCATCTTCGGATCGGACCAGTTGATGTAGGCCTCGCAGAGCTCGCTGTCGGTCATTTTGAAGACCGGATCGTCGAAGCCCATCTCCGCCGCCAG
This sequence comes from uncultured Hyphomicrobium sp., assembly GCA_964386545.1. Classification (GTDB taxonomy): domain Bacteria; phylum Pseudomonadota; class Alphaproteobacteria; order Rhizobiales; family Hyphomicrobiaceae; genus Hyphomicrobium_C. The sequence goes on from CAYLSI010000026.1 coordinate 5,379, forward strand.
CAGGCGCCAGAGGTCGCTCGTCGGCTTGCACTCGCCCGGCGGCTCCACCGCCTTCTGATTGTACGTGAGGTAGAACGTGCCCCACGACCACATCATGTCCTCGGCTTCGCCCGCCATCGCGGACGGCAGGATGATGTCGGCATACTTTGCCGTGTCGGTGATGAAGTGCTCCGCCACCACCGTGAACAGGTCCTCGCGCTTGAGCCCGGCCACGATCTTGTTCGTCTCGGGCGTCTGGCTGACCGGGTTCGTGCAGAACACGAACAGCGACTTGATCGGCGGATCGAGCGCCATCTCGCCCGTCAGCGCCGCGCCGAGCCGCAGGTTGTTGACCACGCGCGTGCCCGGCTGGATGAAGTCCGGCCGCGCCGCCTTCACCCAGTCGATCGGGAAGTCCCAGAGCGGAAGCTGCAGCATGCCGCCGCCCACGTGGCGCCACGAGCCCGCCAGCGCCGGCAGCGCATAGATCGCGCGCGAGGCCTGCGCCCCGCCCGCCGACCGCTCGATCGCGACGCCGATGCGAATGGCCGACGGCTGCGCGGTCGCGAACTCATAGGCGAATTTCTTGATCTCGGCCGCCGGCACGCCCGTGACCTTCTCCACGTAGTCGAGCGTGAAGTCGGCGGCGCGCGCCTTGAGCTCCGGGAAGCCCTGCACGTAGTTGTCGACATAGTCCTGGTCGACCACGCCCTGCGCGATCATCGAGTTGATGATGCCGAGCGCGAGCGCGCCGTCCGTGCCGGGCTTCGGGCAGATGTGCCAGTCGCACGCCTTCGCCGTGCGCGACTTGTAGGAATCGACGCAGACGATCTTCGCCCCGCGCCGCTGCGCTTCCAGCACGAACGGCCAGTGATGCAGGTTGGTCGAGATCGTATTGCACGCCCAGATCACGATGAACTTCGCATGCACGAAGCTTTCGGGATCGACGCCGCCCGTCGGCCCGTGCGTCATCAGCCACGCGGTCGAGGAGCCGGACGTGCAGAACGTCTTCTCGTTCACGGTCGTGCCGAGGCGATTGAAGAACGGATCGCCCGAGTTGATGCCCTGCACGAGGCCCATGTTGCCGAGATAGCTGTACGGCATGATGGCCTGCGCGCCGGACTCCGCGATGATCTCGCGCCATTTGGCGCCGATCGTCGCGATCGCCTCGTCCCAGGTGATGCGCTCGAAATTATTGCCGCCTTTGGGGCCGGTGCCCTTGGCCCCGACGCGCTTCAGCGGATACATCAGGCGGTCGGGATTGGCGTGGTGGTCGTGGAAATCCTTGAGCTTGACGCACAGGCCGCCGCGCGTGAACGGGTGGTTCTTCTTGCCGCGCACCTCGACGAGCTTGCCGTCCAGCACGTGGTAGTCCATCGCGCAGGTGTCCGGGCAGTCGTGCGGACACGCGCCGTGGAACACTTGGGGCTTGATCTGTTCGTTCATGAAGCTGCGTCCTCCGTCGCAAGATCGCAGGTCCTCGCGGCGTCTCTTGCGGACGCTTCGGCCTCTGCGGATCGGTGCGACACTCTGACATCGGCCGCGCTGCCGATCAACCGGCGGATTGCCGGTTGATCACCGCAATCGACAGCCGTTTGCCTATGAATCTGCTAACTTTTCTCGCCATTTCGTTCGTCGGCGGACGGGCGTTATAACCGGTCGAATATAGCGCTGGAGGCGGGGAGCGCGCGGAGGGTCAGGCGCAGGAGCCGTCCGTGCGGTGCAGCCCGCCGCGGGGATCGGCGACCGTCTCGTGCGCTCCATCGAGATAGGCGGGGCCGACCGGCACCTTTCCGTGACCGCCCGGAATGTCGAGTACATAGGTGGGCATCGCGAGCCCCGAGATGCGCTGCCGCAACGCGTGCATCAGGGCCTGTCCCTCGGCGAGCGTGGTGCGGAAGTGCGACGTGCCGGGCGCGAGGTCGCCATGGTGCAGATAATAGGGCTTGACGCGCGCCTCCACGAACGCGCGCATCAGGGCTTCGAGTGTGTCCGCGTCATCGTTGACGCCGCGCAGCAGCACCGACTGGCTGAGCACGGGGATGCCCCTGTCGACCAGCCGGGCGATGGCGGCCCGTGCTGCGGGCGTAAGCTCGCGCGGGTGGTTGGCATGCAGCACGACGTAGACCGTCTTGCCGGAGCTGCCGAGCGCGCCCACCGCTTCCGCCGTCACGCGCTCGGGCGCGACGACGGGCACGCGCGTGTGCCACCGGATGATCTTCACATGTGCAATGGTACCGAGCGCGCGCGTGATGTCCTCCATGCGGCGCGGGCTCATCACGAACGGGTCGCCGCCGGTCAGAATGACCTCCCAGATCTCGGGATGCGCGCGGATGTAGGCGAGCGCCGCCGCGATCTCGTCGGCCGTGAGGTTCGCTTCCGCCGCCGGTCCCACCATCTCGCGGCGGAAGCAGAAGCGGCAATAGACAGGGCACACGCCGACGATCTTGAGCAGCACGCGGTCGCGATAGCGGTGCACGAGGCCGCGCACGGGGCTCTTGGCGTGATCGCCGATCGGGTCCGCGCGCTCCTCGGCCGTGACATGCAGCTCGCGCGCGTCGGGCACGAACTGGCGCGCGATGGGGTCGGCAGGGTCATGGATGTCGATCAGCTCCGCCATCGCCGGCGTCAGCGCGATGGCATAGCGCGTGCCCACGCGCGCCACGTCGGCCTCGCGCTCGGCGGGGATGAAGCCGGCATCGGCGAGGTCGCCGGCCGTGCGCAGCGTCTGGCGCAGATGCGTCATGGCGTGTTCCGCGTATCCGGGGGCCACCGATCCGTATCGTGGTCCGGGTGCTGGTAGGAGACGAGATCGACGAGGAACGGCGCGGCGACGGGATCGGACAGCGTGTGCTCCTGCGGCAGCTCGTGCACGTGATCGACGAACGGCAGCTTGCCCTCCACGCCCCACTGGATCTTGGGCGCGATGGTCTGCGGCGCGTCGAACGCGCCGATCGCGAGCGCCACGCCGTCGGGCGCTTCATAGGTCAGCGGCGTGCCGCATTCGGCGCAGAAGCCGCGCTGGGCCGCATTGGACGACCGGAACCGCTTCGGCGCCCCGCGCGTCCACGTGAGCGTCGCCCCGCGCACGGACACGAGCGGCGCATAGAAGCCGCCGAACGCCTTCTGGCACATGCGGCAATGGCAGACGGACGCATCGCCCAACCGCCCTTCGACCTTGAATCGCACGGCCCCGCATTGGCATCCGCCGGAATGTATTTGGGTCATTGGTTGTGTCTCATAGGAGCAAATGAAGCGTTGCCCTCGCTCCCCTTGCAGGCCAGTTGCGCGTCTCGTCAACGGTGAAATGCGGCTGCGTGCCTGGATCCCGGCCTTCGCCGGGATGACGGAAATGGGTGGCAACCGGCATCCACCAGGCGTCACCCCGACGTCATGGCGAAGCCATGCTCCGCATGGATGGTCGGGGTCTAGACACATCGCCGCAATCGCCTTCACGACCAGAGCAAGATTACATGCCCCCGTGGCCGAGCGGTGTCCAGATCACCTCGTCCACCGAGCGCGCGCCGGCCGCCAGCATCACGAGCCGCTCGAACCCGAGCGCGCAGCCGGACGACGGCGGCATATGCGCCAGCGCGGCCAGGAAATCCTCGTCCAGCGGATAGCGCTCGCCGTGGATGCGCTGCTTCTCGTCCATCTCGATCTGGAGGCGGCGGCGCTGCTCCACCGCATCGCCGAGCTCGCCGAAGCCGTTGGCGAGCTCGACGCCGCAGGCATAGAGCTCGAACCGCTCGGCGACCTCCGGGCGCCCCGGAACGGGCTGCGCCAGCGCCGCCTCGGGCGCGGGGTACTCGAACAGGATCGTCGGGCGCGGCGATCCGAGCGCGGGCTCGATCTTTTCGACGAGCACGCGCGAGAAGATGTCGGACCAGGTGTCGTCGTCGGCCACGCGAATGCCCGCCGCGCGGGCGCGGCTCGCGAGCAGCTCGGGGTTCGTGACGCCGCGGGCGCAGGTGGCGAGGAGATCGATCCCCGCATAGCGCGCGAACGCTGCGTCTAGCGTCAGCATGTCGAGCCCGCCGTCGATGGCCGTCTCGCGGTCGCGGAACGACCAGCGCATGCGCCCCGCCGTCTCGGCGGCGATCGCGAGCATGCGGGCGCAGTCGTCCCAGAGCATCGTGTAGGGCGCGCCCGCGCGATACCATTCGAGCATCGTGAACTCGGGCGCATGCAGCGCGCCGCGCTCCCGGTTGCGGTAGACGGGCGCGAACGCGAAGATCTTCTCCTCGCCCGCTGCCAGCAGCTTCTTCAGGGCGAACTCGGGCGAGGTGTGAAGGTAGAGCCGCTGCCGTTCGAGCGCGGTGCCCACGGCCTCCGTCGCAAACGCATGCAGATGAGTCTCGTTGCCGGGCGAAACCTGCAGCGCCCCGGCGTCGATTTCCACGAACCCCTGATCGGTGAACCAGTCCCGCAGCGCCGCCTTGATGCGGTTGCGCAGGAGAAGCGCCGGACGGCGATCCTGGTGACGGCTCGGGCTCCACCAGGGGGAGGGCGTCGGCGGCATGCGGGTCATGATCCTGCGTGAAGGGGCGAGGCGGCCGGCAGCTTATCGGCGGCGGAGCCACACCCTCAAGACGGATTCGACCAGGGTGTGGGTCGCCGGCCCCGATGTCTTGCGATCGCCACGATCGGCGGCGTAACGTCCGGCCCGTCGGGGTGAAACGGGGAGAGGGGGCGGCCATGGCCAGCGCCGAGACGGTTCAGACCAGCATCATCCCGGCCCTCGACGGGCCGACGGTCATCGCCGCAGCCGTGACGGCGGGCTTCGCCGTGCTCGCGGGCGTCGCGATCGGCAACCTGCCGCAGGACGGCGCGCTCGGCGGCGCCCTCGATGCCGTGAAAAATATCATCTACATGATCACGGTGCCGATGTTCGACCTGACGCGCCGCGCGTTCCTGCGCCGCGCCGTGCGTTCCGAGGCTGCGAGCGCGACGGTGTCGTCGCCGCCCCGGATCGACCATCCCGATGTTCTGCGCATCGCCATCGTCACCGCGCTGGTGCTCTTCATCATCGTCGAGGTCCTTGCCTGGCTGATGGGGTTCGCCATGGGCGTCACCTGCATCAACCTCGGCCATCAGATCCAGGGCGGCACCTTCGGTCCGTGCCTGACGACGGGCATCGGCGCGTTCGCGACCGTGCTCATGATGCCGCTGATGATGATGCTGGCGGCGGCCGGCGGATGGATCTGGCAGGGGCTGCTCCCGTCGCGGTTCTGGCTCGGCGTGCTGTTCTTCATGATCGCCGTGGCAGGTCTGTTCTCGCTCGACTATTTCATCATGCTGCAGCAGAACGCCCCCGGCACGGAGCACCTGCGCAGCACGTTCGCCGCGTTCGGCCCGGTGCGCCAGGTGAGCCTCCAGGTCGCGATTCTGACGCCGGGTCTGCTCCTCGGCTACTTCGCCCGCCGCGTCTGGCGCGCACTGACGCGCCGCGTCGGCTGAGCGCGAGAACGGCTGAACGCGATAAAACGGCCGTTTTGGGCGCTTCTGAACGCAGTCGCAGGCCGGGAAACACGCGGGCCCCTTGGCCTCGCGGGCGATCCAGAGTATGAGACGCCCACATTTCCTGCCTGGACGGACGTTTTGTGGCGAATTGGCCGAACGGTGGCCGTTGGGCGCGGCCGGAATTCATTGGAGAAGCAACCGTGGTCAAAGTTATCGCCAGCTCGATCCGCAAGGGCAATGTTCTCGACCTCGACGGCAAGCTCGCCGTCGTCCTCTCCGCCGAGAACATCCACCCCGGCAAGGGCACGCCCGTGACGCACCTCGAAATGCGCCGCATCGCCGACGGCGTGAAGGTGACGGAGCGCTACCGCACGACGGACCAGGTCGAGCGCGCCTACCTCGAGGAGAAGGACTACAACTACCTCTACGAGGACGACATGGGCTTCAACTTCATGCAGCCCGAGACCTTCGACCAGATCACGGTCTCGAAGGATGTCGTCGGCGACCAGGCCATCTGGCTGCAGGAAGGCATGACGTGCTCGGTCTCGCTGTTCGAGAACAATCCCATCGCGATCGAGCTGCCCGCCCGCGTTACGCTCGAGATCGTCGAGGCCGATCCCGTCGTCAAGGGCCAGACGGCCTCGTCATCCTACAAGCCGGCCAAGCTGGCCAACGGCGCCCGTGTCATGGTGCCCCCGCACATCGGCAGCGGCACGCGCGTCGTCGTCATGACGGCGGACGGCTCGTACGTTGAGCGCGCGAAGGACTGAGCGCCTTCGCCGGCGTCACGTCGTTTGGGATATTCGCCGGCCTCGAAAATCAGAGGCCCGGCGGTCCCGGGAAGGGTCCCCACGGCCCCCACGGATAGTAATAGCGGTACGAGCTGCGATAGCGCTTCCGGGCGTCCCGCTCGTAGGCGTAGCGGCGCCATTTCCTGTGCTCGGCGCGCGGTACCTCGCTCTGGCGGTATTCGTTGGAAGTGCTCGGAGCGCGATCTTCGCGCCCAGCCTGCGCAGGCCCTGCCGCACCCGCGAACAGCACGCCTGTGGTGAGGGACGCGGCGATAAAGCCGGCATAACGCATGGGATCACCTCCTGTGATCGGTTGTGATCGGTTCCTGATCCTATCAGGAAAACGCACGAGCACGAACTATGTTCGCGTGCCGTCGTCCAGGTCGGCGCCCGGACCGTCGTCATCGTCGAAGGGACCCTGAGCCGACTCGTCGTCATCATCGTCCTCGTCGTCGTAATCGCCGTAGCGATCGGACGGCCCGTCATCGTCGTCGTCATCATCATCGCGGTCATAGATCCCGTCGTCGGACACGGGGATGAGACCGGTCTGGGCGGGGGCTGCGAATGCGGGCGCGCGCCCGTCGATCGCGGCAAAGGCCGAAGTGAGCATAAGGGCCATCAGTGCAAGCTTCGACATGAAACCTCCTGAGTAGAGCCGTCGCAACGGACCTTTCGGACCTTTCATCAAAACTTGATCAGCGCTGCGGGTTCCGTCGCCTTGGCGCGTTCGTCGTGAAGCGCGATCACGCGGGGCACGATATCGTCGGCGCGATCGACGACGCCGTAAGGCACTTCGAGGCCCGCGCGGATGAACGCCTCGTTCTGCATATGCGACAGCAAATCCAGGAACGGTGTCCAAAATCCGGCGATGTTGGCGACGATGATCGGCTTGCGGTGCTGGCCGAGCTGCGCCCACGTCATCTGCTCGACGAGCTCCTCGAGCGTACCGACGCCGCCCGGCAACGCGACGAACGCGTCCGAGCGCTGGAACATCAGCTTCTTGCGCTCGTGCATGTCGGCCGTGACGATGAGGTCCGTGACCTCCTCGAGCATGTGCTCGCGCACGGTCAGGAAGTCCGGAATGATGCCCGTGACTTTGCCGCCCGCGCCGAGCGTCGCGCGGGCCACCTCGCCCATGAGGCCGAGCCCGCCGCCGCCGTACACGAGACCGATCCCGTGCGACGCCAGCGATTGGCCGAGCGTGCGCGCGGCATCCGCGTAGACGGTGCTCCGGCCGGGGCCGGATCCGCAGTAGACGCAGATGCTTTTTACGCCCGCCGGTTGCGGTGCGGAGGTGCTGCGGCCCGCCGCGCTGGGTGTCGGGGGGCTGCGGCCATTGGCTTTGCGGGAGCGGGGGGGCGGGGTCGTATCGGGTTTCAAATATTTTTTCCTTCTTGGAGCGGCACCGAAAAAACGATGGGGTGCCGACGTCCTAGATTAGATGGGGATTGTGGCGGCCCGTAACAATGTTTGGAAAAAGGGCGCTGCAACTCCGGCGAATGTAAAATAGCCCGCCCGGTTAACCCATTTAAGAAAGACGGAAGTTTATCTTGGGCCGCTTGTCCGCCGGGCCGTAACGTGCCGTAATATGGGGCGTCCGCCTCGGGGAGTGGCAGGCGAGCGAGTGGAGTTGGGAGTGCGTGCGTCAACGACAGGGGCCCGGGTTCGCGCGGGCGTATGCGCCGGCATGGCCGCTGCGGCGGTGCTGGTCGCTGCGGAAAGCCCCGCCTCCGCCCAAACCACATCTCAGCAAGCCACGCCCGAGCAGCCGGGCGCCCGCCCCACGCATCCCGCCACCGACACGCGCGAGACGTTCGCGAGCTGGCTCGAGCGCGTGGCGCGCACCTATCAGGAAGAGATCGTCGCCAAGCTCTCCGTGACGCGGCGGGGCGCGCCGGTCGAGGAGAGCGCCGGTCCGAAACCCGAGACCGCGCGCACGAGCGCGGTCGACCGCCTGCAGAGCCTCGTCGGCGGCGCGCTGAACTACATCGCGTTCTGGGTCGCCCAGGCGACGCATCACCTCGGCGGCCGGCCGCTCAGCGAGCTGGCCTTCGCCATTGCGGAAACCTCGGCGCAGCGGGCCGCCCGCGACGCGGAGACGTTCGTCGAGGAGCGGCGCAAGGCCGAAACGGAATGGAAAAGGGCCGTTGCCCAGGCGGATGCGGCCGCGGACGCCGCGCGCAGGGCCGCCGCCGGAAAGAACGCCGTCTCGGGACCCACGCCCGCCGAAACCGAGCTCGACCGCGCCGAAGCGCGCAAGGAGGAGCTCTCGCGGAAGAAGCAGGATCTCGACCGGCGCATCGAGGAAGGGCTGAAGAAGCTCGAGGAGTTCGAAAAGCAGGAGAAGCTGCGTCGCTCGGAAATGCTGGGCGTTCTGCCCGCGCCGCGTGGCGAGACGGTCGCGGCGGCCCAGGCCGAGGCGGAAAAGGCGCGGGCGGCCAAGGCGGAGGCCGAGGCCAAGGCGGAGGCCGAGGCCAAGCGCGAGGCGGAGGACAAGGCCCGCGCGGATGCCGAGGCGCAAAAGCGCATCGCCGACGCCGAGGCCGCACGGCGGGCGGAGGAAGAACGCGCACGCACCGAGGCCGCGCGCAAGACAGAGGACGCCCGCGTTGCGGCCTTAGACGCGGCCCGCAAAGAGGAGCAGGCGCGCCAGGCCGAAGAGGCGCGGAAGGCGGAGGACGCCCGCATTGCGGCGGCCGACGCGGCCGCTAAGGAGGAGGACGCGCGCAAGGACGAGGAGGCTCGTAAGGCCGAAGAGGCCCGTGTCGCCGCCGAGACGGCGCGCAAAGCCGACGAGGCGCAGAAGGCTGAGGAAGCCCGCAAAGCCGACGAGGAGCGCAACGCCGCAGACGCCGAGAAGACGCGCTTGGCCGAGGCGGATGAGGCCAAGCGTCGGATTGCTGAGAACGACGCTGCTGAGAAGGAAGCTGCGCGAAAAGAGGCCGCCCAGAAGGAGATCGAGCAGGCCCGGCTCGAATATCAGCAGTCGGTGAAGCGCGCGGAAGACGAGGCGCGCCGGAAGACGGCGGACGACGAGCGCGAGGCCGCCATCGCGCGTCAGCGCATCGCCGACGCCAAGGCCGCCGAGGAGTCCCGCCGCATCGCCGAAGCCGGCGCAGCCGAGGCCCGCCGTCTGGCCGAAGCCAAGGCGAACGAGGAGAAAAAGGCGGCCGCAGCCGAGGCTGCGCGGCAGCGGGCATCCGCGAGCGCGGCCAGAGCACCGAAAGCTACAGCGCCGCAAGACGACGCCGAGCCGCCCGCGTCCGAGCCCGCGCGACGCGCGGCGCTGGCGCGTGCCGATGCCCGCGACACGCCGTCCGAGCGTCCGCTCGTGCACAAGGCGGTGCGCAAGAAAAGCGCCCGCACGGCGAAGAAGCAGTGGACGGGCCAGCAGTGCCCGCGCAACAAGCGGGTCCGCAAGGCCGGCCGCAAGATGCACGTCGTCGAGACCGGCGACACGCTCTGGAAAATCTCCAAGCGCTACCTGAAGAAAGGCGAACGGTATCGTTCGATCCGCTCGGCCGACGGACGCAAGCTGCGCCATCCGCACCGCATCCGGCCGTGCCAGAAGGTGCTCGTGCGCTCGCGGACTTAGGCGCCTATGCGGGGGCGGCCTCCGGCGGGCCGCGGCCTAGCGTGGCTGGCGCCGGCAGCGCAAAGGCGTTAAGTGTCCGTCCCCGATGCGTGCGCGACACTCCGATGCGTCCGCGACACTGCGGCCCCCTTGCGGCGGGCGCGGCCCGTGCGCAGCTTCACATGCGAGAGACATGAGACCCACAAACATCGCCACATCGTCGGCGAGCCGCAGCGAGCGTCCCGATCTGCTCGGCTTGCGCTCCGACGCGGACCACTGGACGGTCCTTAAGAACCTGCTGCCCTTCATCTGGCCGGCCGGCCGGCCGGACCTGAGGGCCGAGGTCGCAGGCGCGTTCGTGGTGCTTCTCATCGCCAAGCTCGTGACGGTCGCCATTCCCGTCGCGTTCAAGTGGGCGACGGATTGGCTCGCCGCCGATCTGGCCCAGCCGGAGGCCGCAGCCAAGGGCCTGGCGCTGGGCGTCGCCATGCTGATCGTTGCCTACGGCGTGGGCCGCGTGCTGATGATGGTGCTGAACCAGGTGCGCGACGTGCTGTTCACGCGCGTCGGCCAGCATGCCATCCGCGAGCTCAACAACCGCACGTTCCGCCACCTTCACAAGCTGTCGCTGCGCTTCCATCTGGAGCGGCGCACCGGCGGGCTCTCGCGCGTGATCGAGCGCGGCACGCGCGGCATCGACCTGATCATCCGCATGGGCGTCATGCAGCTCGCGCCGACCGTCATCGAGATGGTGCTCGTCTGCGGCCTGCTGGTCTACTACTTCGACTGGACGTACGTGCTGATCCTGCTGGTCACGGTCGCCGCGTACATGTGGTTCACGTTCTCGGCCTCCGAGCGCCGCATCGCCATCCGCCGCGAGATGAACGAGAGCGATACGGAAGCCAACACCAAGGCGATCGACAGCCTGCTCAACTTCGAGACCGTCAAGTACTTCGGCAACGAGGAGACGGAAGCGCGCCGCTACGACGTCTCCATGGCGCGCTACGAGAAGGCCGCCGTCAAAACCTATTACTCGCTCGGCGTCCTGAACTCGGGGCAGGCCGCCATCTTCACGGCCGGCATGACGCTCGTGATGTGGCTCGCAGCGCGCGGCGTGATGGCGGGAACGCACACCGTGGGCGACTTCGTGATGATCAATGCGGTGATGATCCAGCTCTACGTGCCGCTGAACTTCATGGGCATGGTGTACCGCGAGATCAAGCAGGGCCTGGTCGATCTCGAAACGATGTTCGCCATCCTCGGCGTGAGGCCGGAGGTCGAGGACAAGCCGGGCGCGAAGGACCTCGTCGTGCGCGAGGGCACCGTGCGTTTTGAGAACGTCTCGTTCTCCTACGACCCGGACCGCACGATCCTGCACGATCTCACCTTCGAGGTGCCGGCCGGCAAGATGGTGGCGATCGTCGGCCCGTCGGGCGCCGGCAAGTCGACCATCTCGCGCATCCTGTTCCGCTTCTACGACATCAACGCGGGACGCGTGACCATCGACGGCGAGGACATCCGCGACGTAACGCAGGCCTCGCTCCGCCATGCAATCGGGGTCGTGCCGCAAGACACCGTGCTGTTCAACGACACGATCCTCTACAACATCCGCTACGGCCGCCCGGACGCTACCGACGCGGAGGTCCACGAGGCCGCGCGGCTGGCGCAGATCGACAAGTTCATCGCGACGTTGCCGCAGGGCTATCAGACGATGGTCGGCGAGCGCGGCCTCAAGCTCTCGGGCGGCGAGAAGCAGCGCGTCGCCATTGCGCGCACGCTGCTCAAGGGGCCGCCGATCCTGATGCTCGACGAGGCGACGAGCGCGCTCGACAGCCACACGGAAAAGGAGATCCAGGACGCGCTCGATCGCGTCGCCGTGGATCGCACGACGCTCGTCATCGCCCATCGCCTGTCCACGATCGTGCATGCGGACAGCATCGTCGTGCTCGACAAGGGCCATCTGGTGGAGCAGGGCACGCACGCCGAGCTGATGGCGCTGAACGGGCTCTATGCGAGCCTCTGGAACCGCCAGCGGCAGGCCGAGAAGGCCCGCGAGGAGCTGGCTGCCGCGCTCGAAGCGGATGCGGTGCTGGTGTCGCCGCCGGATCCGGCGCCGCAACCGCTCGCGGAAGAATTGCCGCGCGCGGTTGCGACCCCCGGAGAAACGCCCTCCTACTGAGCGGTGATCTTGGCTTTGAGCTCCTCGTAGCGCTTCACCGCGCTGCCGGCGGGCTTGTAGGTGTCGAGCTGCGCCTTGTTCGTCGGGTCGCCGGCGACGACCGCGCCGATCATGCCCATGGGATAGTGCGGCAGGCACTTGATGCCGTAGATGCCCGGCTTATCCAGGGTGAGCACGATCTCCTCGTTGAGCTTGCCCTTGAACTCCGCCGCGCCCTCGGGCCACAGGTCCGGGATCATCTCGGCGTTGTGGCCCTTGTTGGTGGGCACGAACCGGACGGTGTCGCCGACTTTCGCGTGCACGACCTCCGGCTCGAACAGCATGAATTTACCCTTGCCGTTCGCGTTCATCATTTTGACCACGTGCTCCTCGGCCGAGGCCGGAAGAGCGAAGGGGCCGGCAAGCGCGAACGCGGTGGCGGCGGCAAGCAAAGTGCGCAACGTCATGTTTCCCTCTCGGAGGTGCCTAACTTTCATGACTGAGAAAGTATAGAATCCTACGGAGGTTGTCAAAACTTTCATGGATCACGAACGAAAACGGCTGCCCGAGGCGCGCCCCGGACAGCCGTTGCATCAGATCTTGAAGGGGCCTTACTGGCCGACCTGCGCTTTGAGCTCGGTGAAGCGCTTGATGGATTCCTTGCCGCGCGGCTTGTAGCTCTCGAGTTGCGCCTTGTTGGGCAACTCGTCGCCTACCACGACCAGCCCGATCATGCCCATGCCATAGTGCGGCATGCACTTGATGCCGTAGATGCCGGGCTTTTCAATTTTGAAAGACACTTCCTCATTGAGCGGCCCCTTGAAAGTCGGGACGCCTTCGGGCCAGAGCTCGGGGATCGATTCCGCGTTGTGCGGCTTCTCGGTCGGCACGAACTTTATGGTGTCACCCACCTTGGCCTTGACGAAGCCCGGTTGGAAAAGCATGCGTTGCCCCTCTCCGTCCGTGTTCAGCATCTTGACCTCGATTTCATCGGCGCAAGCCACGCCGCTGAGTGAGCCGAGCACGAGAAACGAAAGAGCGCAGATACGAGCGATATGCGACGACATAGATCCTCCCTATAGGCATTCGCTTAAACTTGACATAACAAGTATAGAATAAATCGAGCGCCAAATTCCACCGGTTTCGTGAAATAAACGCGGCGTCACGACATTCCCGAAGAGCCCAAGTAAGATTGGCAAAGAATGAGGGAGGGTGACTGCAAGTGAAGGCGCCAATGCGCAATGCTGCGAGGGATCTCGGCCGGAGATTGAAGCCCGTCGGCGAAATCGTCGTGTCGGCGGCGCGGAGCATCCTGCGCTGGATCGGGCTCGCGCTGAACTCGGCGCTTCAGGTTCTGCTCGCGCTTGTTCTCTTGTTCGAGGAATGGGGCTGGCGCCCGCTGTCGGCGGCGCTCGCCTGGCTCGGCGAGTTCAGGATCGTCGCGCGGCTCGAGCGCCTCATCGCGGGATTGCCGCCGTACGCCGCACTGGCCGCGCTCGCGCTGCCGACGTCCGTGCTGTTTCCGCTGAAGCTGCTCGCGGTCTATCTCGTGGCGCAGGGCAAGGTCGTTGCAGCGGGCTTCCTGTTCGTCGGCGCGAAGATCGCCTCGACCGCGCTCATCGCACGCCTCTTCATGCTGACGCGCCCCGCGCTCATGCGCCTGTCGTGGTTCGCCGCGGCCTATGACGTGATCATGCCGTGGAAGGAGGCGCTGTTCGCGAAGATCCGCGCGTCGTGGGCATGGCGCTACGGGCGCATGCTGAAGACGGCGGTGCGCCTGGAGGCGAAGCAGGCGTGGCAGCGCTGGCGTCCCGCGATCGCGGCCGCCCTCGGCGCGGCGCGCCTACGGTGGCGGATCGTCGTGAGGCGCGTGCTCGGACGGCCCGAGGATCCCACCACGCCGATGGGAGGTTGATTGATCGACGGCGGCTGATGGACAGTGGCTGATCGACCGTGGCTGCGCGACGCGCAGTTGAGCGACGCGCGGCTGATCCTCAATCGGCAAACGCATCGCGCGTGTAGCCCTGCAGGTAAAGGAGCGCGGTGAGGTCGCCGTGCGTGATCACGGCACCGTTGCGGGCGGCGCGAGCTTGCTTGGCGAGGATCGGCTTGGCGCGGAACGCGACGCCGAGGCCGGCGGCGGCCAGCATCGCAGCGTCGTTCGCGCCATCGCCCACGGCGAGCGTGTCCGACGAGTCGAGCCCGAGATCGCGCGAAAGACGCGACAGCGTGTCGGCTTTGCCCTTGGGGTCGATGACGGGCGGCACCACGCGGCCCGTCAGCCGGCCGTTCGCGACGTCGAGCACGTTCGCCGTCACCGCATCGAACCCGAGGTCTGCGCCGACAGGCGCGGCGAAGATCGTGAAGCCGCCGGTGACGAGCGCGGTCGTGGCGCCGTGCGCCTTGAGCGTGCGGATCAGCGTCGCCGCGCCGGGCATCAGCGTGATGCGCGCCCGCAACGCGTCGAGGCGCGCGGCATCGAGCCCCTCGAAGAGCGACACGCGCTTGCGGAGCGAGGCCTCGAAATCGAGCTCGCCCCGCATGGCGGCGGCCGTGATGGCTTCGATGTCCGCGCGGCAGCCGACGAGATCCGCCATCTCGTCCAGCATCTCCTGCGCGATGATGGTGCTTTCCATGTCCGCGGTCAGCAGCCGCTTTTTGCGCGCGCCCGCCTCGCCCGGCACGAGATTGACGTCGATCGGCAGCGAGCCCGTCGCCGCCTCGGCCGCAGTGAGAAGGCCGAGGCGCGCGTCCGCCGCGTCGTGCAAATCGAAGGTCGCCTCCCACGCCTCGCCGGGCGCGAGCCAGCGGGCGCGCAGCGGGCGCACGACGCTCCCGGGTGCGATGGCCTCGCGCGCGGCGTGCGCCACGGCCTCCGACACGACGCCCGCGCCGGGCGGGCCTGTCAGCACCAGGGTGAAGGGAGAGAGCGACGGATCGGAGGACATGGGAAGGAACTGCGGTGTTGGGTGTGGACGTCAGGTGTTGATGCGCTGGAGCGGCAGAACCCGGATGCGCGGATCCTGGTCGGCCGTGTAGCGAAGTCCGGCGGTATGGAACGCCGTTTCCACGGCGTGGAGATAGTTGGCGTCGATGACGACGTTGCCCTCGATGAGGCCGATGCGGAAACGCTCCTCGGCCTCCGGACTGCCGATATAGGTCCAGATTCGCAAGCCCTGCAGGTCAGGGAAGAACGAGGTGACGTCGCAGCGGCAGTAGTTGCGCTCGCGCTGGTCGAGCATGGCGAGCGCAGATTCGTCCACTTCGAACAGCACGCCGTCGACCTCGGGACGCGTCGCGCCCTTGGCGAGATCGCTCTCCCGCACGCGGACGATGTTGAGGAAGGACACGTAGACATCGGCGCGCTGCCCGGTCGCCGGATCGACATAGAATTTGTAGTTCGGCAGATCCACGCGGTTGTCCATCGCCACCGTCCAGGCGCGGCGGAACCCGCTGAGCGTCCGGTGCGCGTAGCCGCCGAGCGAGAGGCCCCCCGAGTTCAGGAACTCGCGCAAACGGTCCACGTCGACGAGCGATCCGTAGCCGAACACGGCGTGATGGGTTTGCTTGCGCGGAGGCAGCGCGCGCGTCGCGTCGAAGCGCTCCCAGCCGGGCCATGTTTCGGATTTGCCGCCCGCGCGGCGCGGCACGATGCCGGGCGTCACGTCGACGTCGTGGAAGTTGCCGAACTCGTATTGGATCTGCGCCTCCGGCCCGCTCATCTGGAACCAATGGGTTTCGATGAGCTCGCTGCCGAGGCTCGGGATCTGGCCGCGAATGAGCAGCGCGAGATAGGCATGTCCGCGCTCCTCGCCGAGGCCCATCGGCGTGATGGAGCATCCCTGGATCGTGCGGAGCCGCGGTGTCGCGCCGTCGAAACAGACATCGCCCGCATCGAGCGGGATGGGCAGGCTGTAGGGAACATGCTGAATGGAAATCGGCCAATCCTTCTTCATGGGGTCGACGTCGAGCTTGCGGTTTGCCACGAACGGGGCCGTCGGCCGTCCGTCCGAGCCGTCGACGGCGGCGTCGCGGCGGGAATCCTGCAGCGTTGGCGTGCGCAGAAAGGCGTCGAATGTGACGAGAACGACCTCGGTGTTGGTTGAATTATAGAGCCGGACCAGAAGTTCCCATCCGCCCGCCGGCGTCGGGCGCACGATCAGCCGTTGCCGGACGGCGAAGAGCTCCTGCGGCACGAGCAGCTTGAAGAGCACCGCGCCCAGCAGGCAGGCATGCAGCAGGGTCTTGAGGAGGCCGGCCAGCAGCGGCAGCCACCACGTGGTCAAGGGGTCGGAGCGCGCGATAAGCGGGTCGGCGCCGATCAGGAAGCCACCGAAAAAGGCCCAATCCTCGAGGAAGCGGTGGAGCGAGGACGGCCGTTCGATCAAGGCGAAGATTGCGGCTGAGACGACGATTGCGGAAAAGAAGAAGACGACGAGCGTGACCCACCGGGTCCGCGCGGCGAATGCCATCACGCGGTGCTTCGTGTAGGGATGGGATCGAGCCACGCAGCGCTCCGGGGAAGGGCGACGGTCGTCGCAAGGGCAGGAAATTGACGGACACGACTCCCATACTGATCGCAGGGCCCACGGCCTCCGGCAAGTCTGCCTTCGCATTAGAGGTTGCGGAGCGCATCGGCGGCACCATCGTCAATGCCGATGCCATGCAGGTCTATCGCGAGCTGCGCGTGCTGACGGCGCGTCCCACGGCGGCCGACGAAGCACGCGTGCCGCATCGGCTCTACGGCCACGTGCCCGGCGCAACGGCCTATTCGGCCGCGCGCTTCGCCGAGGAGGCGGCCGAGGCCATCGCGGACATCCGGAGCGAGGGCCGCGTGCCCATCGTCGTGGGCGGCACGGGGCTTTACTTTCGCGCGCTGACCGAGGGGCTGTCGCCGATCCCGCCCGTTCCGGAGGACGTTCGCAGCCGGTGGCGCGCGCGGGCCGCCGAGATCGGCCCCGCGGCCCTGCACGCGATGCTCGCCGCGCGCGATCCGGACATGGCCGCGCGCCTGCGCCCGACCGATCCGCAGCGCCTGACACGCGCGCTCGAGGTGCTGGATGCCACTGGCCGCTCGCTCGCGCGCTGGCAGGAGATGGCCGGAACGCCCGTGCTCGCCGTGACGGAGGGGCGCGCGCTCGTGGTCGCGCCCGACCGCGAGGAGATGCGCCGCCGCTGTGACCTGCGCTTCGACGCGATGATGGCGGGCGGCGCCGTCGACGAGGTGCGCGCGCTGATGCAACTCGGTCTCGATCCGGACCTTCCGGTGATGCGGGCGCTCGGCGTCACGCCGCTGGCGGACCTGGTGGAGGGACGGATCGGCGCGGAGGAGGCGGCCGAGCGGGCGAAATCCGAGACCCGGCAATACGCCAAGCGCCAGATTACTTGGCTTAAACGCAATATGATTGCGTGGAAATGGATAAATACGAAAGAAACGAAAAACGCGTCGTTACATTTTTGAGATATTCGTGCGCATATGGGTTGACGCTCGCGCACGCCCCACCTAGGTTCCGCCATCCAAATTCACGCCGTCCGCAGTGCGCGGAGGCGGACATCCTTGCACGGCTGCGGAGAGTTTCATGGCACGGACGATGACGGGCGCCGAGATGGTGATCAAGGCGCTGCAGGATCAGGGCGTCGAGCACATCTTTGGGTATCCCGGCGGCGCCGTGCTGCCGATCTACGACGAGCTGTTCCAGCAGGATAAGGTCAAGCACATCCTGGTGCGCCAGGAAGGCGGCGCACTGCACGCCGCGGAGGGCTACGCCCGCTCGACCGGCAAGGTCGGCGTCGCGCTCGTGACCTCGGGCCCCGGCGCCACGAACGCCGTGACCGGCCTCACCGACGCGCTGATGGACTCGATCCCGCTGGTCTGCATCACCGGCCAGGTGCCGACGCACCTGATCGGCAACGACGCGTTCCAGGAGTGCGATACGGTCGGCATCACGCGCCCGTGCACGAAGCACAATTGGCTCGTCAAGAACATCGCCGACCTGCCGCGTATCCTGCACGAGGCGTTCTACATCGCCAAGGCGGGCCGCCCCGGCCCCGTCGTGATCGACATCCCGAAGGACGTGCAGTTCGCGAGCGGCAACTACGTCGGCCCGTCGAACATCGCGCACAAGACCTACAAGCCGCGCGTGAAGCCGGATCCGGCCGCCGTGCGCGAGGCCGTGGACCTGATCGCCTCCGCCAAGCGCCCCGTGTTCTACACCGGCGGCGGCGTCATCAACTCGGGGCCGAAGGCCAGCCAGCTCCTGCGCGAGCTCGTGCGGCTCACCGGCTACCCGATCACGTCCACGCTGATGGGCCTCGGCGCCTATCCGGCGTCCGACAAGCAGTGGCTCGGCATGCTCGGCATGCATGGCACCTACGAAGCCAACCTCGCGATGCACGACTGCGACGTGATGATCAACATCGGCGCGCGCTTCGACGACCGCATCACGGGGCGCATCGACGCGTTCTCGCCGGGCTCGAAGAAGATCCACGTCGACATCGATCCGTCGTCGATCAACAAGAACATCCGCGCCGACCTGCCGATCATCGGCGATTGCGCCTATGTGCTCGAGGAGATGCTGCGCGTCTGGAAGACGAAGGCGCCGCAGATCGACAAGGCGGCGTTGAAGTCGTGGTGGAAGGAGATCGACGGCTGGCGGGCGAAGAAGTCGCTCGCCTACAAGCCCTCCAAAGACTTCATCATGCCGCAGTATGCCTGCCAGCGCCTCTACGAGCTGACGAAGGACCGCGACACGTACATCACGACGGAGGTCGGCCAGCATCAGATGTGGGCCGCCCAGTTCATCAACTTCGAGGAGCCGAACCGCTGGATGACGTCGGGCGGCCTCGGCACGATGGGCTACGGCCTGCCGGCCGCCATCGGCGTGCAGCTTGCGCATCCGAAATCGCTCGTCATCGACGTGGCGGGCGACGCCTCGATCCTCATGAACATCCAGGAGTGCTCGACGGCGGTGCAGTACCGCCTGCCGGTCAAGGTGTTCATCCTGAACAATGAGTACATGGGCATGGTGCGCCAGTGGCAGCAGCTCCTGCACGGCAACCGCCTGTCCGAGAGCTACACCGAGGCGCTGCCCGATTTCGTGAAGCTCGCCGAGGCTTACGGCTGGACCGGCATGCGCTGCGACCACCCGGACGACCTCGATGACGCCATCCGCGAGATGATCAATCACAAGGGCCCCGTGATTTTCGACTGCCGCGTCGCAAAGCTGGCGAATTGCTTCCCGATGATCCCGTCGGGCAAGGCCCACAACGAGATGCTGCTCGGCGAGGACGTGTCGGACGAGGAGGTCTCGAAGGCCATCGGCAAGGAAGGAAAGGTGCTCGTTTGACGCTCCCGCTCGAGATGCGGAGTGCGGTCGCCTACGGCGGGCGCCGGTTCGTGTCCGTCTCGAACTCGGCGGGCGGCGATGTCGGCTGCGCGACGACGTTCGAGTACCACCAGGACGGCGATCTCGTCTGGGCGGCCTATGCGGGCGGCGCCGTGCGCCGCGGCATGCTGATCGCGCGCTGCGCGCCGGACGGCACGCTCGATGCGCGCTACCAGCACATGACCGAGGAGGGCGAGCTCAAGACCGGGCTGTGCCGCTCGACGCCCGAGCTGCTGCCGGACGGCCGCCTGCGCCTGCACGAGGCGTGGCGCTGGACGAGCGGCGCAGGGGAGGCCGGCCGGTCGGTCGTCGAGGAGATCGTGGATCTCGCAGCACCGGGAGCCGCGTGATGCAGGCGACATCCCTCGTGAAAAGCGTATCACGCCTTGTCTCCGCCGCGGTGCTCTCCGCGCTCTGCGCGGCCGCGGCGCTGGCCGAGACGAAGCCGGAGGCGAAGGCTGCCGACGATACGCCGACCTGGGATCGCATCGCCAACATCAAGGGCGCGGCCGAGCGCATCGCGCGCCTGCATCGCGCGAAGGGCGCGACGGCGGCCTATCAGCAGATCGAGAACTGCTACAAGACGCACAGCCTCGCGTCGGCCTACGGCGAAGGCTTCGAAGCCTGCCTCGCGCAGGACTATCTCGAAACGCGCACGCTCATTCAGGTCTATTCGCGCATGCCGCCCGAGGCGCTCGCCAAATCGGGCGTGCCCTCGCCGCAGCAGCTTGCCGACAGCATGGGCCAGCGCATCTCGATCGCGTTCACGCACTACAAGAAATCGCAGGCCTTCGCCGACGAGGTCAAACGTCTCGTCGACCAGCACGGCCTGCCCGTATTCCTCTCCATCGTCTTCCCCGAAGCGGCCAAGGCGATCGAGAAAAAGAAAGCCCAAGAGAAGAAGTAGACCCGATGATCAACACGAACCCTCAGACGCACTATTCCGGGCCCGCTCTCAAGCAGGAGGTCGAGACGCGGACGCTCTCCGTCATCGTCGACAACGAGCCGGGCGTGCTCGCGCGCGTCATCGGTCTCTTCGCGGGCCGCGGCTACAACATCGACAGCTTGACGGTGACGGAGACGGAGCACGAGAAGCACCTCTCGCGCATCACCGTCATCACGCGCGGCACGCCCGCCGTGCTGGAGCAGATCAAGCATCAGCTCGAGCGCCTGGTGCCCGTTCATCGCGTGCGCGATCTCACGTCGGAAGGCGTGTCCCTCGAGCGCGAGCTGGCGCTGGTGAAGGTCTCGGGCAAAGGCGAGAAGCGCATCGAGGCGCTGCGCATGGCCGAGATCTTCCGCGCCCAGGTCGTCGATACGTCGATCGACCACTTCGTCTTCGAGGTGACGGGCAAGCCCGGCAAGATCGAAACGTTCATCGGCCTCATGACGGAGCTCGGGCTCGTCGAGGTGTCGCGCACCGGCATCGCCGCGATCGGACGCGGCGCGGCAGCGATGTGATGCCGGGAAATTTAGAGAGGCGAGCGCTTACGCTTGCCGTCGCCGGCCGCGTGCATTTCCGCGACCGACTGGGCCATGCGCGAGAAGTGCAGGCTGCGGTCCTTCGCCAGGTAGATGTCCTTGCGGGCGGACTGGAAGCCGGCGTCTTTGCCTTTGGTCGGATAGAGCGGCTCGGCACGCGGGCTGTTGCCGAGCTTCACCATGAACGCCGAGAGGCGGATGCGCCAATGGCCGGTCTGGCTGCGCTCGCACGCCCGCTCGCCGACGGCGGCCTCGCAGTCCTCGAGGCTGGTGTAGGTCTTGGCGGTGGCTTCGTGCGCATTGACGGCGCGCTCGATGGCCCGCGCGCAGGACTCCACGGCGCCGGGCCCGAAGGAGGCGCAATCCGAGGCGCTGGCGATGATGCCGCTGGCCTCGGCGGCGGCCGACGGGCCCTTGGCCGGGCCGCTGTCTCCGCAGCCGCCGAGCACGGCCGAGAAACCTGCAACGATGACGATGTGGCGGAATGCGCGCATGGGACTTCGAAGCCTGAGCCGAAAAACGCCCGGTATACTGCGGCGCGAAAGGTTTCAGCCCGGTTAAGGATTTGCCCGCCCGGCCAAATTCGCCTGAGCCGCGCAAATGCGCCCAGGCGCGTCTTGAGCGTTGAAACTGCGCCGACGCCCGGTGTAACGTCCGCCCACTTTTCGGGGTTCTGCGGCGGAATTCGCCCCCCGCGTCCCCGCCCCGCCTTCCACCAATCTCCAACCGCAAGAGAGAACGATGCGCGTCTATTACGATCGTGATGCCGACATTAATCTGATCAAGTCCAAGAAGGTTGCCATCGTCGGCTACGGCAGCCAAGGCCACGCGCACACGCTCAATCTGCGCGACTCGGGCGTGAAGGACGTGGCCGTGGCCCTGCGCAAGGGCTCGGCCTCGGCGCAGAAGGCCGAGAAAGAGGGCATCAAGGTCATGGAGGTCGCCGAGGCGGCCAAGTGGGCCGACGTCATCATGATGCTGACGCCCGACGAGCTTCAGGCCGACATCTATCGGGACCACCTGGCTCCGAACATGAAGAAGGGCGCGGCGCTGATGTTCGCGCACGGCCTCAACGTGCACTTCAACCTGATCGAGCCGCGCGAGGACCTCGACGTCGGCATGGTGGCGCCGAAGGGCCCCGGCCATACCGTGCGCGGCGAGTACCAGAAGGGCGGCGGCGTGCCGTGCCTCATCGCCGTGCATCAGGACAAGAGCGGCAACGCCCACGACCTGTTCCTCTCCTATGCCTCCGCCGTCGGCGGCGGCCGCTCGGGCGTGATCGAGACGACCTTCAAGGAGGAGTGCGAGACCGACCTCTTCGGCGAGCAGGCCGTGCTCTGCGGCGGCCTCGTGGAGCTGATCCGCGCCGGCTTCGAGACGCTGGTCGAGGCTGGCTACGCGCCCGAGATGGCCTACTTCGAGTGCCTGCACGAGGTGAAGCTGATCGTCGACCTCATCTACGAGGGCGGCATCGCCAACATGAACTACTCGATCTCGAACACGGCCGAGTACGGCGAGTACCGCACCGGACCGCGCATCA
Source organism: uncultured Hyphomicrobium sp. (assembly GCA_964386545.1). Taxonomy (GTDB): domain Bacteria; phylum Pseudomonadota; class Alphaproteobacteria; order Rhizobiales; family Hyphomicrobiaceae; genus Hyphomicrobium_C. The sequence goes on from CAYLSI010000026.1 coordinate 27,751, forward strand.
TCACGGCGGAGACGAAGGCCGAGATGAAGCGTGTCCTTCAGGATATCCAGTCCGGCCGCTTCACGCGCGACTGGATGCTCGAGTGCAAGGCCGGCCAGCCGAGCTTCAAGGCCACGCGCCGCCTGAACGACAGCCACCAGATCGAGGAGGTCGGCGCCAAGCTGCGCGCCATGATGCCCTGGATCGCCAAGAACAAGCTGGTCGACAAGGGCCGCAACTAAGCGACCCCGCCCGTTCCATGGAGGCCCGGCCGCCGCGCCGGTCTCCCACAATGGCTCGAAGCCCGCCTTTGTTGCGCAAAGTCCGCGCCCGAAGGCGGGCTTCTGCATTTAGAATAAGCTTTGCTGGAAAGCCGCCGGGTTTCGGAGCATCCTTGCCGTGCATCAGCAAGCAAGGGAGTGCTGAACATGAGAAAAGCTGTGTTGTCGGTGGCGGTGGCTGCCGCTTTGGCGTTTGCGGGGACCCTGGCGTTCGACGTCCTTCGGGGCCCGGATCAGACCGCGGCTGTCGCGGCCAAGGGCACCAAGGTCTGCAAGGCCAAGACGAACGCTGGCAAGCTGAAGACGTGGCGCTGCGGCGCCGATCAGGCTTGCTGCGTCAACCGGACGACCGACCAGTACGTCTGCGGCATCCCGGGCCTCGGCTGCCTCTGAGCGCCGCTGAACGGCCCTTCTGCCGGCTCGACCCCTGGTCGGGCCGGTTTTCTTTTGTGGATCAGGATCGGACGCAGATACTTGAAAGCACTTTCATCACGCAATTCCGCAACGCAATGAAGAAAATGTGAAAGTTTGCACGCTGTTCAGGGTGCGGAATTAGAATTTCGTCAACTGCTGCTGTGAAATAACAGGCAGGCGCAGACCGATTTTCAAGCGCTCGCCGATTATCGACATCCATTTCAAGAGGCACATTTTCCGAGAGCCCAGGCGTGTTCGCCGGGGGAGGAGACGTGACGGTGAGCACGAAAAAGCGGAAGCGGGTTCTCCCGTTCGACGAGCGCCTGAGGGACCTGCAGCAGGAGGTCCTGGTTGCCGTTGCGTCCGGCGCAGCACTTCCCGATGTCATGCGCCTCCTCTGCCGCAAAGCCGAGGGAATTGCGACGAATGCCGTCTGCTCGGTGATCCGCGTGGATGCCGAGGGCCGGCTGCGCCCGCTCGGGGCTCCCTCGCTGCCTGCCGCCTATTCCCACTCCATCGACGGACTGCCGATCGGCCCCATGGTCGGCTCGTGTGGAACGGCCGCCTACTGGGGCGAGCCCGTCGAGGTCACGAACATCAAGACCGATCCGCGCTGGCGCGACTTCAAGGACGCGGCGCTGGGCCTGGGCCTCAAGGCCTGCTGGTCGTATCCGATCAAGTCCCACGACAACCGCGTGATCGGCACGTTCGCCTTCTACTTCCGCACGCCGCGCCGTGCGAGCCCGCTCGAGAAGCGCATCGTCGATCTGTGCGTCCACGTATGCTGCCTCGCGATCGGGCAATGGGAAGCGCAGGATCGCATCCGCCGTCTCGCCTTCTCCGATCCCCTCACGGGGCTCGGCAATCGCGCCCACCTCGCCGAGCAGTTCCCCAGGATCATCGCCCGCGCCGAGCAGAGCGAAGGCCGCGCCGCGGTCATCTATGTCGACATCAACGGCTTCCGCATTCTCAATGAGGCGCAGGGCCACAAGAACGGCGACAGTCTCTTGTGCAGCGTGGCGAGCCGCATCCGCCGCGTGTGCGGAGAGGACGATGTCATCGTCAGGTTGGGCAGCGACGAATTCCTGATCGTGCGCGAGATCGGTGCGGACGTTGCGGAGATCGAAAAGCTGGCGGGCGCCCTCAGCGCCGCGCTGGCGAAGCCGCATACGCTGGACGGCGGAGCGGAGGTGCGGGCCGTCGCATCGATCGGCATCGCGTGCTTCCCCGACGACGGGCGCGACCTGCAGGCGCTGATGGGGCACGCCGATACCGCGCTGCGCCGGGTGCGCGAGCGGGGCAGCGCGGGCTTTGCCATCTACACCGCGCGCATGGACGCCGAAAAGCTCGCGCGCCGCGCGCTCGAACGGGACGTGTCCATTGCCGCGACCATGGGCCAGCTCACGCTCGCCTATCAGCCGCAAGCCAACGCCAGCACCGGCGCGATCGAGGGCTTCGAGGCGCTCGTGCGCTGGAACCATCCCATTCATGGCTTCGTCTCGCCGGACGTGTTCATTCCGGCGGCCGAGGCATGCGGCGCGATCGTCGAGATCGGCGCCTATGTGTTGAAGGAAGCGCTGGCTCAGGCGGTCAAATGGCCGGGCCATCTGCGCATCGCCGTCAACGCCTCGCCGGCGCAGATCGTCCACGCCGACTTCGCCCAGCTCGTCGAGGACACCATCGAGGCGACGGGCATCGATCCGACGCGCGTCGAGATCGAGGTGACGGAAAGCCTCTTCATCTACGACACGCCGGCCGCGCTGAAGACGCTGGAGCGCCTGAAGGCCATGGGTGTCAGCGTCGCCATGGATGACTTCGGCACCGGCTATTCGTCGCTCAGCACGCTGCAGTCGTTCCGCTTCGATCGCATCAAGATCGACCGCAGCTTCATCATGAGCATGACGGCCAACCCGGACGCGGCCGCGATCGTGACGTCGATCCTCGGCCTCGGCCGTGCACTCGGCCGCCCGGTCGTCGCGGAGGGCGTCGAGACGTCCGAGCAGCTCGAGCTGCTGCGGGAGCAGGGTTGCGCCGAGGTGCAGGGCTACCTCATCGGCAAGCCGAAGCCCATCGAGCACTATGCGGAATTGACGGCGCGAGCGCCGGTGAGGAAGCCCAGGCGCGCAACGCCCGCGCGCCCCCGCGCGGGGCGTCAGCCGCTGGCGCCGAATACGGCGACCCGATTGCGGCCAGCCGACTTGGCGTCGTAGAGCTTCGTATCGGCCCGCTGCACGAGCGTCGAGGCGTCGTCGCCGGGGCGGAACTGCGCCACCCCGAACGAGGCGGTCAACTGCCCCACCTTCTGGTTCGTCTCGCGGATCGCGAGCTTCTTGTTCTCGAACGAGCGGCGAATGCGCTCGGCGACGTGCTTCGCCGCCTCCTGATCCGCCTTCGGCAGGATGATCGCGAACTCCTCGCCGCCATAGCGGACCACCGTATCGCCGTCGCGAATGCCCGCCTCGATGACGCGCGAGAACATCTTGATGATCTCGTCGCCCACCTGATGGCCGAAGGCGTCGTTCACGCGCTTGAAGTGGTCGATGTCGCAAATCACCAGCGTCAGCGGCGCATGCTCTTGCGAAGCCTCGTTAATGGCCTTCTGCATGGCCATGTCGAAGGCGCGCCGGTTGCCGACACCTGTCAGAGGATCCTGCAGAACGTGCTCCTGCGCCTCCGTGAGGCTCACGCGCAGCGTCTCGATCTGCTTGCGGGAATCCTCGAGGTTCTTGACCAGGTCCGTGCTGTCGAGGCGCATGCGCTCGTTCTCGGCGATCAGCAGGCTCACGATCACGCGGACCTGCTCGGCTTCGCTCAGCCCCGCAAGGCGGTGTTGGGCGCTCGCGAGAGACTTGGCATAGCTTTCGTTCGACGAAATATGCGTGCGGACGAGGGCGAGAACGCGTGCGAGCTCGCCATCGAGCTTGCGGTTGGCTTTCGTGACGCGGTCGCTCGCCTTGCCGATGCCGGCTCCGGTAAGCGCTGGCAGAACCCAGATCAGCAGGGCGGCGAGCGCACCGATGACCGCGATGGCAAGCGCGGCGATGCCGAGAATGGCGAGCGGGTTGAAGGTCGTGTAGACGACGGCACCGCCGTCATCGAGATTGACGGTCTGGAACGTGCGGAGCGGTGAGAGGTCGAAATCGGACGCGGCCAGCAGCATGCCGAGCAGCACGCAGACAATGGCTCCCCCGACGACGAGCAGACCCCGTGGTGCAGACGAAAAATCTTTCGCGGAAATCATGGGTCACATGAAAGTAGAGCGGCGGGTCCGCACAACAAACGATTACGCCTCGACCCAGCGTTTTGGATCACAAAATTCAACCAGACGGCCGTTGCCACCGGTGGCTGCAGCCACCACGAAGCAGAGCGATTCTTTAATGAACGGCTATCCGATTCCATAAGTCTACGGAAGGATGGCCTTGGCGAACGCTGCAAAATAATTCGCCGCAGTGGCTCTTGGGTATCGCACGTTCGTGCACGGAGTGCTGCCGAAAATCCGTGCATTGCCGGCCGCTTGAACAGCACCCGCGGCGACCCAATCTCAAGCCCCGAGGGGATCGCACGGAGCCCTACGCTTATCCACCAGCGCGCATCGGCGTTTTTCGAGTGTGCGTGTCAGACAACCGCAAAAAAGGACGTGGCATGGATTTCGAACTCAAGGGCAGAACGGCGCTCGTCTCCGCCTCCTCGGGCGGCATCGGGCTGGAGATCGCGCGGTCGCTGGCGGCCGAGGGCGCGCGCGTCGTCGTCAACGGCCGTTCGGCGACGAGCGTCGAGAGCGCGATGGCGGACATCCGGCGCACGGTTCCCGGTGCGGATCTCGTGCCGCTGGCCGCCGACAACGGCACCGCCGAGGGATGCGCCGCCACCATCGCCGCGGTGCCGTCGGTCGACATCCTCGTCAACAACCTCGGGATCTACGAGGCCGTCGGCTTCTTCGAGGAGACGGACGACGCCTGGCAGCGGCTGTTCGAGGTGAACATCATGAGCGGCGTGCGTCTCTCGCGGCACTATCTCAAAGGCATGCTCGCGCGCGGACACGGCCGCGTCATCTTCATCTCGAGCGAGAGCGGCGTGAGCCCGGCGCCCGAGATGGCGCACTACAGCGCGACCAAGACGATGCAGCTTTCGATTGCGCGCTCGCTGGCGGAGCTGACGAAGAACACGAGCGTCACCGTCAACTCGGTCCTGCCCTGTCCCACGCGGACGCCCGGTGTCGAAGAGTTCATCGGCGGCATCTTCCCGGGCGTTGCCCCGGCCGAAGCCGAGCGTCAATTCATCGCCGAGAACCGCCCGACGTCGCTGATCGGACGCCTGATCGACCCGAAGGAGATCGGTGACACCGTGGCGTTCCTGTGCTCGGCGCGGGCGTCCGCCATCAACGGCACGTGCATCCGCGCCGAAGGGGGCTTGGTCCGCAGCGTGTTCTAAGCCTCCCCGCATGACAGGCAAACACGAGAGCCGTCGCGACACCCTTTCCCGCGCGGCGGCTCTCAGTTCGTTCCGGTCTCGGGCCGCGGCGATGCTGCCTTGCCTTGGCCGCAGTCCGCTGCTATCAACCGCGCCTTCGCCAATTTCAACCGGGAGGACAGCATGATGATTGCAAGCTTGCGTCTGAGCCCGGTCTCTGTCCGCGTCCGGCACTCTTAAGTCGCGCGCCTGGGTTCGCCCGCGAGCCCCATCAGCCCTCCGGGGCCATTCTCTGAAAAATCGAAATGGATCGCCGAAGCCGTGCGCATTGCGCGCCCTTGCCGGCGGTCTCCAGCATACGGAGCCGGCCTCGGGCCGGAATGGATATGACGACGCATCGCCAAGCGAAGGGGCGGTCGGCCATGAGCGCCGTGCTCGCCTACACCGCGCGCCATTGGGCGCGCCGCAAGCTGCTGGTCGCCCGCGTGGCCGGCCTGATCCTGCTCGCCACGTTCGCCGACGTGCTGATCCCCTATTTCTCGGGCCGTCTCGTCGACGCGCTGCTGCTCACGGACGTCTCCCGCGACGTGGCCGTGACGCGCGCGCTCGAGGCGCTGGCCGTCATGGTGGGCCTCGGCGCCGCCATGGTCGGGCTGCGCCATTTCGGCTGGATGGGCGTGATCCCGCTGTCGCTCGGCATGATGTCCGACATCGCGCAGGAGACGTTCGCGCGCGTGCAGCGCTTCTCGACCGACTGGCACGCCAACAGCTTCTCGGGCTCCGTGATGCGCAAGGTCACGCGCGGCATGTGGGCGATCGACCAGTTGAACGACACGCTGCTGCTCGCGCTGCTGCCGTCCGCCTTCGTGCTGGTCGCGACGACGGTGATCCTGGCCGTGCAGTGGCCGCTGATGGGCGCGATCATCGCGACGGGCGCGCTCGCCTACATCGCCATGACGGTGGTGCTGGCGACGAAGTACATCGCGCCCGCGTCGAAGCTCTCCAATGCGTGGGACACGCGCATCGGCGGAACGCTGGCGGATTCGCTCGGCTGCAATGCCGTCGTGAAGGCGCACGGCGCGGAGCATCGCGAGGACGCGCGTCTTGTGGACGTCGTGGCCCGCTGGCGCCGCCGCACGACGCGCACATGGGCGCGCCACACGCTGTCCGGCACGAGCCAGCACGTCGTGCTGCTGACGATCCGCTCGTCGCTGGCGGCCGTCGGCCTCTGGCTCTGGTGGCAGGGCCGTGCGACGCCGGGCGACGTCACGTACATGCTGACGACCTATTTCGTCGTGCACGGCTATCTGCGCGACGTCGGCATGCACGTGCACAACCTGCAGCGCTCGGTGAACGAGATGGATGAGCTGGTGGAGCTGCATGCGACGCCGATCGGCATCGAGGACCGGCCGGAGGCACGCGCCATCGCCATGACGGCGGGCGAGGTGCGGTTCGATCGCGTGGCGTTCCACTACGGCGCCCACACGACGCCGCTCTACGACGGCCTCTCCGCCACCATCCGCGGCGGCGAGCGCGTCGGCCTCGTCGGCCATTCGGGCTCCGGCAAGACGACGTTCGTGAAGCTGATCCAGCGGCTCTACGACGTGACCGGCGGGCGCATCCTGATCGACGGCCACGACGTGCGGGACTTCACGCAGCAGGCGTTGCGCGCCCAGATCGCGATCGTGCCGCAGGAGCCGATCCTGTTCCACCGCACGCTGGCCGAGAACATCGCCTACGGCCGGCCCGGCGCCTCGGCGGCGGAGATCGAGCGCGCGGCGCGGCTCGCCAATGCGCACGACTTCATCGCGCGCCTGCCGAAGGGCTACCAGACGCTCGTCGGCGAGCGTGGCGTGAAGCTCTCGGGCGGCGAGCGCCAGCGCATCGCGCTTGCACGCGCGTTCCTGGTCGATGCGCCGATCCTGATCCTGGACGAGGCGACCTCGAGCCTGGATTCGGACTCGGAGGAGCTGATCCAGGACGCGATCGAGCGGCTGCTCAAGGGGCGCACCGCGATCGTGATCGCGCACCGGCTGTCGACGGTGCGGTCGCTGGACCGCATCCTCGTGTTCGACCGCGGCCGCATCGTCGAGGACGGCACGCACGGCGAGCTGATCCATCGCGCCGGCGGCCGCTATCGCCACCTGTTCGAGCGTCAGTCCGGCAGCCTGCGCGGCGCCGCCGAGTAGGAAACGGCGCCGCCGAATAGGAAGCGGCGTGGCCGAATAAGGGACGCGGCCCTCTCCGGCACGGGGAGGGCCGCGTTCGCATGTTCGCTCGGGCGCGGTCCTCAGCGGTCCCGCAACGCATCCGGCAGGGCGACGTCGCGCGCGGGCT
>CAYLSI010000026.1:35271-46837 GCA_964386545.1 uncultured Hyphomicrobium sp.
CGCGGTCCTCAGCGGTCCCGCAACGCATCCGGCAGGGCGACGTCGCGCGCGGGCTTGTCCTCGCGCAATCCCTGAAACGAGGCATGCCGCAAGAGGCCGTCGCTGGTCACGCTGCGGTATTCGATCTGCGCGACGAGCTGCGGCGCGACCCAGACGACGCCGCGGCGCTGCGGCGCCGTGAGCTTGGTCGCGAACGGCGAGGCGTCCTGCTCGAGGGGCCTCAGCGCTGAAAAGAGCCGGCGCGCGAGCGCATGCGAGAAGCCGGTGCCGACGCGGCCGGCATAGACGAGGCGGCCCCGCGCGTACGCGCCGAGCGCCAGCGCACCGATCGCCTTCGCGTCCACGGTCGAGACGGAGTAGCCGCCGATCACGAACTCGTCCGTCCGGATGCACTTGGACTTGAGCCAGTCCGCGCGGCGTCCGGAGCGATAGGGCAGGTCGTTGCGCTTCGAAATCAGCCCTTCGAGGCCGAGACGGCAGGCATCCGCCAGCAGCGCCGCGCCGTCGGTCGCGAAGTGCTGGCTATAGCGCAGCCGCTTCGAGCGCGTGCGCGTCCAAAGAAGCTCGAGCAACGTCTTGCGTTCGCCGAGTGACGCGTCGCGCACGTCGACGCCGTCGAGGAACAGAAGATCGAAGGCGATGTAGACCATGGCCTCGGAGCGCCCGCTTTCCAGCGCGGCGACGAGGTCGGTGAAGCTCGTGACGCCGTCCGCCCGTTCGACGACGATCTCGCCGTCGATGATGGCCGAGGACACCTTGAGCGAGCGCAGCGCCTTGGCGATGGAGGCAAAGCGGGCGGTCCAGTCGAGCCCCGTCCGCGTGAGCAACTGGACTGCCCCGTCCACGATCCGCGCCTGGATGCGGTAGCCGTCGTACTTGATCTCGTGAACCCAGGCGTCGCCCTCGGGCGGTGCATCCGCCAGCGTGGCGAGGCACGGCGGGATGAACGCGGGCGGAAGCGCGTTGCCTTTGGATGCGCCTTTGAGCGTGCGTGCAGTTCGGGGCGACGAGGGGAGAGGAGCGGTCCTTTTCACGAAAGGTCCCCGTGTGCCGGGAACTTCGAGGCCCGTGCCGGCATTGCGGGTTCATGAGCCGCCCGGCGTCCGCCCGGGCCGCGAGGGGAGAGAGACCACATGCCGATCGTCACAACCGCCATTCTCACGTTCGTCCTCGTCGTCGCCATCGGAATTGTCGTCGGCCTTGCGTTCAATCGGTATGGGCGAAGCTGGGTCGGCCGCCAGGTGGCGGGCGCGACCGGCGCGGGCGACGTCACGTACAGCCTCGTCGGCATTGCGGGGTCGTTCATGGGCTTCCACATCGCCGTCATCCTGGGCTTGCTACCGTCGATCCTGCTTTACGTCGGCGCGATCCTGGGCGCGGCCGTGACCGTCTGGCTCTGGCGCGGCCGCTGACCCGCCGAAGCGTTACGATCCAACACCCTACGATCCGACACTACGCCCCAACGAGGTGCCGGATCGCCGGCTTGAGCGGACGCGCGCCCTTGTCGTAATCGCTCCACGCGCTGGACTTCGCGATCAGGCCCGGCGCGGTTTCGAGCGTGAAGCGCATCGGATCGAGCCCCTTGCGCACCTGCGCCCAGGAGAGCGGCATCGAGACCGGCGCCCCCGGCCGCGCGCGCGGCGAAAGCGGCGCCACGGCCGTCGCCATGCGGTCGTTGCGCAGGTAGTCGAGGAAGATCTTTCCGCCCCGCAGCTTCTTGGTCATCGTCGTCAGGTAGCGGTCGGGGCTGTCGTGCGCCATCTGCTCGCACACCGCGTGCGCGAACGTCTTCGCTTCGTCCCAGCCGACGTCGTTCTTGCCGCCGGTCTTGAGCGGCACCACCACATGCAACCCCTTGCCGCCCGTCGTCTTGCAGAACGGCACGAGACCGAGCTTGTCGAGCCGCCCGCGCAACTCGTTGGCGGCCGCCACCACGGCGTCGAACGCGACGTCCGGCGCCGGATCGAGGTCGAACACGAAGCGCCCCGCCACCTCGGGCGCGCCGGGCGCGCAATTCCACGGATGGAACTCGATCGCCGCCGCCTGCCCCATGGCGATCAGCCCCTCGACCGTGTCGATCTGCAGATAGGGCTCGCGATCGCCCGACACGGTGACGAGCGTGACGTGGTCGGAGGTGCCGCGCATGGCGTGGCGCTGGAAGAAGCTCTCCTTGCCGATGCCGTCCGGCGCGCGGATCACCGAGCATGGCCGCCCCGCGATATGCCGGATCATCCAATCGCCGGTCGCGTCGAGATATTGGGCGAGATCCATCTTCGTCAGCGCCGGGTTCGCAGCCGATTTCGGCCAGAGTGCCTTGTCCGGATTGGAGATGGCGATGCCGCGCACGACGTTGGGACCTGAGGCCGGACCCGCGCCGGCAACGCCCGCGGCCGAATGCCAGACGGCGTCGGGCTTGGCGATGCTCGGCCGGCCACCGAGCATGAACGGCTTGGGGGACGCCCCCGTGCCGGCCGCGATCGCCGCCATCGTGCGCCCGGAGGCCACGGAGCGGTCTTTCTTCAGAATGGCGTCGCCGTCGCCGGCTGTCGCGAACGCGTCCCGGTGCTTGATCAGCAGCCAGTTCGTGCGGCTGCCGCCCATGCGGTCGTGCTTCATGCGCACCAGCACCCAGCTTCCGTTGAGCTTCGATCCCGCCAGCACGAACTTGAGCTCGCCCTTGCGCAGCGCGTCGGCCGGCGAGCCGCCATCCTCGGGAAGCCAGAAGCCGCGGTCCCAGAGCATCACCGTGCCCCCGCCGTACTCGCCCTTGGGGATGGTGCCTTCGAAATCGCCATAGTCGAGCGGATGGTCCTCGACCTCGACGGCGAGGCGCTTGTCGGCCGGATCCAGCGAGGGCCCGCGCGTCACGGCCCACGACTTGAACACGCCGTCGACTTCGAGCCGGAGATCGTAGTGGAGCCGGGTCGCATCGTGCTTCTGGATGACGAAGCGCGGATATTCGCCGGCCCGGATGGAGGCCGATCCCGCGGGCTCGGCCGTTTTCTTGAAGTCGCGCTTGGCCCGGTACGCGGCGAGCTTCTTGCCCGCCTTGGGGGACGGCTTCGCTTTGGATTTTGATGCGGCTTTGGCCATCATCCTCGTTCGCGAATATCGGCGATCCCGCCGGAGCAATGAAAAGCCGGGAGCGGGCGATCCGTTCCGATCGGATTGCAGAACGCCCTAGGCGCGCTTCTTCGTGCTGCGGGGCGTCTTGCCCTTGGGCGATGCGCCGGAGGATTTCGTGCTGCTGCCCGAGGCCCCGACGCTGCGCTTCAGCGCCTCCATGAGATCGACGATGTTGCCGCCCTTCGGCCGGTCGCTCTCGTGCGCCACGATCTTGCGGCCCTTGAGCTTGTCCTGGATCAGCGTCTTGAGCGCCGTCTGGTAATGATCCTCGAACTTGTCGGGCTTGAAGGCCGCCGACTTCTTGCCGATGAGCTGCACGGCGAGGTCGACCATCTCCTTGTCGGGCTTCGTGCCCGGCACCTCGTCGAAGAAGTCGGCCGGATCGCGCAGCTCGTCCGCGTAGCGCAGCATCTCCATGACGAGCCCGTCCTCGAGCGGCGCGATGGCGACCAGCCACTCGCGCCCCGCGATGGTGATCTGCGCGAGGCCGACCTTGCCGGTCTTCCGCAGCGCGTCGCGGATCACGACATAGCCTTCGCCGGAAAGCTCGTCGGTGGGCGTGATGAAGTAAGGCCGCTCGAAGTAGCGGTAATCGATGTCCTTGGCGTCGACGAACTGCACGAGGTCGATCGTCTTCTTGCTTTCGAGCTTGACGGCGTCGATGTCCTCGGGGTCGAGCGTGATGTAGGTGTCCTTGTCGACCTCGTAGCCCTTCACGATGTCGGCGTTGTCGATCTTGCCGATGCCCTGCACGACCTTCTCGTAGTTCACGCGCTTGCCCGAGGGCTTGTGGATCTGCCGGAACGAGATGTCGGCTTTCGATTCCACGGCGTTGTAGATCTCGACGCCGATGGTCACGAGCGACAGTCGGAGAAATCCCTTCCAATAGGCGCGGGCGGATTTGGGCATGACGCGGGACTCACGGGGCTGGCGGGGCGCGACCCCCCATATCTGGGGGTGCGATCATGATAGCAACGCCATAGGGGCCTTCAAGGTTCATTCGGGCCTGAAAAGCGGGCAGTGCGGTTAACGGGCCGCGCCGCTCCGCGGATCGCGATCCCGGTGCGTGCGGACGGTTGACCTGCGGCACGGGCATTGCGAGGCTTTGCGCCAGTCTCGGTCAGCGCGGGGAAGAGGGCGATGAGCACGGCTCCGAAACAAGACCACCAGAGCCCCGGCAGCGGGTCCGGCGAGCCCGAGCTGCACCGCGTGATGGGCCCCTGGCTGCTGCTGCTGTTCATCGTCGGCGACATCCTGGGGACCGGCATCTACGCGCTGACGGGAAAGGTCGCGAACCTCGTGGGCGGCGCCGTCTGGCTGCCCTTCCTGCTCGCGTTCGGCGTCGCGCTGCTGACGGCCTTCAGCTACCTGGAGCTCGTCACCAAGTATCCGCGCGCAGCCGGAGCGGCGCTCTACACCCATCGCGCCTTCAAGATCCATTTCGTCACGTTCCTCGTGGCGTTCGCGGTCATGTCGTCGGGCATCACCTCCGCTTCCACGGCGTCGCGCGCGTTCGCCGCCAACCTCTCCGATGCGCTGGGCCTGGGCCTCGCCGGCGGCTTCGGCATCACGGCCGTCGGCCTCGTGTTCATGACGCTGGTGGCGGCCGTGAACCTGCGCGGCGTCGGCGAGAGCGTGAAGCTCAACGTCGTTCTGACCTGCGTCGAGCTGACGGGCCTTCTGATCATCATCACGATCGGCCTCTGGGCCATCGGCGCGGGTGCGGGCGACGTCTCGCGCGCGTTCGAGTTCAAGGCGCCCGAGGGCGGCAGCCTGCTCTGGGCCTCGATCGCGGCAACGACGCTGGCATTCTTCGCCATGGTCGGCTTCGAGGACAGCGTGAACATGGCCGAGGAGACGAAGGATCCGACCCGCACGTTTCCCAAGATCCTGCTGCTGGGCCTCGTGATCACCGGCACGATCTACGTGCTCGTCTCCATCTCGGCCATCACGCTCGTGCCGCCTGCGGAGCTGGGCGAGGGCGAGACGCCGCTGCTCAAGGTCGTCGCGGTCGGCGCGCCGAACTTTCCGGTCGCGGTCTTCGGCTTCATCACGATGTTCGCGGTCGCCAACAGCGCATTGATCAACATGATGATGGCGAGTCGTCTCGTGTACGGCATGAGCCGCGAGCACGTTCTTCCGGCCACGCTCGGCAAGGTCCATGCAACGCGGCGCACGCCTTATGTGGCGATCGTGTTCACCACGCTGCTGGCGTTCGGGCTGATCACGTTCGTCGGAGAGGTGCCCGCGCTCGGCGGTACGACGGCCCTTTTGCTCATCTGCGTCTTCACCATCGTCAACGTCGCCGTGCTGGTGCTGCGGCGTGATCCGGTCGAGCACGAGCATTTCCGCACGCCGACCGTGCTTCCGGTGATGGGTGCGCTCTGTTGCGCGTTCCTGGCCGGACCGTGGACGGGCCGCGATCCCGTCCAATATCAGATCGCGGGGATCCTCTTGCTGATCGGCATCGCGCTGTGGGCCGTCATGGCGTTCGTCAACCGCGTCACGCATGTCGAGCCCATCGAGCCGTCGGCCGAGGATCTGAGCGAAAAAGGGCTCAAAAACTAGAGCATTGTCCGACAAAGCGGACGCCGGTTCGTCGTCAGAAAACGCGGTCCATCAAGAATCTAGGTCGAGCCGGTTACGCCGCGCGAGGGAACTCTGCGCGCATTCGCGCGTTTGAAGCGCATCCCTCGAAGTGCGGAGGATAGAGACAAATGAGTAAAAGTGAGCGTGATCGGCGCCAGCAAGGCGGCGCATCTTCGCGTGACCAGCAGGCTCAACAGGAGGAAGATCGCCTCGCGCAGAGGAACAACGTCGGAAACCCCGCGCGACCGGGCGAGCCCGCCCCGCGGCGTGGAAATCCTCAGCATGGCGACCTCGACGATGGCCGCACGGAGGACCAGCAGCACGCCCAGGAGGAGCGCTACGACGAGCAACGATGAGGCGCTCCGCCGGCCCGGCGCCGATTCTCGATAAAAAGAAGAGAAGCAATCTTCAACTTCCCAGGGTCGCGAAAGCGGCCCTGAATTGTGCGCGGACGTTCCGCCGCACGCGACCGCAATACTACCTAGCCGTTTGCGAAAGTTGACCCCGAAGGACGCAACGCGCAGCATGCACGCCAACCAAATCCCGACACAATCAGCCCGGCGCCGGTACGGAATCCGAGAGGTTTACCCGATTTCTTCGTTATCCGAAGTCCTTCGCCGCTTTTTGACGGGCCACGCGCCGCCGCGGATTCTCACGGTTCAGTCTCTGCGCCTGGTGCTGGGTTATGGCATCGCGGCCGGCGCGGTGGTGTTGATCATGGTCGCCATGCTGGGGCCGCTGGTGACCGCGCTCGTCGACGACTGGTCGCGCCGCGACGTCGAAGCCCGCGCCGCGCTCGTCTACAATTCCATCGGCGGCCCGCTGTCGTCGATGCTGGCCCACGGTGAGGCCGAGGACATCGACAAGCTGTTCGAGCGCGTCTCGTCCGATCCGCGCATCGTCGCCGTCGGCGTCTGTCGCGCCAATGCCAAGCCCGAGCATGCGACGCAACTGATGCCGCCCTCCGTCTCGTGCGAGAACATCGCGCGCTCCGACACGGCGAGCTACTCGTCCATCAACGTCAATGGACGGCCGATGCTCGTCGGCACCTTCCCGCTGACGCCGCGCGAGACGCTCGGCCATTTCGTCATCGTCCATGACCTGAGCTTCTCCGAGCATCGCGGGCAGGAAGCGCGCAACTACGTCACGATCATGCTGGGCGGCGTGATCCTCGTCGGCGGCGCGCTCGCCGTCGGGCTCGTGCTCTATCTCATCCGCAACTGGATGCGCAGCTTCCGCGAGGCCGTCATCTCGGCCGCCTCCCGCAATGGCAAGACCGGAGGCGCCAACATGGCATTCGGCGCGATGGACAGCGAGGTGCGCCAGCTCTTGCGGCAGCTCGAGATGAACCATGCGGCCGTCGATCGCGACCAGGCCATCTGGAGCAAGGACACCCTGCGCGACATCATGCGGGAGCTGCCGGGCGTCGAGGTCATGGTGGTGGCGAACCGCGAGCCGTACATCCACAATCGCGGCGCCGACGGCACGATCGAGATCCAGCGCCCCGCCAGCGGCCTCGTCTCGGCGGTCGAGCCGGTCATGCGCGCCTGCGGCGGCACGTGGATCGCGCACGGCAGCGGCACGGCCGACCGCGACATGGTCGACAGCCACGATCGCATCGGCGTGCCGCCGGAGAATCCGGACTACACGCTGAAGCGCATCTGGATCACCGAGGACGAGCAGGACGGCTACTACTACGGCCTCGCCAACGAAGGCCTCTGGCCGCTCTGCCACATCGCGTTCACGCGGCCCGTGTTCCGCGAATCCGACTGGCGGACCTATCGCGCCATCAACCAGCGCTTCGCCGACGCCGTCGTCGCGGAGGCGAAGACGGCCTCGCCCATCATTCTCGTGCAGGACTACCACTTCGGCCTCCTGCCGCGCATGGTGCGCGAGCGCCTGCCGGAAGCGACGATCGTGACGTTCTGGCATATCCCGTGGCCGAACTCGGAGACGTTCGGCATTTTTCCCTGGAAGGAGGAGATCATTCACGGCCTGCTCGGCAGCTCGATCATCGGCTTCCACACCCAGTTCCACTGCAACAACTTCTTGGAGACGGTGGACCGCTTCGTCGAAAGCCGCATCGACCGCGAGCAGGAGTCCGTGACGCTGCAGGGCAGCGAGACGCTGATCCGGCCCTATCCGATCTCCATCGACTGGCCGCCCGCCGCGCTCGTCGAGCAGAAGAGCATCGAGGAATGCCGCCGCGCCGTGCGCGAGCGCTTGGAACTCCCGCTCGACACGAAGCTCGCCGTCGGCATCGAGCGCTTCGACTACACGAAAGGCGTGCTGGATCGCATCCGCGCCGTCGATACGCTGCTCGAGGCGCATCCCGAATGGCGCGGCCGCTTCGTGCTGCTGCAGGCCGCCGCGCCCACGCGCAGCAAGCTCAGCACCTACAAGGGCCTGCAGGACGAAGCCCAGGCGCTCGCCGACGAGATCAACGCGAAGTATGCGGATGTCGGCCCCAAGCCGGTGCAACTCGTGATCCGGCATCACGAGCCGAGCGAAGTATTCGAGCTGTTCCGCGCGGCCGACGTCTGCATCGTGTCGAGCCTGCACGACGGCATGAACCTCGTTGCCAAGGAGTTCATCGCCGCGCGCGACGACGAGAAGGGTGTTTTGATGCTCTCGCACTTCGCGGGCGCCTCGCGCGAGCTGGCCGAAGCGCTGATCATCAACCCGTACGATGCCCACGCGACCGGCGAGGTGCTGCACAGCGCGCTCACCATGCCGGAGTCCGAGCAGCACGAGCGCATGCGCCTGATGCGGGCGTATGTCAGCTCGCGCAACGTCTACCGCTGGGCCGGACGCATGCTGCTCGACGCGAGCCGCCTGCGCAAGAAACGGCACATCCTGGAGTTTGCGACCGCCGGCGGCATGCGGTCCTGAGAGAGCGCGCCCGCGCGTTCCGTGCTCAGGCGCTCAGGAGACGCGCGATCCGCTGGTCTGCCGCCTCCCTCTCTTCGGCCGAGAGGCCGAGCCCCGCCTTCGTGCGCCGCCACAGCACATCCTCGGGCGTGCGCGCCCATTCGTGATCGCGCAAGTAGACCACCTCGCGCTCCGTGAGCCCGCCGCCGAGCGCCGCGCCGAGATCCGCTTCGCTGCTGGCGCCATCGAGGATGCGGTCGGCGTTCGTGCCGTAGAGCGTCACGAGCCGCTGCAGCGTCGCGGACGAGATCCCGGCATAGCGCCGCGACACGTCGAGCCGGTACGCGGCGAGGCCGCCCTCGCCGAAGTCGCCGCCGGGGAGCGGGCTTCGCGCCGTCCAGGCCGGCCCCATCCCCGGGAAGACCGGCGCGAGACGTTCGAGCGCGGCCTCGGCCAAGCGCCGGAACGTCGTGATCTTGCCGCCGATGACGGTGAGCAGCGGCGCGCCGTTCGGCGCGGCGACGAGCTCCAGCTTGTAGTCGCGCGACACCGCCGAAGCGCGCGCGGCGCCATCGTCCATGAGCGGCCGCACGCCCGCGAAACGCCACACGATGTCGGAGGCCGAAGGCGCGCGCGAAAAAAAGCGCCCGGCGGTTTCGAGCAGGTAGGCTTCCTCCGCGCGGCTCGGGACGAAGCCGTCCTCGGGTCGCTCCACCGGCACGTCGGTCGTGCCGATCAGCGTGAAGCGGTGCACGAAGGGCAGGGCGAACACGACGCGCCCGTCCGGGTTCTGCATCAGATAGGCATCGTCCGCGCCGGCGATGCGCGGCACGACGATGTGCGTGCCGCGCACGAGCGTGATGCGCGGCGGCGGCGGCGCGGGCTGCACGAGCTCGGCGAGCGCGGCGCACCAGGGTCCCGCCGCGTTCACCACCGCCCGCGCGGCGAAGGTCGCAGGCGCGCCGTTCTGCGTGGCCGTGAGACGCCAGCCGTCTCCGTCCGCGCGCACGCCGGTGACGGCCGTACGCGTCAGGATCGTCGCCCCGCGCGCCCGCGCATCGAGCGCCGCCGCGACGACGAGGCGTGCGTCGTCCACCCAGCAGTCGTAATAGGAGAAACCGAAGCCGAGCTCCGGCTTGAGCGCGCGTCCCGCCGGATCGCGCGCGAGATCAACCGCGCCGGATGAGGGAATGACCCGACGCGCCGCGAGCCGGTCGTAGAGAAACAGCCCCGCCCGCAGCAGCAGGCGCGGCCGCATGCCCGGAACATGCGGGAGAACGAAGCGCAGCGGCCAGATGAGATGCGGCGCGCGCGCCAGCAGAACCTCGCGCTCGGCGAGCGCCTCCCGCACGAGGCGGAACTCGTAGTGCTCGAGATAGCGCAGGCCGCCGTGGATCAGCTTGGAGCTGGCCGACGACGTGCCGCCCGCGAGATCGCCCTTTTCGAAGAGGATGACCCGAAGCCCACGCCCCGCGGCGTCGGCCGCAATGCCCGCGCCGTTGATGCCGCCGCCGATGACGGCCAAGTCATAGAGGGTGTCGTCCATGGAGCGCTGAGCCACGCGAATCGCGATCCCGATCAGGATACGCCCTCGCGCGTCGGGGAGAGCAGTCCTTCGATCGGGCGTACTGAAGATTTCTCGGGTCCATCCCGAGGTCAGGCGCAAGGCGCGCCGGCGTTGGGCAGCCGCCGCCGCGCCGGATCAAGGCCCCAGGAACTTGAACGGCGCGGCGTCCTTGAACTGCTCGTTCGCCATGCCGGAGTAAATGTGCGTCTGATTGGGGCCGAGGTCGAGCTTGCGGACCTTGCCCGCCTCCGCCGACAAGTCGACCTTGTCGAGGTCGACCCAGAACACGTTCGGCGTCAGAACGGATTCGAAGAAGTAGAGCTTGCGCTTGTGGTCGGCCACCGTGCGCCAGCGGGTCGAGGAAATGTTGGGCTCGTCCGGCGTCGTGATCCCGAGCGGAACGGACACGTTGCGGATCACGCTGAACGCGCTCGCGATCGCCTCCACGGGATCCTCGCTCTTCGGGATCGCGTTCACGTAGAAGTAGGCCCGCGCGAAGCGGTCCGAAGCCCGGTTGGTGCCCGGCAGCATGACGGTGCCGCCAATCTGCTTCCAATAGGCGTTGAGCGCGAGCTGCTCCTCGAAGATCGGCGAATTGGTCATCACCTGATAGGCGCGGCTGTGATGAATGACCTGCTTGCCGTCGATGTATTCGATGATGGCGCTGTCGCCCGCCGCGTCCGAGAGCGAGAGATGCAGCGTCGCGAGCCGGTCTTCGCCGGGGATATTGGCGGCGACGATTGCGAACGGCTCCTTGGCCAGCGCATCGACCGCTTCGCTGACGGTGCCGAAGTTGTCGAGCACGTATTGCGCCCAGGCCGCGAGGGAAAGACCGGGGCTCTTGCCGTCGTACTGGGGATAGTCCGACTCGACGAGCCATAGAATGTTGGCGACGAGGCCCGCCTCGTTCATTCCGTCCGAGGTCGAGATGTCGTAGCCCGATGCGATGACGCTGCCGAACTTCGACGTCCATTGAATGGAGTTGGGGCCGGCCGCTCCCGATCGCGCCATGCCGCGCGGAAAGAGCCACAGGTTCGTGCCCACATCCGTCTTCCAGTCCATGGAGCGGACGGTGATCACATGATCATTGACGCCATGATAGACGGCCCGCGTGCAGGCTTCGGCGACGGATGCGGAGAGAAGGCTCGCGGCGGCGAGGGCTGCGATGAGCCGCGTGACGACGCGCGTCTGAGGAAACATAAGGCACCTCGCGTTGCGGGCCTCGGGATGAGGACCGTCAGCATTGCATGCCCCGAGATTAATGGATGCCGGCGTCGCAGGAAGAAAGGAAATGGAACGGGTAAGCTTGATGGCAGCCCCGGACGCAGAGGCGCCGAGCCGGTGAGACATCAAAGGCTTGAAGAAATGGTGGGTGATGAAGGATTCGAACCTTCGACCCGCTGATTAAGAGTC
>CAYLSI010000027.1:0-46086 GCA_964386545.1 uncultured Hyphomicrobium sp.
TGCCGTGCGGGTGATAGTTGCCCATCGTCTCGCCGACGATCTTGGCGCACTTGCGATAGCCCTTGTCGGGGTCGAGGCCCAATTCGCGCATGGCGTAGAGGATGCGGCGGTGCACGGGCTTCAGGCCGTCGCGCACGTCGGGCAGCGCGCGTTGCGTGATGGTCGAAAGCGCATACGCCAGGTAGCGCTGCTCGAGCGCATCCTTCAGTGTCACGGGCTCGATCGGGCCTGCGCCCGGCAGAATCGGTTTGTCTGTCATGGCGCTTGGTTACGTCTCCCCGCCCCTGCTCTCAAGTGCCGCAAGGCCACAGGTTGCAGCGGCACGAGAATTGGACATGGAAATCCGGGATTTGTCCGGTGCGGACTTTGTCCGATCCCCAATTTTCGGCCGGTCCCCAATTTTTCCCATGGCGCAAGTCCCGCCTTGTGTTTGCCGCGCTCGCCGCCGAAGCTGGGCCGTCTCCAACAAGCCCTGTCGTCCATGCCCGCCGTTCTGCCCGATACGCCTGTCGTCGAAGCCGCCATCATCGAGCTCACCAACGTCTACCGCGACCGCAGGAAGCTCGGCGCCCTCACGGCCAATGCCGAGCTCAAGGCCGCCGCGCGCGCCTATGCCGCCTACCTCGCCAAGTCCGGCAAGTTCTCGCATACGGCGGACGGCCGCGCCGCCGGCGACCGCATCACGGCGGCCGGGTACGACTGGTGCCAGGTGGGCGAGAACCTCGCCTCGCATCTCGACAGCCGCGGGTTCGAAGCCCGCGCGCTCGCGGAAAAATCCGTCGAGGGCTGGATCAACTCGCCGCCGCACCGCGCCAACCTCGCCGCGCCCGGCATGACGGACATCGGCGTCGGCGTCGCGCAGGCGCCGGGCAAGGATCCGAAATTCATTTCCGTCCAGCTTTTCGGGCGGCCGAAGTCGCTGCAGTACGAGTTCCAGATCTCGAACACGACGGGCGAGCCGGTCGGCTACACGTTCGGCGGCGAGCCGCACGAGATCAAGCCGTCGTTCGCCATGACGCATTCGGCGTGCAGCCCGGGCGACATCACGTTCGACAGCTACGGGACGGGCTTCGGCTCGAAGCGGCTGACGATGCGCTATCAGGCGCTCGATGGGCTGCTCTACATGCTGAAGCCGGATCCCACACAAGGTCTGCGCATCGAGATCGCCCCGATCGAACGCATCCGGAGCGGATCGCCCTAGACGGCAGAGCCCTCCGCGGACTGGCGCTTCAGCATCGCGAGCATGCGCGCACGCGGCTCCGGCAGCTCCTCGTTGCGCGGCGCGAGCACGCGCGCTTCGAGGAAGTGGCCCGTCAGCGCGAAGCTCCTCTCGACGTCGCCGGGCGCGAGCGGGGCCTTGCGGCCCGGCAGCAGGAAGGGCGGCAGCGCGAGCAGCTTGTCGCGATAGGGCTCGCCGGCGGACGCCGAAACCGCGCGGCCGCTCTTCGGCGAGACGTAGATCAGGTCATCGTTGACGCCGGTGGCGGCGCACGCCGTGAGGTCGAGCCCGAAGCCCAGCTCGTCGAGCAGCGCCAGCTCCCAGCGCGCCAGCAGCGCGGGCCAGACGCTCACGTCGTCGAGATAGGCGAGCACGAAGAGCGTGACCTCGTAGAGGTTCGGATGCGGCTCGCGCTCGGCCAAGAGACGGGCCAGCGCGCTCAGCGACGTCAAGCCGGCGAGGGCTGCCGCATCCTCCATGGCGGCGGCCGCGTAGCCGCGGATCAACTCCACGTTCATGTGGCCGAGATGATCGGCCAGGCGCGCCTTCCACGACACATCGACATGATTGCCGACCTGCAGGATGGGACGCGCGCGGCGCGACCGCCCGCCGTGCACCAGGCCGAGGTGCCGACCGTGCGTGCGCGTAAACACCTCCACCACGGCCGCCGTCTCGCCATGGGGCCGCACCGAGAGAATCACGCCTTCGTCGGACCAGTTCATGGGGCGAGCTTAGCCGACGGAGAGCGGGCGGGAAGCGGGTTCGACGGGCCGCCCGTGATCTCAGGTGGGATCGCCGGGGCCGTGCCGCGCCGGAAAAGGCGGATTTTTCGGGCGGCGCGCAGGCGCCCTCCCGCGGTTCTGGGGCCTGGCGCCCAGGTCAGGCCGGGGTGACCTTCGTCACATAATGGCAGGGCCGATACTTGCGCGTATCGACGGTGACGCGCGCGCCGACCGGCATCTGCGGATGACCGCGCGTATCCAGAAACAGCACGAGACCGCTGTCGGTCACAAGCTCGGCCGTGCTGGTCGCCCAGTGGCGCACGATTCCGCTGAACGTATGAGCCTCCTGCTCGAAACGGTCCAGGTCGTCCATCGTGGTCTTCTCCATGCGATCGGTTCAGCGCGCAAAGTAAAAGCCCGCAGTGCGCGCGCAAGCCCCCTTTTAGGGTGCGAACTCATTATGGATGGCGCATTGACGCGAAAGGACCGCGCCCCTGCGGGGTGGTTCAAAACATGCCAACGGCGGCGTCAAAGCGCTTGCCCGATACATGGGTATCGTGCTGCGCGCTTTTCCTGGCCCTTGGCATGTTTTGAACCATCAATGCACCATCCATAATGAGTTCGCACCCTAGTCGTCCCGTGCGTCCTCCGTTCCGTTCTCTCCCCGCACGAGCGGGACGAACGAGACGGGAATGACCTCCGTCCGGGACACCGATTGATCACTCCGCATTTCGACAACAATGAGTTGCTGCGTCCGCTCGCCGACGGGCATGACGAGGCGGGCACCCGGCTTGAGCTGGCGGACGAGCGCGTCGGGAACGGCCGGCGGTGCGGCGGCGGCGAGGATGGCGTCGTAGGGCGCGGCGTCCGGCCAGCCGCCGTAGCCGTCGCCGACGTGCGGGACGACGTTGCGCAGCCCGAGCTTGGCGAAGGTCCGCGCGGCGCGCTCGGCCAGCGGCGCGACGATCTCGATCGTGTGGACCGTCTTGGCAAGACGCGCGAGCACCGCCGTCTGGTAGCCCGAGCCGGTGCCGATCTCGAGCACGGTATCTTGCGGCGAAAGACGCAGAAGCTGCGTCATCAGCGCGACGATGTAGGGCTGCGAGAGCGTCTGGCCGCAGCCGATGGGCACGGGGCGGTTGAGATAGGCGTCGTGCCAATCGCCTTCGTAGAACAGATGGCGGGGCACGGCGCGCAGGGCCGCCTCGACCTCGGGCGCCAGCGGCTCGCGAAACCCGCGCGCGGCATTCTGCGAAAAAAGCGTGCGGATCGTCGCGATCATCGTCTCGCGCGCGGCTTCGATCTCGTCTTCTTGGCCCGGCACGATCGCAACTCCGACGCTCTCCGCGCGACGAGACTAACGCGCGCGGGGCGTGCGCACCACCCGCGCCGGCTCCGACGCTCGGCCGCGGTGCAACCGGCTCGTGGCGATCAGAGCGCCATGGACATGAATTCGACCAACTCGGGCCGCATTGAAGGCTTGTGCGGATCATGGTTAAGCGTCAGGGAGATTGAGTATGGTGTTCAGTCGTAAATCCGATCCCGCTCCAGCCGAAACCGCCGCGCCCGCGTTGCGCCGCCTCGACCGGACGATGGGCATGGAGAAGCCGCACCTGCAGGCGGTCCAGGCAGGCCCCGCACAATCGGTGATCGGCAACGATCTTTCCATCGAAGGCCAGGCCATCACGATCCGCTGCAAGGGATCGCTCAAGGTGCTTGGCAACATCCAGGCGGACCTGCACAGCCGCGAGCTCGAGGTCGGCCGCGAAGCCGTCGTCACTGGTGCGATCGCCGCCGAGACGGTCGCCGTGTTCGGGCGCGTCTCGGGCGCCATCATGGGGGCGCACGTCGTTCTTCACGCGGGGGCGGAAGTCGACGGAGACATCCATAGCCATCTGCTCTCGATCGAGCAGGGCGCGGTGTTCGACGGACGCTCGCGCCGCGTGCGCGATCCGGCCGAGGTGGCGCCGCAGCTCGAACGGGCGGCCGGCTCGGCGCAGCAGGTCGAGCAGCAGGCCTCGCCGCACCAGATTCCCCGCGAGCTTCCGTCGATGGCGGGCTGAGCCGCAGCGGACGGCCCGCTCGATCGCTTGATCCGGCCGCGAATGTGCTACCAAGCCCGGAACCGCTTCGGCCCCGCCGCGGCGTTTCCGGGTTTCGTGGGCGCACGTCGATTATGAACTACCGTCACATCTATCACGCGGGAAATTTCGCCGACGTTCTGAAGCACGCCGTGCTGGCGCTCGTGATCGAGCATCTGAAGCTCAAGCCGCAGCCGTTCCGGGTGATCGACACGCACGCCGGCATCGGTCTCTACGATCTCGGCAGCGTCGAGGCGCAGAAGACCGGCGAATGGCGCGACGGCATCGGGCGCCTTCTCGCCGATTCCCCGCCATCCGATGTGGCAGAGATCCTCGCGCCCTACCTCGACGCCGTGCGCGCCGAGAACGACGAGGGCGCGCTCACGCGCTATCCCGGCAGCCCGCTTCTCGCGCGCCGGCTCCTGCGCCCCGGCGACCGGCTTGTCGCCAACGAGGCGCATCCGGAGGATGCCGCCCAGCTTGCCGCGCTTTTCGCGAAGGATCCCGCCGCGAAAGTGCTCACCCTCGACGGATGGACCGTGCTCAAGTCGCTGCTTCCGCCGAAAGAGCGGCGCGGCGTCGTGCTGATCGATCCGCCGTTCGAGCAGCCGGGCGAGTTCCATCGCCTCGTCGACGGGCTCGCCGCTGCGCACAAGCGCTTTGCGACCGGAACGGTCCTCCTCTGGTATCCGATCAAGGATCAGCGCGCGGTGCGCGCGTTTCATCGCGACGCCGCCGCGCTCGCCATCCCGAAGCTGCTTGCGGTCGAGCTTTACGTGCAGCCCGCGCACATCGAGGGCGAGCTTTCGGGCACGGGTCTCGTCATCCTCAATCCGCCCTTCACGCTCGAAGAGAAGCTCCGCCGTCTTCTTCCTTATCTGACGAAGGTGCTCGCGCGGACGAAAGGCGGCGAAGGCCGCGTCGCGTGGCTCACCGGCGAGCGCGTCACAAGCCCGTGAGCATCGCGATCCATGCGCGTTCGCAGGGTGCGCGAGGGTTGCGCGTGCCGGATCTTTTCGGAATACTTCGAGTTCCCTGGCGTTTGCTTTTCGGCGTGGTCGACTGAAGAGCAGGTTGCGCGGCGGAGACCTTGTCTCCGCTGCACGAGACAACCGAGGTTCGAGTGGACTTGCACCCGCGCAAAACCATGGTTTCGGCCCTATTCGTTTTTCGTCGAAGGTGACGCCCGGCGGCCTGCTGGAGCATCGCCCGCGCTTCCGCCGGTCTCCCTGAACGTTGCGGGCCGTGGAGACGAGAGATGCGTCAGGTGGGAACCGTCAAGTTCTACAACGATCAGAAGGGATACGGCTTCATCACGCCGGACGACGGCGGCAACGACGTCTTCGTCCATGTGACGGCGATCGAGAGATCCGGTATCGGCCCGCTCGCACAAGGCGCGCGAATCTCGTTCGACACCGAGCCCGACAAGCGCGGCAAGGGGCCCAAAGCCGTCAACCTGCAGCAGGCGAGCTGACGCGTTGTGTGACGGCCACGAGACCGCGGAAATCCGCCGCTTACACACTCTTTCCTGTGAATGACGGATGGGCAGCGCGCGTTAACTGGGGCAGAGTCCGCCGCGGTTCTGCCCATACGCACGAACTGCTGCGTCATTCTTAGGGAGAAGATCAATGTTCAAAGCTGTGCGTTCGACGATGGCGCTCGCCGCCATCGCGGGCCTCGCCTTCACCG
Source organism: uncultured Hyphomicrobium sp. (assembly GCA_964386545.1). Classification (GTDB taxonomy): domain Bacteria; phylum Pseudomonadota; class Alphaproteobacteria; order Rhizobiales; family Hyphomicrobiaceae; genus Hyphomicrobium_C. Next base: position 5,712 of record CAYLSI010000027.1, read on the forward strand.
CCACGGCAACCGTTGCCGATGCCAAGTCCTGCGTGCGCAAGGGCGCCGTCGGCTCGGCCGGCAGCCAGCAGGATGCCAAGCTTCAGGTCGACGAGGCTCTGCTGCAGGCCGTCGATTGGGGCGCATGGGCCGCCTGGATGGGCTCGAACAACAAGGTCGGCGCAGCCGCGAAGCTGCCGGGCTACACGTTCGGCCCGCGCGTCTACAGCTGCAAGCAGGGCGGAAGCTGGGGCTGGACCTGCCGCGGTTCGGCCACAATCTGCAAGCTCTAAGGCTGCACCACGGATGTAAAAATGCCGCGCCCTTCACCCGTGCGCGGCATTTTTCATTTCACGGCGCGAGGTTTGACCTCAACTGTTCGGCGTTTGCGATGGAGATTCCTCGGAATTCGCTCCGGCAGGGTGGGGAAAGCCCCTCCGCAATAAATCGGCAGCATTAGTAAAGCTGCGCATAATCTCGCCAAGCCGTCTAGGCATGCTCGCGGGACACGGCTATAGCAGCATGAAGATCAAATGAATTTCGGCCGTTACGGAGATACTTGATGGGGTTCGTGTCCAGGTTCGCCCTCGCTGCCGCGCTCACGGGCGCCGTGGCATTCGCTCATCCGGCATTCGCAGGCTGCAAGCGCATGGGCTTCACGGTCAACGACTACGGCAAGGAAGGCCCGACGCGCGATGCGAAGGACCTCTTGGACAAGCACATCGCGACGTGGGCCTCCGAGCAGGGCATCGAGAAGTACACGGTCGGCAAGAAGGACGTGAACTGCGAGCTCTTCCTCAACCTCATCGTCGTCGACGAGCATACCTGCACCGCCAGCGCCACCGTCTGCTGGGGTCCGGACCTGAACAAGTCGCAGGAAGCCAAGACGAAGAAGCCCGCGGGCAAGAAAGAATCGACGGCCGCCGCTGAGAAGCCGAAGGCCGAGAAGGCGAAGTCCGACACGGCCGCCAGCGAGTCGGCCCCGAGCGACGCCACCGCGCAGGCTGCCTCTCAGGACGAGGCGAAGCCGGCCGAGACCGCATCCACGGACTCGGAGACGAAGCCTGACGCAACGTCTGCGGCTGCTCAAGAGTCGAAGCCGGAGACCACGCAGGCCGCCGACACCTCTTCGTCGACGCCGTCCGCCGCGCCCGTCGAGACCGGCGCCATTCCGGCCACGGCGCCCGCCGAGGCCTCCAGTGCTACAACGCCTGCGGCTGCAGAAGCGCCGGCCGCAACGGCTCAGCCCGACAGCGTGAACGCTGCGACGGCTGCGGCCGCCGAAGCCGCTGCTGCGGCTGCCGAACGCGCTGCGGCCGCGGCCGAGCGTGCGGCCGAGGCTGCCGAGCGCGCTGCGGCCGCGATCGTGGCCCAGTCGTCGTCGTCGCCGACGACGACCGGCAGCACGACCCCCGCGCCGGCGACTGCTCCGACCGAAAGCTCCTCGACGTCGTCTTCGTCCTCGCCGGTCGCCCCGGTTTCGCCGACGACGCCCTAGACCCTTTGCGGTCCGATCTTCGGATCGCACGGCACTCTGAACACCGAAACCGCCCGCTGCAGCCGCGCAGCGGGCGGTTTCGTTTTGGGCGCGTGGCCCCGAAAGAGGTCAGCGCGGGGAAAGCCGGTCGAGGCGCAGGCGGTGGCGCTCGTCGGTCAGGAGCATGACCGCTCCGAGCCCCGCGGCGACGACCGAAAGCCCGGTCGAGCCTGCAATCAGGAACATGATCATGACCTGGTACTTGGCGGCCGATACGGGGTCGATGCCGGCGAGGATCTGGCCCGTCATCATGCCCGGCAGCGAGACGACGCCGGTCGCCGCCATGGCCGTCACGATCGGCATCAGGCCCGTCGTGAGCGCGCGGCGCAGGATCGCATCGAGCGCCTCGAAGCGTCCGGCGCCGAGCGCGAGGCGCGCCTCGATGGCCTGGCGGTCGCGCACGGCGGCCGACGTCATGGCGTCGAGGACGAGGCTCGTGCCGGTCAGCGCGTTTCCGAGCATCATGCCGAAGATCGGCAGCACGTAGCGCGGCGCATACCAGGGATCGGGCGCGATGACCGCGGCGGCGGCGAACATCGTCGCCAGCAGGCCGGCCACGAACGGCGCTCCCGCGCCCAGCGCGATCGAGGCGAACCCCGCGATGCGGCGCTCCTGCCGCGTGACCACCTCGTAGCCGGCGGCCGCCGCCATGAAGATCGCGAAGGCCGCCGTCCAGAGCGGCGCGTCCAGCGCGAAGATCCATTTGAGCGCCAGCGCGACGATGGCGAGCTGCACGACCATGCGCAGCGCGGCGACCGCGAGCGAGCGCTCGAGCCGCAGGCCGAACCACAGCGACAGCGCGCCGTTCGCGACCAGCAGCACCGCGGCCAGAACGAGGTCGAAAATGTCGAGCTCGACGTACGTCATGCGATCTTCGCCCCCGGCGCGGATGGATTTGTTTCCGAACCCGCACGGGCGAGCGGGGCGAGTTGCAGGCGCGCGTGCGCGAGGCGATCGACCAGGGCGCGGTCGTGGCTCGCGATGAGGACGCAGCGTCCGGCGAGGAGCTGAAAGCGAATGAGCTCCTCGAAGATATCGAGCTCGACGTACGTCATGCGATCTTCGTTCCCGGCGCGGATGGATTTGTTTCCGAACCCGCACGGGCGAGCGGGGCGAGTTGCAGGCGCGCGTGCGCGAGGCGATCGACCAGGGCGCGGTCGTGGCTCGCGATGAGGACGCAGCGTCCGGCGAGGAGCTGAAAGCGAATGAGCTCCTCGACGAGCGCGGTCGCCGCCAGATCCAGGGCCGCGGTCGGCTCATCGAGCAGAAGCACTTTCGGCTCGTCCAGCAGTGCGCGCACGAGGGCGATGCGCTGGCGCTCGCCGGTCGACAGCATCGCGACGGGCCGGTCCAGCATCTCGTCCGCCAGGCCGACGGCGGAGAGGAGCCGCAGCGTGCGGGCTTCGGTCTGCGGCGTAATCAGCAGCGTGGCGCGGGGCGTATCGGCCCACCATCCCGGCTCCGCGGCGACATACCGGATCAGCTTCCGCCAGGCGGTCGCGGGCATCTCGTGGCGGCCGGCACCGTCGAGAAACACCTGGCCTTCGACCACGTCGAGGTCGGCGATGGCGCGCAGGATCCGCGTCTTGCCGGACCCCGACGGCCCCTCGATCGCCAGGCATTCGCCGGCGGCCACCGCAAACGAGAGCGGCGGCAACGACCCGACTTTGAGATGTTCGACGCGCAGCAAACGGGGTCCCCGGCGGCATTCGCAGACCACGACGCTTTAGCAAGATGCAGGCCGAGAGGCCAGCAGAGCGCGCCCTGCCAGCTTTCGATTACGGCGCGAGCGGATTTCAGTAGGAGAGGTGGCGCGTTGCGGCGGGCGCGTAGGGCGCCCCCGGCGGCGGCATGTGCGCCTGGGACGGCGCCACGATGCCGGCGTTGGCCATGGTCTCCAGGAACGAGGTGCGGTCGAACGGCTTGATCAGATAGGTGTCGGCGCCCGCGGCCAGCATCTTGCGAATGTCGGACGGGTCGTTCTCGCTCGTCAGGTAGACGATCAAAGGCCGCTGCTGCATGCCGGAAAATCGCAGCGCGGAAAGGATCTCGATCGTGGTCTTGCCGGGCAGGCACCAGTCCAGGAGGACGGCGGACACCGATCCCTTGAGCATGACGTCGAGCGCGGCGTCTCCGTCGTCGGCTTCGACGGTCTCGCACGAAAGCTGCTCGAGGTAGATCCGCGCAATTTTGCGGATGACCTCCGATTGATCTGCAATCAGGCAACGCTTCATGAACAACGGCCTCGGCATGACGGTCGCGCGGCCGAAACAAGCGAAATGCTGACGTCAAGCGCGCCAAGTCATTTGTGATGTAAAGGAGTTAACGACTGGTTGAAGCCGCAAGCGGAAACCGGGCAACAGACCCCAGCGCCCTCCCCGCTCCGAGCACTTTTTCGTCAGCGGGACAGGCGGATAGGCCCAACGGGGCCGTGGTCCTCAATCCTTCATAAGATGGAGCGTCGAGGAGTTAATCCAGCGCGGAGAGCAGGATGTCCGCGCCGTCCTTCACGATCGACAACTGCATGCCGACCGCCTCGGCGAGACGCCAGGTGTAGTAGGCCTGGATCGTCATCGCATCGAGCGCGGGCAGGCCCTCGCCCGAGATGAACTCCGCCAGATGCTGCGGCGGGCGCGCGCTCGTGCCCTGGCAGCGCAACACGAAGTTTGGCTTCTCGTTGGTGCCGGACATCAAGACGGCGATCTCGCCGCCGCGCGGCAGGGCGGTGATGGCGACCGCCACCAGATTGAGCAGCAGCTTGACCCGATCCTTGGCCATGTGCCCGGCCAGCCCCTGCCAGGTCAGCTTGTGCTTGTTGTTGCCGACGAAGCCGCGCGAGATCTGCTCGGCGGTCGAGAGGTCGATGAGGGAGCCGGCGGACCCCGCCGCGCCGAACGCGAAGCGCGCGAACTGCAAGCGGGCGGAGGCCTGCTCGGTGACGTTGCGGATGACGCTCAGCGCATAGGCCTGCGCTTCCGCGTCGTCATCCTCGCTCAGAATTTCGAGGCCGTTGTAGATCGCGCCGACAGGACCGATGACGTCATGGCAGATCTTGCTCGAGATCAGAGCGGCCAGCTCGAGGTCGGTGGGATGGACGCGCTGCGTGCCGTCGGTCATCGGATACCCCCGTTCAATCGCTTTAGTCTGCCCGACTTGTGTGTGCCGTCCCGATCCGAACGGCCGGCGCAACCGGCACGCGCGAATCTCGCGCCGCAAACAACGTGGTGTCTGATACACGGCGGGTGCGAGATGTGCAAAGGTCGATCCGGCCAAGCGAATCATCCAGTACATATTGAATAACGGGTGAGTCGCGGTGGACACGCAAGGTAAGCGCGTGCCGGCTCGCGATCCTATCGAGGCGCTGCGATGAGGGCCTTCGACCTCTCCGATCTGATCGACAGGCTTTTGCCTGCGGTGCTCGCGGCAGGCGCCGTCCAGATGCGCTATTTCACCGGCGCCGTCGCCGTCGAGACGAAAGCCGATGCGTCGCCGGTTACGGCCGCCGACCGCGAATCCGAAGCGCTGCTGCTCGACGGGCTCTGGCACGCGGCGCGCGGCGTTCCCGTCATCGCCGAGGAAAGCATGTCGCTCGGGCAGGCGCCGCCCAGGGGCACCGCGTTCTTTCTCGTCGATCCGCTCGACGGCACGCGCGAGTTCGTCAATCGCCGCCCGGAATTCACGATCAACATCGGGCTCGTCATCGGCACGCAGCCGGTGTTCGGTCTGATCTATGCGCCGGCCCTCGGCGAATTTTTCGCAACCCTCGCAAAAGATCGCGCGGTGTTCGTCCGCATGGCGCCGGACGCAGGTGGGCCGGCCCAGCTCTCGGCCTATCCGCTGCAGGATCTCCGCACGCGCGCGCCCGACATCGACGCGCTGACGGTGATGGAAAGCCGCTCGCATCGCACGCCGGAAACCGATGCGTTCCTCAACGGATACGCCATCACCGGAATCGAGCGGGCGGGATCGTCGCTCAAGTTCTGCCGAATCGCGCGCGGAGAAGCCGATCTCTACGCGCGGCTCGGGCCGACCTGCGAATGGGACACCGCGGCGGGACAGGCCATTCTCGAAGCGGCCGGCGGCTGCGTCACGGATCTTTCGTGGGCGCCGCTCGTCTACGGCAAGACCGAGGCGAGCTACCGGAATCCGCATTTCGTCGCCTGGGGGCGCACGCCGCTGGCTTCCCGCGTGGCGCAGACCTCGCGCTGCTAAATCGACCGGGCGCGGCCCAATGGCCACACTTTCGTAACACTTTACGGAAAGACTCTCCGTCGGGTTCGGTTCGTTTCACCGCGCAGCGTGCGCGTCTTGCCTCTCTGCGAGATCCAAGGATTTCGAAAACCCATGAGCACCATTGTCCGCCAGCTCAGCTGGTCCGCGGTTGCCGGATCGCTGCTCCTCGCCGTGTGCGCTTCGGCTCCGAGCCGCGCCCAAGAGGGCTACGACAATTACGGCAGCCGCGACCCCGCGCCTGCCAACGACTCCTATTCACGCAGCTACGAGTCCAACTCGGGCGACTCCTATTCGGGGTCCGGCAATTCGGGCTACGGCAATTCCGGATACGGAAGCGGACGCCAGAACGACGCCTACGCTCCGCGCAACGATTCCTATGCCGCGCCGCGGAACGACTCTTATTCGCGCGGCCGCGCGAACGATGCCTACTCTCCCGGCGGCGACAGCTATTCCGGGTCGTCCGGCGGCCGGGCGAACGACGCCTATTCGCCCGGCGGCAACGCCTACGCACGCCAGCCCGATCCCTATGCCTCGGGCGACGCCTATTCGCCGACGCGGGCGCGCCAGAATCACAGCTACACCGACCCCGGCCGTCCGAGCGATCCCGGCGGATATGGCGAACCCTATGCCGCCGCGCCCGGTGACGGCGGCCCGCCGCCCGGCTATGCCGACGGCGGACCGATGCCTCCGGCCGGCGGCGATCGCACCTACAATCAGAACGAGATCGTGACGGCCGGTCACAGCTTCTTCGGCGCGATCAGCCAGGGGCTGGCGCAGGCGGTCGAGTACACGTTCAAGAGCCAGGGGCGGCCGAACGGCTACATCCTCGGCGAGGACGCGGGCGGCGCGTTCGTAGTGGGCCTGCGCTACGGCGAAGGACGTCTGTTCACGAAGGACGCAGGCGAGCACAAAGTGTTCTGGCAGGGTCCGTCCGTCGGGTACGACGCCGGCGCGGAAGGCTCGAAGACGATGGTGCTTGTCTACAACATGCGTGATCCCTCAGAAATTTATGAGAGATTTGGCGGCGTTCAGGGATCGGCCTATCTCGTCGGCGGCGTCAGCGTGCAGTTCCAGAAATACAACGACGTGACGCTGGCGGTGATCCGCTCGGGAGTCGGCTTGCGGCTCGGCGCGAACGTGGGATACCTCAAGTACACGCGCGCTCCGACATGGAATCCTCTATAACGCCGCAATGACGTCGAGCATCGGCGCAACGCACTTGCGCCGGGCTCCGAGGGCGGCTTAAGTCCCTTCCTGGACACCGCTCCGGACCTGAACCGGGCGGGTCTTGTGTTTGTCGTGCTTCTTTGTCGGAAAACCGGTTCCCACTTTTCCGGAAGCACTCTGAGCGCGTGAAATGAGAGGGTTGGCCAGAAGGATGCGCCGGTGATCACCATCCAGTCGGCCATGCTGGTGGCGCTTGGATTTTTCACGGCGGGCCTGATCGGCTTCTTGCTGGCGCCGCTCTATGGCCGCCGCTCCGCACGCATCGCCACCGAGCAGTTGCACGCCACCATGCCGCTGACCTCCATGGAGATCGCGGCCGACAAGGATCGCCTGCGCGCCACCTATGCGCTGACCATCCACAAGCTCGAGCAGAAGCTCGAACGCGCCGACTATTCCGCCGCGCGCCAGCGCGTGGAGCTCAACCGGCGCGATGCGAGCATCAGCGACCTCGAAGGCGAGGTCAGCCGGCTGCGCGGCGCGCTCGAAGAGCACGAGAACGCGCGGCGTGTGCTGGAGCAGACCATCGCGGAGCGCATGCCCACGGTGGAGACGCGGCTCACCGAGACGCGCAAGCTCCTCATGCAGCGCGACAAGGAGATCACGCATCTCTCGCAGACGTCCGGGCGGCAGACCCAGGCGCTCGAAGAGGCGACGCAGATCAACGCGCAGCAGCGCGACGAGATTCACCGGCTCAACGCGACGCTCGCCACGCGCGCCGCGCGCAACCGCGAGACGCTCGCCGACCCGCGCTTCGACGGCGAGGTGGCGCTGCGTTCCGAGATCGAGGCGCTGAGGACGAAAACCCGCGACCAGGCGCAGGTCATCAACAAGCTGCAGAGCGCGCTTTCGAAAGCCAACGGCCGCATCGAGCAGGGTGCGGCGCTCACCTCGCAGACGCTGCCGTCGTTCGGCGCACCGGTCGCCGCCGCACCACAGGCCTCGGACGCCGGCAAGGACAGCGCGGACGCGATCGAGGCCGCCGCCGAGATCAACCGCTTGCGGAAGGATCTGGCGGACGCCGAGCATGCGCTCCGCTCGGCCCGCGGCATGGCCGAAGCCGGCAGCGCGGGACAGGCGGCGCGCGAAACGGAGATCCGGGCGCTGAAGGTCGCCAAGGAGGATCTCTCGGCCGAGGTCGCACGCCTCAAGGCGGCGCTCGCGACGTACGAGGCGGAGGACGCCGACGACCGGGCGGTCAAGGAGAGCAAGGTCGCCATGCGCGCGCGCCTCAGCGCGCTGCAGGCCCAATCCGACGAGCACACCGCGACGATCCAACGCCTGCGCGCCGAGATCGCCGCGGCAAACGAAAAGCTCGCGCGGCAGGCCGCGCATTTCATGGACGAGATGCGCCGGCTCGGCGCGGGAACGGTGCCGACAGGCGCCCGGCGCGAGCCGAACCTGCGGCCGAAACAGCCGCTCGTGGAACGCATCAATGCGCCCCGGCCGCCGCCGGCCCGTCCGGACGACGGCAACTCGGAACGGGTCAGCGGTTTCCTGCGCGCGCTCGACGGCGCGCCGCCGGAGGCGTCCCACGGCGCTGCGGGCGCCGCCAACGGCAGCGCGGATGCGTCCAGCAGCGCCAACGGCGAGGAAAAGCCGGCGCGCCGCGCCAGCCTCATCGAACGCATCACGCGGGCCGAAAAACCCGTGGCCTAGAGTGCTTCCGGAAAAGTGGGAAACCGGTTTTCCGATAAGAAGCACGATCAAACAAAAGCTTAGAGCGGTTCCGCGATTCCACGAAAACTGGAACGGCTCTAGGCGTTGGCTTGACAAGCGCAGACTGCGGACGGAACGTGAGGCTCTGGCGGAGAGACGGGCCCTTTCACGCGAGCAACGACCATACGGCCCAAGTCTGGGGAGACCTTCGGGGCGGCATGGCGACATGCAGCCCCGAAGCTGCGTTTGGCCCCGTTCCGTCGACGCCTCGAAGCCGCGGGCGCCGGCGGCCATGCCTGCAAGGCGCCATCATCCTCGATCTTTCTCGCGAGCAGCGGCCGCGAAGCGCGTTTTCGGCGGCCGGTTGGAAGCCGATCCTGTTGCAGGCGGAGCATGTGGCTAGGCGAACACATTGCCGGCCGAGCCTGGGCTTCGTAGAAACGCCCCGCGGGACGATGGAGGGCACGCGTGATCGAACTCGGCGTTGGGCTGCTCATGATCCTCGGCGCGGCCGCGATTGCGACCGGCATCGCGGCGACGCTTGCGGGCGGGATCGACCTTCTGCCGCTGATCGGGCTCGGCGGCACGGCGGTGCTGGCCGCGGCCGGTCTGCTGATCGGCGCGGCCGGCGCCCTGCGGCTCGCCATCCGCCGTCATGACGCGCACCGCCATCTCCTGCGCTCGGCGCGGCTGACGGCGGCTTCGTTGCTCATTCTCTCCGCCCTTGCGCTCGGCGCGCCGCTCGCGGCCGACATGCTCAACCTCGTGCAGATGGACGGCGTCCGGCTCGGCTACCTCGTTGCCGCCCAGGTCAGCCTCGCGGGGCTGGCGCTGCTCGCGTTCGTCTGGGCTCTTCGACAGAACCGGATCGACGCCCAGGACTTGGATTCAGAGGATCTCGGCTCATGACGCCCGCTGCGGGCGGCGCGCACAGCCGCGAGACGCCGACTGCGTTCAGCGCGCTCGGGGCGGCTGCGATCGCCGTTCCCGTCGCGATCGTCGCGGCATTGCCGGGGCTCGTCTTCGCGGCTGGCTTCGACCACCTCGCCTATTTGCTCGGCGCGATGGCAGGGATCGTGCTCGCGGGCGTGTGGATCGCGCCGAAGGTCGCGGCGCTCGGCGCGCGATCGCTGACGGAAGCGTTGCGGATCCGGTTCGGCCCTCTGACGGCGCGGCTCGCCGCGATCGTCATCGTGCTCGCGCTGCTGCCGATCCTCGTCGCGGAATTCTCTGCAGCGGGCGTCCTGCTCGGAAACGCGACCGGCCTCCCCATGTGGGTCGGGCTCGGGCTTCTTCTGCTGCTCGCCCTGGCCGGCGCGCTGATGCTCGACGCGCGGCGCCTGGGATGGCTCACCCTCCTCGGGTTTGGCGCGCTCACCTTCGGCCTCGGTGCGCCGCTCGCGGCGCTTTGCGTAAAGCATGGCGGCCTGCCCTTTCTCGCGCCCGGCTTCGGTCCGTCTCTCCCCGACATCGCGACGCTGGAGGAAACGATCCTGCAGAGCGGGCGTGTGGATTTCGACACGTTCGGCGCGCATACCGCCACGTTCCTCAAGCTCTCGCCGCTGGATTTCTCGGCGCTCGTGGTCTCGCTCGCGATGGGTCTCGCCGTGCTGCCGCCGCTGCTGGCCGCGTTGCAGGGCGGCGGCGTCCGGCCCGCGCGCGTGCGCCTCGGTGGCGCGTGGGTGGCGCTCTGGGCGATGCTCGTTCTCGGCTCCATTCCGGCGCTCGCGGCTTACGCCAAGCTCGACATCTACGCCGCGCTGACGAAGCCGACGCCGCTCGCGCAACCACCGTCGTGGGTCGAAGCGCCGTCGCGCGCGGGGCTCGTGCATCTGCACGGGACCTCCGCGGCCCTGCTCGATGCGGTGGCGACGGAGGTCAAGGCCGGTCACGCCGAGACCGCGGCTGTCGCAGAGAGCCTCGCGCACCGCTTTCACGCGCTCGAAAGCCGCTGGAGCGCACTCGACGAGGCGGTGAAAGCCGCCATGATCGAGGCCGCGCGCACGCTGCCCGACGCCGACGACCCTGCCGCGCTGTGGACGGCCTACACGAACATGGTCCTGCCCGCCGCGGCATTCGCGGCCGGGGCAGACGATCCAAATCTGACGCAGTCGGCGCTGGCGATCGAGCCGCTCGGGCTGCTCGTCGCGCTGCCGGCGCTCGCGGGTTTGCCGGACGGGCTCGGCATCGCTGTGGTGGTGGCGATGGCCCTGGCGGCGCTGGTCATGATCGTCGCCCTTCTGCGCACGGTTCTGACGCTCGGCACCGCGCGCCCGGACGGACGCACGTCCTGGCCGATGCGCGCGGGGACCGCGTCGATGGCCATCGTCGCGGCCGGATTTGCCGCGCTCGAGCCGACGGAAACGACGGCGATGGCCGTGTCGGGGCTTTCCCTCGCGGCGGCCGGGCTCTTCCCCGTCTCTGCGCTCGGGCTCTCGTGGATGCGCGTCACGCGCGTCGCCGCGTCGGCCGCCATCGTCGCGGGCGCGGCGTTGTCGCTCTATTATGACGTCGGCATTCAGGTGTTCCCGGCGGCCTTCTACAAGACCTGGCCCGCGCTTTCCGATGCCGGCGAGACCGCCATCGAGGAGTTCAACCTGCTCGACGAAGCCGTGCGCGATGCGGCGGACGACGATGCCCGGGCCGAAGCGCAAACCGCGCTCGACGACTGGGCGCGCGGCACGCCGACGCTTCCCGGCCTCGCCAATTGGGCCGGCCTCGATGCGGCGTCATCGGCCGCGATCGCGGTGCCGCTGGGGCTCGTGACGCTCGTGCTCGTCAGCCTCGTGACGCGTCCGCCCCGGCGCGAGGACGATCAGCCGTAAGCCAGCCGCGGCTGCCATTCGACGGCTTCCGTCTCGGCCAGGAAGTGCGCCACGGTCTCGATGGTGTCGCGATCGCGCAGCAGCGGGGCGTGGCCCTGGGCCGGCACGGTGAACGACGCGAGCGCGGGGTGGCGGCGGTGCATGGCATGCACCGTTTCCTCCGAGAGGATGTCGGAGTACTCGCCGCGCAGCACCAGAACCGGCACACGCTTCAGGCCCTCGAACTGTGGCCACAGCGCCGGGATCGGACCATCCAGAACGGAGAGCGCGTTCGAAAGCTCAGGGTCGTAGCCCGGCGCGGGACGCCCTTTATGCTCGTTGAACCATTGGCGCGAGATCTCGACCCATTCCTCGGGCGAGACGTTGGGGAACGAGCGCCGTCCCATGTCGCCGACGAGCACGCCCGCATCGGCCCACGAGGCCGGCAACGGGATGCGGCCCACATAGGCGGAGATGCGCCCGAGGCCCTTCTGCTCGATGACGGGGCCGATGTCGTTCAGCACGACGGGACCCATCACGCGCGGTCTCAAAGCGCTCATGACCATGGCGATCAGGCCGCCGCGCGAGGTGCCGATGATCGCGGGGCGCGTGAGGCCCGTAACCGTCAGGAAGTCGAGCACGTCGACGGCTTCGAGCGGGATCGTGTAGTTGCGCCAGATGGGATCATGGTCCGAAAGGCCGCGCCCGCGGTAGTCGAGCGTGTAGACGTCGCGCGGGTTGTCGACCCGCTGCGACAGCGCCTCGGCGATCACATGGAAATCGCGGCTGTTGCGGGTGAGGCCCGCGAGGCACAGCACGGGGCGGCGATCCGGAGAGCCGCTGCCGTAGATGGCGGGGTAGTGCCGGCCGTACAGCCGAAGCCCGTCATGGGACGTGAAATAGATGTCGCGAAACGACTGCGCCCGGCCCGTCATCGGTTTACCCCCACTCTTTCACGCGGTTTTTCACGTGCTTTCACGTGTCCGTGCTCTGCGTCCCCGCGCGGCCGCCCAGCCGCCCCGGAACCCAGGCCCTTAACCTACTTTAACCATCCGATCGCGTGGATGCACCTCCCCCGGCGATGCGCGCGCGATTGAGATCCTCCTCCAGGCGCAGCGCCGCCTGCTCCTCGCCGAGGCGCGCGCGATACATCTGGATGTTGGCCAGCACCTTGGCCACGTATTCCCGCGTCTCCTGGATCGGAATGCGCTCGATCCAGTCGATGGGGTCGACCTTGGGATTGCGCGGGTCGCCGAACTCGCGGATCCACTGGCGCGCGCGGCCCGGCCCGGCGTTGTAGCCCGCCAGCGTCAGGATGTAGGAGCCGTCGAAATCCGCCATGCGGTCGCCGACATAAGCGGAGGCCAGCATGGTGTTGTAGGATGGATCCGCCAGCAGACGATCGATGTCGCACTTGATCTTGTAGTCGCGGCAGACGTGCTTCGCGGTGACCGTCATGACCTGCAGCAGGCCCTTGGCGCCCGCGCCCGAGACGATCAGCGTGTTGAACTCCGTCTCCTGGCGCGCAAGGCCGAGCAGGAACGCCGTCTCCGGCGGCTTGCGCAGCGGCGTGTAGGCCGGGAACGGGTGCACGGGATAGGCGTAGTAGTAGAGGTTGTGGCCGCGGGAGATGCCCGCTTTCCCGACGCGGACGGCGGACTGGGTATCGCCCACGGCTTCCGCCAGGTGCGCGACCATGGCGAGCATCGCCTCGTTGTCGAGATAGTTGAGACGCAGCGCGACGATGAAGCCCCGCATGATGCTGGCGTCGAGCTTGGCGTGGCGCGCCACGACGACGGCGCGCACGGCATCGTCCGCCAGAAACTTCTGCACCTGGTCCGGCGTCGGGTCGGCGGGCGGCGACGTCGTGATGGCGAGGCGGCCGCGCTCCAGCTTCTGGCGTGCCAAAAGCGCGTGGAACGTATCGGGGTCGGTCAGCGACTGGCGATAGTACTCCTGCGCGGCGGACTTGTTGCCCATGACCTCGGCCGTGCGGCCGAGCCAGTAGCGCGCCTTGGCGCGGCTCAGCGGGCCGTCCGCCGATTTGTTCATGGCCTGGAAATGGCGCTCGGCGGCCGCCGGATCCTTGAGGTAGCGCAGCGCCAGCCAGCCGGCCATGAACGCCTGCTCCTTGGCCGGGTTTTCGCTCAAGGGGCCGGCGTCGCGCACGAGGGCATAGGCGAGCTTCGGGTTGTTGTCCTTCAAGGCGTTGTAGGCGGTCTGGCGGCGCTCGATCCACCATTCGTCCGGAGAGACGATCAGCGCCTCCTCGGTGGGCGCGCCGAGAAGGATTTTCGCGGCCTCCTCGCTCTTGTCGGCGCGGCGCAAGGCCTGGACGCGGTGGTACACCACGCCCCAGTCCGTCACCTTCTCCGTCGGCAGGCCCTCGATGCGCTTACGCGCGCCGTCGGACTTGAGGAAGACGGCGAGGCGCGCCTCGGCCTTGATCTGCTCGGCCGGCGGCAACAGCGGAATGACGCGACGCGCGACGGTGGCGCGGGTCTGCCGCTCCGGCTTCCAGCGGATGTCCTCCATCAAGAGCTTGTCGAGGCGCCACTTGTGGTCGGCAGCGGACAGCAGGTGGCCGAAGCGCTGCAGGAAACCGGGCTCGAGGTTGGCGGGGATGAGCTTGTCGCGCCACGCCTTGGCGGCGAGGCGGCGCGCCTCGTCCGTATTGCCCTCGGCCAGGAAGGCGGACGCCAGCGCCGCGTAGCCGACGCCGGTGCTCGGGTTCCGGCCGGCGAAATAGCCCTTGATGTCGGTCGAGGTGCCGCCCTGCGTGAAGAGCGTCTCCTCCATCCGCTGGGTCAGCGAGATGCGGTCGGCCCAGCTCGGGTTGGCATCGAGAAACGCGCGGATCTCGGCCGGCTTGGCGAGGCCGCGGCGCAGGCGATACCAGTCGACCAGCTTGCGGGCGACGGGATCGGAGATCTGCGCCTTGATGGCCTCGGCTTTGGCGACGTCGCCGCCTTGGGCCGCGAGCGCCTTCATGGCCTCGCGCACCTTGTCCCCGTCGTCCTTGCCGAGGCCCGGCGCGACGGCCGGCGCGATGGCGCGGTCCAGCCGGGCCATGTAGTCGCGCTCACTCCTGGAAGGATTGGCCGGTTTCGGCAGCTCGCCGAGCGCAGACGCCCGGCCGGCCAGGCCCAGCGCGCCCACGAGCACCGCGATCGTGACAGTAACACCGGCCGCTGCGGCGAGAGCCCCGCGGCGCGGGCGGCTCCGTCCGCCTCCCGGCGCTCCCGTGAAAGTCTCTTCCGCCACGCATTTCCTCGCCGCGGCGCCCGACCTGTCGCCGCAAATTGATCCAAATTTCAAGGCCGCTGCCGCCAGTGGACTGGTCTTTGGCTCGTCGAAGACGCTGGGTCACGCTGCCCGCGTCGGCTTGCAGGCCGCCGCGTGAGGGCATAATGTCGATCATCCCAGCCGCAATGAGGCGCGAGGCCGAACGAACGAACTCCTGTAAGGGTACAAACTCGGGCCGCAGCGTTCAAGGTGTCCGAGGGTGTTCCAGGGGAAAGTGCGCGGCCCGGGCCGCGGCGGGCTTGCCCGTCGCAACGTCTTGTCCGCGCGGCACAATCTGAAATCGAGAGAACGGGTATGTTCAAAGGCTCCATCACGGCGCTCATCACGCCATTCAAGAACGGTCTCTTGGATGAGGAAGCGTTGCGCAAACTCGTCGAATGGCAGATCGCCGAGGGCACGCACGGACTCGTGCCGACGGGCACGACCGGCGAAAGCCCGACTTTGAATTACGACGAGCATAAGCGGGTGATCCAGATCGCCGTCGAGACGTCGCGCGGGCGCATTCCCGTGATGGCCGGCACGGGCTCCAACTCCACGGACGAGGCCATCGAGCTGTCGCGCTACGCCGAGAAGATCGGCGCGGACGCGCTGCTGATCGTCAACCCCTACTACAACAAGCCGACCCAGGACGGCCTCTATCACCACTTCAAGGCCATCAACGACAGCGTCGGTATCCCGATCTACATCTACAACATCCCGGGCCGGACCAACGTCGAGATGTCGGTCGCGACGATGGCGCGCGTGTACGAGCTCAAGAACGTCGTCGGCGTCAAGGACGCGACCGGCAATCTCGCGCGCGTCTCGCAGCAGCGCGACGCCATGGGGCCGGAGTTCATCCAGCTCTCGGGCGAGGACGCGACGGCCATCGGCTTCATGGCGCACGGCGGGCATGGCTGCATTTCCGTGGCATCCAACATCGTGCCGCGGCTCTGCTCCGAGCTTCAGACCGCGTGCATGAAGGGCGACTTCGCGGGCGCGCTCGCGTTGCAGGACCGCCTGATGCCCCTGTTCGATGCGATGTTCGTCGAGACCAATCCGGGGCCGGTCAAGTATGCGGCGTACCGCCTGGGGCTCTGCGCCCCCGACATGCGCCTGCCGCTCGTTCCCGTCTGCGAGCAGACGAAGAAGACGGTGGACGCGGTGCTGGCGAAGGCGGGGCTCATCAAAGCCGCCGCGGCCGAATAGAGCGGGAGCCAGGCAACGCGCAATGGCCGCCAAACAGGATGACGGGCGCCGGATCATTTCCGAGAACCGGAAGGCCCGGCACGAGTATTTCATCACGGATTCCTATGAGGCGGGTATCGAGCTCAAGGGCACCGAGGTGAAAAGCCTGCGCACGGGCCAGGCCAACATCGCCGAAAGCTATGCGTCGTTCGAGGACGACGGCAGCTTCTGCCTGATCAACGCCTACATCCCCGAGTTCCAGGATGCGGGCCGCTTCTTCCAGCACGAGCCGCGGCGCAAGCGCCGGCTGCTGCTGCACAAGAGCGAGCTCGCCAAGCTCCTCAACGCCGTCGACCGCAAGGGCATGACGATCGTGCCGCTCGAGCTCTATTTCAACGCCCGCGGCCGGGCGAAGCTCAAGATCGCGCTCGCCGAGGGCAAGAAGCTGCACGACAAGCGCGAGACGGAAGCGAAGCGGGACTGGAACCGGCAGAAAGCGCGCATCATGCGCGAAAAGGGCTGAGATGGCCGTCGACGCATCGAGCTTCGCGACGGTCGACTGGTCCACGCTGCCGATGCCCGCGGACGATGGCGCCGCGAGTCATCTGAGCGGCCTGCGCGTTGCCGACGCGGCGCTGCCTTCGACAGCGGGGGGCACCGTCTCGCTCGCGCGGCTGCCGGGGCGAACCGTTCTCTTCATCTATCCGATGACCGGCACGCCGGGCGTCGCCCTGCCGGATGGCTGGGACGCAATCCCCGGCGCGCGGGGCTGCACCCCGCATGCGTGCGCGTTCCGCGATCTCCATGCCGAGCTGACGCGCGCGGGCGCGTCGGCGGTGTTCGGCCTCTCGACGCAGACGCTCGCCGAGCAGCAGGCGACCGTCGAACGCCTGCACCTGCCGTTTCCGCTGCTGTCGGATGCCGACCTCGCGCTGGCGCGCGCGATGGATCTGCCGCAGACGGAGGTCGCCGGCAAACCGATGATCAAGCGCATGGCGCTGATCCTCGACGACGGGATCGTGCGCCATGTCTTCTATCCGGTGTTTCCGCCGGACCGGAACGCGGCCGACGTACTCGCCTGGCTCACGGCGCATCCGCGATGAGCGACGCATCCTCGACAAGCGCCGCGTGGCCCTTTCCCGCGCCCGACGACGATGGGGGAGCCACTCATCTCGTTCCCGGGCTCGCCCTTCCGGACATTCCTCTCACGTCCACCGCGGGCGATACCATCAGCCTCGCACGGCTTTCGGGCCGCTGGATCGTTTTCATCTATCCCTGGATGGGCCAGCCCGGGCTCCCCAATCCGCCGTACTGGGACGACATTCCGGGCGCGCACGGCTCGACGCCCGAAGCGCAAGGCTTCGCCGATCTCCATGCGGCCTATCGCGCGAACGGTCTCGGGGTTCTCGGCCTCAGCGGGCAAACGACCGACGCGCAACGGGCGTTCGCTGCGCGTCTCGCGCTGCCGTTCGCGCTGCTGTCGGACCACGCGGGCCAGCTTCGCGATGCGCTCACTCTGCCGGCGTTCGAAACGGGGGGCGTGCGCTATTTGAAGCGGCTGACGCTCGTGGTGGACGACGGGCACATCGCGCGCGTGGTCTATCCGGTGCACCCGCCGCCCACGCATGCGCGCGATCTCCTGGCATCGTGGCCGGCGCGCTGAGCGGGCTACATCACGTCGTTTTACATCACGTCGCTTTCGATGTCGCTCGCGGAGTAGCCGAGCTTCTCCAGCCCCTCCTCCAGATAGTCGGCGAGCAGCGGCAGGCCGAGCAGATAGCTCGCCGTCGCGTTGACCTTCTCGGCGCGCGCGGTCTCGACGGCCTCGCCGAACTCCTCAGGCTCGAACGTGCCGCGGCCGACCCACGCCAGCGCGACCAGTTCGGCCTGCTCGTCGTCGTTCAGGGCGTCGATGAAGCCCGCGATCTCGGCCGCCGTCGGGTCGTTGGAATAGTCTTCGAGAATGGCGCTCGGGTCCTCAGCGGCATCGCCGTCCTCGGCGGAATTGTCCCAGGCCCCGACCTTGGCGTCGAACTCGCGCGCCTTGATGATCACGTGCGCAACCTTCTCGGGCGCGATCTCAATATCGGGCTTGGCAGCCATCGTTGTCGCTCCGGAACGGACGCACGGATCTCGGGTGCCCAGAGCGTTTTCCGCTTCCATGGAATCGGAAAACGCTCTGGGTTCTTGTTTTGTCGCATTTTCTTACGACGAACCGGTCTCCACTTCGTCGGAAAATGCTTTAGGCCGCGATGATAGGCACCTTGCGGGAAAGTTGAAGGGGGGAAAGATCCGGCCGGATCAGGCGTCCGTCAGCGCGTCCAGGTGGGTCCGCACGCTGCGGAAGACGTCATGAAACATCTCGGTCGTGAGGCGCTTCGTGTTCGTGTTGAGGCGCGAGCAATGCAGGCTGTCGAACATGGTGACGGTGCCGACCCGATGCGCGGCTCCGTGGGCGAACGGGTAGGACGCCTTGCGCAGGCCGAGCGTCGACAGGGTCTGGTCGTGGGCCACGCGGCCGAGGACGACCATGGCCTTGAGCCGCGGAAGGGCCGCGAGGCGCGCCTGGAAGTAGCCGCGGCAGGTGGCGACTTCCTCCGGCAGCGGCTTGTTCTGGGGAGGGACGCAGCGCACGGCGTTGGTGATCATGCAGTCGACCAGCGTCAGGCCGTCATCGGGCGAGGCCCGGTATGTGCCGCGCGCGAAGCCGAACGCGAGGAGCGTGGAATAAAGGAGGTCGCCGGCGTAGTCGCCGGTGAAGGGGCGGCCCGTGCGGTTGGCGCCCTTGAGGCCCGGCGCGAGCCCCACGATCAGGAGACGGGCGTCCGGCGTGCCGAACGAGGGCACGGCGCCGTTGAACCAGCCGGGCTCGGCGCGTTGGGACGCATGCCGGTAGGCGACGAGACGCGGGCAGAGCGGGCAATCGCGCGGCGCCTCGGGCTCGAACTGGGCAGGAACGGAGCGCAAGCGTACAGTTCTTCCGGTTTCCGGTCGTCCGAGGCCGGCCTAGCCGTGCGGCCTCGGACGGGCAGCGCCCGTCTCGGCCTTGGCGGCAGAGGCGCAGCCCGGGCTCAGACCTCTTCCTGCGAGGCGTCGTGATAGTCGCGCGGCATGGTGGTGTGGCTCGCCGCGCGCGCGGGCGTGCGGGCCTCGCGGCTGACGCGGGCCGAGGCATCGCGGCCGATCAACTGCTCGAGGTCGGCGAGATCGATGAACTGGTCGGCCTGGCGGCGCAGCTCGTCGGCGACCATCGCGGGTTGCGTCTGCAGCGTGGAAACAACGCTGACGCGCTTCCCTTTTTGCTGAAGCGCCGCGACGAGGCCGCGAAAATCGCCGTCGCCCGAAAAGAGCACGATATGATCGAGGGTATCGGACAGGCGCATGGCGTCGACAGCCAGCTCGATATCCATATTGCCCTTAATTTTTCGGCGACCCTGGGCGTCGGTAAATTCCTTGGTCGGCTTCGTGACCATGGTGAAACCGTTATAGTCCAGCCAGTCGATCAGCGGGCGTATCGAGGAATATTCCTGGTCTTCGGATAACGCTGTATAGTACAGTGCGCGCACGAGCTGGGCCTTCTGACGGAAAAGCGCCAGCAAACGCTTGTAGTCGACGTCGAATCCCAAGGCTTTCGAGGTGGCGTAAAGGTTGGCTCCATCAATGAAAAGAGCCACGCGTTCGCCCTGATAAAAGTGCATTTCCATCTTCCTTAGAATGGAATGGGTGCATATCCGCACGCCGATGAGCGAATCAAAGGCGTATGAGATGTTAAGCCGAGTGAGCTCAAAGCTACCGTGGCTGCCGCAAATCTTCAGATGGGGTGATCGTAGCGCACTCCACCACGCGGCGGGAAGTACAATCACGACAGCCAAGCGTGTTGCGCGCCTTATATCACCGCGCAAATCGCATTTATGTCACTTCCGACTCCGGAGATCGTGTTTGCGCACGCAAAATGCAATCCCCGATCCCTTATGTCGCATCGCTCCGCGGACGGCTCGTCCCCTCTTTGCCGCGGCTCGGCCTTGCTTGGCCCTGCATTTCGTGGCACTTAAGCGCCCAGTATGCAGCCCGCCCCAGGGGGTGAGAGGCTTCAGGATCAATCCGCTGACTTAGCGACACGGAAGGATGTGAGCGAATGGCACGCGTCACAGTCGAAGATTGCGTCGATAAAGTACCGAACCGTTTCGAGCTGGTGCTGCTGGCCGCGCATCGCGCCCGGTCCATCGCCAACGGCGCGGCGATCACCATCGACCCCGACAACGACAAGAACCCGGTGATCGCGCTGCGCGAGATCGCCGAGCGGACCGTTCCGCCGGAGGACATGCGCGAGTCGCTCATCCACTCGATCCAGAAGAACGTCGAGGTGGACGAGCCGGAGGCCGCCGCGGCCCCGATGCTGCCGCAGGAGCGCCGCAGCCCCGTGCTCGGCCGCGACGACCAGTCGTCCGACACGCAGGTCGACGTGCTGACCGAGGAGCAGCTTCTGCGCGGCCTCGAGAGCATGACGCCCTCGGAGCCTTCTTCCAACGGTGGCGGCCCGCGCGAGCGCGGCCGCTGAGGCCACGCCGACTTGAGCAGGCCGCTTTCGTCCCCCGCCTTCGCATGGTCCCCCTCTGGCGGGCCCGCGGAGCGCGACGTACGATAGAGGTCGGCACCGGACCTGTGTTCGACCCATGATGCGGCAGTACGAGCTCGTCGAGCGAGTACAAAAATACGATCCTACGGCCGACGAGGCGCTGCTGAACCGCGCCTACGTCTATGCCATGCGTGCGCACGGCTCGCAGAAGCGCGCGTCGGGCGCACCCTACTTCTCGCATCCCCTCGAAGTCGCCGCGATCCTGACCGACCTCAAGCTCGACGACGCGACGATCGTCACGGCGCTGCTGCACGACGTCATCGAGGATACGGACGCGACGCGCGCCGAGATCGACCAGCTCTTCGGCCCCGAGATCGGCGCGCTCGTCGATGGCCTCACGAAGATCAAGCGCCTCGACCTCGTCTCCAAGAAGGCGCAGCAGGCCGAGAACTTCCGCAAGCTCCTGATCGCCATCTCGAGCGACATCCGCGTGCTGCTCGTGAAGCTCGCGGACCGGCTCCACAACATGCGCACGCTCGAGCACATGAAGCCCGAGAGCCGCAAGCGCGTGTCGGAGGAAACGCTCGAGATCTACGCGCCGCTGGCGGGCCGCATGGGCATGCAGGCGCTGCGCGACGAGCTCGAGGAGCACGCGTTCCGCTGGCTGCATCCGGAAGCCTATCAGACGGTGACGGAGAAGCTCGAGGAGCTGCGCGCCAAGAACGGCGGCCTCGTCGAGGAGATCGCGAACGCGCTCACCAAAATGCTGGCGGACGTCGGCATCCAGGCCGAGGTTTCGGGGCGCGAGAAGAAGCCCTACTCCGTCTGGAGCAAGATGGCGAACAAGCAGATCAGCCTCGAACAGCTCTCAGACATCTACGCCTTCCGCGTCGTGGTCGACACCATCGACGACTGCTACCGCGTGCTCGGCGTCGCGCATACGGCTTGGCGCACGGTGCCGGGACGGTTCAAGGACTACATCTCGACGCCGAAGCAGAACAACTACCAGTCGATCCATACGACGGTGGTCGGGCCGCGCCACCAGCGCGTGGAGTTGCAGATCCGCACGAAGGCCATGCACAGCGTCGCCGAGTACGGCGTCGCCGCGCACGCCGCCTACAAGGACGCCTCGAAGGGCAAGGCCAACGGCGCGCCCACCATCTCGGAGCTTTCGAACAAGGACAGCGGTCCTTACCAGTGGCTACGGCACCTCGTCGAAACGCTGCTCGAAGGCTCGAACCCGGAAGAGTTCCTGGAGCATACGAAGCTCGAGCTGTTCCAGGACCAGGTGTTCTGCTTCTCGCCCAAGGGCCGCCTCATCGCGCTGCCGCGCGGGGCGACGCCGCTCGATTTCGCCTATGCCGTGCATACGGATGTGGGCAATGCCGCCGTGGGCGCCTACGTCAACGGCCGTCACGTTCCGATCGACACGCGGCTGCGCAACGGCGACGAGGTCGAGATCCAGACGTCGAAATCGCACACGCCGCCGGCCGCCTGGGAGAGCCTGGTCGTCACGGGGCGCGCGCGCAGCGCCATCCGCCGGGCCGCTCGCGACGCCATCCGGCGGCAGTATGCGGAGCTGGGCCGCCGGCTTCTCATCACGGCGTTCGACCGGATCGACGAGCCCTATACGGACGAGCGTCTCAAGAAGGTGCTGCCGCGCCTTTCGCAGAAGAGCGTCGAGGACGTTCTGGCGGGCGTGGCGCGCAACGAGATCAAGATCGAGGACGTCGTGCGCGCCGTCGTGCCGGAAGTGGCGGGCGCGGCCAAGGCCAGCGTGAAGCCGGACGAGCCGCCGAAGACCTCCAAGGGCTGGCTCAGCCTGACGCGCGCGGCCGCCAAGCTGCGCCCGGGGGCCGCCGTGGATCACGATACGCCGGCGGCCACGACAACCGGGCGCGTGCGCGGCGTTCCCATCCGCGGCATCAAGAACGACATGCCGGTGCTGTTCGAGGCGGGCGGCGCGGTGCCCGGCGACCGCATCGTCGGCGTGCTCGCGCCGGGCGAAGGCATCCGCGTCTTCCAGATCCATTCGCCGCGACTCCAGGACTTCGAGCACGACGACTGGATCGACGTGGCCTGGGACGTGGACCCGGAAAATCCGGAGCGCTTCCCCGCCCTCATCAGCGTGACCGCGCCCAACCGTCCGGGCACGCTCGCGGAAATCGCCAACGTCATCGGACAATCGGGCGGCAACATCGACAACCTCAAGATGCTGCGGCGCGCGTCCGACTTCACGGAGCTCCGGATCGGCCTCGAGGTCTGGGACCTCAACCACCTCAACCAGATTATTAACGGCCTCAAGGCAAAAGCCGTGGTCAGCAAGGTCGAACGTGTGTTTGAATAGGCCATCCTGAGCCGGTCAGCCCGCAGGTAAGCTCCAAGCACTCCGCAAGCCTTTCGCAAGCATCGCCCATGACACGCGCCGCATATCCGCCCCTTCGCCTGGGCGTCAACATCGACCACGTCGCCACCATCCGGAACGCCCGCGGCGGCCGGCATCCCGATCCGCTGCGCGCGGCGCATCTGGCCGTCGAAGCCGGCGCCGACGGCATCACCGCGCATCTGCGCGAGGACCGCCGGCACATCTCGGATTCGGACATCGCGCGGCTCAAATCGGAGCTGACGCGGCCGCTCAACCTCGAAATGGCGGCCACGGCGGAGATGGTCGCCATCGCGACGCGCCACGTGCCCAACGCGTGCTGCCTCGTGCCCGAGCGGCGCGAGGAGCGCACGACGGAAGGCGGCCTCGACGTCGCCGGGCAGCGCCGCCAGCTCGCGCCCGTCGTCGCCGATCTCAAGGATGCGGGCATCCGCGTCTCGCTCTTCATCGAGCCCGACATCCGCGCCATCGAAGCCGCCGCCGCGCTCGGCGCCGACATCGTCGAGTTGCACACGGGGCGCTACTGCGACTTCGCCGCCGACGACGATGCCAAAGGCGCGGCCGCCGAGATCGCGCGCCTCGCCAAGGGCGCGGCCGACGCCGCCGCGCTCGGCCTCGAAGTGCATGCCGGACACGGGCTGACGTTCAACACCGTCGCGCCGCTCGCGCGCATGCCGGAGGTCGTGGAGCTCAACATCGGCCACTTCCTGATCGGGGAGGCCATCTTCGGCGGCCTGCACGGCGCGGTGCGCCGCATGCGCGCGCTGATGGACGAGGCGCGCGGCAAAATCGCCGGCCGGGTCAGCGCGTGATCATCGGGCTCGGAAACGACCTCATCGACATCCGGCGGATCGAGGCCACGCTCGACCGCTTCGGCGAGCGTTTCATCAACCGTATCTTTACCGACGTCGAACGCGCGAAGTCGGAGCGGCGCGCGCAGCGGGCGGCCTCCTACGCCAAGCGTTTCGCGGCCAAGGAGGCCTGCTCCAAGGCGCTCGGCACGGGGCTGCGCCAGGAGGTCTACTGGCGCGACATGGGCGTCATCAATCTGCCGTCCGGGCGGCCGACGCTGGCCCTCACGGGGGGTGCTGCCCGCCAATTGGCGCGCATTACGCCGGAGGGATTCACGGCGCGCATCGACCTGACGCTGACGGACGAGTATCCGCTGGCCCAGGCCATCGTCATTATTTCGGCCGTACCAAACCGCTAATCCCGGCACGGACAGCCAATCCAGACGAGGACAGGGGCGTCGCGAAGCCGCACCTGTTTGCGCGATCCCCGTTAAGCCGGTATAGCGGGCGGGGTTTGATCACACGCCCTCGGCCTCGCCGGAGGGGCAAGGGAGCAAGGAGAATGAGCCTGGGCACGAACTCCAAGGCCTCGCAGGGATCGGGTTGGGCCGAGACCGCCAAGATCGTCGTGCAGGCCCTCGCCATCGCGATGGTCGTCCGGGTGTTTTTCTATCAGCCGTTCAATATCCCGTCGGGCTCGATGAAGTCGACGCTCCTGATCGGCGACTACCTGTTCGTCTCGAAGCTCTCGTACGGCTACAGCCGCTTCTCGTTCCCGTTCAGCCCGTCGCTGTTCTCGGGCCGCATCTTCGCGGCCGAGCCGAAGCGCGGCGACGTGGTCGTGTTCCGCCTGCCGCAAGATGAATCCATCGACTACATCAAACGCGTGGTCGGGCTCCCGGGCGACGAGATCCAGATGAAGAGCGGCGTGCTCCACATCAACGGGACGGCGGTTCCGAAGGTCTACAAGGACGAGTTCTCGAACGTCGAGTGCGACCGGTATTTCCGCCACTGCCGCAACGTCGTCTACAAGCGCTACGAGGAGACGCTGCCCGAGGGTGTCACGTACACCGTGCTCGACCTCGAGCCGCATGGCGAGTTCGACGACACGGACGTGTTCAAGGTTCCCGCCGGGCAGTACTTCATGATGGGCGACAACCGGGACAACTCGTCCGACAGCCGCGCCTCGGTCGGCTTCGTGCCGTTCGAGAACCTGGTCGGCCGGGCCGAGATCATCTTCTTCTCGGCCGCCGTGGACGAGCCCGATGCCATGCGCTGGCTCTCGCCCTGGACCTGGCCCTTCGACATTCGCTGGACTAGATTTTTCAATCTCGTTCGTTGATACCTAAGTCTTTCCATTCTTCGCGGAAGGGTGGAAAGATCTAGGTTCTTTCTTTGTCGTGCTTCTTGTCGGGAAACCGGTTCCCACTTTTCCGGAAGCACTCACGATCACGAGCGTACCGGCGGATGGCGCTGCATGTTCAGAGCGCGCAAATACAAGGAGCTCGAAAAGAAGCTCGGCTACCGCTTCAAGGATGAGGCGCTGCTGCAGCGCGCGCTCACCCACGCGAGCCTCCGGGGCGCCAAAAAGGTCCGCGAGGACAACGAGCGCCTCGAATTCGTCGGCGACCGCGTGCTGGGCCTCGCCGTCGCGGAGCTGCTCTGGACCACCTATCCCGCCGCCACGGAAGGCGAGCTGGCCCGCCATCTCAATCGCCTGGTGCGCGGGGAGACCTGCGCGAAGGTCGGCCGCCAGCTCGGCCTCGGCGATTTCCTGATGCTCTCCGAAAGCGAGGCGGGCAGCGGCGGGCGCCTCAAGGCGACCATCCTCGCCGATGCCGTGGAGGCCGTGCTCGGCGCGATCTTCCTCGAAGCCGGCTTCGCCAAGGCGCGCGACGTGGTGCTCAAGCTGTGGGAGAACGAGGAGGTCTCGTTCGGGCAGGCCGCGGCCGATCCCAAGTCCGCGCTGCAGGAATGGGCGCAAGGCCAGGGGCTCGCCTTGCCCACCTACATCGAGGTCGAGCGCACCGGGCCGGATCATGCCCCGCGCTTCACGGCCGAGGTTCACATCAAGGGGCGCGCGCCGGCCCGCGGCGAAGGCGCCTCGAAGCGATCGGCCGAGCAGGCTGCAGCCATGGCGCTCCTGGAGCGCGAAGGCGTCACGGAGAAACGTCCCATTGGCTGAAATATCGAAGGCTGATCCATCGAAATCCGGCGCGCCCGAAGCAGGCGATCCGCCCACGCGCTGCGGCATCATCGCGATCATCGGCGTGCCCAACGCCGGCAAGTCCACGCTCGTCAACGCGCTGGTCGGGGCAAAGGTCACGATCATCTCGCGCAAGGTGCAGACCACGCGCATCCAGATCCGCGGCATCGCCATGGAGGGCGCGAGCCAGCTCGTGCTCATCGACACGCCGGGCATCTTCGCGCCCAAGCGGCGGCTCGACAAAGCCATGGTCGCGAGCGCCTGGGCGGGCGCGGCCGATGCCGACCAGGTGCTCGTGCTGGTCGACGCGGCGAAGGGGCTCGACGAGGAGGTGGAGCGGATGCTCTCCAAGCTCGCCGAGGCCAACCAGACGGCGATCCTCGTCCTCAACAAGGTCGACCGCGTCGAGGACAAGTCGCGCCTGCTCGCGCTCGTGCAGGAGCTGACGCAGCGGCTGGCCTTCGCGCGCGTCTTCATGATCGCGGCGCTGACGGGCAACGGCGTCGCCGAGCTCAAGCGCTATCTCGCCCAGCACGTGCCGGAGGGGCCGTGGCTCTATCCGGAGGACGAGCTGTCGGACATTCCCGTGCGCCAGCTCGCCGCCGAGGTCACGCGCGAGAAGATCTACGACAACCTGCACGACGAGCTGCCGTATCAGATCACGGTCGAGACCGAGACCTGGAAGACGCTGCGCGACAAGTCCGTGCGCGTCGAGCAGGTGATCTTCGTCGAGCGCGACAGCCAGAAGAGCATCGTGCTCGGCAAGGGCGGGCAGACGATCAAGAAGATCTCTCAGGCGTCGCGCGCAGAGCTGGCGGAGATTGCGGGCGTGCCCGTGCACCTCTTCCTGTTTGTCAAGGTGCGCGAGGGCTGGGACCGCGATCCCGAGCGCTACCGCAACATGGGCCTCGACTTCCCCACCGACGACTGATCCGGCCCGCTTCCACGGACGGCAGAGCGGCCGACTGAGCGTGGCTTCGCCCCTCTGCTTGGAGCGTGGCTTCGCCCCTCTGCTTGGAGCGTGGCTTCGCCACGACGCAGCTGTCATTCCGGGCGGCTCGAGATGGCGTCTCACGTTTTGCCCTGGATGGCCGGGTCAAGCCCGGCCATGACGGAAAGCAAGTACACTCGAAAAACCGAGCGCTGGTTTTCTGGCTTCATCCCACCCCGCGCTCCCCGTCGAGGGGAGAGCGAGGAAAAGTCAGTGCATCGGTAGACCCGGAAATATGCGATCCGATTGATCGGAACGCACCCTCTAGATCCGCGCGACGAAGCTGTCGACCACGCGCTTCTTGCCGGCGTGATCGAACTCGATCGTGAGCTTGTTGCCGTCCACATCCGTGACCGTGCCCGCGCCGAACTTCTGGTGGCGCACGCGATTGCCAACCGCGTACCCCGCGCCTTGCGCCGACGACGATGCGATCAGCTCGCCCTCGATCGTGATCGGCGCGCGCATCGGCTTGAGGCTCGCCTGGCGGCGGCGGTCTGCGTCGCGCGACCAGTTGCTGTCGCGCTCGGCCGCCTCGCGTGCCTTGGCCCGCTGCCAGCCGGGCGTTTCGTAGCTGGCGCCGAAACGGCTCTGGTCGTCGAACCGGCTCTTGCCGTATGGGTTGCGGCCGAAGCCGCCCTGCTCGAACGGATTGCCGAAATTCTGGTACGCGCCGCCGAAGGGGCTCTTGGTCTCGATCACCTCGACGTGCCGCTCCGGCAAGTCATCGACGAAGCGCGACGGGATCGCGGACTGATAGAGCCCGCGCGTGCGCCGGTTCTGCGCAAACGACACTTTGGCGCGGCGGCGCGCGCGCGTGATGCCGACATAAGCGAGGCGGCGCTCCTCCTCCAAACCCTTCTCGCCGCTCTCGTCGAGCGAGCGCTGGTGCGGGAACAGCCCCTCCTCCCAGCCCGGCAGGAAGACGGTGTCGAACTCCAGGCCCTTGGCGGCGTGCAGCGTCATCAGGCTCACGCGGTCGCCATCGTCGCCCTGCTCGGCGTCCATGACGAGGCTCACGTGCTCGAGGAAGCTTTCGAGCGTCTCGAACTCGTGCATGAAGCGCACGAGCTCCTTCAGGTTCTCCAGCCTCGACTGGGCCTGCGGGCTCTTGTCCGCCTGCCAGTGGGCCGTGTAGCCGCTCTCGTCGAGGATCAGCTCGGCGAGCTCGGTGTGCTTCATGGTCTCGATGAGGCCCTGCCAGCGGCCGAAGGCGTCGATCAGATCGCGCAGCGATTTGCGCGCCTTGCCCGGTAGCTCCTCGGTCTCGACGATCTCGCGCGCGGCGCGGAACAGCGGCACGCCGCGGGCGCGCGCCAGCGCATGGATGCGCTCGACGCTGGTGTCGCCGAGGCCGCGCTTCGGCACGTTGACGATGCGCTCGAACTTGAGGTCGTTCGACGGGTTGTGCGTGACCTCCAGGTACGCCAGCGCGTCCTTCACCTCGGCGCGCTCGTAGAAGCGCGGGCCGCCGATGACGCGGTACGGCAGTCCGGTGGTGACGAAGCGGTCCTCGAAGGCGCGCATCTGGAACGAGGCGCGCACGAGGATCGCGATCTGGTTGAGCGGATGCCCCGCGCTGCGCGCCTCCTCGATGTCGCGGGTGATGGCGCGCGCTTCCTCCTCGTCGTCCCACACGCCCATGACCGTGACCTTGTCGCCGGTCTCGCCGTCGGTGAAGAGCGTCTTGCCGAGACGGCCCTTGTTGGCGGCGATGAGGCCCGAGGCGGCCGCCAGGATATGCCCCGTCGAGCGGTAGTTGCGTTCGAGGCGGATGATGCGGGCACCCGGAAAGTCCTGCTCGAAGCGCAGGATGTTGTCGACCTCGGCGCCGCGCCAGCCGTAGATGGACTGGTCGTCGTCGCCGACGCAGCAGACGTTGGGCGAGCCCTGGGCGAGGAGCCGCAGCCAGAGATACTGAGCGACGTTGGTGTCCTGATACTCGTCCACCAGGATGTAGCGGAAACGGCGGTGATAGTCCGCCAGGATGTCCGGGTGCTGCATGAACAGGCGCAGCGTCTCGAGCAGGAGATCGCCGAAGTCGGCCGCGTTCAGCTCCTTGAGGCGCTTCTGATAGGCCGCATAGAGCGCCGCGCCCTTGCCGGCCGCGAACGCGAAGCTCTCGCCCGCCGGAACGCGCTCGGGCGTGAGGCCGCGGTTCTTCCAGCTATCGATGAGGCCGGCGAGCTGGCGCGCGGGCCAGCGGTCCTTGTCCAGCCCCTCGGCCTCGATGACCTGCTTCAGGAGCCGCAACTGATCGTCGGTGTCGAGGATCGTGAACCCCGACTTGAGATCGACCAGCTCGGCATGGCGGCGCAGGATCTTGACGCCGATGGAGTGGAACGTGCCGAGCCACGGCATGGCCTCGACGGCGCCGCCGACCAGCGCGGCGATGCGCGTCTTCATCTCGCGCGCGGCCTTGTTCGTGAAGGTCACGGCGAGGATCTGGCTGCCGTAGGCGCGGCCCGTCGCGAGAATGTGGGCGATGCGCGTCGTCAGCACGCGCGTCTTGCCGGTGCCTGCGCCCGCGAGCACGAGCACCGGGCCGTCCAGCGCCTCGACGGCTTCGCGCTGCTCGGGATTGAGGCCGTCGAGATAGGGCGGAGCAGCCGCGGCGCGGGCGCGGTCGGAGATCGAGAGCCGCGCGGCGGGAGCCGGCGCGCGCGCCTCTTCGTAACCGGGGGCCGGCGGCAGATCGAACGGCGGAAAATCGTCGTCCGGCACGCCCGTATCAGAGGGCGTGTCGGAGGCCGGTCCGGCCGTCACGCCCGCGGCGCGCCCCGGGGCCCGTTTATCGTCATGCGGCATCGGCTCGCTTTCTAGCACATGCGTCCCGCGCCACCGGCGCTCGAATCGCGACAGACGCCACGGCCCATGGCCGGGCGGCAAGGTTGCGCGGGAGACACACAATCGTCCTTGCGTGCAAAATATAGGACGTTCCCGCCGTTCAACCAGCTAACCCCCGACTTCCCACAGGAAAATGCCCCAATTGAGGATCACACTTGGCCTTTCTCATGGGATATGGTGCTGCGCCGGTGGCAGTCTCGGGCGCGGGACCCTGCTCCCCCCGGATCCGGGCGGAGCTGGCCTTGCGCGCAAGACTGCTGCCTCGACGGCCGATGGATTTTGAGCAGACAAGACGCGGATGAACAACGCCCTCCTCTATCTCGGCGGCATTCTGATCACGGCCTTGGCGGTTCTTTTCGCCGTTCCGCGCTTCGTCGACTGGAACAGCTATCGCGGTGTTTTCGAAGAGGAAGCCTCGCGCGTGCTGGGGCGCGAGGTGCGCGTGGGCGGCGCGGTCAACGTGCGCCTGCTGCCCGCCCCGTTCGTGAGCTTCGAGCGCCTGCGGATCGCCGACAGCGGCGACGACGGCGGCACGTCCATCATCCGCGTCGAGAGCTTCACGATGTGGCTCTCGGTGCCGCCGCTCCTGCGCGGCGTTCTCGAAGCGCACCGCGTGGACCTCCGCCGGCCGGTCGTCAGCCTCGCCACCAACGACGAAGGCAGCGGGAACTGGCGCACGCTCGCCTTCGCGCCGGGCTCGTTCCGCTTCGCTCCCAAGGAAGTGGCGCTGCAGTCGGTGCAGATCCACGACGGGGCCGTCGTCATCAGCGGGCCGCAGCGCAACGAGCTGGCGCGGCTCGACGCCGTCAACGGCGAGCTGACCGCGGAAGCCCTCGAAGGCCCGTTCAAGTTCAAGGGCAACGCCACCTGGGACGGCACGCTGCGCCACATCAAGCTCGCGACCTCCAAGCTCGACGACAAGGGCGTGTTGCGCTTCAAGGCCGCGGTCGATGCGCCCGAGACGGGCAACAGCTACGTGTTCGACGGGCGTCTCGCCGACATCAAGGACAAGCCGTCGCTCGCGGGCGATCTCACGGCGAAGCTCGCGCTTGCCCATGCCCCGCGTCCCGCGCCCGCCACCGAGGCGGATCCCATCGTCGACAGCGAGCCGGACGAACCGGCGGCGCCCGGCGGCACCACCCCGCCGGCGCCGAGCGCGGCTCCGCCGCAGCCCGCGCCTGCAGGAGCAAACGGGCGTCCGCGCGGGTTCGAGCTCAAGGCCAAGCTCGACGGCACGACCACGGGCGTCAAGCTCGACGACATCGCCGTCTCGCTCGAAGCGGGCACCACGCCGCAGCTCATCACGGGCAGCGCGACCTTCGGCTGGAAGGACAAGACGCAGCTCGACGTCACACTCGCCTCGCGCTGGCTGGACCTCGACCAGATCGCGCCGCCCGACGACACCAAGATGCCGCTCGAAGCCGGGCGGGGCTATTTCGAAGCGCTCGCGGCGGCGCTGCCGCAGCAGGCCGACACCAATGCGCGACTCGAATTCGATCAGCTCACCCTCGGCGGCGAGCCGATTAGCAACGTGCGCCTCGCCGCGTCGCGCTCGGGCGGGCCGCTGCAGCTCAAGGGCGTGCGGGCCGATCTGCCCGGCGGCGTGCGCCTCGAGCTCGACGGCATCCTGACACCCTCCGCCAATGCCCCGCGCCTCGACGGATCGCTGTTCGTCTCCGGCAAGAGCCTGTTGCGCTTCCTGGCCTGGGGCTTCGGCAACGCGACGCTGGCGCAGGACCGCAACGACGGCGCGTTCTCCCTCGACGGGCAGTTCGCGCTCGGCGACAACACGCTGGCGCTGACGAGCGTCGCGTTCGAATTCTCCGGCACGCCGCTCGACGGCGACCTCAAGATCGACCTCGGCGAGCACAAGCGGCTGGCCATGGCGATCGAGGGCCCGCGCATCGACGTGGCGCAGATCGGGCCCGGCCTCGTCGGGCTCAACGTGCTGCGCGGGCTGCTGCTCGGAAGCGGCCCCGACGAGAGCGCCGCGATGCCCGCGAGCCCGCCACTCTTCGATCCCAAGGCCGCCGATTTCTCGCTCGACCTCAAGGTGGCGGAGCTCGTCGACGGCCGTCGCACCCTGACGAACGTCGACACGAGCATCCACCTCGAGCACGGGGCGCTCTCGATCTCGCGTCTCAATTTCTCCACGCCGGAAGGATTGCGCGTCGAGGCCGACGGCCATGCGACGGACGTGCCCGCGCATCCGAAGGGCGCGATCCGCGGTCTCGTCGCAGCCCCCACGGCGGACGCGGCGCGCGCGTTCATCGCGCTGCTCGATGCGGAGCCGGCGGCGGCCGCCGAGCTCGACCGCATTGCAACGCTCGCCCCGTTCCGCGTGGCCGGCACCCTGCGCCTCGCCGGCGCCCCTGCGGATGCGAGCAGCCTTTCGCTCGACGGCACCGTCGGCCAGGGCCGCATCGCGGCGACGCTGAAGCTCGACGGCGGACGCAGCAAGTGGCGCTCCTCGCCCCTGGACCTCGATCTCGCGCTCGACAACGGCGACGTGCCGCGCGTGCTCGCCGCGCTCGTGGGCGCCAAGTCCGCGCGCGCAACAGCCGCCTCCGCGCCGCGCGCGGGCCGCGTCGTGCTCAAGGCAGCGGGGACGCCGGCCGACGGCCTGCTGGCGCTGGCGGACGCAAGCGCGGAGGGACTGTCGCTCAGCTATCGCGGCAAGCTGCGCCTGCCCTCGCCGCAGGAGACGGGCCTCGACGGCCACCTGCAGATCACCGCCGCCGACTCGCGCGACGTGCTGGTTCTGGCCGGGCTTTCGAACGCCAATGCTCCCGGCGCGACCGCCCTCAGCGGCCAGGTCCACGTGCAGCGCGACGGCCCGATGCTGAAGCTCGGCAGCGAAGCGATCACGCTCGGTGCGAGCGTCCTCTCGGGCGACGTCGCGTTGACCACCGCGGAGGACGGCCGGCAGAAGATCGACGCGAAGATCGCAACCAACAAGGCCTCGTTCGCCTCCCTGCTCTGGCCCGTGCTCGGCAAGGCCACGGAGGCGGACGTTCTCAATGCGCTGACGCCGCCCGCTCCCGTGCCCGCCCGCCCGCGCGCAGCCGACGCGCAGGCCGTGCAGGCCGCAGCCCCGCCCGCCCTCGTCTGGCCGGAGCAGACGTTCGATCTCTCCGCGCTCGACAAGACCGAGGCCAGCGTCGACATCAAGATGGCGGCGCTCGAAGTGGAGCCGGGCCTCACGATCCGCAACGCACGGCTCCTGGCGGCGCTCAATCCAACCACCATCACCGTGACGAAGCTGACGGGCGACGCCGTCGGCGGGCGTCTCATCTCAAATCTGGATCTCGTCAAGGCAGCGGCCGGCGTCGAGCTTTCGGGCGCGCTCCGGATCGACATCGACGGCAAGCCGCTCGGCCCGGACGTCTCCGATCCGCCGCCGCCCGGCGATGCGGCCGCGTTCGGCGTGACGTTCTCGAGCCGCGCGCTGAGCCCCGCCGCGCTGATCGCGGCGCTGACCGGCAAGGGCGAGATCACAATCGGCGACGCGACGCTGGCCGGAAACTCGCCGGCCGCGGTTTCGGCCGTCGCGCGCGCGGCCATGACCGGCCAGGGACCCAACAGCGGCACAGCGCTTTCGGACGCCATGCGCGAGGCCTTGAAGACCGGCGAGGTGCGGCTCGGCAAGCTCACCATTCCGGCCGAGATCAGCGACGGCGCGCTCAAGCTCGAGCGCGTGCGCATCGACATGAAGGAGGGCCGCTCCACCTTCACCACGGCGATCGAGCTGGCGACCATGAAGATCGACAGCGAATGGCAGATCGAGCCGCGCATCGACACCGCGGGCGCGGCGGCCGCGGATCGCGGCTTCCTGCCGCCCGTCACCGTCGTCTACACCGGCAAGCTCAGCCAGTTCTCCGATCTCGTGCCCGTCGTCTCCGCCGGTGCGCTCGAACGCGAGCTCGTCGTGCGAAAGATGGAGCTCGACGTGGGCGAGCTCGAGCGGCTGCGCAAGCTCGACGAGCAGCGGGCGCGCGAGGATGCGGCGCGGCGCAAGGCGCAGGACGAGGAGCGTGCGCGCATCGAAGCCGAGCGGCGCAAGGCGCTCGAAGCCGATCAGACGGCACCCGACGGCGGCGCCCTGCCGGAGGCCGGGCCGCCATCTGCCCAGCCCAACGCCGCGCCGGGCTCCGGCGACGTCTACGACGATACCCTCGCGCGGCCGCCGCAGGACGCGGCGCCGGTGCCGCCCAATGACCAGCAGGCCGCCTCACCGCCGCCGGCCGCGGCGACGCCTTACCCGGCCGCCCAGCGCCCGCGCAAGAAGCGGCCGCAAGAGGACGAGTGGCGTCCGTTCCAGACGCCGTTCTGAGACTTTCCAGGTGCTGCTTTCAATCGCGGTTGCCGCCGTCGTAGCTCACGACGGCCGAGCCTCTGCGCACGTCTTCGAGGATCCAGACGCGCACGGCGCTCGACAGGCCCGCGTTTCCGCGGCTCTCGTCGATGCGCGCAATCAGCGCGGCGAGCGACAGGCGCTCGCGCGTGGCGGCCTCCCGCAAGGCGTCCCAAAACGGCTCCTCGAGCGAGATCGACGTCCGGTGGCCGCGGATCGAGAACGATCGCTTGACCGGACGGGTCATGCGTCCCCCCGGTCGTCGGACGGCTCCTCTCCGCCCCGGATGTCCCGCTTGTGGGCGTCGAGCCTGCGCACGGACAAGCCCTTGTCGGCGTCGGCCTGCTGGCGCTCGGCCTTGGTGCGGCCGAACTTCACGCGGTTCTCCTCCGCCTGCTTTTCCTTGGCTAGGCGATCGCGCGCCTTTCGCGCCTTGCGGAGGTTGACGATCTCGGCGGACATGAGCAGCTCCCATCGACGTGCGTGGGGAAATTAGCATGGATTCGACGCGCCGAAGCGCGATCGGCCCTCTGTCAGGCGCGGGCCGGCTTCCCATATAAGCGGCGACATTCCGATCCGACTTGGCCCATTCGACTGGTCCATTCGACTGGCCCATCCTACCGGCATCCTCATCAGGAGCGAACCCATGGAATATCGTCACCTCGGCGCGTCCGGTTTCAAAGTCCCCGTGCTGAGCTTCGGCGCCGGCACCTTCGGCGGCAAAGGCCCTCTCTTCAGCAACTGGGGCAATACGGACGCGGACGGGGCGCGCCGCCTCGTCGACATCTGCCTCGACGCCGGGCTCACGATGTTCGACACGGCGGATGTCTACTCGGGCGGGGAGTCCGAGCGCATCCTGGGCGAAGCCATCAAGGGGCGGCGCGACAAGGTTCTGATTTCGACCAAGGCGACCTTCCGTTTCAGCGACGAGCCGAACGACGTGGGCTCCTCACGCTTCCATCTCATCAAGTCGTGCGATGCGGCCTTGAAGCGGCTCGGCACCGACTACATCGATCTCTTCCAGCTTCACGGCTTCGACGCCAGGACGCCCGTCGAGGAAACGGTCTCGACGCTCGATGACCTGGTGAGGGCCGGCAAGATCCGCTATCTCGGCGTCTCGAACTTCTCGGGCTGGCATCTCATGAAGTCGCTCGCGGTGGCGGACCGCTATGGCTATGCGCGCTATGTTGCGAACCAGACCTACTATTCGCTGATCGGCCGCGACTACGAGTGGGAGCTGATGCCGCTCGGCGCGGACCAGGGCGTCGGCGCGGTCGTGTGGAGCCCGCTCGGATGGGGCCGTCTCACGGGCAAGATCCGCCGCGGCGCCGCGCTTCCCGCTACGAGCCGCCTGCATGCGACGGCCGACAGCGGGCCGCCGGTCGCGGACGAGTTCGTCTACCGGGTGGTCGATGCGCTGGACGAGATCGCGCGCGAGACCGGCAAGACCGTGCCGCAGATCGCGCTCAACTGGCTCCTGCAGCGGCCGACCGTTTCGACCGTCATCATCGGCGCGCGCAACGAGGAGCAGTTGAAGCAGAACCTCGGCGCCGTGGGCTGGACCCTCACGCCGGAGCAGGTGGCAAAGCTCGACGCCGCGAGCGAGGTGACGCTCGCCTATCCCTATTGGCACCAGCGCTTCTTTACCGAGCGCAACCCGGCGCCGGTGTGAGGGTCGGCGCGGCGGCAACAGGCGCCGTGGGTGGCGAGGCGTTGCGTGGTTTTGCCCGCAAGGCGGCCTGATCCGATCAGCCCGCGTGCGCCAATTCGGGGGACGCCTCGGTCTCGGCCCGGCGCAAGGCCTCGCGGATCCAGATCCGGCTCAACGGCTGCGCAAAATAGAAGAAGACGACCATCGACACGACATTGCGAACCGCCCGCGGGTTGCGGATCAGACATTCCATGACGGCGGCCCACGCCTTCCAGCGTATTTCAGGTCGATGCAATGTTATTGACGTCATGAGACGCCGGAAGCGATCGATCTCGCGCCAACTGTCGCGCAGCAAAATCCAAAGCGGCAGCCTGACGCGTTGCATGGGGATGATGGCCCGGCGCATGCGCGCAAAATAGCCCTTGGGCTCGTACATGTGCTCCAGCACCGCCACGAAATCCCTGAGGATCCTGTCGCGGGGCCGCTTGGTCACGAAGTTCAGGCCCGCCAGCGAGAAGTCGCCCTGCTTGCGGTCGCGATCCTGGCCGACACCCGCATGGAGGCGACCCTCCTTCTCGAGACGGCGCGTGAGCTGCGTGCCGGGCAGCGCGTAGAGGAGGCTCAGCATTCCGACCGGAAGATCGGCCTCTTCGAGGCACTGGATCAATCCTTCCGTCACGCCTTCGGACTCGGCGTCGAAGCCGATGACGAAGCCCGGAATGACGAACATGCCGTGCTCGTAAATCCGGTGGATGCTGGTCGCGATGTCGTGCTTCAGGTTCTGCTTCTTCGAGGTCTGCCGCAGCGTTTCCGGATCGGGGCTCTCGATGCCGCAGAAGAAACCTATGAAGTTCGCATCCCGCATCATCGCCATCAGCGCGGGATCGTCGGCGATGTTGAGGGACGCCTCGGTCGTCAGCATGAACGGATAGCTGCGGCGCTCCTGCCAGGCGATAAGATGCGGCAGGAACGCCTTCACGGCCTTCTTGTTGCCGATGAGATTGTCGTCGACGAAATCGACATGGCCGCGGTAGCCGAGGTCATAGAGGCAATCGAGCTCCGCCAGCATCTGCTCGGGCGTCTTGGTTCGGGGATTGCGGCCATAGAGCTCGATGATGTCGCAGAACTCGCAGGTGAACGGACAGCCGCGGGAGAACTGCATTCCGACGTAAAGGTACTGGTCGAGCTTCAGAAGGTCGAAGCGCGGGATGGGTGACTTGGTGACGTCGGCCTTGAACCGCTCAGCCTCGAAACGGCCCTGACGCGCACCGCCCTCGAAGGCCTCCACAAACCGATCGAGAATGCCCTCGGCTTCGCCGCTGACGATGAAATCCGCGCGCGCATAGATCTCGGGAGAGGATGTCGGATCGGGACCGCCGACCGCAACCGGCAAGCCACGCTTCCGGCTGAGCTCGATCAGCTCCAGCATATCGAACTGCTGCGAGAGCATGCCGCCGGTCATCAGCAGGTCAGCCCAGGCCAGGTCGGCTTCGGTCAGCTCCTCCGTGTTGCGATTGATGAGCTTCAGCTCCCAGCTCGCCGGCAACAGGGCCGCGAGCGTGATGATGCCGAGGGGCGAAGCGGCATAGCGAACCCCGAGCTCGTCGCGCACACCCTCGTAGCTCCAGAACGAGTGTCGATTGAACTCCGGCACGACCAGCAATGCGCGCGTTGCCATTTTCGTCGCCCCCACCCCCACTCGGATGGCTCCACAATAGCGATCGCGAGGGGCGCCACAAGAGATAGGACGCAGGCGGAGCGGGGGCCGGTGTATCGGAGGGAGCGGTCGGCGCGTTTCGGGGTGCCGAGTGGCCGGCGCGCACCGTTTTCCGGCCATCCTTTGCACCGACGGCAACTGCCGTCCCTCCGGTCCGGGCCGTTTCGCCGGAGAGGATCGGATCCGGCCGGCCCCGTCATTCCTGCCGGAGAACGCGCGCCGCCCCGGTCATGAAGATCCGCACCTGGTCGCGGATCGTGTCCTCCCGCTTGCGGCGCGTGCGGACCTCATAGATGAAGGTCCGTATTCCCAGATAGAACACCGCGCCGTGCAGCGCCCAGAAGATCTCCTCCTCCCGCCCGGTCATCGGCGTCGCGGAGAGCGAGGGCAAACGGAGCTCGGCGCGAAGCTCGTCGCACGCGGGCTTTATGAACTGATTGCGGACCATGGAAACATAGCGGTCCGTCATCGGGTGGCCCTTGAGGCCGGCGAACATGAAGATCCGCATCCATTGCGGATCGAAAATCCTCGCCGTGTACGCGATGTAAAAGCGCACGAGCCGATCTTCGAGCGGCTGCGACCGGTCGGCGATCAGGTCCTTCCAGCTCGCGTCCCACCGCGCCAGGAACACGTGGTCATACACGCGCTCGATCAGCGCCTCCTTGGTGGGAAAATACCGGAAGATCGCGGGGTGACTGATCCCCATCGTCTTGGCGAGCTCCCGCGTCTGCCCCTCGAATCCGTGCGTGGCGAAGAACTGGGCCGCCGCCTCGACGATCTGCCGCTCCCGCTCGGCCGCTGGCAGATGCAGCCGCGTCTTGCGGGCCGATCCGTTGCGCGACATTTGTGACCGCGTGGTCATTTTGAATTTGACTCCTCGACGCGCGCATCCTAGTTGTGACCCTATGGTCACAACTAGCGGATCCGCGGGCCAGTGTCGATGGGTCCGCTCGAAAGGAGAATGGCATGACCGGCGAGATCAAAGCGTTCGCAGAGGCCTGGGACAGCGCCTTCAACGCCGGGGACATGGCGAAGCTCGCGAGCTTCTACGCCGAGCGCCCGGTCGTCGTCCCGGCGGGGGACCAGCCGGTCGAAGGCCGGGAGGCCATCGGCACGTTCTTCGCCGACGTGCGCGCCCAGGGGCTCACCACGCACCGGATCGACGTCCACGCCGTCATCGACCGCGGCGAGACGGCGGTTGCGCGCGGGACCTGGAGCCTGACCGGCTCGACGGAGGGCGGCGAGGCCTTAAAGTTTGGCGGCAATTGGGTCAATGTGCTGACGCGTGACGGCGGGACCTGGAAGATCCTGCTGCACACCTGGAACTAGCCTGCCCGATCTCCCTCACAGCCAAGGTGTCCTCGTGACGGATCTGAACCTCAACAGACGCCAAGCTCTGGCCGCCGCCGCGGCGGCCGGGCTCACCCTTTGGCCGGCGTTTGGAACCGCCGGCGATCAACCCCTACAGGAGAATCCTCACATGCCGTTGCTCAGGATAGACCTCTACGAAGGCCGCAGCGACGCGCAGCTTGCGCAGCTCTTGGACACCATGCACGCCGTCATGGTCGAGGCCTTCAAGGTGCCGGTGCGCGATCGCTACCAGATCGTGAGCGAGCACCGGCCGTCGCGCATGCTCATGGAGGACACGGGGCTCAATATCCCGCGCACCAAGGACTTCGTCATGATCCAGGTGACGACGCGGCCGCGAACGCGCGAGATGAAAGAGGTCTTCTACCGCCGCATGGTGGAGGAGCTGGAGAAGGTCTGCGGCATCAAGCCGAGCGACGTCATGATGAACTTCGTCACCTGCACGGACGACGACTGGTCGTTCGGCTACGGGCGGGCGCAGTTCCTGACCAAGGAGCTTTAGCGGCTGTTCAAGGCCGCTCATTGCCCTGCCGGCCCTCCCGCTCCCGTCCCGGGAGGGGGAGGGCGCGGAGCAAGCCTGTGACTACGCCGGATCGGGGCCGATCATCTTCTCCGGGCGCACGATGGCATCGAAGTCCTCGGCCGGGATGCCGTCCTTCACCGCCTCCTCGCGCAGCGTCGTGCCGTTCTTGTGCGCGGTCTTGGCGATCTTGGCGGCGCGGTCGTAGCCGTACTTCTCCTTGAGCGGCGTCACGAGCATCAGCGAGTTGGCGAGGCCGTGGGCGATGTTGTCGAGACGCGGCTCGATGCCTGCGACGCAGTTCTCCGTGAACGAGACGGCCGCGTCGGCCAGGAGCCGCACGGACTGCAGGAAGTTGTAGGCCATCATCGGGTTGAAGACGTTGAGCTCGAAGTGGCCCTGGCTGCCGGCGAAGCCGATGGCGGCATTGTTGCCGTGAATGTGGGCCGCGACCTGCGTCAGCGCCTCGCACTGGGTGGGGTTCACCTTGCCCGGCATGATGGACGAGCCGGGCTCGTTCTCGGGCAGCGCGAGCTCACCCAAGCCGGCGCGCGGGCCTGACCCCAGGAAGCGGATGTCGTTGGCGATCTTGAAGCAGCTCATGGCGACGGTGGCGATCGCGCCGTGCGTCATCACCATCGCGTCGTGGGCGGCGAGCGCCTCGAACTTGTTCGGCGCGGACGTGAACGGCAGCTTCGTGATGGCGGCGATGCGCGCGGCGACTTTTTCAGCGAAACCCGCCGGAGACGCGAGGCCCGTGCCGACGGCGGTGCCACCCTGGGCAAGCTGCATCAGCGCAGGCAGCGTCATCTCGATGCGGGCGATGCCGTTCTCGATCTGCTGCGTGTAGCCGGAGAATTCCTGGCCGAGCGTCAGCGGCGTCGCGTCCTGCGTATGCGTGCGGCCGATCTTGATGATGTCCTTCCACGCCTCGGCCTTCGCGCCCAACGCATCGCGCAGCGTCTTCAGCGCCGGGATCAACCGGTGCACGACCTCCTCGGCGCAGGCGATGTGCATGGCCGTCGGGAAGGTGTCGTTCGACGACTGGCTCATGTTGACGTGGTCGTT
>CAYLSI010000028.1:0-45025 GCA_964386545.1 uncultured Hyphomicrobium sp.
ACCGCTCGACCGCTGACGGACTGGCCGGCCTGCCGCGAGATTACAGTGGCGTGCCGCAGCTCGGTCCGCCACTTCCCGGTGACCTCGGGCGGCCGATCCTCAGCACCCAGGATCGCGGACAGCCGGTGCCGACACCCGGAATCGCCACGCCCAATCCCGGCATCAGCCCGGAAGAGCAGCGCCGCCTTCAGGAGATCGAGACCGCGCGGACCAGCCGCCTTTTCTCCGGATCGGAAAGCCGGGGGGCGCCCGCTGCGGCGGGAGGTGTCCCGGCACTCCCGCCCGCGCCGGATTTGACGAGCCTCGGCCTCGCGCCGCCGCCGGCCACACCCTCCGCGCAGGATCGCCAGAATGCCTTCCTCAACGCAGCGGCCGATCGCCGGACGGTCGCGCCCGATCGCGTCGTTGCTCCGGCGTCGCCGAACATCCTTCAGGCCGGCGCAGTCATCTCGGCGGCGCTCATAACCGGCATCCGATCCGACCTCCCGGGACAGATCACCGCCCAGGTGACGGAGAACATCTACGATAGTCCGACAGGCCGCATCCTTCTGGTGCCCCAGGGCACGCGCGTCATCGGCCAGTACGACAACAACGTGCAGTTCGGGCAAAGCCGTGTGCTGCTTGTCTGGAACCGGCTGATCTTTCCGAATGGCCGCTCGATCGTGCTCGAGCGCCAGCCAGGTGCCGATGCCGAAGGTTTCGCCGGCCTGCAGGACGGCGTCGATTACCACTGGTGGGATCTCGCCAAGGCGGCGGGACTTTCCACGCTGCTCAGCGTCGGCGCCGAACTCGCCGTGGACAATGATGATCGCTTGATCCAGGCGATCCGCAACGGCGGTCAGGACACGCTTAACGACGCGGGTCAGCAGATCGTCAGACGGCAGCTTAATGTGCCACCGACGCTCACCGTCCGGCCAGGATTCCCTGTCCGGGTTATCGTGACGCGCGATCTCGTGCTCGAACCATATGGGGGATGATAATGTCGAAGCTCAAGCTGGGGCCTATCGCGGAAGAAAAGCCGATCAAAGTTCAAGTCGAGTTGCCTGCTGCTCTTCATCACGACTTGGCCGACTATGCCGATCTGTTAGGGCGCGAACAAGGGCAGCCTGCGGTCGATCCGGCTAGGTTGATCGTTCCTATGTTGCAGCGGTTCATCGCGACCGACCGCGGTTTTGCAAAAGCTAGGCGAGCTACGACGCAAAAGACCGAAGATTAGCCAAGACTCCTCCCCTTCAACCCTGAGAGGGTGTCGAGACATTTCAGCAGCAGTGGTAGGGCGGGATTGTCGTTGTCGCAGCATGAAATCGTAGCAGCCGTAGGCGCTCGGGCCGATGAAAGCGGGACCAACGCGATGTCAGTTTGGCGAACCAACGTCGTGATGGTTAAACCGAAGCCCTGCTCGACCATGGTGAGGAGTGTCTCCCGGCTGACCTGTTGAATGGATAGTTGAACCTCTCCTTCTACGGCTCCTACCATGCGCTTGAGCAAGTCAGAGAGTTCACGTCCGGCACCGTCGGAACGAACGAGGAAGACCTCGTCGCAGATGTCTTCCCAAGCCAATTGCATTCGCGACGCCAACTGGTGACGCTGGGACAATGCCACAAACAAAGTGGGATCGCAGAAGCGTCGAATGTGAAA
Source organism: uncultured Hyphomicrobium sp. (assembly GCA_964386545.1). Classification (GTDB taxonomy): domain Bacteria; phylum Pseudomonadota; class Alphaproteobacteria; order Rhizobiales; family Hyphomicrobiaceae; genus Hyphomicrobium_C. The sequence continues at coordinate 1,639 of CAYLSI010000028.1, forward strand.
CTGGCGGTTGCTGTTTGTGCGAAGGCAAATTGCGGCATCCAGTAATCCACGCCGCACCCGCGATGTATTCTCTTCTGACGTGCCTTCCTCGAGCTTCACCTCGATAGTCGGATATTGATGTCGAAAGTCCGCGAGAAGGTCGATGATTGGGCCCGCCGGAAACGCTTCGAGCATCCCAAATCTGATAAGCCCGGTCTTGAGGTTTCGTGTGGACCGGATCTCCGTCGCAGCCTCGCGCAGGTATCGCGCTCCTACAGCCGCGTGCTGAAGAAAGCGTGCTCCCTCGGGCGTTAGCGCGGCACCTGTTCTTGTGCGCTCGAACAGCGAAACGCCAAGCTGACGCTCTAGCATCTGCACCCGACGGCTCACGGTAGATTGGGAGATCGCAATGCGTTCGGCCGCCCGGCGAAAGCTACCTGCCTCGGCGACCTGGATCGCGTATTTGAGGTATCGCAGATCAAGCGTCAGATCGGGCATGATGCCCCTCCGTGGCTGCCGCCATTCAAGCGCACGAGCAGCGCGCGAAATTTTAAGCCGCCAGTGGACGGCGCATCTCTTTCGATCTCAGGCGAGGAATCCGAGCCGAGTCCTTCGGTGAGCATGACCATCTCCGAATCCCAGAAATGTATGCGGCAGTCATACATCTTCGGACACTTGATGTCTATGCGTCACGCATATATCGTTGACGGATGGAGCCGGCGGCAGCCAAATATCATTTTGGTGCACTAGCGCTCGCGGTGGCTGACAACATCGCGAGTGCCTCAGCCTCGCTTTCGCCGAGCGGACCAGCGGCTGCGCTGATGATCCTTCTTAGTGTTGAGCCTGGGGTGCCTATCGGCGTCCTAGCTAGCCGGCTTCGGCTTTCCCATGCCGGGACGGTGCGATTGATCGACAGGCTTGAAACCGATCATCTGGTCGAACGGCGGCGACACACCGTCGACAGACGGGCGCGTTTCATCCACCTCACCAATTCCGGTGAGGAGATGACTAGAGCTTTGCTCAGAGCGCGCGAGCAGGTGATCGCGGCGTGGGTCTCGCCCCTATCGCCCATGGACCTGAACGACCTAGGCGCGTTGTCCGAGCGGCTCCTCGAAAACGGGTTGAACAAAAATGAGCTCGCAAGCCTCCGGCATCTGGGCGGCTACCCGAGGCCACGACCTACTGAAAGCGCGACGCCGCCAGCCCGCTCGCCACCCCGGCGTCCTTCGAAGAACGACTGACGAGAAAATGAATCAGGCTTGATACCTTGGAATCCATCGCGTTCGACCTTCTCATATGCATGCTGGCATTCTGGTTCGGGTATTCCGCAAACCGAGGTGGAACATGTCTGGTCGTAGCTGCTCACGAGTTGCAGAAACGACGCCCACCAAGAATGTTCGTCGGATTTGTTGCGGCGTCTGCAGCGGCGGGCCTCGTTGCTATTCCGCTCGCTTGGTCTGGGACGCTGAACGCGACCCTTGCACCCTCGACGAACGTCAACGCCTTTCTCCTAATCGGCGCCATCGCCTTCGGCTTTGGGGCGCTCATCAATGACACTTGTCTGCTTGGATCGTTGGCACGGTTAGGCGATGGGGAAATGCGACTGCTAGCTCTTCCTGTGGGACTAGCAGTCGGGATCTTGATTGCCGATCATGGTCGGCCCGGCTCTCTCGTCACGTGGACAAGTCTTATCGCGAGCCCAAGCATCTCTGGGGCCGCTACGGTTCTCGCCCTTGCGGTTGTACTAGCGCTGGCGGTGATGTTCGTATCGACGAAGGGCGCATCGCGAAGAAGACCGGGTTGGGCGTTTGGCGCCTCAATGATTGGCCTCGGTATCACTGGTGGACTTCTTTACGCCCTGTCACCGGCATGGACGTTCGCTGACCTGATCCAACGCGGCCTTCCTCTTCGAATGACACCAACAGGCGAGGTCGCACTCGTTGCGGTCATTGCCTCTGTTGCGGGAGCAATCACGGCATCCGTGCGTCAGGGACGTTTGCGTTTTCAACGGCCGACGGTTGCCGGCATTCTGCGATCGATTGTCGGCGGAGCGTTGATGGGAATAGGTATCGGCCTCATACCCGGTGGCAACGACGCTTTGATCCTCGCCGCAGTGCCTACACTCTCTCCGGGCGGCATAGTTGCCTACCTCGTGATGACGACGACGATCGTTTTTGGATTTGCAGCGCGTGACAGGCTTTTCAAGAAACGCCCATCAGGCCACGGGAGAGGGTAGATGGTCTTGGGCCGATCATGAGACCCGTGAATATCGACTTATCAGGTAATACGCCTGCGTGGGCCCATCCCCCTGATTGCCGTCTCGAAGGATAGTGCGTCGAGCATCCGGTGGTGTCATGATAGGCGTGGTCACGGCAGGAATGAGTGTCTGTCGCCTGATACCCCAGCTCCGGCGCGAGAATCTGAGGTTTCAGACATCGTCGGTGCCTACCGGCCCGCCTTCGCCCTCCATCCGATTAATGGCACGCACATCCTTGGCGTTGAACTTAAGCCTCACGCCCGATCCCGCGCGATGATCCTCATCGATGAAGACGGCGCCGCCCCGTTCGAGCGCGTCACGCAACCGCGTCAGTTCCGAAGCTGCAAGCATGCTACCGCCGGCCTCGAACCGAGCTAACGTTTCCTCGTCCAACTCAGCGATCTTGGCGACATGTGATCGCGGCCACTGAATCAGGGCTCTCGCTGCGCGCGCCAATGGTCCATTCATGCTCATCGATGCTTCCTTTTTTTTGGAAAACCCACCTTTTCGCCGAGTGACGACTTTGCCGGCACTCGATCGGCTATATGAGCTTCGCCATTGCGACCGCGGTATCCGCCATACGCGTCGCAAAGCTCCATTCGTTGTCGTACCAAGCAAGCACGCGAACCATCCTGCCGTCGACAACATCTGTCTGGGGAAGTGCGACGATTGAGGATTCGGTCCGATGGTTCAGATCGACCGACACCAAGGGCTCTGTCGTGAAGGCGAGCACCCCACTCATTGCACCGGCGGCAGTCTGACGGATGGCGTCGTTCACCTCGTCTATCGAAACCTCACGCGACGTCGAAACAGCCAAATCTATGACCGAGACGTTCGGCGTTGGGACGCGGATCGACGAGCCATGAAGCTTACCTTTTAGTTCCGGCAGCACGCGGCCGATCGCGTTCGCAGCCCCGGTGGACGTCGGGATCATTGAGAGTGCGGCTGCGCGGGCGCGGTAGAGATCCTTATGGACGGTATCCTGCGTCGGCTGGTCACCGGTATAAGCGTGAACCGTGGTCATATAGCCTCGCTCTATGCCACAGAGGTCGTTCAGTACCTTCGCGACAGGCGCGAGGACATTGGTCGTGCATGAGCCATTTGATACGACGACATCGTCAGCGGTCAGCGTGTCGTGATTGACCTTGAAGACGATCGTCTTGTCTGCCCCATCGCTCGGCGCGGAGACGAGCACGCGTCTTGCTCCCGCACGAATGTGCGACTCGGCCTTCTCCCTGGATGTGAAGAAGCCCGTGCATTCGAGCGCCACGTCAACACCAAGCTCATCATGGGGCAGGTTTGCTGGATCGCGTTCCGACGACACCCTGATTTTACCGGACCCGACGTCGATCCAGTCTTCGCCGAGGTCGATCGATCCACGAAAGGGACCATGAACCGAGTCGTACCTCAGAAGGTGCGCCAAGGTAGCGACCGGCCCGAGGTCGTTGATCGCAACCACTTCGACGTCCTCTCGATGTAGTTCGACGATCGACCGTAAGGCTAGTCGCCCGATCCGACCGAAACCGTTGATTGCGACCTTAACCGTCATGCCTATCTCCCCTGGCTCGCCTTACTGACTGAAGCATCCGCCATTCGCTCAGTGAAACATGGCGCACGAAATCGGCTCTGGCGGCGTGTGCGCAACAACACATTATGTATGCGTCACGCATAGACCTATCTGGGTGGGCACTCGGGGTCAACGCGGCAGTGTCAGCACGGACGATCCAGCTTGCGCCGTCCAAACAAGCAGCCGTTCTTTGGGGGGCTGCGTGAAACGCGTTCAAGGCCTACGCGTCCCCAAGACGGATAGGGGGTTTGATATCCATCTGCCGGCTGGCTGCGGCTAAAGCACGGTCGTGGCTGACCAGGGTGAGTCGGTTGAGGTGGGACGCAGAAAGCGAGCTCCCAGGCCTGCCGATAACATTTGGCCACAACGCGTAGCTGGCGCTGGAACGATGTGATTCGGCCTCAAGGCAGCCGAAACCACGGCAAACTTCACCGATCTATAGCCGCCAGGTATCGGCAGTCCGTGCGCGCCATGATCTAAATTGCGGAGTTTCAATCTCCCGCGTCATCGGCGGAACGTCGTAAGCCTCTGGGAATCCGGCCTTTTTTCCGCACGCTTGCCGACCCGCACCACACGCGTATGACTTGCTGTCTATGCTTCGCGCACATATAGATGTGACAATGGATGGACCTCGAGATCGAAATATCTTCGGGGCGTTCGTACTCATGATCAGCGACGACATCGTTCGCGCTAGTTCATCGCGGGCGCCGGAAGCTGGACCCGCAGCATCGGCCCTGGCGTTGATTGCGCACATGCCTGGGCTCTCGATTCGCATGCTCTCCATCGGCGTCGGCCTCTCCCATGCAGCGACTGTCCGTTTGGTGGATCGGTTAGCTGCTGAGGGATTGGTCGAACGCCGTGAGCATTTCACGGATGGTCGCACCCGGTCTCTCTATCTCACTGCGGCGGGCAAGGTAGCGAGCGACGAAGTCCTTTCCTCACGCGACGAGGTGATCGCTGAGGGGTTATCCATCCTAAGCCCAGACGAATTGAGAGTTCTTTGCGACATCGCGGAACGCGTCTTACGGCATCGCCTGGAAAATCTTGAGCATTCCTACCGTATCTGCCGCTTGTGTTGCTATGAGGGTTGCACGAATTGCCCGATTGATGCCGAGTTGCATGAGCGTGGCGTAGATCGCGAGAACAGCGGCGAGGCGTAGGACCATCGCAATCGCATGAATCAATGTTGAGCGATGAGATATGCCGCCAGAAATCCCACGACCGTGATGAGCCCTATGAACGGCGGCGCCTTTTCGAACGCTTCGGGAATCATAGCTTCTGCCAGCATCGCTATGACGGCGCCGGCCGCGAAAGAAAGGATGGCTGGCGCCTGAGTCGATGCCGAGCCGAGGATGAGATTTCCCACACCGGCGGCAACGCAAACGAGTAGGGGAATGCCGATCCAGACCGCGTAGATATAGCTTCGGGGTCGGCCCGCAACCTTCATTCCTGAAGTGCTCGATAGGCCCTGGGGCACGTTTGCAAGAAAGAAGCCTGCCACGACGGCCAGGCTGATCCTGCCGCCACCAGCCACCGACATCCCGATCACAAGGGCCTCTGGAATTCCGTCGAGAACGCTGCCGAGCGCAATTGCAGCACCACTACCGCGGTGCTCCTGTTCAGTGGCCTGTTCCGTGCATTCACCGCATCGCTTTCGGTGCTTCGCGCCTTGGCGAGACAAAAACCAGTTCGTGCCGCTGAAGATCGCAGCTCCGGCGAGTAGCGCGAAGATCGCAAATGGGCCCATCCCGGCCGAAACGCGATCGCCGATGAGTTCGGTAGCGACAACGGCAATCATCACGCCGCCACCAAAGCCCATGACTGCGGAGATCATGCGGTGAGTAAGCCGCCCGAAAAGCACGTCCGCCAGCACCGCCCCCACCAGCAGTCCGCTTCCCGACAAAAGGCCCCACAAGCCGGCGATCACGTATTCCGGCATCATGACGGTGACCCGGCTGGCAGCACGACAAAGCGCGAGCACCCTTGCAGCAGTATTGTCGATGATAGTCGAAGCTCGCTCATCGGTTCGCTCGGTCCAATCGCCAGGTCGGTCGCGGGAAGTGGCAGCTATAGCCACCGGGTTGACGCAGGAGATACTTCTGATGCTCGGGCTCAGCCTCCCAGAAGGATTCTTCCGGGTTGATCTCGGACACGACTGGCCCAGGCCAGCGACCCGAGGCTTCGATCTCGGCGATCGTCGCTAAGGCGATGTCCATCTGCGCTTTAGACGTATAGAATATCGCCGACCGATAGCTTGGGCCGACGTCGCTGCCCTGTTGCTCGTAGGTCGTCGGATCATGAATCTGGAAGAATAGTTCCAGTAGAGCCCGATACGTCAGAATGGACGGATCGAAGGTCACCTCGACGGCTTCCGCGTGGCCGTAATGTCTCGCATAAGTCGGATCTGGCATTTCACCGCCAATATAGCCGACACGCGTGGCCACGACCCCCTTGGCGCGGCGCAGCAAATCCTCCAGGCCCCAGAAACAGCCACCCGCGAGTATCGCTCGCTCGGTTTGCGTCGGCGTCTGGTCTGTAGCTGGCAGGCTCATCATCCGATCACCCTAAACGCTGTGTGCCAATCAGTTCGACGGCCTTGCACCTGCAGGCTGGCCGCCGCTCGAAAGCTCGGTCTGCACATCAGAACCCCGGACGAGCGTCAGATCGACGGGACACCGATCCGCGATCTCAAGAATGCGCGCGCGTTGATCATCACTGAGCGGCCCATCGAGAACGATGGTGCGTGTGAAGCGGTCGGGAGGCATTATGTCCGCCACCTTCTCGTGCCGCACGCTCGTCGTCGCTCTTTCGAGCGGGAAGCCCTTGCGGTTGGCGTAAAGGCGCATCGTCATCACCGTGCAGGCAGCTAGCCCGGCTGACACCAGTTCGTAGGGAGACAGGCCGCTCCCAAGACCTCCGACCGATTCCGGCTCGTCGGCGAACAGAGTATGCTCGCCACTGCGGACCGTGAGCTGGAACTTCCCCGCTAGCGTCTCCGACGCAACGACACCTTTTGCCGCCTCGACCTGCGGAAGATCCGCCGCTAGCGGCGGAAGAAAGCGGCTGGCCCACGCGGCGACCATAGCTGAGGCGTAGTTCGCATCGTCGACGTCGGTGAGAAGGTGATCCGCCGTGTCGAGCGAGACAAAACTCTTAGGATGGCGTGATGCGACGAAGATGCGCGAGGCGTGCTCGATGCCCACGACTTGGTCCACCGGCGAATGCATGACCAGCACCGGACGTCGAAGCGCGGCGATGGACTTCTCGATGTCGGCTCGCTCTACCGTTTCCAGGAAGGTGCGGCGGATGAGGAAGGGCCTGCCAGCGATCTCCACAGAGGCCTCGCCCTCGCTCGCTATCGCGTCAAGGTCGCCAGGCCGGAAAACGCGCAAGATATGCTGAAGGTCGGCCGGCGCACCGATCGTCACCACCGCGGCGACATCCGGCAGCGCGGCAGCGGCTACGATCGCAGCCGTTCCACCCAGGCTGTGCCCGACAAGGAGGGCGGGTGGCATACCGGCGGCCGCCATGGCCTCCGCGGCTGCCCTCAGATCGTCGACGTCAGAAGCGAAGCTTACCGCTTCTTCCGCGGAACTCGCGATCCCTGTGCCGGCGAAGTCGAACCGCAAGACGCCGATACCGGCCCGCGAGAGCGCGCGTGCGATGTGCACGGCGGCGCGGCTGTCCTTCCCGCAAGTGAAACAATGGGCGAAAATCGCCCAGCCGCGAGGAGTGCCTTCTGGCGCCTCCAGGTGCCCGGTTAGTTCAGACCCCCCTCCCCCGGCAAACGTGAACCGCGTTCCTGCCATATGCGTCGAGCCTCCAACGGCGGCTTAGCAGGAGCACCATCGACCCGAACTAGCAGCCCAAGACATTCTTTCTATATGCGCGGCGCATATAGACAAGCCCCTAAACCATGATTATATGCGTCGCGCATACTTCTGAGGCTGTAGTCGGATCGGTCCTCTGGGGTGCCACTCGTCAGGGCGCAGGCCAAAGGGCTATGGAACTCAATCAGGTCAGCTATTTCATCAACTTGGCCGAGACGCTGAATTTCACTGCGGCTGCTCGTCTCAGTGGTGTCTCACAACCAAGCCTGACACGAGCGATCCGCCGCCTGGAGGAGGAACTCGGTGGACCGCTCATCTATCGTGACGGGAAGAACAGCCGGCTGACGAGCCTGGGTCAGGACGTCGAGTTGGAATTCCGCCGAATGCTGGTCGCGATGAAGAGCGTAAGACACCACTCGGAAAACTGGGCAATGGGGCGGCATCGTGTTCTCGACGTTGCTGTCGCCTCCAGCGTCGGCCCGAGGACCTTCACAGCCTTTTTCGACAGCGCGCTGGAAGAGGTGCCGTCCATCGAGATCAAACTGCACTCGCTCCAATCGGGCGAGGACACGTCGGAGGTGCTCTCAGGCAAATATCACGCGTGCATCCTGCCTCGCGAATCAAGGCCGGATCGTAAACTTGATGTGCGTCCTCTCTTCCGGGAGCGCTTCGTGCTCGGCTGCGCTGCAGATCACCCCTTGGCGGCGTGCGAAGTCGTTCGTGGTGAAGACCTGCTTGCTTTCCCGTTCGTCGATCGACTGAAATGCGAGTGCCGCGATCAAATCTTCGAGCACTTCGCGCGTCGAGAGGTGCGCATGCGCCCTCGCTTCCGCTCAGATCGAGACGACTGGGTGCAGCGCGTCGTCGCCGAAGGGCGGGGGATATGCATTTTGCCCGAACGCGCGGCCACCACCCACGGCCTGATCACAAGGCCGATCGAGGGCTTCGCGTTGGAGCGTGAGATCGTAATCGCCACCGTGTCCGGATCTACGGCACCGGTCGAGATACGAAAAGTCGCTCAGCTTGCAGCCCGTTACGATTGGAGTTGACCCGCCAAGCAAGAGGCATGTGCGGTATAGAAACTATACGCACGACGTATTGGATTATCGTTGGAGCCACTGCGATAGTTGATGTGAGTATCGACGTGATAAATTGAACGTAGTGTGCCTGGCCCTCTAACTAAGTAATGGAGACTCACCATGAAGTTTGAAAAGTCGCAGGCAGCAATCGAACGCCTGACCCCGGAACAACGCCGGATCACCCAGCAGGACGGCACCGAGAGACCCTTTACCGGCGAGTATAACGACAACAAGGAGGCGGGCATCTACGTTGACGTCGTATCCGGCGAGCCGTTGTTCGCGTCGACGGACAAGTTCGAGTCCGGCACTGGCTGGCCGAGCTTTACCAAGCCGATCGTCGCGGCTCACGTGAACGAAGTGCGAGACAGCTCGCATGGCATGGTCCGGACGGAGGTTCGCTCGGTGCACGGCGACAGCCATCTTGGCCACGTGTTTCCGGACGGGCCGTCCGACCGCGGCGGCCTGCGCTACTGCATCAACTCGGCATCGCTTCGATTCATCCCGCGCGATGAGATGGAAGCCGCGGGCTATGGCGAGTATCTCGACCAAGTAGAGGAGGCTTAACATGCATCAGCGCGCTGTTCTCGCTGGCGGATGCTTTTGGGGAATGCAGGATCTGATCCGCAAGCAGCCCGGCATCGTTTCGACCCGCGTCGGCTACACCGGCGGCGACGTGCCGAACGCCACCTATCGCAACCATGGCACTCATGCGGAGGGGATCGAGATCACCTTCGACCCGACAGTGACGAGCTACCGTAATATCCTGGAATACTTCTTCCAGATCCATGATCCGACGACAAAGAACCGCCAGGGCAACGACCGCGGCCTCTCCTATCGATCTGGCATCTATTACATCGACGAGGAGCAGAAGCGCATCGCCGAAGATACGATAGCCGACGTCGACGCGTCCGGACTGTGGGACGGCAAGGTCGTCACCGAAGTCGAGCCCGTGGGTGACTTCTGGGAAGCAGAGCCGGAGCACCAGGATTATCTGGAGAAGAGGCCGGGCGGATATACCTGTCATTTCCCGCGCGCTAACTGGGTGCTCCCGAAGCGTAAAGACGCTGGCGACACCCAGGCTGAGGCCGGCGCGGCAGCGGAATAGCTGCAGCCACATTTGCGGCTGAGCCCCTGGGTCGCACCATCGGACCCGCATCCACTGATGGTGCGGGCCCGAAACCCAGCTAATCAAGCGGTCATACCGCTCCTCAGCCATCGAGTTGTTAGGATCGCCACATCATGCCAGATCTTTCGTCGTTTCCGATCGCACAACGCTGGCCGGCATCCAACCCTGACCTCCTGCAGCTCTACGCCGCGCCCACGCCCAACGGCGTCAAGGTCTCGATCATGCTCGAGGAGATCGGCCTGCCGTACGAGCCGCACTTTATCGACATCTCTAAGAACGAAAGCAAAGATCCGGCCTTCGTTTCGCTAAACCCGAATGGCCGCATACCAGCGATCATCGACCCAATGGGTCCGGACGGTAAGCCGCTCGGCGTTTGGGAATCCGGCGCGATCCTCGTTTATTTGGCGGAGAAGGCCGACCAGCTCGTCCCGAGAGCATCAGCCAAGCGCTACGAGGCGCTAAGCTGGGTATTCTTCCAGATGTCGGCGATTGGCCCGATGTTCGGTCAACTCGGCTTTTTCCTGCGCGGGGGCGGCAAGGACTATGAGGATAAGCGTCCTCAGAAGCGTTTCGCTGATGAATCCAAACGCCTCCTGGGAGTCTTAGACCGCCAACTGGACGGGCGCGACTGGATCGTCGATGACTATTCTATCGCCGACATTGCGACCCTCGGCTGGGTCAACGCCTTGGTTGGCGCCTACGACGCCGGCGACCTACTGCGGCTTAGCAATCATTCGAATGTCCAAGCGTGGCTGGATCGCGGCCTCGCGCGCCCAGCAGTCCAACGTGGGCTGCTCATTCCGGCGAGGTCAGCATGAGTGTTATCGCTGCATATTACTACAACGAGGGTCGACGTATCCGGGAAGTAGCTATCGACGAGCGCGTCGAACTCGACAAAAACCGTTCGGGCTTTTGCTGGATTGGGCTCAGCGAGCCCTCCGTCAACGAACTGAGGGCGCTTCAGGCGACCTACAATCTGCATCCTTTAGCGATCGACAACGCGATGCACCCGATATGCCCGCCCAAGCTCGAAGTTTATAACGGCGAGCTTTACGTCGTCGCCCAGACGGCTGAGCTGGTCGGGGACCGCATACGTTACGGCAAGACGGCGATCTTTACTGGCCATAACCATCTTATCACCGTTCGCCACGGCAACGCTGGTGCATTGGGCAACCTTCGAGAGCAACTCGAGCGTTCGCCCGCCCAGTTCGGAAAAGGCGTCGATTACGTCCTCCACGCGATCCTTCACCGGATCGTGGATCAGTATCTGCCCATCTTCGAAATGATCGAGGATGACGTACTTGCGATGGAAAGGCGATCGCTCGACGACTTCCTTGGGCGAGAGGACGTTGCTCGCATCTTCGGCCTGAGATGCGAGCTGACGCGCTTTCAGCGCACCCTTGGCGCTATGGCCGAGCTGGTGCGCAAGCTCGTGCGCGGACACTTTCCCTGCATCAGCGCTGAGGTGCGGCCCTACTTCAACGACGTTGCCGACCATGTTGATCGTGTCCAGTCCATGGTCGATGGCCTCCTGCAGGTGCTATCCACTGTATTCGAGTTCAGCAGCCTTCTCGAAGCGCAAAGAATCGGGGTCGTCACCCGCCAACTTGCGGCGTGGGCCGCGATCCTCGCAGTGCCGACAGCGATTGCAGGCATATACGGCATGAACTTCAAGAACATGCCGGAACTGGACACGCCTTACGGCTACTTCGTCGTGCTTGGTGTCATGCTGATGTTCTGCCTCTTCCTGTTCGTGCGGTTCAAGAAGGCCAAGTGGCTGTGATCGCTACGCGCGAGCCGCGACTAGACCCAGCAGGCTGCCGCGCGCCGTCCACGGCCGCTCTTCCGTCCCAACGTGAACTCGAGGTGCATCAATGACAGCCCAAGTGACCGACGTTCTAAAAGCAGTGCAGTCCTTCGTCGCGAAGGGCTATGACCGCGAGTACCGCGTCAAGGACGGCAACCTGGTCGATCTCGAACTGGGATCGAGGCTCGATCCATGCTCCATTCGCGTCGACGCAGCGCTGCGTCTCGAAAGCGGGGACGGTGCCGAAGATGCTTCGAACATCTACGCGATCACCGATCCCGCGACCGAGCGAAAAGGTTTGCTGATTGATGCCTTCGACGTGTTCGACGAGATCTGCCACCGTGATCTTTCCGAGCGCCTCCTGGAACATCGTGAAACAGCGCCTGCGGGCGACGAAGACGTTCCGAGCAAGCATGGGCTGCGGAAGGTCTACAAGGCCGAATTCGATCGCGAACCCGAGCGTTACGTTCTTCGAGAAGGCTTCCCCGACTTTCCGGCATGCCCGTTCGGCGGCGCATTCAGCATTCTCGGCTTCGATACCGCAGAACAGACGTATGTCTGGCTCGTGACCAGCATCATTCGGGATCCTCGGCTGATCAGGATCCCCTACCAGGGCGAAGACGTCATCATCGACGAATGACGGCGCCGACTGCGGAACGCGGCCTTTCAACGGCTTGCTCCGATAGATCGGCTTATCATTTCAAATTGCAATGCGACGAGGTGCAGATGGATTGGAATAAAGACCACATCCGGGAAACGATGCTGTCGTTGGAGACCGCTGCTCTGCAGAGCGCTCGCGACAAGTATCTCGATTATGTTTCCACGGCTCGCTTGGATCGGAGCGAGCCGATCGAGAACGACGAACAGGCACAAGCCGAGATCGCGAGCGACTTCGCCGAGGCGCTCGACGATACGCTGGACGATTACGCCGACAAGCTCGACAAGCTGAGAACAATCGACTTCGGACCGAAGACGGCGGTTACAGAAGGGGCGGTCATCAAGTTGTCGGGTCGCTACTTCGTCGTCGCGGTGTCAACGGACAAGTTCGTCTGCCATGGGCGCGAGCTTATGGGCATATCGACGATGGCGCCGATCTTCGAGGTAATCGACGGGGCTCAGGCCGGCGAGACCGTTCAATTCAACGGCCGAGAGCTGAAGGTCGAAGCTGTCTCATAGCAAACGGTCGCCAGGGCCGCAGCGCTAGTTCCGAACGCTCTGCGGCTCGTCCTGGGTTCGTATCATCGCATCGAGAGAGGCGGTGATCATCGGCGTACTCGGGCAACGTGTCGCCTTTACCTCGATTGCGGAGCGAGAGCGACCGCGTAGGCCCGCTAACACCGCTAGCATGGTCAGCAGGACAGCAGCATAGACGAACAGCCCACCGGGCCCGACACGATCCATCACCACTCCCCCGACAAGTGGTCCGGCCGCCGTTCCGATCCCGTTGAGCAGCAGAAGCCCTCGCGCGGTGCCGAGCAGCCGCCCTGGAGGAAGGTCGTCGTTCGCGGCGGCGAGACACAGCGAGTAGATCGGGATGCCAAAACCGCCGAAGAGCGCTCCCGCCGCAAGAAGGACGGGCAAAGGGGCGTCTGCCGCCACCGACACGCCGATGGCTGCCACGGCGGATGCCAGCGCCGCTCCTGCGATGACCAGGTTCCTGGACACCCGGTCGGAGAGCCAACCGAGCGGCCATTGCAACACAAGCGTTCCTCCGAGAACTGCGGCCATGAAGGCGGAGATGCCGACGACGTCGAGACCGATCCTTTGCGCAAAATTGGGCCCCATGCCCCAGAAGCCGCCTATGGCCAGCCCGGCCAAGAAGACGCCGATCGACGCCAAGGGCGAAACAGAAAAGAGATCCCTGAATGCAACCGACTCGTGCCGTACATCGGCCGGCGAATGACTGGGAAGTAGAGTGATCGGAACCACTGCGGCAGATATCAGCAGCGAGACGATGAGGAAAAGTGTAACATCGGCGGGTGGAGCGATGTTGAGGAGCGCCTGTCCGGTCGCCCAAGAACCCATGGATACAACGCCGAAAATCGACAAAAGCTGACCGCGTGTGGATTGAACCGCGTGGGCATTGAGCCAGCTTTCCGTTGCGAGGATCATACCCGCATATGCGAAGCCGGTCACGAGCCGAAGCGGCATCCAAGCTACCGGATCTACGAACGCTACATGGAGAAGGGCGGTCATCGATGCGATCGCCGCAAAGCCGGCGAAGGTCCGTACGTGCCCCACCGACACAATGATGCGAGGCAAAACCAGCGCGCCAATCGTGAAGCCTGCGAAGTAGAACGACATCATCGCGCTGATCGCAGCGGCCGAGAAGCCCTCCTGACCAGCTCTGACGATCAAAAGCGTGCCCAGCAGCCCGTTGCCGAGCAGCAAGATGGCGACGCTCAACAGCAAGGCGGCTACTGGCGCGAGGACGAGGCCACGCGTGCAAGCAGCCTTCACATTGTCCATTACCTGGCTCATTTGAGAGCCTGATGTGGAACACGATACTCTGCAGCGCTGATGAATTGATCAAAAGCCTCGCACCAGATGACAACTGCACTGTAATCGTCAACATCGACGCCTCTGGGCACCTGCAATATAAACCCATTGAAGGTCTTCACATCGCCCAGCCTAACCGAAGAGCTTTTGATCTCGAGGAAGGCCGCCTTGGTCTCGACGAACCGGGGCGCGAGGTAGAGCTTGTAATCCGGACCAGGCGAAAGACGCCCTAGGTGCGCGATCCGATCGGGCGCAATCCGAACTTCTCCAGTGCCCCAATGGAGGAGATCACTGCCTTCCAGATCGCGCGCAAATCGACCAAAATAGACCGCTTCAGAAGCAGAGTTTTGAAGCGCAACTTCAGTGGGCGAAGGCGGCGCAGTCAGGATAGGCAGCAGGTAGATCCCGCCGGCGAAGCCTACGGACAAGACGAGGATGTGAGTGGCGGTTAGGATCAGCCAACGCGGCATAGATCACGCCCGCTCGAATTCTGCCACAAGACGATCCGCATCGAGATGAAAGTCAGAAAAGACAATGTGACCATCGGCATCGATCACCACGAACCACGGCGTTCCCCGGGTGTGGTAATCCCCCATAAACGTTGGGAACGGTGCGCCTGGCAGTGGCTCGTCGTGACCGAAGGCGACAGGTAGGCCGTACTGAAGCTGATTGACGCGCAATTTTTCGAACGTATTCTCTTGGGCGCCTTCGAAGACGGTTTGGATGACGGCAAACCCGACGCCCCTGGATTCCAACGCCCCATGCAACCTTTGAAGCGTGGGAAAGCCATGCAGATGGCAGCCACGGCACCAGTGCTGGAATGCGAACAGAATCTTCGGCCCGGGACCGATGTCTGAAAGCTTGATGGACGCATCGAGGCGGTGTCCATCCTCGCCGATCCAATGCTGCACACGAAGCTCGGGCGCTTGCGGTCCGGTCTCTCTCACCGATTTCTCCAACCTCAATGCAGCAGGCCATGTCTGGCCGGTGATGGCGGCGACAGACGAACTGCTGCACGTATCTGCGCTGTTCGTCTTGAGGTCTCTTGATCGATAAGATCGGGATTTCTTTCGAACTATGCCTCAGAAAACCAGGATTTCGGCAGCCACGACTATGAATTGTTATGATAGACAATTCCAATAGCTGCTCAGCATAGTTTCTATACCCTTGGCCGACGCTGGGCCGCCTCTCGCCTCAGCGCTCCCTCGACTATTCTACGAAGCTATCGAAACTATAGCGAACAGGCATTGGTCAAACTTGGCGATATGCCTCTATAGTATCTAGGCAATCGTCGTAACTCATAGTGGGCGAAATCATCTTAATACTGCAACGAACACCGGTGATCTAGGGTCCGGACCCATAAACGGGATTCACAGCAGCATCGAGATGTGATTCACCTGCCTCGAGCGAGGAGGTGTGGTGGATGGCGGATTTCTTCTGGTTTTCGGATGAGCAGTGGGCGCGGATTGAACCGCTTCTGCCGCAGGATACGCGTGGTATGCCGAGGGTCGATGACCGTCGGGTGCTCTCCGGGATTGTCCATGCTCTGAAGAGCGGTGGTCGCTGGGGCGATTGTCCCGAGCACGTCTACGGTCCGAAGAAGACGCTCTACAACCGCTTCCGGCGCTGGGCCGAACGCGGCGTGTGGGAGCGCATCTTCGCCCAGCTCGCCGGGGTCGATGGCGTGCCTGGCAAACTCTTCATCGACAGCAGCTGCATCAAGGTCCACCGCACCGCCGGCGGCGCAAAAGGGGGGCCTTGGCTCATGGTATCGGCATCACCAAAGGCGGACGCAACACCAAGCTCCATGCCGTCTGCGACGAGAAGGGCCGCCCGCACGTCCTCCTGCTGACGCCGGGCAACACGCACGATGCCAAGGTCGCTATCCAGACGATCAATGCCGTACCGCCATCCGACTATCTGGTCGCCGACAAAGGCTACGACAGCAACGCTTTGCGTTCCTGGCTGATCGAACGCGGCACCACCCCGGTCATCCCGTCGAAGTCCAACCGCAAGGTGCAGATCGAGCATGACCGGCAGATATACCGCCAGCGCAATGTCGTCGAACGCATGTTCTGCCGCTTCAAGGACTGGCGCCGCGTCGCCACCCGCTTCGACCGCAATATCAAGACCTTCATGGCAACCATCGCCATCGCAGCCTTCGTCACGTGGTGGCTCTAATGAGTCTGGACCCTAATATCCGACCTATCGGAAAGCATGACCTTTGCTTACGCTACGTTCTTGCTCCTAATAGTCTGTGATGAACCCGGTTTCGGTCTGTCGTGACAAGCAAGGGGGTTGGGCATGGTCACCAGAGGTTTTACGGGCCGCGGCTCAGGCGGCGACCACTCGAACCGAGTTCCGCCTGGTCAGCACCTCGTTGAGAATTTTCCGGTTCTGACAGCGGGACCGACGCCGCGCATTGAGACATCCGACTGGAAGTTCACGGTCAAGATCGGCCCGAGACCCATTAAGGTCTGGAATTGGGGCGAGTTCAACGCGCTGCCCAAGACGAAGGTGACCAAAGACATTCACTGTGTGACGTCCTGGTCCAAGCTCGATACTGCATGGGAAGGCGTGCTCATCGAGGACATCCTTGCGGCAGCAGGGATTGAGCGGCCAACCGAATTCGTCTTGGCGCATTGCTACGATGGGTATTCGACGAATGTTCCCTTGGCCGACATGTTGTCGGGGAAGGCGATGGTCGCTCTGAACTATGAGGGCCAGCCGCTTCCGCGCGACCATGGAGGACCGGCGCGCCTCCTCGTTCCCCACCTATACTTCTGGAAGTCCGCAAAGTGGGTGAACGCGCTGCAATTCACAACGCGCGATGAAGCCGGCTTCTGGGAGCTGCGTGGTTACCACATCTACGGCGATCCTTGGCGCGAGCAAAGATACACCCATGACTGAGATCGGCGCGCAACCCGCATCGTGGCAGTCCTGCTTCATCGACGGAATCGTCCAACAGACTCCGAGTATCAAGAGCTTCTTCCTGCGGTTGGGGAACCCGTTCACTCATGTCGCGGGCCAGCATGTCGATGTCCGTCTGACCGCGCCGGACGGCTACACCGCGATGCGAAGCTATTCGATCGCCTCGTCGCCCGCTTCATCTCCGATCCTCGAACTCGCCATCGAGCGCCTTCACGATGGCGAGGTCTCACCGTTCTTCCATGATATCGCAGCAACCGGCGACGAGATCGAACTCCGCGGACCGCTCGGTGGCCATTTCCTATGGCCGGAGCCCGCTGACGAGCCAGTCCTACTGATGGGAGCGGGCTCCGGCGTGGTGCCGCTGATGGCGATGATCCGCCAGCGCCGATCCCTAGCGCAGTCGGTCCCGGTTGCGCTGCTCCTGTCGGCGCGGACCGCCCAAGACGTGCTGTTCTCGAGGGAACTGCACACAATTGAAACGGACGACCCGGCATTCAGCTTGGCGCTGGCGATAACCCGCGAGGCGCCCATGCGCGCGTCGGACTTTGATCGGCGCATCGACAGCTTGATGGTCAAGGAGACAATCTCCCGTCTCGGCCGAAACCCTTCGCAGGTCTTCGTCTGCGGCTCCAACGGCTTCGTCACCATCGCAACGGATGGTGCGCTCTCGGCAGGCCTGGACCCCTCCATCATCAAGACTGAGCGTTATGGTGGTTAAACGCAGCGAAGCGCCCACGCTCATTCTTTTTCAACTTTCGATGTCCGGGAGATCAGTATGAGCCGCTTTGCTGAACCTGTTTTCGTAGCGGCTGGGCTACGGACACCCTTCGGCCGAGGTAGCGGGGCGTTGGCCAACTACGACGCGGTCTCGTTATCAGTGCCTGTGGTCCAGGCGATGGCGAATCTTGCGGAGCCCGACCTGGCTGTTTGGGGAACCGTCATACCCAACCTGGGATGGAGCAACATCGCTCGGGAAGTTTGGCTGGACGCCAAGCTCAACCCCAGCATCCCCGCGTTCTCCGTTGTCCTAGCGTGCTCGACCAGCATGACTGCAACCTTCGCTGCGGCAGGACTGCTTGGTGGCGGGACCGACCTGACAATGGTCGGCGGCGCAGAGGTCATGAGCAGGCCATCGCTTGCCTTAACCGCAGAAGCATCCAAGCGACTGGCCGATCTGTTCGGGCAGGATCCGGCCGCGGCACTTTCGGCGCTGCAATCGCTGACGCCGCACGACTTCGTGCTTCCAACCAAGGGGTGGGCCAACCGCATCACCGGTCGGACGATGGGCGATCACATGGAGGAGACCGCCAAAGCTTGGCGTGTCTCGCGCGAAGCACAGGACGACTGGGCTCTAAAGAGCCACCAGCGAGCCGTCGCCGGCTGGGACAACGGCTTCTTCGACGACCTTGTCACCTCTCTGCCGGAGCTGGCGCGCGACGCGAACCCGCGAGCAGATACGTCTGCCGAGCGCCTCGCCGCCCTAAAGCCAGCCTTCGATCGGGAGAGCGGACAGGGCAGCCTGACGGCCGGCAACAGTTCCCCCATCACCGATGGAGCGGCCGGCTGCTGGGTTGCCAACGACGCGGGTCTGAGGAGACTCCCCGCCGGTACGCCTTTCGCGCGGCTCGTCGACTACGAAGTGTCGGCAGTCGACCTCCATACGGAAGGGCTCCTGATGGCGCCTTCCTACGGGATACCGCGCTTGCTCGCGCGGCATCGCCTCGGCTTCTCCGACATCGCTCTGTGGGAGATCCACGAAGCGTTCGCCGCCCAGGTGTTGGCCAATGTCGCGGCCATCGCCGATCCGGATTGGGTACGCGAAAAGGCCGGCGTCGAGGCCGCCATGGGCGAGTTCGATTGGACTCGGGTCAACCCCAATGGCGGTTCGGTAGCCATCGGACATCCCTTCGGGGCGACCGGCGCGCGCGATCTTAGCCAAGCGGTGAAGGAACTGTGGGCCCTGCCGGTGGGGTCGCGCGGGATCGTCAGCATCTGCGCTGACGGCGGCCAGGGCACCGTTGCTCTTCTTGAACGCGTTTGACCGGAGGATATTGATGAAGGCAATCCGCTTCCACGAATTCGGTGCTCCCGGCGTACTCCGCTATGAGGATGCTCCAAAGCCCGCCGTCAGGCCAGGCGAGGTTCTCGTCCGAGTGCATGCGGCTGGCCTCAATCCTCCGGATTGGTATCTCAGAGAAGGGTACAAGGCGCTGCCCCCCGAGTGGAGACCGCCGATCGAGTTGCCGGCCATACCCGGCTCGGACGTGTCCGGGATCGTTGAGGCTGTCGCCCCGGATGTCACAGCGTTTTCACCGGGTGACGAAGTTTTTGGAATGATCCGATTCCCAAGTTTTGGCGAAAGCCTGGGATACGCAGAGTACGTTTCGGCACCGGCATCAGATCTGGCGCTAAAACCTCGCGGCCTCGACCATGTTCATGCCGCTGCAGCGCCGATGTCGGGACTGACCGCGTGGCAGTACCTGATAGAGCTGGGTCATAGCGAACCCAATCCCCTGCAGCCCGGGAGGCACGACCCGGTCCCGTTGGAAGGCAAAAGCGTCATGATCAATGGCGCCGGCGGCGGTGTCGGTCACCTCGCACTGCAGTTAGCAAAACACAAGGGCGCGCGCGTGATAGCTATTGCGTCAGGCCGACACGAGACATTTCTGCGCGATCTCGGCGCAGACGAATTCATCGACTACACGAAAATCAAGGCGGAAGACTCGGTGCGCGAGGTGGACCTCGTCGTCGATGCAGTAGGTGGCCCGACAGCCAGTCGCTTCTTGCGTTCGATACGTCGCGGCGGCGCGCTTTTTCCAATCTTTCCGCTTGGCTTCGCGGGACACGATGAAGCCGCTAACCTTGGCGTTACGGTCTCTGCAACACAGGTACGATCCAACGGAGCCCAACTCGCCGAGTTAGGCCGATTGCTGGACAGCGGGACCGTTCGCGTCGCGGTCGATAGCACGTACCCCCTCTCGGAAGCGGCTGCCGCCCACGAGCGTGCTGAGGCGGGTCATATTCAAGGCAAGATTGTCCTCATCGTCGAAGGTGGCGATGCTGCAGTGACGCGTGAGGCTGGGACATCGGGCGGGCAGTGGCCGCCTCGCGTGCAAGGACATTGACGTGCTGAGCCTGAGCGCCAGTGCGGCCGACGCGGGGGCGGTTCAGCGAGCGAAGGCGCTTGCTGAACTCATGGTTCTCGACACACCGGACGAGCAGTCCTTCGACGATCTCGTGTTCGTTGCGGCTAAGGCCTGTGGCGTTCCTATCGCTCTGATCACGCTTCTCGACACCGACCGACAATGGTTCAAGGCCAAGTACGGGCTCGACGTGTGCGAGACGGATATCGAACATTCGGTCTGTCGGATCGACATCGACAAAGGCGACCTCCTAGAGATCGTCGATTTGACAGCCGATGCGCGAACGAAACGCAATCCACTTGTCACCGGCGAGAAGCACTTCAGGGCATATGCTGGCGCGCCGCTTGTCCTTCGATCCGGGGCGGTAGTCGGTCGGCTGTGTGTTATCGATACCGCTCCGCGGCCGGCAGGGCTGAGCGAGATGGAAAGGGCGATGCTCCAGGCGCTTGCCCGTCTCGCCAGCGAGAATCTCGAACTGCGTCGGATCGCCAAGGCTAGCGAGCGCCTAACTGAACTCCAGACTGCTCTTGTTGAGATCGGTGAGGTAATCCGCAGCAGTAGCGGCACAGAGGAGATGACGTCTGGCACCTCTGCCATCGTTGGTCGGACCCTCGCCACGGACCGAGCCGGGTTTGGAACCGTCGACCATGACGTCGAGACGATCAACGTTGAAACACACTGGACCGCACCGGGTGTGATGAGCATCGCCGGTCGACACCGGCTTGACGAGTTTGGGAGTTTGCACAAGCCACTCGTCGATGGCGACCCTCTGATAGTTAGGGACGCCCTGTCTGACGAGCGCGCGCTGCACAATCTCGATGGCGCGTTGCGAATTGGTATTCGCGCAGTGATCGACATGCCAGTGCGCGATCAGGGCAAGACAATTGCCGTTTTCTTTGTGCATTGCGGCACCCCCCGGCTCTGGCCCGCCGAAGAGATTGCATTCTTGCGGAGCGCTGCAGACCGACTTGAGGCAGGGGTCGCTCGGCATCGTGCCGAGCAGCGCCAGCACATCGTAAATGGTGAAATCGCGCATCGCCTGAAGAATACGCTCACCATGGTTCAGGCTATCGCGAGCCAAACCTTGCGAACCGTCACCGACCGCGATGCTGTTTACGCCTTCGAGGGCCGGCTGATGGCATTGAGCGCAGCACACGACGCCCTGCTCCAGACAAGCTGGACACAGGCTGATCTCCAAGCTGTTGCGGCGACCGTCATAGAAGCGATCGGATTTTCGGATCGGGTTAGAATGGCCGGATTGCCCGTGGCGCTAGGGCCAAGAGCGGCGCTGTCCTTTTCCCTCATCGTGCACGAACTTCTAACGAACGCCTGCAAGTACGGCGCTCTGACGAACGACTATGGGAAGGTGTCGCTGTCTTGGGGCGTCGAAGACAGCCAGGACGGCGATCTGCTGAAGATCGAGTGGCGAGAGCAGGGCGGACCTCCCGTTGTGCCGCCGACGCGTAAAGGCTTCGGCTCAAAGCTAATCAGCATCGGTTTGGTCGGTACTGGTGGCGTCGATCTTCGCTTCGATCCAGAAGGCCTCGCGGCGGACCTGCATGCCTCTATGCGCCAGTTGGTCCAGGCTTGATGGAGTACGTGTGTGGAATGAATAAACCAGTGGTGCTTGTCGTGGAAGATGAGCCACTTCTCCGTCTCTTTGCATCGGACATGATTGAAGAAGCCGGCTTCGAAGTGCTGGAAGCATCAGATGCCTCTGCTGCGCTCGTGGCTTTGGAAGAACGGCGCGACATCCGGGTCGTCTTCACCGACGTGGACATGCCGGGCGGCATCGACGGCATCATGCTGGCCATCCGTATTCGAAACAAATGGCCGACCATTCAGATCATAATCACGTCCGGAAGGCCGTGGCCGGAAGAGGCTGTTGTCCCACCGGATATTCCATTCTTTTCCAAGCCATACCGGCAAGACCGGGTGCTGGATGCGGTCAGGAAAATGGCTGCGTGATGACCTGGATCTTGCGGCCTTCCTCAAATCAGCCGTCACGTAGTTTTGCGCCCTCGCTCCCAGCCGTTCGAGAGTCGCGGTGATACTTAGGTTCTGCCGCGAAGGACTCACGTCACGCGTCAACGATTGGAGATGCAAAATGAAGCCAGAGGTCCTCCTCTATGTCACGAGTTGGTGCCCATACTGCCGCCGAGCGAAAGCGCTGCTTACAAAAAAGGGGGTGGCGTTCACGGAAGTCGACATCGAGGCTAGTGCGGAAAACCGAAAAGCGATGATCGACGTCTCAGGTCGAAGCACCGTGCCGCAGATATTCATCAACGGCACGCATGTGGGCGGGTCTGACGAACTCCATGCCCTCGATGCCAGAGGCGGGCTCGACCAGCTACTCGCCATCGAACGGCCACCAGTGACGTGAAATGGAGGAGAAAGAATTCGATACGGCTTTCGCTAGGCTACCGGACGGATATAGCGAGGGCACTTACAAAGCCCGGCGCTTCGGCGTTACAGTCCGCCGCTCCAAAGATGGCCGACGTAACAGCCTTTTTGCCCGAGAGCTGGCTGGAACCGACATCATCAGCTTCAACCTGTACCGCGTCTCAGCGGGCAAGGCTTCACTCAAGCCGTGTGAGATGTCTGCAGAAAAGGTCGTGGCATTCGTGCTCAGCTTTCGACCGGACGCATGAGCTTGGCTTCACCGCTAAACGCCGTGACCGTGATGGGCGCGAACCTGGGCCCCTAGGCTCCTTTCTGGTCGCCTGAACTATCGAAACTATAGTTACAGGTCATTGGACTTCGTCCTGAGGTAAATTCATTTTCTGTACCTTAGCGTGCGAAAGAATCGGCGCTGGTCTCTTGTGCAAGCCATCATTGAGGAAGTCCAAGCGATGACAGACTCCAGTGCTGAAACCGCGCCTTCACCATCTGACCTGGACGAAAGCGCGACCATGACGGTCGCGGATGCGCTGAAGATCATTTTGGCGAACAGCTATGCGGTCTACCTCAAGACCAAGAACTTTCACTGGCATGTCTCGGGCCCGTACTTCAGGGACTACCACCTGCTTCTCGACGAGCAAGCTGCGGAGATCCTCGCTGCTACCGATGCTATGGCTGAGCGCGCCCGGAAGACCGGTAATACGACCATCCGATCGATCGGCGATATCGCCCGCCACCAGACGATCAAGGACAACGACGCGGAGTTCGTCACGCCTCAGGACATGCTGGCGGAATTGCGCGCTGATAATCTTCACATGGTCGAGTCGCTGCGTCGCGCAAAGGACGTCGCCGACCAGGCGAAGGACAATGCGACCTCCGGCCTGATCGATACCTGGACCGACGAGGCGGAACGCCGTGCGTGGTTTCTTTTCGAAGTCAGCCGATAGGATTGCTGCTCAACGGATCGGATCGTTTCATGGCGTCTAACGATGCGCAGACCCAGTTTATGGAGACAGAGAGTGGTAGGATAGCCTTCGACGACACGGGCGGAACCGGACCTGTCGTCATCGGAATTCCGGGAATGGGCGACTTGCGATCCGAGTACCGCCTCGTGAAGCCTATGCTGCAGCATGCGGGATGCCGAGTGGTGACGATGGACGTCCGCGGGTTCGGAGAATCGTCGGCCGAGTGGCCGGACTACTCTGCGCGAGCGGTCAGCCGTGACGCCATCTCCATCCTCCAACAGTTGGGTGCCGGTCCAGCCACGATCATGGGCAACTCGTTCGCGGCCGGGTCTGCGCTCTGGGCTGCCAGGGAGTCTCCTGGCCTCGTCAACGGGGTGGTGCTGCTCGGGCCGATTGTCCGCGATCTTCCCCTCAAGACGATCCAGAAACTTGTCCTCTCGCTCGGATGCGCAGGCCCGTGGCGTACTTGGTTCTGGACCACGTACTGGAGCAGCCTTTTTCCGACGAAGCCGGCACCGGATCATGCTGAAGTGAAAGCGGCAATCGCCGCAAACCTCCGAGAGCCAAAACGCATGCAGGCTCTCTTGAAGATGCTGTCATTGTCGAAGTCTGACACCGCAGCGATCCTAGACGAAGTCTCCGTGCCGAGCCTCATCGTGATGGGCTCGAAGGATCCAGACTTCCCGGACCCCGTCGAAGAAGCTCGGAGCTTGGCTTCGAGGCTCAATGCCGAAACCATGATTGTTGCGGGCGCCGGGCACTACCCTCATGTAGAAATGGCGGACGATGTCGGACAGCGGATCATCGCGTTCGTCCGCCAGCTCGATAAGTCCGGCCCAGCCGTTGTGCCTTTGCGTAGGAGTTGAGGATGGCAAAGGTCGGCTTTGGTGGAGGCTGCCACTGGTGCACCGAGGGTGTTTTCCAAGCGTTGCGCGGCGTCACGCAGGTCGACCAGGGTTTTCTACAATCGATGGCGCCGGCAGACACCTGGGCGGAGGGGGTGATCGTCACCTTCGATCCCACGGTCATTGGATTGACGACGCTGTCCGAGGTCCATCTCAGGACGCACTCCGCCACTCGAGCCCGTTCGCTCCAAAGCAAATACCGCAGTGCAATTTACATATTTGAAGAGAGCCAGCGACATGAAGCTGAGCAAGCGGTTGCCCGCTTGGGCGAAGAGTCTAGCGAGACAGTGCACACCTTGGTGCTATCGTTTGCAGGCTTTAAGGCGTCGGATGCGCGCTACCAGAACTACTATCGAACCGATCCGAGTAGGCCTTTCTGTCAGCGCTACATTGATCCGAAGCTGGCGTATATTCGACAGCACTATTCAGCGTTTGCTCTGCCCAGATAGCCTGAAAGAGCGCTTAGGCATCCTTCCCCCGAGCCAGCACCGTATGCTCGGTGAACGCGATGGCTAGTCCAACATAGATGGCTTATCACAGGACGGGGTAGCGGCTGGGCCGAGCCTCATATTTGGACAAAAGGCGTTTCTTTCCTCGCCCGCACACCCGCTACAAAGTCCCCACCGGAACGGCCCACAATTCCATAGCGCAGCATCTGACCGGCGCCGGGCGCTGGCGAAGGCATCGCGGCCGAACCCGCCTATGTGCCCCCTACGCTATCCGTTTCTCCGACACCTGCCCGGAACACCTTCCACGGCTGTGAATGACGCAGCATGTATGTCCGTGCGGAAGCGTGAGGCACCGATTCCGGGCACTCAAATACAAGCCCGAAAGCGGCCTGAGGAGACTACCGCTACGATCAACTGAAGACGCGGCGGGACGGCCTGGATCGTGCAGCCGAAGGAGGCGATAGTGTCAGATAGCAAATTCCTTACCCCTGACGAGGTGGCTGAACGCTACCGTGGCGGCATTTCAGTCGGGACTCTTCGAAATTGGCGCGCGATGCGTCTCGGACCGTCCTACGTGAAAATTGGCAAAGCTGTGCTTTATCCCCTCGATGAGCTTGATGCGTGGGACGAAAAGAATAAGGTCCAGTGCCGTGCATCAAAGGGCCTCGAAGAGCGCACGTATGATCAGCCGTGATCGTCACGCTCGGTCATCGCGAACCGCCCCCAATCCCCGGAACCATTCGGCACCTCTAAGCGAAGTAGATCATATAAATCAACACGTTATGCGGACCATATGGATGGTCCACAACCATCCGTCCGGCGATCCGACGCCCTCGCGCGCGGACATCGACATGACGCGCATGATCATCGAGGCCGGGCGTCCGCTCGGCGTGCTCGTGCACGATCACGTCATCGTCGGGCGCTCCGGCATCGCGAGCTTCAAGGCGCTGCGCTTGATCTGAGGAGGCTCGAAGGCGATGACCGCATTCTTCGATCGCCATGTCAGAACCCGCCCCGTCCGCCTCGACCTCTATCCGCCGGCCAAGGCCGGCGATCTCGCCTACGACCTCTTCTGCACGCCGAAGCGCTCGTCGCGGCGCAGCCCCGATCACGCGCTGCTCGCGGAGCGGGCGCGGTTTCACCTGCGCAACGCGACGTGGGTCGAGGTGCCGACCACGGAAGGGCGCGTGCAGGCCTACGTGTTCGAGCCGGAGGCGGGTGCGCCTGCGCGCGGCAGCGTGCTGATCGCCCACGGCTGGACGAGCGAAGCCTCGTTCATGGCGGTCTTCGCGGAGCAGTTGCGCCGGGCCGGGTTTCGCGTCGTCGCCTTCGATCAGCCGGGGCACGGGCGCAGCGGGCAGGAGAAGGCGAGCCTCATCGACTGCTCGCGGGCGCTGCTGCAGGTGGCGGAGGCGCTGGGGCCGATCCGCTTCGGCGTTGCCCATTCGATGGGGGGGCTCGCGCTGCTGCTGGTCGGCGAAGGCGGCCCGCCAATGCCGCGCGCCTATCCGTTCGAGCGCTATGTGCTCGTGTCCGTGCCGGATGCGTTTCGCTTCATCACGCAGGAATTCGCCGACGAGGTGCGTCTGACCCAAGCCGGCGCGCGCGCCTACGAGCGGCGGCTGGAGCGGATCGCGCACCGGCCGATCGATACGTTCACGGCCTCGCGCTTCCTGGCTGCGACGGGCCGGCCTGCGCTCGTCCTGCATGCGCGCGACGATACCGAGGTCGCGTTCCAGCATGCCGAAGAGATCGTGGCCGCGTGCCCGCTGGCCGAGCTCCGGCCGTTCGACGGCCTGGGGCACCGGAATATTTTGTTCGCGCCGCCCGTCATTCGTGCAGCGCTATCCTATCTGAGCCAGGATTGACGCACTGGGGGTTGCTTGCGGCGGGGCTCGCGCCGGGCGTTCTCCTCGCTTATATGAGAGCAGCCGCGCGCCCGGGATTCGTCCCGGCGTCATTCCGTCCGGAAGCTATCGTCTCGCTTCAAGGCGCGCAGAAGGGTCATCATGAGCAAAGCAAAACACGCACGCGTCATCATCCTGGGCTCGGGCCCGGCCGGCTATACGGCGGCCATCTATGCCGCCCGCGCCATGCTGAAGCCGGTGCTCATCCAGGGCAACCAGCCCGGTGGGCAGCTCACCATCACGACGGACGTCGAGAACTATCCCGGCTTCGCCGATGTGATCCAGGGGCCGTGGCTCATGGAGCAGATGCGCGCGCAGGCCGAGCACGTCGGCACCGAGATCGTCATGGACTACATCGTCAAGGTCGATCTCAAGCAGCGGCCGTTCCGCCTCGAGGGCGATTCCGGCGACCATTACACGTGCGACGCGCTCATCATCGCGACCGGCGCCCAGGCGCGCTGGCTCGGCATTCCGAGCGAGGAAGCCTTCAAGGGCTACGGCGTCTCGGCGTGCGCGACGTGTGACGGCTTCTTCTACAAGGGCAAAGAGGTGGTGGTCGTCGGCGGCGGCAACACGGCCGTCGAGGAGGCGATCTTCCTCACGAACTTCGCGAGCAAGGTCGTCGTGGTGCATCGGCGCGATCACTTCCGCGCCGAGAAGATCCTGCAGGAGCGCCTGTTCAACAATCCCAAGGTCGAGGTGGTCTGGGACAGCGCCATCGAGGAAATCGTCGGCACGAGCGATCCGCGGGCCGTCTCGGCGGTGCGGCTCAAGAACGTCAAGACGGGCAAGGTCACGGAGCGCAAGGTGGACGGCGTGTTCATCGCCATCGGGCATGCGCCGGCGACGGAGCTCTTCAAGGGACAGCTCGACGTCAAGCCGTCGGGCTATCTGATCACGGCGCCGGATTCGACGGCGACGTCGATCCCGGGCGTGTTCGCGGCGGGTGACGTGAAGGACGACGTCTATCGTCAGGCCGTGACGGCCGCCGGCATGGGTTGCATGGCCGCGCTCGAAACCGAGAAGTTCCTGCACGGGCTCAAGGCGCCGGCAACAGAGACGGCTGCCGCCGAGTGAGAAGTGGCGTCCCTCTCCCCACGCGGGGGAGGGACGCGGGCTCGCACGGCAATCAGAACTTGTAGGCGACGACCTTGCCGTCCACCATCAGCGGGATGATGGCGGTGCGCGAGGCGGCGATGTAGCCGAGATCAGCACTGCCCTGGCCGAGCTTCAGGAGTTCCTTGGCCTCGCCCGAGCGTGCGATCTGGAAGACCTTGCCGGCCACCCAGTCGGTCACGAGGAAGCTGTCGGCGTCGAACGGCTCGATCCCGTCCAGGTTGCCGACCGGCTTGCCGTCGCCGAGGTTGGCGATCGCCTTGTCGGCCAGGTTGACGGTCAGAAGGTTGCCGGGCGTCGTGGTCGAGAAGTCCGCCGCCATCGCGCCCCAGGTCGCGACGATCAGCTTGTCCTTGTCGACGAAGAGGCCGTTCGGGTTCTTGAGCTCTTCGCTTTCGAGCCACTTCTCGAAGGTGCCGCCGGAGAGCCGCCAGATGGCGTTGCCCGGCCAGTCGGATGTGTAGATCCGGCCTTCGCCGTCCACGGCCACGTCGTTCAGGATTTTCGCGCCGGCGGCCGCGTGCTTCGTCACGATGGTGCCGGATGCGACGTCGATCTCGACGAGATTGTCGAGGTCGGCGACGAAGAGCTTGCCGCCGGAGAGCGCGAGGCCCTTCGGCGCATCCAAGCCGGTGACCCATTTCTCGGTCACGATCTTGCCGTCGAGGCCCAGCTTCGAGATGTAGCCGTTGCCGTCCCGATCGCCGGGGCCGCCGGCGACGTTGCTCACGTAGATGATGCCGGCTTCCGTGTCGGGAAGCGCGGACTCGGGGTTCTGGAAGCCGGCGGTTTCCCAGACCTTGGTCGGCGCGCCGGAGTCGCCGCCGCAGGCGGCAAGAAGCGTCGACAGGGCGGCAATCGCTGCTGAGCGGAATTTCATGGGCTTCGACTCTCTTTGTTTTTGATCAGGCTCGATTTCTTGCGTTGTCATCGGGCGGGCGAGCTTCGCCGTTTATAGGCATTCGCGGCCCCGATCTCCAGGGCCCGCCCCCCTGCGGTGGAAAGGCGCTGGTATGCAGTTTTCGATGGCGGGTAGGTCTGAGTTATCGAATAATCGCATTGCTTAATTTCATGCGTTTACGTCCGATTGGCGCCGGCTCCCTTTGCTAACGGGCCGATTTCACCCGCAAATCACGGGAAACCCTTATGGACTGGGACAAGCTCAGGATCTTCCATGCTGCGGCCGCGGCGGGAAGCTTCACGCACGCGGGCGATGCCCTCAACATGAGTCAATCCGCGGTGAGCCGTCAGGTTTCAGCGCTCGAGCGCGATCTCAAGGTTTCCCTCTTCCATCGCCATGCGCGCGGTCTGGTGCTGACCGAGCAGGGCGAGCTGCTGTACGGCACCGTCGCCGAGGTCATGAGCAAGCTGCAGACCGCGGAAACGCTGCTTGCCGATACCACCACCAAGCCGTCGGGGCTGCTCTGCGTGGCGGCGCCGGTGGGGCTCGGCACGGTCTGGGTGTCGCAGCGCCTGCGCGAGTTCATGGATCTCTATCCGGAGATCCGGATCGAGCTGATCCTCGACGACGACCAGATCGACATCGCCATGCGCGCGGCCGACGTGGCCATCTGGACGCGCGAGCCGGACCAGCCCGATCTCATCCGCCGGCCGCTGTTCTCGGCGCAGGTGCGCCCCATGGCGTCGACGAAGTATACCCGCCGCTTCGGCGTCCCCGAGACGTTTGCGGACCTCGACAACGGCACGCACCGTATTCTCTCCTACTCGGGCATCCCGCCCCAGCTCCTGCCGGCGATCAGTTGGCTCGAGACGGCCGGCCGCGAGGGCAAGGAGCCGCGCGAGGCGGTGCTCAAGACCAACAGCGTCGTCGCCATCAAGCATGCGGTCATGGCCGGCATCGGCATCGGCATGGTGCCGGACTACCTGAGCGAGAACGACACCGATCTCGTCCAGGTGCTGAC
This sequence comes from uncultured Hyphomicrobium sp., assembly GCA_964386545.1. Taxonomy (GTDB): domain Bacteria; phylum Pseudomonadota; class Alphaproteobacteria; order Rhizobiales; family Hyphomicrobiaceae; genus Hyphomicrobium_C. The sequence goes on from CAYLSI010000028.1 coordinate 31,521, forward strand.
CAAGGCCGAAGCCGAGCAGCCGAGCCTGCCGATCCTCTTCGTGTACCCGGAGGAGCTCAAAAGCTCCAAGAAAGTCCAGGTGTTGCGGGATTTCCTCGTGGCGAAGGGCCGGCACTGGCGGGAATAGCCCTCCGGCATCGCGACGCCGGTTTCGACTGATCCCAAACGGGGTTTGGCGCGTATCGTGGTTATCGGGTAGCGAGGCACCTGCGGGGCCGATTGCCACCGCCCCTGGCTGCCTTCTACGCGGTTCGACTTGGCCGGGCCCCTCGCGGGCCCGGTCTTTTCGGTTTTCGGCCTTTTCGATTTCCCCCGTCGCGGCCCCAAAATCGGCCTCCGGCGGGCTTATTGGCGCAGATAGACGCGCTGATTTGCAACGGGGCGTGCGAAACGCTATCTGAAGCATCTCACCCTGATGATCGAGCCCGCGACCCATGGCCAAGACGCTGTACGACAAGATTTTCGACGACCACGTGGTTGACCGTCAGCCCGACGGCACCTGCCTGCTCTACATCGACCGCCATCTCGTGCACGAGGTGACGAGCCCGCAAGCGTTCGAGGGGCTTCGCATGTCGGGCCGCAAGGTCCGCGCGCCCGAGAAGACGCTGGCCGTGGTCGATCACAACGTTCCGACCACCGACCGCACCAAGGGCATCGCCGACGAGGACAGCCGCATCCAGGTCGAGACGCTGGCCAAGAACGCGCGCGATTTCGGCGTCGAGTACTACAACGAGCGCGACAAGCGGCAGGGCATCGTCCACGTCGTCGGCCCCGAGCAGGGCTTTACCCTGCCCGGCACGACGATCGTCTGCGGCGACAGCCATACCTCGACACATGGCGCGTTCGGCGCGCTGGCGCACGGCATCGGCACGAGCGAGGTCGAGCATGTGCTCGCGACGCAGACGCTGGTGCAGAAGAAGGCCAAGAACATGCGCGTGACGGTGGACGGCGCACTGCCGGCGCACGTCACCGCGAAGGACATCATTCTCGCGATCATCGGCGAGATCGGCACGGCGGGCGGCACGGGCTCCGTCATCGAGTATGCGGGCGAGGCGATCCGCAGTCTTTCGATGGAAGGCCGCATGACGGTCTGCAACATGTCGATCGAGGGCGGCGCGCGCGCCGGCATGATCGCGCCGGACGAGAAGACCTACGCCTTCATCAAGGACCGTCCCAAGGCGCCGAAGGGCCAGGCCTGGGACATGGCGCTCAAGTATTGGGACACGCTCGCCAGCGACGAGGGCGCGCATTTCGACCGCGAGGTGCGTCTCGATGCGGCCCAACTGCCGCCGATCGTCTCGTGGGGCACGAGCCCCGAGGACGTCGTCTCGATCGCCGGCGTGGTGCCCAATCCGGAGGACATCCAGGACGAGAACAAGCGCGCCTCGATGGTGCGCGCGCTCGACTACATGGGCCTGACGCCGGGCACGAAGATGACCGACATCCCGCTCGACGTGGTGTGGATCGGCTCGTGCACGAACGGGCGCATGGAGGACCTGCGCGAGGTTGCCCGCATCGTCGAGGGCAAGAAGATCTCGGACCGTCTCGCCTACGCGATGATCGTTCCGGGCTCGGGGCTCGTGAAGGAGCAGGCGGAGGCGGAAGGTCTGGACCGGATCTTCCGGGCCGCGGGCTTCGAATGGCGCGAGCCCGGCTGCTCGATGTGCCTCGGCATGAACCCGGACCAGCTCAAGCCCGGCCAGCGCTGCGCGTCGACCTCGAACCGCAATTTCGAGGGCCGCCAGGGCTACAAGGGCCGGACGCACCTCGTTTCGCCCGCCATGGCGGCGGTGGCCGCGATCAGCGGCCACTTCGTGGACGTGCGAAACTGGCGGGGCTGATTTCGGCCTCTTGGACAGGCTCTCTTGTAGACGGGCGCTCTTGCCCTCCGGCGGGCGAAGCGCCTATCTCTCCCGTCTTTGACGACACTCTAAGGCGGGAGCAAGTCCATGGCGGCGGATTGGAAATCGGCTACAGCGCCTTCATTGGCAGAGTTCGAGATCATGGCCGCGGCCGCCTGGGAGCGGATCGAGCCCGAGTTCCGCGAGGTCTGCGGCGATCTCGTCATTCGCATCGAGGATTTCGCGCTCGACGAGGTGCTGGACGAGCTCGACATCGAGAGCCCGTTCGATCTCATGGGCCTTTACCAGGGCCTGAGCCTCGACAAGAAGAGCACGCTCGACACGCCGCGCGAGCCGGACATGGTGTTCCTCTACCGGCGTGCCATCCTCGACTATTGGGTCGAGGGCGGCGAGACGCTCGGCGAGATCATCACGCACGTGCTCGTGCACGAGATCGGCCACCATTTCGGGTTTTCCGACGAGGACATGGAAGACATCGAGCAGGAAGCCGCGCCCTGAGGGGCGCGCGCGTCGGGGCTCTCGCGTCGGGGCGGGCGCTGCTTCGCCGACACAGTGCCGCGACCATATGAGGCCGGCGGGAATCCGCGAGGATTGTTAACTTTTGCAGACGATGCTGGGGCGCTAGGGTGTGTCCTGCCGCGATGCGCGGCGAAGTTTCCTAACATTGGCCTTGTTTTATTTGGACATTCCAACGGTGCCTTTGCAGGGGCGTGTGCGGCGATCAAGTGCGGGGTGTGACGTGTCGGCGGCTCTTCGTCCGGTGGTGCGACGGTCTCAGTGGATTGCCGTTCTCATGGGAGCCGTCCTGGCCGCGTGCGGCAGCGGCGTGCGCGCCGAGGATGTGCCGACGCCCGAGGAATACGCCGAGCACGTGGGCGGCGACGCGCATGTCTTGCCGCCGGGGGAGCTCAAGCTCGACGGCCGCCGCCAGGTCTGCGGCCAGCGGCCCACGGTGATCGACAGCCAGCTCGACGACTACGGCGCCGCCTATCCGGGCTTCCTGATCCTCAATCCGCGGCTTCTCGCCAAGGTGTCGACCCCGGTGAAGCTCTGGATCTTCGCGCACGAGTGCGGCCATCAGTTCCGTGGGCCCGACGAGGAAACGGCGGACTGTTTCGCGGTCCAGCGCGGGCGCCGGCAGGGCTGGCTCGACGAGAACGGGCTCGAGGAAATCTGCGCGTTCATCTCGCCGTCCAAGGGCGACAGCATGCATTTCGCGGGCTCGCACCGCTGCGAATACATGCGCAAGTGCTACGCCGACCCCTCGATCCGCTGACGGTTATCCCCGCCTGTCGCGCCCGGTTTAGGCTGCGGGATCTCCCAAGCCTCGCGCCGCAGGCCCATGCAGCTCTCGGACTATCCCAAACGCTGTCTTGCCATCGCGGTGACGCTCAGCCGGTGGGTCGGCGCGCTCAATGCGCTCGACACGCAGCGCCGGCTCAAGGTGGCGCGCTATTCGGAAGCGATCGCCGACACGCTGGCGCGAGCCTCGGCCTCGGCGGTGTCGCTTTCGGCCGCTCCGGGGGACAAGGCGGCGCACCGGGCGCTCGTGCGCGAGCTCGGGCGCATCACGGGCTATCTCGAAACTCTGGTCGGCGTGCTGCAGCACCATCTTGACGGACGAAAGCTGGCTGGCGTTAAAAGGCGGCTCGAACAGCTCGGCCCCGACCGGAAAGGTTTCCGGACGGCGCCTACGATCCGGATCGACCGACTGTTGGCCGCCGAGGGATATTTCCGGGCGCTGGCCGACAGTCTGCGCGCTTAGGTTGTGACGCGGCGCGATACGGGTTAACGAACCGAGTAAACGAACACCGTCAGGCTCCAAGGACACGAGAACCCATGCAGAAGTTCACCAAGCTCACGGGCGTCGCGGCGCCGTTTCCGCTGCGGAACGTGGACACTGACATGATCATTCCGAAGCAGTTCCTGAAGACCATCAAGCGCACGGGGCTCGGCAAGGCTCTGTTCTACGAGCTGCGCTACGATCAGGCCGGGAACGAGCTTTCGGATTTCGTGCTCAACAAGCCGGCCTATCGCAAGGCGGAGATCCTGATCGCGGGCGAGAACTTCGGTTGCGGCTCCTCGCGCGAGCATGCGCCGTGGGCGCTTTTGGACTTCGGCTTCCGCTGCGTGATCGCGCCGGACTTCGCGGACATCTTCTTCAACAACTGCTTCCAGAACGGCATTCTGGCGATCAAGCTGCCGCAGGAGCAGGTCGACAAGCTCGTCGACGATGCGAGCCGCGGGGCGAACGCGACGATCTCGATCGATCTCGAAGCGCAGGAGATCCGCGGCCCCGATGGCGGCGTGATCAAGTTCGACATCGATCCGTTCCGCAAGCACTGCCTGCTCAACGGTTTGGACAACATCGGCCTGACGCTCGAAAAGGAAAAGTCCATCAAGGAGTTCGAGCAGAAGAACGCGTCCGCGCGCCCCTGGGCGTAAGGGGACCCGCGCGGGGTTGCGCCATCGGGCCACACATCGGCCGAAATCGGCGGGCCGGATTGCCCGAAGACAGACGAATGTGTTAGGTCCGAAGGCGATTTCGCTTTGTTCAGGACTGCTATGCGAGGCTGTTGGATCTCAGCCGCCGTTCTATCGGCATTGGTGCTTGTTTGCGGCCGCCCGGCCCAGGCAGGCGGGCCGGCGCTGGTGTTCGATCCGTCCGACGGACAGGTGCTCTACGCCGAGGATCTCGACGACCAGTGGCATCCGGCGTCGCTGACGAAGATCATGACGGCGTACCTCACGTTCGAGGCGCTCAAGACCGGCAAGCTCACGCTCGATCAGCGCATTCCCTACAGCGAGCGTGCCCAGGCCCAGCCGCCGATGAAGCTCGGCCTGCACGTCGGCGCGACGCTGACGGTCGATCAGGCGCTCAAGGCGGTCATCATCAAATCGGCCAACGACGTGGCGGTGGTGCTGGCGGAGGCGATCGGCGGCACGCAGCCCGGTTTCGTTTCGCTCATGAACCAGACGGCGCAGCGCCTCGGCATGACGCGCACGACCTTCGTCAACGCCAGCGGCTTGCCGGCGCCCATGCAGGTGACGACGGCGCGCGATCTCGCCAAGCTCGCGCAGGCCGTCCTCAAGGACTACCCGGAGCACATCGGCTACTGGTCGATGTTCAACGCGAAGATCGGCAAGATCCTCATCGGCTCGCACAACGGCCTGTTGCACTCTTTCGAGGGCGCGGACGGCATGAAGACCGGGTTCACCTGCGATTCCGGCTACAACGTCGTCGCTAGTGCAACCCGGGACGGCCGGCAGATCATGGCGGTGGTGCTGGGCGAGTCGTCGGGGGCGAAGCGCACGATCCGTGCCGCGACGCTGCTCGAGCACGGGTTCGACAGGTACGACTGGAAGCGCCTGTTCAACGGCGCGGAGAAAATCGATTCGATGGCGATCGAGAGCAGCGCGCGGTCCGTGACGAGCGTTCGCAAGACGGTGCGCTCGTACGATTGCGGCAATGCCCCGCCGCGCAAGAAGCCGGCGAAGAAGCCCATCGCCAAGAAGAAGGGCAACTCGGCCGAGGCCGCGGATGCCCAGAAGGCCCCGGCGAAGGGCAAAGATCAGCTTGCGGCCGGCAAATCGGCCGCCAAGCCCCAGTAACGGGCGGCCTTGCAGCGGCTTTCGCCGTTAACGAATTTCGATTTCAACGTGGGACAGCGTGTCTCCGGCCGGGCCGATGGGCTGACGAAATTGAAACGCGTGGGCCTCGCGTTGCCGGCCGAAGCGGCGGGGCCCGGCCGAAAGCCCATGTTTTTCAGTATCTAAGCGCCGGTTTTCGGATTGGCTTCGTTCTTGCGTTCTCAGGGGGCACGTGTGTTTCGAGGTTCCCCGATGTCGAGTGCTGCCGCCCACAAGAAAAGCGAAACCGTGATCCACGACGCCGAGCTCATGGCCGTGGTGTTGGAGGGCCGTCACGGCTCGTATGCGGCGGAGGTCGCAGATTTTTTCTCGCTGCTTCATCGGCAGCTCGGCGACGCCAGCCGCTCGCAGGCCTGGGGCGGGGTCGCGCGCATGGTACGCCGCCGCGAGAGCGACCGGGTGCTGTCGGTTCAGTAATATCGGAGCGGATCAGGTGCGTGCGGCGGCGCCGTACAGCACCACGGCCAGGCGGCGGGGCCCGTGCGCGCCTTTGACGATGCGCCCGCCGATGTCGCCCGTGCGCGAGGGGCCGGAAATCAAATTCACCGATCTCGGAAACCGCGTCGTCCCGTAGCGGGCCGTGAGCATGCCGAACGCATCCTCGAAGGCGGCGATGACGGTGGCGCGGTCGACGGCGACGATATGCAGCTCCGGCAGGAAGGCGAGCGAGGCCGGATTGGCGGCGGCCGAGGCCAGCACGAGCGTGCCCGTTTCGGCCACGGCCGCGCGCGCGTGGGACAGTGCGGCGGTGCCGTCGCCCAGCGTCTGGTCGGGGGACCAAGGCTTCGGTGCGAGGCCCCGCGGCCACGAGAGCGCGGCGAATTTCTCGTCATCGCCGATGGCGAGTGTCGGTGCGGGGCCAAGCGAGCGGAGGAGCGCCGCAACCGTCTCTGGCAGGCTGGCGAGATTTTCAATCTCGATTGCTTCCGTGCCTTGCGCGGCGAAGCTTTGGAGCAGGCGGGTGTCGCGCGCTGCGTTCGATAGCGTCGCGAAAGCCGGTCGCGGGTGGAGCGGTGGCGTGGCGAGGCGTGCGGCCACGGCGGTCCTGCGCGCGTCGTCGTCGTCCGCGTTGACGGCGAGAGCGCTGCGAATGCGGCCCAGGATCGTGGCTTGGCTCATCGGGGCACGCCGCGCTGATGCTCGCGCCAGAGCTGCTGGAACGTTCGGCCCTGCGGGGCCGGGAAATCGCGGCGCGCCGTCCAGCCCTTCGCCATGGGCAGCCAGCGGTAGGGCCTGCGTGCGGGCGTGAGCGCCGCCAGCGCGGCAACCACGAAGCGCGCCGACAGGTGATAGAGCCGCGGCCGTCGCGCGAAGAAGGCCCAGACGCCGAGGAGGGCGTGCTCCAAGGGGCGCGGGGCGTCGCGGAAGGCTTCGGTTTTCCAGGCGCGATGCAAACGGGTAAGCGGAATCTTGACGGGGCAGACCTCGTCGCACTTCCCGCACGAGGTCGAGGCGGCCGGCAAGTCCCGCGCCGCCCGGATGCCGAGAAACGCGGGCGTGATCGCCGCGCCGATGGGGCCGGCGTAGACCCAGCCGTAGGCGTGGCCGCCGATGGCATTGTAGATCGGGCAGTGATTGAGACAGGCGCCGCAGCGGATGCACCGCAAGGCCTCGCGCAGCTCCGTCTTCATCATCTCGGTGCGGCCGTTGTCGAGGATGACGATGTGCGTTTCGCGCGGCCCGTCGGTGTCCGAGGGCAGCCTGGGGCCTGTGAACAGGGTGGTGTAGGCCGTCATCTCCTGGCCGGTGGCGGAGCGCGCGAGCAGGCGCAGCAGTGTCGCGAGATCGGCCAGCGTGGGCACGACCTTGTCGATCGATGCCAGCACGATGTGCGTTTTCGGGAGCTGGGCGGAGAGATCGCCGTTGCCTTCGTTGGTGACGATGACGGCCGAGCCGGTTTCCGCGACGAGGAAGTTCGCGCCCGTGATGCCGACGTCGGCAGCCAGGAAGCGCTTGCGCAGCACGTCGCGCGCTTCGGCCACGAGCTGCTCGGGGGTCGAGAGGTCGCGGTCGGGGGCGAGACCGGTGTGCTGGCGGCGGAAATCCGCTTCCACCTGGTCCTGGCTCAGGTGGATGGCGGGCGCGATGATGTGGCTCGGCGTCTCGCCGCGGATCTGCAGCAGGTATTCGCCGAGATCGCTCTCGAACACCGCCATGCCCTGCGCTTCGAGATGGCCGTTGAGACCGATCTCCTCCGAGATCATCGACTTGCCTTTGGCGATCAGGCGCGCGCCGCGCTCGCGGCAGAGCGAGGCGATGATGGCGCGGGCGTGCTCGCCGGTCTCGGCCCAGTGGATGCGGGCGCCGGCGGCCTCTGCTTTGGCAGCGAAGGCCGCGAGGTAGAGATCGAGGTGGGCGAGCGTGTGGTTGCGGATGTCGCGGCCGGCGTCGCGCAGGGCTTCCAGCTCCGGCATGCGCGCCATGGCGCCCGCGCGCTGGGCGACGAGGCCGCCGGGCAGGCCGGCGAGCGCTTTCGCGAGCTTGCGGTCCGCGACGGCCGCGGCGGCGTTGGCCTTGAAGGTGGCGGTGGCCGGGATCATGCGCGCGGACCCTCAGGGGAGCCCGCGATGGGCGGATCGGTGAGCTCGCCGGCCAGCACCTCGGCGACGTGGCGGCAGGGCAGCGTGCTGCCGCATCGGCTCAGGCGCCCGGCGAGGTTCATCAGGCAGCCGAGATCGCCGCCGGTGATGAGGTCCGGCTGGTTCAGGCGCAGATCCTCGATCTTGCGGTCGGCGATGGCGGTCGAGATTGCGGGGTACTTGACCGAAAAGAGCCCGCCGAAGCCGCAGCAGGCCGTGACCTCGCCCGCTTCGACCAGCTCGAGCCCTGCGACGGTGGCCAGAAGGCGGCGCGGGGCCGCGCGGATGCCGAGCTCGCGCAGGCCGGAGCAGGCGTCGTGATGGGCGACGCGTCCCACGAACGCGGCGGTCACGCCGGTCGCGCCGCGGACCTCGACGAGGAATGTCGTCAGCTCGAACACGCGCGCGGCGAAGGCCAGCACCTCCGGCTCCTCGGGCCGGCCCTTGAACAGCAGCGGATAGTGCACGCGCAGCATGGCCGCGCAGGAGCCCGACGGCGCGACGACGTAGTCCAGGCCCTCGAAGCTTCGGATCGTCTGCAGCGCGAGGGCGCGGGCGGTGTCGGGATCGCCGGAGTTGTACGCCGGCTGGCCGCAGCACGTCTGCGTCTCGGGCACGACGATCGCGCAGCCCGCGTCCTCGATCAGACGCGCGGCGGCGAAGCCGACCGACGGGCGGAAGAGGTCGACGAGGCAGGTGACGAACAGGCCGACGCGCGGTGTCTCGGGCTTCACGTCGTTCGCTTCCACGGCGGTCCGGCATCAGCAGTTTCGATGGCTGCGACTCTAACGCGGCCCGCGCGGCCGCGCCACTCGGATCCCGAGGAAAAGCCTCCGCGGGCTGCTCGATCCGGCCGCGGATCGGGTTGCGCGCATGCGCACGCCCGTGCGAGATTCGTGCGATCGGCACCCCGAGCGGCCGATGTCGAACCGCGGCGTGCCGCAAAGGCGCACGCTGCTGCAAGTGTCGCGCATCGACCGGGGTTCGGCTATGTAATCGGACTACCTTCCGGCGGCGGGTGAAGCGCCCGCGGGCCGGTCGACTCCGAACGGAGAAAAAGAATGTCTGCCATCGAGCTGCCGCTTCCGGATCCGGCGATCGTCGGACGACGGGACGCCATCGTGCGCGATCTCATCGCCCTTTGCGGGGCCGAGGCGGTCATTGCCGACGAGGACGGGCGGCGCGCGTTCGAGACCGATGCGCTCACCGCTTATCGGCGCATGCCGCTGGCCGTCGTGCTGCCGACGTCGACGGAAGCGGTCGCGGCCGTGCTCAAGTATGCGAAGGCCAACGGCATCCGCGTCATGCCGCGCGGGGCGGGCACGTCGCTCGCGGGCGGGGCCGTGCCGCTCGAGGACTCCATCGTCGTCGGCGTCTCGAAGATGAACCGCGTGCTCGAGATCGATTTCCAGAACCGCTATGCGCGCGTGGAAGCCGGCATCACCAATCTCGCGATCTCGGCGGCCGTGCAGGCGGACGGCTTCTTCTATGCGCCCGATCCCTCGAGCCAGATCGCCTGCACGCTCGCGGGCAATCTCGCGATGAACTCGGGCGGCGCGCACTGCCTCAAGTACGGCGTCACGACGAACAACGTGCTCGGCGTGAAGATGGTGCTCATGGACGGCGAGGTCGTCGAGATCGGCGGCGGGCATCTCGATGCGGACGGGTACGATCTCCTGGCGCTCATCGTGGGGTCCGAAGGACAGTTCGGCATCATCACGGAAGCGACGGTGCGCATCCTGCGCGCGGCGGAAGGCGCCCGGCCGATGATGATCGGGTTCGAATCGAGCGCGAAGGCGGGCATCTGCGTGGCGCGCATCATCGCGTCCGGCATCATTCCGGTCGCCATCGAGTTCATGGACAAGCCGGCGATCGAGGTGTGCGAGGCCTTCGCGAAGGCGGGGTATCCGATGAACGTCGAAGCCCTGCTCATCATCGAGGTCGAGGGCTCCGAGCAGGAGATCGCGGACCGCCTCGCCTACATCGCGAGTATCGCCAACGAGCTCAATCCGCAGGCCCTCGTCGTCAGCGGCTCGGCGGAGCAGAGCGCCAAGATCTGGAAGGGGCGCAAGTCGGCCTTCGGCGCGATCGGACGCATCGCCGACTACTACTGCATGGACGGCACGATCCCGCTCGCGCACCTGCCGCACGTCCTGGAGCAGATCGCCGGCATCTGCACGAAGCACGGGCTGCGCGTCGCCAACATCTTCCACGCGGGCGACGGCAATCTGCATCCGCTCGTCATGTACGACGCCAACAAGCCGGGCGAAATGGAGAAGGCCGAGCAGGCCGGGGCGGAGATCCTGAAGCTCTGCGTGTCGGTCGGCGGGTGCCTCACGGGCGAGCACGGCGTCGGGCTCGAAAAGCGCGACCTCATGCGCGAGCAGTTCTCGGACGACGACATCACCGTGCAGTTGCGCATCAAGTCGGTGTTCGATCCCGACTGGCTCTTGAATTTCGGCAAGGTGTTCCCGCTCGATGCGGTGCAGGCCGCTATCGCGCGCACAGAGAGCGAGGCCGCATCGGCGGGCTCGCACCGGCGCACCGATGCGGCCGCATGAGGAGCCGCCCATGAACGACATCATGCGTCCCGCCACGGAGTGGGAGCTCAAGAGCATGCTGACCATGCTTTCGGAGCGCGCCATTCCCGTGGAGATCCTGGGCTCGGGCTCGAAACGCGGCGTCGGGCGGCCGGTGGTCGCGCCGGTGGTGATGACGACGGGCGCCATGCGCGGGATCTCGCTCTACGAGCCGGCGGAGCTCGTCATGTCGGCGCGGGCCGGCACGCCGCTGTCGCAGGTGGAGGTGGAGCTCGCCTCGCGCGGGCAGATGCTGCCGTTCGAGCCGATCGACCTCGGCCATCTGCTCGGCACGGGGCTCGGGCTGCAGACGATCGGGGCGGTGTTCGCCGCGAACGTCTCGGGCGCGCGGCGCATCTCTGCCGGTGCAGCGCGCGACTACCTGCTCGGCGTGCGCGCCGTCAACGGGCGGGGCGAGATCTTCAAGTCCGGCGGGCGGGTCATGAAGAACGTCACCGGCTATGACGTGGCGCGCGGGCTGGCGGGAAGCTGGGGCACGCTCGCCGTGCTCTCGGAAGTCACGTTCAAGGTGCTGCCGCTGCCCGATGACGTGGTGACGCTCGTCTATCCGGACCTGACCGACGATCTCGCGGCGGAGCTGATGAGCCTCGCGCTGACCGAGCCGTACGAGGTGTCCGGCACCGTGCATCTCGCGCCGGAGCTGGTGGCGCGCCTCGGCCATCCGCAGCTTGCGAAGGAGAAGCGCGCGCTCACGGCGGTGCGCCTCGAAAATTTCACGCGCTCGCTGACCTACCGCAAGGCGCGGCTGCGCGAGGCGCTCCGGGCCTATGGCGATCCCATCGAGCTCGATCTCGAAAGCTCGCTCGCGTTCTGGGGCGAAATGCGCACGCTCTCCTTCTTTCCGCCGAACGGGTCGCATATCTGGCGCATCTCGACGGCGCCGAGTCTCGGCGCGTCCCTCGTGGCGTCGGTGCGCCGGCACATGAAGGTGCATGCGTTCTACGACTGGTCGGGCGGGCTGATCTGGCTCGAGACGCCGGCGTCGGCGGATGCGGGCAGCGCGGACATCCGCCGGGCGGTGGCGACGCACGGCGGGCACGCGACGCTGATCCGGGCCGACGAGACGGTGCGCAGCTCGGTGGACGTGTTCCAGCCGCTGGGACCGGCCGTCGACAAGATCACGCGCGGCCTCAAGCAGGCGTTCGATCCGCTCGGGCTTCTCAACCCGGGGCGGATGTATGCTTCGATGTAGCGTTCGGCTTTCTCGCTCCCGTCCTTCTGGGGATTGACGATGCAGACCAACTTTTCCGCCGCAGCTCTCGCCAATCCGCGCGTGGCAGAGGCGGACCGCATTCTGAAGCGCTGCGTGCATTGCGGGCTCTGCACGGCCGTCTGCTCGACCTACGTCGTGCTCGGCGACGAGCGGGATTCGCCGCGCGGGCGCATCTATCTGATCAAGGACATGTTCGAGCGGGGGGGCGAGCGGGAGCCCAGCGACCAGGTTCGCCAGCATGTGGACCGGTGCCTGAGCTGCCTTTCGTGCACGTCCACGTGCCCGAGCGGCGTCGACTACATGCACCTTGTGGATGCGGCGCGCGCCGAGATCGAGGAGCGCCGCGAGCGCCCGCTCAAGGAGCGCGTGTTGCGGCAGGTGCTGGCGGCCGTCATTCCGCATCCGCGCCGCTTCCGGCTCGCCATCAAGCTGGCGCCGCTGGCGCGTCCCATGATTCCGCTGCTCGAACGGCTCGGCCTCAAGGAGGTGGCCGCGATGCTGGCGCTCGCGCCGCTGCCGACGAAGGTGGGCGAGGGCCGGTTCGGCGGCCCGGGCGAGGCGGTGACGCACGGCGAGCGGCGCGCGCGCGTGCTGCTCAGCACGGGCTGCGTGCAACCGGTGCTGCGGCCCGAAATCAACGACGCGACCATCCGGCTGCTCGCCCGCCGCGGCGTCGACGTGGTCGTCGCGCCCGGGGCAGGCTGCTGCGGAGCCGTGGTGCATCACATGGGGCGCGAGGAGGACGGGCTCGACTTCGCCCGGCGCAACATCGACGCGTGGTCGAAGGAGATATGGCGCGGCCAGATCGACGCGATCATCATCAACGCCTCGGGGTGCGGCACGACCGTGAAGGACTACGGCTACATGCTGCGCAACGATCCCGAGTATGCGGAGAAGGCCAAGAAGGTCTCGGAGCTGGCCAAGGACATTTCCGAGTTCCTGCACGCCTACCAGCTCGGGGCGCCGGAACGCTGGTCGTCGCTGCGCGTTGCCTATCACTCGGCGTGCTCGCTGCAACACGGACAGCGCGTGCAGGACGAGCCCAAGGACTTGCTCAAACAGGCGGGATTTGCGGTCGTGGATGTGCCCGAAGGTCACATTTGCTGCGGTTCGGCGGGAACCTACAACATCCTCCAGCCCGACATCGCCGGGCAGCTCAGGAAACGCAAGCTCGACAATATCCGGTCGACCCGCGCGGATGTCGTGGCGGCCGGAAACATCGGCTGCATCACGCACCTCGACCGGGGGGACGATGTGGCGTTCGTGCATACGGTCGAGCTTCTGGACTGGGCGTACGGCGGGCCGGTGCCGCGCGGCCTCGAGCATCTCAAGGACTTCGTCTCCGATGTGCCGCGTCCGCGCCGACAGGTGGAGGAATTCATCGAGACGTGATCGTGATCGCGCGCGATACGCTGGCGGCCTGGAGCGCTTTGCGATCCGATCTCGTCGGATCGCTCGCTTTCCCTTTTTCCGGAAGCCCTCTAGGGTCTTTCCGCTTTTCTGGAATTTGTTTTGTCGTGCTTCTTATCGGAAAACCGTTTCCACTTTTCCGGAAGCACTCTAGATGAGCCGGCATGACCGAGACTAAACCAGACCTCCC
>CAYLSI010000029.1:0-15469 GCA_964386545.1 uncultured Hyphomicrobium sp.
GCGGCGATCGGCTGCTGGCCCTGCTCCTGCTTGCGGAAGCGCATCATCGTGAAGATGCCCCACGGCCGCAGCGCCTGGCGCTCGGCCAGCACGAGGTCGTCGCAGACCATGACGCGCGACTGGTCGAACACGGGGCGCCAGCCGATGATCTCGGCGAACGGAGCCATGCGCCGCTCGACCCAGCCGCGGACGCCTTCGGTCTGGCTGAAGTGGTTGACGATCAGCACCTCGCCGCCGGGCTTCGTCACGCGCGCGAGCTCGCGCATCACGCGCTCGGGCTCGGGCACGACGGTCATCACGAACATGGCGGTCGTGATGTCGAAGGAATCGTCCGGAAACTTGAGATCAGCCGCGTCCATCTCGTGCAGGCCGGTCACGTGCGAGAGTCCCTCGACGGCGACGCGCTCGCGCGCCTTGTCGAGCATCTCCGGCGAGAGGTCGATGCCGATGACCTCGAGATGGCGGCCATAGTCCGCCAGTGCGAGGCCGGTGCCGACGCCGACCTCGAGCACGCGGCCGCGATCGAGGCTCGAGTTGATCACCTCGGCGGTGTGCTTGCGCCCCTCGGTCGAGACGCGGCCGAAGGTGTGATCGTAGATCGGCGCCCAGCGGCGGTAAGCCGTCCGGACGACGTCCTCCTCGATCCGGCCGATGCCTGTGATCCGGCCGTTGGAACGCTCGAGATCTTCGACACGCAAACGAGGTTTCACCCGGGGATTCATATTCTGCACGCGTCTATCTCCAACCCGAAGAGCAACCCGCGCACCGGAGGTGTCCGGTCACGGCTTCGGAAGTTTCCTTGGGCCGCTCTATGCGGGCGACTCCAACCAATCCATTGTATCGGCCTTCACGGCCTCGGCAATCCATCCGCCGCCCAGTACACGGGCTTCTTGTGAATCGTCGGCATAGAGAACACAGGCTTGTCCGGCAGCCGCCCCCTGCTCGCCGTACCGCAGCGTCACCTGCACCGCGCCGCTGCCGTCGATCGTGACGGTGGCGGGCTGCGGGGGCTGCGAGGATCTGATACGCGCGAAAACGTCCGCTCCCGGACCGGTCACGGCGTCTTCCAAGGTGCCGTCACCCAGCCAATTCATGTTTCTAAGAATAAGGGTCCGGGTGTGCAATAAGGCACGTGGTCCCACCACCACCTCGTTGCGCTTGGCGTCCAGGCGCAGCACGAACAGCGGCTCGGCCGACGGAATCTTGAGACCGCGGCGCTGGCCGATCGTGTAGTTGATGATGCCGTCGTGGCGGCCGAGGCGGCGGCCGTCGGCGTGCACGATGTCGCCGGGCTGCAGCGCGCCGGGCTTCAGGCGCTCGATGACCTCGCTGTAGCGGCCCTTCGGCACGAAGCAGATGTCCTGGCTGTCGGACTTGTCGGCCACGAGCAGACCGAGATCGTGAGCCAGCGCGCGCACGTCGTCCTTCAGCATGCCGCCCAACGGAAACCACAGGCTTTCGAGCTGCTCGCGCGTGGTCGCGAACAGGAAATAGCTCTGGTCGCGCGCGGGATCGGCCGCGCGCAGCAACGCCGCGCCGTCGCGGCCCTGGGCGCGCTGGACGTAGTGGCCGGTCGCGAGCAGATCGGCGCCGAGGTCGCGGGCGGTCGCGAGCAGGTCCTGAAACTTGATCTTCTGATTGCAGGTGACGCAGGGGATCGGCGTCTCGCCGGCCACGTAGCTCTCGGCGAACGAGCGCATCACCGCGTCGGAGAAGCGCTTCTCGTAGTCCAGGACGTAGTGCGGGATGGCCAGCATCTGGGCGACGCGGCGCGCATCCTCGACGTCCTGGCCGGCGCAGCACGAGCCCTTCCGGCCGACGGCCTCGCCGTGATCGTACAACTGCAGGGTGATCCCGATGACCTCGTGGCCGGAGCGGGCGAGCAGTCCGGCCACCACCGACGAATCCACGCCGCCCGACATCGCAACGACCACGCGCTTGCGCTGGCCGTCTCCAATCGGACTGTCAAGGGAAGGCGATGCCACGTTGTTGCTCGTGAAGCCGTTGCAATTGCGCACAAATCCGATCGCGCCTCCGCGGCGCTCGTCGGAGAAATACCGCAGTGCGGTAGGGTGCGGTAGCCCATTTTCGCGGCATAGTAATGGCCAGTCCGCAGATCCTGCAAGCCGCCGTTGCTGAGAAAACTCGAAACGAGGGGGCCGGGATGCGCCGTTCGTCAACCATATTGGGCGCAAATACATGACGGGACCAATTTGGTTATGATACGTTTACTCAATGGCTTAGCTTATGTTTAAGAGAAATGAGCTAAGGTTGAGGCTGGTCAGTAGCAGTATCGAGTATCATGACCGAACATCACATGAGAGCGCGTGTGCGCTACGTCATCGGCCCTGATGGGAGCCCGCTGACGGTTGCAGATCTCCCCCCGCGGGATACGAAGCGTTGGGTCATCCGTCGCAAGGCGGAAGTCGTGGCGGCCGTGCGTGGCGGGCTCCTCAGCATCGAGGAAGCCTGCGAGCGCTACAAGCTGACCGTCGACGAGTTCCTGTCCTGGCAGCGGTCCATCGACAAGCACGGTCTTCCGGGCCTGCGCGCCACGCGCATCCAGGACTATCGCAGCTAGGTCTCGCGCACCGGACTTTGAGCCGCCGGCTGATCGTTTCAGCCGCGGCTAGTCCTTTGCCTTGGTCTTCTTGTCCTTTTGGGCCGGCTTGGCGGCGGGCGTCGGCTCGGCGCTCCAGCCGGCCGTGACCGGGTTTTCGCCGCAACCGCCGTTCTCGGCGGCGGACCAGCGCTCGACGTCGGCTTTGAGCCGCAGCGCCAAATCCTCGGGCAGGCGGACGTTCTCGATCTCGACGCGCGTATTCTCCTGGGACGGAGAAATTCCGATCCTATAGGCCCTGAGCGCGCGCGGATCCTCGGCATCCGCATCGCGCGTCATGATCTTGATCTCGGAGTTC
The DNA here is from genome assembly GCA_964386545.1 of uncultured Hyphomicrobium sp. Taxonomy (GTDB): domain Bacteria; phylum Pseudomonadota; class Alphaproteobacteria; order Rhizobiales; family Hyphomicrobiaceae; genus Hyphomicrobium_C. The sequence goes on from CAYLSI010000029.1 coordinate 2,919, forward strand.
CCGCCGCGGGACACGGGGTCGGCCTGGGCGTGATAGATGTACTTGGATTTCAGGGGGCCGTCGGCCCCGAACCAGCAGGTCAGCACGCCGCGCGCGATGCGGGTGTAGACCTCGGTCGATGTTCCGACCACGACGTCTTTCGGCAAAAAGAGCTTCTTGAGCGTGGAGGGTTCGTCCGCGCCCGCGGTCTCCTGCGCCGGCGGAGGGACCGGCGCGTCGGCGGGTTCGCCGATCACGGGCGGGGTCAGGCCGCTTCCGCTGCATCCCGCGCACGCCAGGGCCATGACGCCGAGGATCGCCGCGTTGTGAATTCGCTTTGAGAGCATGGTCCCGTTTGACGTATCGCCGCCTCAGTCCGATCCGCAGAGGGCGGAGTGGCACGGGAAAACGGCGAACGCAAGTCGGGGCGCGCCCGTGAGGGTGCGGCGCGAAGGAGCGGGCGGGCGCCCTCTCCTCCGTCGTCCGGGACTGGTTAACGCAGGGCGAAGCCCGAATTGCGCTCATGGCGCCGGCGCGGGCGGGTCACGTCGCGCGGCTGGTCGGTCGTGTAGCGCGTGAGCTGCTGCTTGGCGGCGTCGAAATCCTGCTGGGCGGCCTCGAGCTTGCCGCGCAATTCCCCGATCGAGGACCGGAGGTTGTCGCGGCGCAGCGCGGCCGACTTGGCGAAGGTCGAATAGGAGAAATGCTTCGGGTCCTTCACGCCGGTGCGGTCTTCCTCGGCCTGGATCTGGCGGTCCAGATCGCCTGCGATGTTCTCGAACTCGCGGATCATCTGCTCGAGATCGGCGACCTTGCGGGCCTTCTCATCCATCTCGAAGCGCTTGAGCTTCAAGGCCGTTTCTCGTGCCTTCATCGTCAGTTACCCCTACACAACTGTACACCTGAGGCCGCCGTCTCAAGAACCGTGCCATGCGGCACGCTCATCAGAGGCTCGGCCCCAGCCTTCCGGGTCCACGTCCAGCCGTTTGGACCCTTGTTCGGATCCGGGATCTCACCCCGGTTGCCTTTACCATGCCACGATCGAATTAAGTTGCGGTAAAGCAACGCTATACGTCTCTTAGCTCAGTATTTACGTTGCCTTTCCGTTGTAGTTGTTTTCGGGCCCTAGGGCTAGCCGGCGAATTCTGTTACCTCTTGATTCGTGTCGTTCGGCATCCCGGTTCCGACAGGCCGTTTCGAAGCGGCCGGCAGGGCCGGCGATGGCTCCGGGTGGCCCTTGGGGGGAGGACCATTCCACCTTTTGCGATCGTTTCAGCGCGCCGACGGTCTCGGCGCGAAGGGCAGCGCTTTGTCTCGCGCGGGTGAAAATGGGGCAGGACGCACGGCAGTGTTTCGAAACGGAAATTAGGATTTGTTAACCTGTGATTGTTACTTTTGTAATTACGTTTCGGACGGGTTTGTTCGAGTGGCGGTAGCGTTTCATTAGGGTTTCAAGCGACGCGCCTTGTGATGGGGCAAGGAAGAGGGAATTTTCATGCGGGTCCTTCTGATCGAGGACGATAGCGCAACTGCGCAGAGCATCGAGCTGATGCTCCAGTCCGAAGGCTTCAATTGCTATACGACCGACCTTGGCGAGGAAGGCGTGGATCTCGGCAAGCTCTACGATTACGATATTATTCTTCTGGACCTCAACCTGCCGGACATGAGCGGCTACGAGGTTCTCAAAATGCTTCGCGTCGCCAAGGTGCAGACGCCGATCCTCATTCTCTCCGGCCTCGCGCAGATCGAGGACAAGGTGCGCGGCCTCGGCTTCGGCGCCGACGACTACATGACGAAGCCGTTCCACAAGGACGAGCTCGTCGCACGCATTCACGCCATCGTGCGTCGCTCGAAAGGGCACGCACAGTCGGTCATCGAGACGGGCGACCTTCGCGTCAACCTCGATACCAAGACGGTGGAGGTCAACGGGCAGCGCGTCCACCTCACCGGCAAAGAGTACCAGATGCTCGAGCTGCTCAGCCTGCGCAAAGGCACGACCCTCACCAAGGAGATGTTCCTCAATCATCTCTACGGCGGCATGGACGAGCCGGAGCTCAAGATCATCGACGTGTTCATCTGCAAGCTGCGCAAGAAGCTGCAGGTCGCGACCGGTGGGCAGCACTACATCGAAACGGTTTGGGGCCGCGGCTACGTGCTGCGTAATCCCGGCGAGGACATTGCCGCCGCCTAATTCGTTTCATCGTTCGCGCACATTCCAGGCGCCTTTCGCTCCGGAGCGCCGGATCGAAAGGCGCTTTGCTTTTGGCGATGCTCTCGTCCTGCAATCCCCGTCCTTTTCACGGGTTTGAGTATTGCTCGCTTTCGCTCTTCCATAATGGGGATCGAGCGCATCGGCCCTATCAAGGTCGTTTTTGTGCTCTACACATGCCGCAATTGGCTGGTTCGAACGAAGACCACTTCGGACTTCGCCACACATGCCCATCGGGGGCGCATGTGCATGGGGGCTGCAATCATGCTGGGTGTCGCATCCGCTCTGCGGCGGATCCTGTCGATGTGCGGTGTTCTCGCCTGGCCGTTCGCGGCCGCGGCCGGGTGCACGCTCTTGGTTTCGGCCGGCCCGGCCGTCGCGCACGACAAGGACAAGAAGAGCGACCGGCGGAACAAATCCTCCTATGAGCGCTCGTACAGCGGCTCCGATTCGTCGAAGTCGGATTTCGAACGTCAGGCGCGCGAATTCCAGCGCCAGCAGGAGGAGGCGGAGCGCAACGCGCGCGAGGCGACGCGGGACTCCGAGCGCGAGATGCGCCGCTCCATGGAAGAGCAGCAGCGCGCGGTCTACGAGGACCAGCGGCGCGCGCTCGAGGAGCAGCAGCGCCGTATCGAGGAGGAGCAGCGGAAGGCCGAGCAGGAGCGCGAGCGGGCAGACCGGGAGTGGCGCCGCGCCGAGGAGCGGCAACAGCGCCGGGCCGGCGAGCGGAAGAGCACCGAGAGCGCAAGCGAGGGCAAAGGCGACGGCACGTCGTCGTCGGCCGACAGCGAGCGGCGCGGCTGGGCGAAAGACGTGGCGCGCGAGCATGGGCGCGTGTTGGCCGAGAAGGAACGGCAACTCAAGTACGACGACGCCCGCGATGCCCGCTACCGGCTGCAGGAGCGGGAGCGGACCGAACGGCGCCAGCATGAATCCTCCCTGATGGCGCCGGACACCCAGGGAGCGCCTTTGCGGGGCCAGCGTGCACCGACGAAGGTTGACCGCGCGCAGGCCAAGCCGGCACGGCCGGCGGCGGCCTATCCGGGCAAGGATGCGGGCGCGGAGATGCCGCCCAATCTCTTCGCTGCGGCGCGGCGCGAGGAGTTCGTCGTTCAGGATCTCTCCGAGGCGCAGATCCAGAGCGCGCGGGAAATGGGCTTCGAGCTTTCGGAGCCGGTTACGCTCGGCCAGGACGGACCGAGCGTGCAGCGGCTCAGGGCGCCGGGCTTGAGCGGCGTCGAGGCCGAGCGCGAGTTTCACCGCGGCCTGCCGTTCGCGTCCGTGACGCCCAACTATGCCTACGGCATCTTCCTGGGCTCGCTCGGCGAGTCCGATGCGCCGTCCAAAAAACCGACGGCCGCTTCGCGCCTGCCGTGTCCCAAGTCGGTGTGCTTCGGCGGCCAGGCCATTCACTGGAACGAGGCGGCCGGCACGTGCGCGAAGTCCGCCAAGATCGGGATCATCGACACGTCGTTCGATACGGCGCATCCCGCCTTCCAGAAGCTCAAGTACGAGCGCGAGTCGTTCCTCGATGGCGCGCCGCCCTCGCCCTACGATTGGCACGGCACGGCCGTCCTCTCGCTGCTGGCGGGCGATCCCGCCTCGGGTACGCCGGGCCTCGCGCCGGAGGCGACGTACTATCTCGCCTCGGCGTTCCGCAGCGATGCGGCGGGCAACGCCTCGACCGATACGCTGCGTCTGCTGTCGGCGCTGGCGTGGCTCGAGAAGCGGGACGTCGACATCGTCAACATGAGCTTCTCGGGGCCGCAGGATCCGGCTGTCGCGCGCGTGATCGAGCGCATGAGCAAGAGGGGGATCGTGTTCGTGGCGGCGGCGGGCAACCAGGGTCCGATCGCGCCGCCGAGCTATCCGGCCGCCTATCCGCAGGTGATCGCGGTGACGGCGGTCAATCGCAACGGCGACAATTATCCGAAAGCCAATCGCGGCCCGCACATCGACGTCTCCGCGCCCGGCGTCGACATCCTCACGGCGTTGCCGCGGGCGCAGCAGGGGTTGAGAACGGGCACCTCGTTCGCCGCCCCGTTCGTCACGGCGATCATCGCCAGCCAGGGCGAGATTCCGTTCCATGGCGTGAAGTCGGCGGTGCTCGGCGACGTGCCGACCCAGGACCTCGGCCCACCCGGGCGGGATCCGATCTACGGCGCCGGCCTCGCCCTCGCGTCGAAGACCTGCCGCAACCGGGACGAGGGGGCGACGCAGTCCGTCTCGGCGCGCGATCGCATTCCGTCGTGGGTCACCGGCACGACGCTGATGCGGGCAGGCGCAGGGCCCTGACGCGGGCCTCTGATCAGGGCGTGACGCTCACGCCGCCGGGATTTCCGTCCGATGTTTGCCAGCCGTTGCCGAGCAGCGCGGTCTCGTCTGCCGCGCCGAGGGCATCGCCCGCAATGATCGTCGCGACGAAGGCGTCGACGGCCTCGACGGAATTGATGCCCGCCGTCTGATACTCGCCGCTCGCGGTTCGGGATTTCATCGTTTCGGCGTGGACGGCGATGCGCCACTGGCCGTCCGGCTCGCGGCATCCCAATCCGGCGAAGTCGGAGCGATGCGCCGTGCCGGTCTGGATGCGGTACTCGCGGCAGATGGCGCCCGCCGTCGAGCGGAACGACAGCACGGGCGTCACGGCCGCGCCGTCGGCGGATGCCGTGCGCGTGCTGGGTGACGTTTCGAGCGTTTCGGCCAGGGTGCCCGCCGCGAACAGGTCTCCGCCGTGGGCGGCGATCAGCGCGGTGGGGGCGGCCGTGCTGCGGCCTGCGATCCATCCGGCGGTGCCGGCGAGGGCCACGGCGAGCGCGAGGCTCGCGGCGAAGGCCGGCGAGACCGCGTCGGGCACCAGGGCGGACAGCGAGCCCTTCAGCCTGTCGAGCAGGGATACTGCGCGTGAAGCCTTGGCGTCCGCGCGCGGTTTCGTGCGGATGATCGCGGCGACGAGGTGCGGGGGAACGGGCTCCTTCAGGATCTCGTCGAAGACGGCCGCAAGGGGCGCGCGCGTCTTCGTGAACACGTCGAGGCGCCGGCGCAGGTCGGCGTCGTGCGGCAGCCGCGCCGCGACGATGGCCGCCTCGTCCTCCGGCAGGTCGCCGTCGGCATAGCGCATCAGATCCTGGTCGGAGATGACCCTCATGTCAGTGTTCCCGAGAAGCACGAGCGGTGGCGGCAGACACTGGAACGGGTTTCTCGGTCAATGCCGCATGCAGGGTCTGCCGTGCCCGCGACAGGCGGCTCATCACGGTGCCGATGGGAATGTTCAGAATCGCGGCCGCTTCCTTGTAGGGAATGCCTTCCACGCACACCATGGCGACGAGCACCTGCTGGTCCGGCGGCAAACGCGAGATGCCGTCCGTTACCGATTGAAGCGTGAGACGGGCTTCGGTGAATTGACGGCCGTCAACGCCCGGCAGGTCGGCCATATCGTCGATCGAGTGCTGCTCGCCGCGGCTTCGCCGGCTGCGGTGATGATCGATCCAGATATTCTGAGCGATACGAAACATCCAACTATCGAGACTCGTTCCGGCTTGCCACTGACCGATATTTGATAGCGCGCGCTCGCACGTGTCCTGGACAAGGTCATCGGCCTTGTCTTTGTCACCGGTTAGCGCGAGTGCAAACCGGCGCAGGCGCGGCAGCAATCCAATCATCCGCGACTGGACATCATCCATCACGGCTCCCCCTCCGCGACTGTTTGATACAACGTGATCGCCCTAGGGTTATTCGTCAGAACGGTGATTTTACGGCAGGTGTGGCCATTAAGCCATCAGTGGGCTGTGTTCAGCCCAAAAGCCGGCCTTCGAGCTGAATAATACAGCTTTCAATGTTGTGGAGAATTTCGTCGGCCTTATCCAGCTCGCGCTGAAACGCCTCCGGATCGGGCAAGTCCTGGCGCTTGCGGAAGACTTTCGACACGCGCCGCAGGGTGGCGAAGAGACCGCGCTGGCGAGCTTCGCGGGCGCTGGCCGCCTCCGCCCGCTCGACGATGCGCCGGGCGGTCGCCTCCTGCTTGCTGAGCCGGCGTTTCAACAGCGCCAGCTCCTTCTTTTTATGGCGCAGCTCCTTGATGGCGGCGCGCGCTTCCTTCTCGGAATTGACCGCGACGACGACCTCCGTGCCGTCGATCTCAGCGAAACGCATCTGTCGCAATTGCATGAGTGTCCAAGTCCAGGCAGGTGCGCCGGCGGGCCGGTGCGTCGGGGGGAACCTACACGTTGCGCGCGGCTCCGTCAGCAGGGCTCGATTGCCGCTGCCAGGCTGGCCGCGGCGGCCAAAACGCTCTATGAGGGGGGACGCAAACGGAAAGGCTAGCCGCCGGATATGACACAGACTTCGCCGGAAAAGAGCGCGCTGCGCGCCGCCATCATCCAGGTCACGCCGTTCCAGCAGAACTGCACGCTGTTGTGGGACGACGTGTCCAAGACCGGTGTGGTGATCGATCCCGGCGGAGACCTCGACGACATCCAGCGCGCGATCAAGGAGCTGGGCATTTCGATCGACAAGATCGTGCTGACGCACGGTCATATCGATCACGCGGGCGGGGCGGCGGAGCTCAAGGCCGCGCTCAACGTGCCCGTCGAGGGACCGCATGGCGCCGACCGCTTTCTGCTCGACAACCTCGCCAAGCAGGGCGCGGCCTACGGCATTCCGGCCCAGCCCGTGACGCCGGATCGTTGGCTCGAGGACGGCGATACCGTGGAGATCGCGGGCCACGTGTTCGAGGTGCTGCATTGCCCCGGCCATTCGCCCGGCTCGGTGGTGCTGGTCAACCGCGCCAACAAGCTCATCATCATGGGCGATGTGCTGTTCCGCGGCTCGATCGGGCGCACGGATTTCCCGTATGGCGATCACGCCGCGCTGATCAACGCCATCACGACCAAGCTGCTGCCGCTCGGCGACGACTTCGCGTTCATCTGCGGACACGGGCCGACGAGCACGATCGGCGCGGAGCGCCAGTCGAACCCGTTCCTCACGTAAGCCGTTGACGCTGAAGCGCTGGGATCCGCGTCAGCGCGGATAGCGCAGCTCGAGGCAGCCGAAAATTCCGCACTCGTTGAGGGCCGAGCCGTAGCCCGTCAAACGGCCGTCGGTCTCGAAGAAGTCGACCGTCTCGACGCGCAGCGTCTCGCTGCAGCTCGTGCGGCAGGCGATCCACGTGCCGTTCGGCTTGCGGACCTCGTAGCCCGTGCGCGTCATGCGAACGGGGCCGGCCACCGAGCCGTTGCCGTGCTTGCTGACGGCGACCGCGACGTCGCGCTCGGGAGCCCGGCGCAGGCCGCCCGCATCTGCCGGAACGATCGCGAGCCCCGCGGCTGCGGCCGCTGCGAAACCGGCCAGAATGGCGCGTGCTGTCATGCTCTTCTCCTCAGACCTTCGTAAGGTACGCGACTCGCAAGCGGTTCGGTCGCGTTATCAGCCGCTTTTGGCGAACTGCAGCTTGACGCCCGTGAAGCCGGGGCCGCCCGTCGAGATCGACACGGTCTGGCTGCTGCCGGACGTCTCGACCGACATGGAGCCCGAGAGAGCGCCGGAGAATTTCAAGCTGAACCCGCTCCCCGTCTTCTTGCCGGAGACGTCGCCGGTCTGGTTGAACTCGCGCTCTTCCCAGGTGCCGGAAATGCTGCCGCCGGCGCTCCTCAGGTTCGCGCGCATGTTGATCTTGAACGAGGCGTTGCCGCAGTTGATGGCCATGCCGAGCGTCGCGCCGCCCTTGGCATTGTAATAGCCCTTGCATTTCAAGCGCTCGGACTTGCCGTTCTCGAGGCGCACGGTGCCCGAGCCGGTCCAGGCTCCGTCCAGCGCGGCGAAGGTCGTGTCGTTCGCCTGACTGGGCGCCGCGACCGACGCCATCGCGAGCGCGGTGGCGAGGACGGCGGCTGAACGAAGACGGATCACGTGGGGCCTCCCAAACGAATTGACAGAAACGCCAGCACTATCACTGGGTGTTCACGAAACAAACCTTAGCAGGCACGGATATTTTTTACGATTGTTCCGCGGCCACACCTTTCCCTCGGCCGAGAACGGCTTCGGCGGCTCGGGCGCCTATTGCTCTCGGATAATTGGGGTTTTTGTCGGGTCGCTCCAAGAGGCCGGTCCAAGGGGCGCGGCTGGGGCGCGACGCGCCCGGGACGGCCGCGCCGGCCGGACCGATCCGATCTCGCGGGACGGCGGCTCCCGCCCGGCTTTTTCCTGGCTCTGGGCGGGAGCCGTTCCTGGATCGGCCGGGATGCCTGGTTTTCCAAGCAATGCGGGAACGTTATGCATTTCTTTGCTTGCGCGCGGTCGGCGCGGAGCTATTGTCGCGCGAAACACTATAACGTTTTGGGAGTGCAAGGATGCGGTTGGGCGGCTTCGGTGTTTTGGCGGCGGGCGCGATGCTGACCTGCCTCGGCTCGGTGGCGCTGGCGCAGGGGGAGCGGCTGCCGGAGCGGAAGGCGGGGCTCTGGGAGCTTCACACCGTCATGGACGAGGGTCTCGGACCCAAGGACCAGAAGATGACGCTCTGCGTCGACAAGGAGATGGAGCACAACACCGTCACTGCGAGCCACGAGGAGCATGCGCGCCAGTGCACCAAGTATGAGCTGAGCCGCGATGGCGACAAGACGGTCGTCAACATGACCTGCCAGTTCGCGAGCCGGGCGGTCACGAGCCGGACGGAGATGTCGGGCGATTTCCAGACCGCGCTCAACGTCAAGATCGAGAGCACGACGTCCGGGGAGCACAACGGGCAGTCGGTCGCGGTGAAGCGCACCATCACGCAGACCGGCAAGTACCTGGGCGAGAGCTGCGGCGACCTCGTCGGCGGCGAGGCCAGGGGTCCCGACGGCACGACGGTCATGGTGCAGTAGGCGCACGGCCCTTCCCACGTCGACACGAGGCGTCACACGCGCCGATCTGCGCGATCCAAGTCCGCGCGATCTAAGCTCACGGCTGCCAGGGATGGCGCGCCACGGGAGTGGCGGCCTGAGCCGGCGCCTCGCCTCACGCGGTTTCCTTGACCGCTTTCCGCTTGGCGTACTCGTTCTTGACGCGGGCGATCTTGCCGGAGGGCCCGCGCGGGATCTCGGGCACGATTTCGATCTCGACATCGACCAGTCCGTCGAGGCCCTCGGCGACGATCTGGTCCATCACGAGGTGGCGCACGCGCGCCGCGTCGATGGACTGTCCCTCGAGCGGGACGGCGCGGATCAGGAAGTTGTGCGGGCCGGTCTGCACGATCTGGTGCTCGGCCATCTCCAGCACGTGATGCAGGCCCGTCAGGAACAGGTAGTAGGGCACCTCGCGGCGCTCGCCGTCGCTCTCGATGAAAAGAAGGTCCTTGCTGCGGCCGGAGATCTTCTCGATGCGTGGCAGAAGGCTGCCGCAGTGGCACGGCATCGTCGCCATCGTCACGCGGTCGTCGACCTCGTAGCGGATGATCGGCTGGACGTGATTGTAGAGGTTGGTGACGAGAACCTTCGCGCCTTCGGTGCCGGGCGGCACGGGCCGGTTGTCGGCATCGACCACCTCCAAGATGGCGAGGTCGGCGTTCACGTGCGCGCCGCGGCCCGCGACACATCCCGATGACAGCACCATGCATTCGCCCATCGCGTACTCGTCGGTGACGTGGGCGCCGAACACGTTCTCGAGCCAGGCGCCGGCCTTGGCGGACAGCGGCTCGGCGACGTTCGTGATCTGCTTCAGGCAGCCGAGCTCGGCGAGGTTCATGCGGCCTTCCGCCTCTTCGCGGCCGAAGGCTTCGAGCGAGCTGGCATAGCCGGTGATGTAGTCCGGCCGGAACTCCTCGATCTTGCGGATGTTGCTCGCCATCGGATCGGAGACCGTGAGGTGCAGCACCTTGAAGATCGGCTTCAGGAACCACGGCAGGTACGCGAACGCGGACGCACTCGGATAGAAGCCCGGCTGCACGGTGAGCACGACCATGCGCGCGGGATTGATGAAGCGTCCCAGGTGCGGAAGGAAGCGGCGCTTCAATTTCGTGCCGCGAGCGAACTGCGTGGCGAAGACGAGGTTCAGCGCGTCGCGGTCCTGCACGATCAGGGCGGGCTGGCCCTGGCTGCCGGACGTGTGACTCACGCCGTACTCGCCGAGATAGTAGCGGCCCAGGTTCTCCGGATCGTCGACGAACGCGGAGAGGTCGGCCTTCTTCAGGCGCGGGTCCGTCACCAGCTCGTCGAAGTTCTCCATCATCTCCGCTTTGGTCAGCGTCGGCAGCTCGCTCAGGGCGCAGCGGGAGACGTCGAGGCCGGCGAAGCGTTCGCGATAGTAGGGCGAGCGCTCGACCGCATGCTTCAACAGCGCGCGCAGCCGCTTTTCCCGCTTGTCCTCGATCTCGGAGGCGTCGCGCCAGAACGGATAGAGCTTCTGCAACGTGACGAGGAAGCGAAGCGGTCCGAACATGCCTGGTCTCCTGCGTGCGGCGCCGCGGCGAGCGCCGCGTCCGTCGTATGTAACGTCCCTATATGGCTGGAGTTGCATTGCGGTCCAAGCGGGGCGGCGACAGGACTTATGCGGGATTTTGAAACCTGAGGGATCACCGCCCGTACCTTGATCACCGCTCGACAGTCCGGGCGGATCCTGGAGAGCGCCCCATGCCCACGATCGTACGCTGGCTGATAGATGGTCCCGCGCGGCTTTCCGCCGTGTTCCTGTGGCTGCCGCCGCTGTTCGCCCGCCTCGTCGTCGGCTGGGTGTTCCTGTGGACGGGCTGGGCCAAGCTCAACAACCTGCCGCGCATGATCGAGAACTTCACCGAATGGGGCATTCCGTTTCCGCAGGTCATGACGCCGTTCGTATCCGCGGTGGAGTTCGGCGGCGGGCTGCTGCTGCTCGTCGGATTGTTCACGCGGCTCGCCGCGACGCCGCTCGTCATCGTGATGATCGTCGCCATCGTTGCAGCCAAGCTCGGCCAGATCGACTCGCTCGAAACGCTGCTCGGTTTCGAGGAAGTGGCCTACATGGCGCTGTTCGGCTGGCTCGCGGTGGCGGGGCCGGGACCGGTGTCGCTGGATGCGCTCCTGCAACGCCGGTACGGTGCGGCGGCGTGAGGGGACGCGGCTCGGTTGTTCTCGACGGGCCGCGGCCTACATAGGGAGGGTCATTCCCAACAGCCAGCCGGTGCTCCCATGTCGGACCAATCCCTCCCAGAGAAGCCTGCGCTCCAGAGCGGGCAGTTTGCGATCGGCGGCGACCTGCCGGTCCATCGGCTCGGCTTCGGCGCCATGCGCATCACGGGCGCCGGCGTGTGGGGCGAGCCGGCCGATGCCGCCGAGGCGCGGCGGACATTGAAGCGCGTGCCCGAGCTCGGCATCGATTTCATCGACACGGCGGACAGCTACGGGCCCGAGGTCAGCGAGCGGCTGATCCGCGAGACGCTGCATCCTTACGACGGCATCGTGATCGCGACGAAGGGCGGCCTGCTGCGGCCGGCGCCCAGCACGTGGATCCCGTGCGGGCGGCCGGAGTACCTGCGCCAGCAGGTGGAATTGAGCCGGCGCCGGCTCGGCGTGGAGCGGATCGATCTCTGGCAGCTTCACCGCATCGATCCGACCGTGCCACGTCTCGAGCAGTTCGAAGCGATCGCCGCCATGCAGAAGGAGGGGCTCATCCGGCACGTGGGCCTGAGCCAGGTCAGCGTCGAGGAGATCAAGGCGGCGCAGGCCGTGCTCAACGTCGCGACCGTGCAGAACCTCTACAATCTCGCCGACCGCAGCAGCGAGGACGTGCTCGACTACTGCACGCGCCAGAATATCGGGTTCATTCCGTGGTTTCCGCTCGCGTCGGGCTCGCTGGCGCGGCCGGGATCGGTGCTCGAAGCCATCGCCCAGCGACATGGCGCAAGCCCGAGCCAGATCGCGCTCGCCTGGCTCCTTAACCGCAGCCCGGTGATGCTGCCGATCCCGGGCACGGGAAAGGTGGCGCATCTCGACGACAACACGGCGGCTGCCGCGATCCGGCTTTCGGAGCACGACGCGGCGGAGCTCGAGGCGCTGGGACGGGCGGCGGCCTGAACGGAAACGCGGTCTAGGGGCCGGCCGCGCGGACGGCTGCGGCGACCGCAATCGCCGTGTAGGACGCGTTCGGACCGATGTCGGCCGGCAGGCCGGAATAGTCGATGCGCGGTGCGCGCGGCGGCTCGGCCGTTTTGCGGGAGGGCTGTCCCACGGCGGCGAGCGCGATCGCCGTGTAGGATTGTCCCGATGCGGAAGGCGAGGACGACGGCGCGGGCCGTGCGGGTGCGGCGCCGTTGCTGTTGGTGGCCGGTGCCGACGTGGATACGGCCGGTACGGACACGGCCGGTGCGGACGCCGCGCCCCCACGTGCGCGGCGGAGAGCGTCCGCAATGGCGATCGCC
>CAYLSI010000029.1:15569-43985 GCA_964386545.1 uncultured Hyphomicrobium sp.
TGCGGACGCCGCGCCCCCACGTGCGCGGCGGAGAGCGTCCGCAATGGCGATCGCCGTGTAGGACGTTGACGATCCCGCGCTGGCCGCTTCGTTGGAATAGTCGATCGCTTTTGCCTGAACCGTGGGGCGCGTCGGCGCATACGGCGCTTCGGCCGCCGAGATCTCCGTATAAGAGCGCTCTCTCGGCCGGGATGGCGGCGTAGGTTCGCGACGAGAATGCGCGGGAGGTGCCGGCTCGAGACGTGACGACGGGGACTGCGCAGGTTGCGGCTGAGGCACGGGCGGCTGGGCCGTGACGACAGGAGCCGGTGCGGGCGGCGCGGCGGGCGCGACGAACGCCTGCTCGGTATTTCCGATCCCCATCAGGCGCCGGATCAGAAAGACCATGACAATGATGACGGCCAGCGCCACGAGTGCGAACGCCAGCAGGACGTTCGTACTGATCTCTTGCATCGTCGTTTCCCCACCACCCGCGCGTTTCGAGACGCGCTGATTTTGATTGGCGGCCCCGCCTCGGGGCGGAGCTCGACACGGCATGTGACGGCAATGTCCGCAGTCGGGGTATTGAACTTTTGGCCAGTTTCTCGGCCGGAATTCTCCCTCGATCACGAAAAATCGCCAGCCCCGGAGAGCTGGCGATTTGGGACGCCGTTCAATAAAGCGCCGTTCGAAACGTTACGCGGCGAGCTGGGCGCGGTCGTGCTTTCCTTCCTCGACCTCCTCGATGATCTTCGCGACGAAGGCATCGAGGTCGCCCGGGTTGCGGCTGGTGATGAGGCCCTGGTCCGTCACGACCGGCTCGTCACGCCAATCGACGCCGGCGTTGACGAGATCGGTCTTGATCGATGCATAGGACGTCGCCTTGCGGCCGCGCACGGCGTTGGCTTCGATCAGCAGCCACGGCGCATGGCAGATCGCCGCCACCGGCTTGCCGGAGCTCACGAACGCCTTGATCAGCTCCATCGCCTCGGCATTTCCACGCAGGCTGTCCGGATTCATCTGGCCGCCCGGAAGCACGAGCGCGTCGTAGAAGCTTTCAGAGGCGTCCGTCAGCTCGCGGTCGACGGGAACGCCCGATCCCCAATCCTTGTCCTTCCATCCGCGAATTTCCTTCTCGTCCTTGCGCTGCTTCGGCGCGACCACGTGCACCAGGGCGCCTGCTTCCTTGAGCTTCGCGCGCGGCACCTCCAGCTCCGACTGCTCGAACCCGTCCGTCGCCAGGATCAAGATTTTTGCTTTCGATATTTTCGGCATAAGTCCTCCTGTCGTTATTTGGGACAGGGGCAAAACGGCAGCGGCGAGAGCGCGGTTCCGTGTTTTGCGCGCTGTCTTGTGTCGCATGCGCGGTGTCGCATTTTCGAGGGCGCATGCTCGCGGCCTCACACCTTGGTCCAACAGTCTGTATTCATCCGAATCGGTTATGCCGGACGCATGATGCAGCCTCGTCCGCCCTCTCAATCGCCCGCGCCGCGGGCCGCGTCCGATCCGGCCTCGCCGCGGGCGGGCGGCGAATCCGACATGGTGCGCCGCTTCGCCGAGCAGGCGACCGGAGTCGGCCACCAGATCGTCGACATCGCCTGCAACGTGAAAGAGCTGGGCACGCGCCTTTCGGCGCAAAATACTCGCATCCAGGATATCGGCGGCGAGATGCGGGCGCTGGGCGCGGAGAACCAGCGCATCGTCTCGGGTGCGCAGACGAGCCTTGCAGTGGCGGAGCGGGCGAACGACGAGATCACGCGCTCGTCGGCGGTCGCGCGCGCCTCGCTCGACAGCATTCAGCAGCTCGTGACGACGGTGTCGGAGCAGCGCGAGCTTTTGCGCGTGTTCCAGGAGGCGCTGAGCAAGGTGTCGACCGTCGCCGCGACCATCGACGTCATCACGCGCCAGACCAACCTGCTCGCGCTCAATGCGACGATCGAGGCGGCGCGTGCGGGCGCAGCCGGGCGCGGCTTCGGCGTCGTCGCGTCGGAAGTGAAGGCGCTGGCCGGGCAGACGGCGCACGCCACGCACGAGATCGCGGCCACGGTCGGTGTGTTGACGGAACGGGCGAACCTGCTGATCGAGAAAGGCCAGCACAGCGCGGATCTGGCGCGCGCCGTCGATGTCAGCTCGTCGTCGATCTCGGGGACCTTCGACACCATCGAGCGGACCGTCGGCAACCTGCTCTCGGAAGCGTCCGGCATCCAATCGGCAGCGACGGCGATCGATGCGCGCAGCCAGAAGCTGCTCGCGGCCGTCGAGGAGCTGACGGAGGGCTTCCGCCTTTCGGCGGCCAACATCGGGCGTGTCGAAGGGCGCGTGAGCGAGCTGCAGCTCGCCGGCGAGACGCTCATCACGATCAGCGTCGAGTCCGGGGCCAAGACGGAGGACGCGCCGTTCGTGTTCGAGGTCGTGCGGCGCGCGGAGACGGTGGCTGCGGCGCTCGATGCGGCGATCGAGACCGGCGCGCTCACGATGGAGGCGCTGTTCGACCGCAACTATCAGGCGATCGCGGGCTCCAATCCGCAGCAGTACACGACGCGCTACGTCGACGTGTTCGACCGCATCCTGACGCCGATCATCGATGCCGCGCTCGACTTCGCGCCGAAGGTCGTGTTCTGCGCGCCGGTGGACGTCAACGGATACCTGCCGACGCACAACAGCAAGTTCGCGCGCAGGCCCGGCAACGATCCCGTCTGGAACGCCGCGAATTGCCGCAACCGGCGCATGTTCAACGATCGCGTGGGGCTGGGTGCGGGACGCAACGAGAAACCGTTCCTCGTGCAGACCTACATGCGTGACATGGGCGGCACGTTCGTTCCGATGGTCGACGTTTCGGCGCCGATCACCATCAAGGGCCGGCATTGGGGCGGCCTCAGGCTCGCCTACTCCGCTTAGCTCTCCTTCAATTTCCGCAAACGAAAAGGGCGCGTCCCCCGACACGCCCTTTCGCCGTTTCTTTTCGTGACCGCCGTCTCCCCCGAGACGGCAGCGCAAGCTTCTAGAGGCGGAAGCGGATCTGGTCGATCCAGAAGCGCTCGAGGCGGCCGAGCGCCTTGTTCAGGCCCTTGAGCTCGTCGCCGGAGACCTGAGCCACCGTCTCGACCGAGCCGAGCTGGCGCTGATAGAGGCGCGCGACGACGGCGGCGGCCTGACGGCCCTTGGCCGACAGCGACACGCGCACGCTGCGCTTGTCGGTCTCGCTGCGCTCGTAATCGACGTAGCCCATCTCGACGAGCTTCTTCAGATTGTACGAGACGTTCGAGCCCAGATAGTAGCCGCGGCTCTTCAGCTCGCCCGCCGTCAGCTCGTTGTCGCCCATGTTGTAGAGCAGGAGCGCCTGGATGGCGTTGAGATCAGCGCTGCCCGTGCGGTCGAACTCGTCCTTGATGACGTCGAGCAGCAGGTGATGCAGACGCTCGATCATCTGAAGGCTCTGGAGATATTCGGAAGATAGCGTGGGATCCTGATTGGTGGACGCGTGCGCGCGCTCCGCCTTGGTTGCGGTGTTCATGTTGCCCTGCCTTACTCAACTGCCTGTTTGACGCGACCGGTTTTCCGGTTCTGATGAGAGGCTAAGCGAAACCCATAAAAATTAGCTCAATCTATTCGGTAAACCCCTGGTAAATCGGCGTTTCGCGACGTGGCACGACGCGTGCCGATCGGCGTGCGTCAGGCGCGGGATTCCTGCATCTCGGCACGCGTGGGCAGCTTGAGCTCGTTGGGGCCGAGCGTCCGGAAGAAGCGGTCGAGCAGGGCGTCCGACACCTCCTCGAGGGTAGCGGGATTCCACCTCGGCGCGTGGTCCTTGTCGATGATCGCGGCGCGCACGCCTTCGTAGAAGTCGCCGTCGGCTTCGAGAATGCGGGCGGCGAGCCGGTAGTCGGCTTCGAGTGTCTCCTTGAGGTTCAAGGCGGCGGCCTCGCGGATGTGGCGATGCGTGATCTTGAGCGCGAGCGGCGATTTCTTCGCCAGCTCCGCTGCGACGGTGGCGGCCCAGTCGCGGTGCGCTCCAGTGACGGCGCCGAGGCGGCTCACGATCTCCTCGACGGTGCCGCCCGAGAAGCAGTGCGCGATCACTTCGCGATAGGGTGCGAGGTCGCCGGGGCCGCACTCCTGATGGCGGTTGTCGAGCGCGGGATCCACGGGCCAGGTGTCGGCGAGGTCGGCGACGATGGCGTCGAAGTGCGCGGAGTCGATGCAGTGCGTCACGATCCCGAGCGCGTAGGCGTCGGCGCGGCCGATGCTGCGTCCGGTCAGGCCGAGGTACTGTCCGATCTGGTCGGGCAGGCGCGCGAGCACGTGCACGGCGCCCACGTCCGGAAAGAGGCCGATGGCGGTTTCCGGCATGGCGAAGCTGTAGGTCTCGCCGGCGACGCGATGGGTGCCGTATTGCGTGATGCCGACGCCGCCGCCCATGACCATGCCGTTGATGAGCGGCACGGTGGGCTTCGAGAAGCATTCGCACTGCCAGTTGAGCGCGTACTCGTCGGCGAAGGTCTTGAGGCCGGCGGCGAGATCGGTGCGCGCGGCCGTCACCACCTCGCGGACATCGGAGCCGGCCGAGAACGCGCGCGGGCTTTCGGACCGCATCACCACTGCATAGACCTGCGGATCGCGCGCGAACGACCAGAGGTGCGACGAGAGCTTCGTCCGCATGTCCACGGTCAGCGCGTTCAACGCCTTGGTGCGCGCGAGGGTGACGATGGCGGCGGATCCGCGAATCTCGACTTTCAGTGTCTCGTCATTCGGCGTCTGGTCGGAAGGCGCGCTCATCCATCGCTCCGGAATTGAAAATCGTCCTTGGTCCGCCAATATGATACCTGGGGACCGTCACTTTGTTGGGCCACATTTCGAGGCTATACAAGGAATGCAGACAACCGGAAAATATTGACCGATTCGGAATTCGACTTCGCGTCTCGACACACGGCTCCAGCGGCCCCACGCGGCGCAGCTTTGGGGCGCAAATCCGGGGTTCCGCTCCGGTCTCAATCCTGGCCCTTTTTTCAAAAGCCAGCAGGTGTGAAACCTCGATGATCTTCAAGGACGTGCCGCTATTGCCGACCTGGTTGCTGCCGACGGGGCGCGCCCTCCGGCTCGCGCTGGGGGTCGTGCTGGCCGCTGTGCCGGGCCTGATGCTGGCAGCCGGTTCCGCAGGCGCGGCCGATCAGTCCCTGCCGGGCGCGGTGACGGGGGCGTTCGAGACGATCGTCATCGACGCCGCGACGGCCGCGGCCAAGGCGTCCGAAGCTGCGGCCGGCGCCATCGGCGTCAAGGAGCCGAAGAAGCAGAAGAAGAAAAAGGCCAAGGAGCCGCGCGAGCCGTCGGCGGCCGCCAAGGAGGCGCCGAAGGCCGATGCGGCGAAGGGCAAGGCCGACACCGCAGGCGGGGCGGGGCCCACGCAACAGGCGAAGCCCGCCGACGCCGCGCCGACGCCGGCCGCCGCCAAGGCCGATGCGGCCGCCAAGGATCAGAAAGATCAGAAGGACGACAAAGACCAGAAGGCCCAGAAGAAGGGTCCTGCCACCGAGTGGCCGGCCGTCGAGGTCGAGCTGGCGCGGGCGCGCTGCACGCAGCTTCTCAAGGGCGTCGATGCCGTCACCGTTCCCGAGGCGCCGTTCCGCAAGGGCGACTGCGGAACGATGGCGCCGGTGCGGCTGATCTCCATCGGAAAGTCTCCCGAGGTGTCGTTCTCGCCGCCGCCGGTGGTGACTTGCGATCTCGTCGTCGGCCTCGTCAAATGGATGAAGAGCGAGGTGCAGCCGGCCGCGCGACGTCACTTCGGATCCGAGGTCATCCGCGTCGAGTCGATGAGCGACTATTCGTGCCGCATGGCGTATGGGCGGGTCGGCAACAAGCTTTCGGAGCACGGCAAGGCGAACGCGCTCGACATCCGCAGCTTCACGACGCGCAAGGGCCAGGAGGCCGTCGTGCTGTCGCATTGGGGCGAGACCAAGCGCGACGTGCGCAAGCAGCTCGCCGCCGCGAAGGCCGCCGCCGAAAAGGCCGAAGCGGTCAAGGCGGCCGCCGAGCTGGCGGCCAAGGAGCGCGCGCAGGCGGCGGAGTTCGCCGCCAAGTCGGCGACCACGGGCACGCCGCTTCCGCGCAAGACGCTGGTCGAGGGCGTGCCGCCGCAGCGGGAAGCCAATCTGGCGCTGCCGGCGTCCGTCTCTCGCGAGGGGCCGCGGGTCGACGGCTTCGGCGCGGCCGCCCGCAATCTCGGCACGGTGGATCCCGATGCGCTGCCCGGAAAGGGCAAGAAGAAGGACGCGCGCAACAAGAAGGACAAGTCCAAGGCCGATGGCACCGTGTCGGCGCTGCCGGGCGGGAAGGCGCTGGACGATGGCGTGACCGCGCCGCCGCCGTCGACGCCCACCGCGCGCTTCCTGCACGAGATCCATGCCGGCGGCTGCCGCATCTTCGGCACCACGCTGGGTCCCGAGGCGAACGAAGCCCACCGCAACCATTTCCATGTCGACATGGCCGAGCGGAAGGTCCGCAAGATCTGCGACTAGGGGCGCCCCTGCCGTTAAAGGGCTCCGACGGTCGCGCCATTCACTCAATGGCGCCGAAGGGGCTTGCGCGGCCGCGCCGGAGGCGGGATTGTCCCGCGGGCTCCCGGCGAGCCGTTGAACTTACTTTCTTCCGAGGCTGCTCGTGACCCGCTCCGACGTTCCTTCCGCATCGCTTTCCGCTGGCGCCTATCCCGCCGTCCGCCTGCGCCGCAACCGCCGCGCGCCGTGGTCGCGCCGCCTCGTGGCCGAGACGACGCTCAGCGCGGCCGATCTCGTCTGGCCGATGTTCGTGATCGAAGGAACGGGGGAGCGCGAGGCGATCGTGTCGATGCCCGGCGTCGAGCGGCGCTCGATCGACCTCATCGTCGCGGCCGCGCGCGAGGCGGAGGCGCTGGGCATTCCCGCGATCGCGCTCTTTCCGAACACCGACGTCGCCAAGCGCACGGACGACGCGCGCGAAGCCTTCAACCCGGAGAACCTCGTCTGCCGGGCCACGCGCGCCGTCAAGGACGCGGGCGTCGATGTGGGCGTCATCCTCGACGTGGCGCTCGATCCCTATACGAGCCACGGCCACGACGGCCTGCTGATCGACGGCGTGATCGTCAACGATGCGACGATCGAAGCGCTCGTGCGCCAGTCGCTGGTGCAGGCCACGGCGGGCGCAGACGTTCTCGCGCCGTCGGACATGATGGACGGACGCATCGGCGCCATCCGCCGCGCGCTCGAGGCCGAGGGGCGGCACGATACGCAGATCATGTCGTACGCCGCCAAGTACGCGAGCGCGTTCTACGGCCCCTTCCGCGATGCGGTGGGCTCCGGCGGGCTGCTCAAGGGCGACAAGCGCACCTATCAGATGGATGCCGCCAACACGGACGAAGCGCTGCGCGAGGTCGCGCTCGATCTCGCGGAGGGGGCGGACATGGTAATGGTGAAGCCCGGCCTGCCCTATCTCGACATCGTGCGGCGCGTGTCGGAGACGTTCAAGGTGCCGACGCTGGCCTATCAGGTGTCCGGCGAGTACGCGATGATCATGGCGGCGTCGGAACGCGGCTGGCTCGATGCGGACAAGACCATTCTCGAAAGCCTGATGGCCTTCAAGCGCGCGGGGGCAGCGGCCGTGTTCACGTACTTCGCGCCTTACGTGGCGCGCCAGCTCGCGGGCTGACGGGGCTTCGTTCCCGTCCTTTCGATCCCGGCAATTCCGGCCGTCTCAATCCCGGCCGAGGGCGCCGTTGGTGCGCCACGAGAACGTGTGGCCGACGACCTTGCGGTAGAGCATCGGCGCCAGCGGCAGCAGCGCCCAGCCCAGCAGGTTGAAGGCCATCGCGTTGGAGGCGACCGGACCGAGGTCGATGTCGAGAAGCGCGAAGACGATGAGCACGAGCGACAAGGCCGCCATGGCGGCGATGTAGCCGATGTAGAGGATCATGAACGTCGCATCATAGGCGATCGAACGTGGGTCGATCATGGGATGACTCCGACTGTCGCGTTGGACATCCGCAATTCGCGAAGATTTTGATTTGTGTCATTGTTCGGTGCTTCGCGCCGTTCCGCAAGAAACAGATGCGCTGTTTTTCGATGCGGTCGGCGAGGTATGGCGCGGGGGCGACACCCGCGGTGCGCGCGCTGTCGAATCACGCGCGATGCGCGCTCAGGCGATGCCGGGCGCGGCCGCGCTCTGCGTGAGCACGACGAGCGCGCCCGGGCAGATCTCGTAGCGCAGCGGCGTTTCGAACTTGCTGATCTCGCCGTCGTTGGCGAGCCGCTTCAGGCGGCGCGGCGCGTGGATCACGAACTGCCGGCCGGTGAGCTTCGCCATCTCCGGATCGCCGTGCCAGCAGCCGAGCACCGCACGGGCCAGGGCTCGGGCGAGGCCCCAGCCGCTCCGATGCTTCGAGACGTACATCGTGAGCTTGCCGCCATCGAGCTTGGGCCGGCGCAGCCAGGTCATCCCTTCGTCGTAGCCGTTGTTGGTGACGGCGACCGAGAGGGCGCGGATGCGCAGGCGCTCGTCGCCATGGTCGACCGTGATCGAGATCTTGTCCTGGCTCGACAGGATTTCGCGGATCGTCGCGAAGTACTTGGGCAGGCGCTCGGCGGCCGGCTTGCCGCGCATGCGCGCGCGCGCCACCGAGTAGCGCAGCGTGAGCCCCATCAGCGAATTGCAGAGAAAGATGCTGTCGTTGACCTTGGCGACGTCGATGCGGCTTTGCGTGGCGGAGGCGAGGTAGGCCGCCGCGGCGCGGATGTCGAGGGGGATCTCCAGGTCCTTGGCGAGCCGGTTCATGGTGCCGAGCGGCAGAATGCCGAGCGCCTTGCCGGTGCCCATCAGATGCCGCGCGGCGGTGCGGATCGTGCCATCGCCGCCGCCGACCACAAGCACGTCGATGTCGCGGCGCGCGGCGTTGGCGATGGCCGTCTCCACCGCGTCGGGCTGGACGAGGTCGACGACGATGCGATGGCCCTCGGCCGCGAACGCGTCCTCGACCGTCTTGCGCATGGTCTCCGGCGTCCAGTCCATGGCCGTGCCGGCCCGCAGGTTGATCACCGCGTGCACGTTCCAGGACACGCGGGCCTGGGACGCGCGGGACTGGCCCGCCGCATCCGCCGAGGCTGCAGAGACGAGGGTTTCGGTCGCCAAGTTGCTGTCCGGCTGTGGGTTGTTGGCATACAATGCGCAACGCATCAGATAGTTTCGTGGCGCGGCCGCGCAAGACCGGTCCCCTCTCGTCCCCGTCCCGTCTCGTCCCCTGTCCCGCCGCGACGATCTCAGGAGCTCCGGTTCGTGACCGCCGATCCCACGCCGCCCCATCGCTTTTTCCGTGGCCTTGCCGGTGTCTCGTCCACCGCGCGCCGCTTCGAGCTCAAGCCGTTGCTCGTGCTGGCGACGATCGCGTTGCTCGCGTTCGCGTTCGCCATGCTGGCGGACGCCGTCATGGAGGGCGAAACGCGCCGCTTCGATACGTGGCTTCTGATGGTGCTGCGCGAGCCGAACGATCTGGCCGATCCCTTGGGGCCAAAGTGGTTCGAGGAGATGGTGCGCGACATCACGGCGCTGGGCAGCACGGTGGTGCTGACGTCGGCGGTCGTCGTCGTCGCGCTCTACCTCTGGATTACGGGATCGCCGCAGAAGGCGGCCTTCCTGGTGGGAGCGGTCATGCTCGGATCGCTCGCGAACCGCTTGCTGAAGCTGGGGTTCGCGCGGCCCCGGCCCGACATCGTGGCGCACGGCTCCTACGTGGCGACGGAGAGCTTTCCGTCCGGGCACTCGGCCAATTCGGCGATCATTTACCTGATGCTCGGCATGATGCTGGCGCGAGTCGAGGCCAGCTATCCGGTCAAGGTCTACATCTTCTGCGTCGGCGCCCTGCTGACGTTCGCGGTGGGGCTCAGCCGCCTCTACTTGGGCGTGCACTGGCCGACGGACGTTCTGGCCGGATGGGCGGTGGGCGCCTGCTGGGTGCTGCTCTGCTGGTACGTCCTGCTGTGGCTGCAGCCGACCGGAACGCGCCGGTAACGCCTGAAATATGGGCCGGGCGGGGGATTTAGCGTTGCGGCGGTGCAACAGGGGCGGAATATGCGGCGGGCAAGGGGCCAAACCGGGATCGCTGCCCTTTGAATGCCTCGATTCATGGTCCATCTTGCGGAAGATCGCCGATTAGTCTGGATGGATTGGCAAATGAAACTCATGATCAAGGCCGCCGCGCTCGGCGCCCTGCTGGCTGCCGGCTCCTCGGCCGCGCTGGCGTTCACGTACGAGAACCAGGGCACGTCGCAGCCGTCGGCCGCCTCTGAGCCCGGCGCCAAGATGGGCTACAGCGACATGGACCCGGCCTCGGTGCTGCCGCCGGTGGGACAGTCCATCTCGAGCCAGGGCTATGATTTTGGCCCCGGCGCGTTCAACAACGGCCTCGCCTCGCAGCCGACGCGCAGCGAGTCGGTCGGGCCGTCGTGGCTCTATCCGCCGCGCTGAGCGCAAAGGCTTCTGCTGCATTCGAAACGCGCCCCTCATCCGGGCGCGTTTTTTGTTTTCGATGCCCGCTGCCGCGTTTTCGATGTCGCCTGCCGCGGGAGGGTCGTCGCTCGCGGCGAACGGCATTATAGTCGCGCTTCGGAAAATGCTTTTTTGGTTCCTTCACGACGCGGAGCGCATTCGGATGAGCCTTACACGTACGGCCCTCGTATCAGGCGCCAACCGCGGCATCGGTTTCGAGATCGTCCGCCAGCTCGCGCGCCTCGGCGTGCTCGCGGTCATCGGCTCGCGCGATCCGGCGGACGGGCAGGCGGCCGCGGAGACGCTCAAGTCCGAGGGGCTCGACGTGCCCGTCGTCGCGCTCGACGTCAGTGCGGAGGGGAGCGCGGCGCGCGCCGTCGCGGAGGTGCAGCGGCTCTACGGCCGGCTCGACGTGCTCGTGAACAACGCCGCGATCCTCATCGACGCGCCGGGCGGGTTCAAAGCCAGCCTGTTCGACCTCACGGCCGATACGGTCCGCCGCACGATGGAGACCAACCTCATGGGGCCGATCGCGCTGATCCAGGCGGCGGTGCCGCTGATGCGCGCGCAGGACTACGGGAGGATCGTCAACGTCTCGTCGTCGGCGGGTCAGCTCGCCGAGATGGGTGCCGGATACCCGGCCTACCGGATGTCCAAGACGGCGCTCAATGGGCTGACGCGGATCGCGGCGGCGGAGCTCGGCAACGGGTCGATCAAGGTCAACGCCATGTGCCCCGGATGGGTGCGCACCGACATGGGCGGGGCGAACGCGGACCGCTCTCCCGAGGAAGGCGCGGATACGGCCGTCTGGCTCGCGACGCTGCCGAGCGACGGGCCGACGGGCGGGTTCTTCCGCGACCGCAAGCCGATTGCGTGGTGAGACGGGTTCGCGTGCGGCGGCTTTCGCGGCGGCGAGGGGGCCTCAGAGCCCGCGGACGAGGTTGCCGACCATCAGCGTGAAGTACGCCGTGATGGCGAGCCAGAACTCCTGGTGCGGGAGATAGCGCGGCACGGGAATGAAGCCGAGCTTGGTGATGAGCGCCAGCGTCGCGAGCACAAACGAGATCAAGAAGATCAAGATTGTCGGGGGATTGAGCCTCATACCGCGAACTCCCGTCTGCCGGCGCGTTTCGATGCGCCGGGGCCCATGCCCGCGTCGCTGGCGCCATAATAGGCAGCGCGGCTAGGGGTGCAACGGGCGGGCTTGCGGCGCCGCGCGCTTGGTGTCGGCGTGGGTTCGTACGGCAACAAAAGCAAACGCGCGAGGCCGTAGCCGCGCGCGCTGCAAATCATCCCAGGAAGCTGGTTCAGAGAGTCCGTCCGGCCTTGCGGGCCGCGAGGGTCGCGCCTTCCGGCATCAGGAATGTCACGAGCTGGCGGTTCGGCGTGCTCAGGTCGCGGCAGGTGACGGCGACATGGCCCGGAGCGTTGGTGGTGCCGACGGCCGTGTCGACGGGCGAGACGGCGACCACCTCGAGAACGCGCTCGGACTTGCCGCTCGAAATGGTGATGCGGTCGCCGGCATTGAGGCCGCCCGGGAGGGGCGCCCATGCGGCCGGCTCATAGGCGGCGTCCGCCGTGTCGGGGCGCTGCTTGGCGGCCAGCCAGTAGGCTTCGCTGCCCGATACGAGGTGGTCGCCGGACTGGGCGAGGGCGGTGCCCGGAGCCTGCTCCAGAGCGACCGTAAACTGTTTGGCGACAACGTTTTCCGTGTTCGAGAGCGCGATCCCAAAGGCGGCGGCGGCGAGCAGCGAAAGGAGCGTGCCTACGCGCGCGGCCGGCGACAGGGGGAGCAAGTGGCGGAGGGACATGATGGGAGCCCTTTGGCGACTTCTAATCGGCAGTCTCTCTCAATCGATACGTTGCAACGCTTATATCCCGGTCCGGGTTCGAGGGCGAGCCTCACGCAGCGCCCGTCTGCCGGGTGACGACCTTATCCGGCGTTTTTCGTTCCGCCTCCCTGTTACGCGGGCGGGAGCCGGTCGGATTGCCGTTTCGCTTTCTTCGGAGAGGCGTGTACACGGCGGAGATGGCGAAAAAATGCCATGTTGAACACCGCCATAGCGGCGACGGCGCCGGCCAGGAGCACAGCGGAGGCATTCCGGTCCATGTCGGCCGCGAGCGAGCCGTCGGAAGCCAGCGCGATGCCGATGTGCCAGCCGGTCAGGCCGACCATGAGGGCGAAAACAGCCGCTCCCGCGACCAGATCCGGCAAATGCTTCCGGAAAACCGGGGAAAGCCTCAGGCGCTGCATGGGTGCTGATCTCCTTTCTGGCGAATCCGCCACGTCGTGATCCGCAATCATCTCAAACCCTTGCTGTGGCGCGGGTTTGCTCCAATTGTGGCGATTAAGGGCTTTTACTTAGTTCAGAAAACATTACCGAAACGTGTGGTGTTGCCAACACAGGGCGCCCCGGCGGCGCGGCATGCGGGCGCGGCCTCCCGAAAGGGGGTTCCCTCCGCACTGCACCGCAATAAACGTGGTGGCTCGCCCAACGGCGTATTGAATCTGCCCCGGCCCGGAGCTAGCGTCCGCGCCGCGTTGCACTGCACCACATCCAGACATCCCCTCTTCGAAAGAGCTTCCCATGGGCTTTTTTGCCGACAGCCTGAACCGAATCCAGCCCTCCGCGACCATCGCCGTCTCGATGAAGGCCCGCCAGCTCAAGGCGCAGGGCCGCGACATCATCTCCCTTTCGGCGGGCGAGCCGGACTTCGACACGCCCGACAACATCAAACAGGCGGCGATCAAGGCGCTCAACGAGGGCCGCACGAAATACACGGACGTGGACGGCATCCCCGAGCTCAAGGCGGCGATCGTCGCCAAGTTCAAGCGCGACAACGGCCTCGACTACACGCCCGCGCAGGTGTCGGTCGGCACCGGCGGCAAGCAGGTGCTCTACAATGCGCTGCTGGCGACGCTCAATCCGGGCGACGAGGTCGTCATTCCCGCGCCGTGCTGGGTCTCGTACGCCGACATCGTGCTGCTCGGCGGCGGCAAGCCCGTGTTCGCGACCACGCGGATCGAGGACGGCTTCCGGATGAGGCCCGACGTGCTCGACAAGGCGATCACGCCGCAAACGAAGTGGCTGATCCTCAACTCGCCGTCGAATCCGACGGGGGCCGCCTATTCGCGTGCGGACCTCAAGGCGCTGACGGACGTGCTGATGCGGCCGAAGAACCAGCACGTGTGGGTTCTGACGGACGACATGTACGAGCACCTGCTTTACGACGGCCTCGAGTTCTTCACGCCGGCGCAGGTGGAGCCCGGTCTCTACGACCGCACGCTCACGATGAACGGCCTGTCGAAGGCCTATTGCATGACGGGCTGGCGGCTGGGCTACGCGGCGGGGCCGGTGAAGCTCATCGAGGCCATGCGCAAGCTGCAGTCGCAGTCGACCTCGAACCCGACGTCGATCACGCAATGGGCGGGCGTCGAGGCGCTCAACGGTCCGCAGGATTTCATCGCGCGCAACAACGCGGTGTTCGTGCAGCGCCGCGATCTCGTGGTCGGCATGCTGAACCAGGCGAAGGGCCTCAACTGCCCGAAGCCGGAAGGCGCCTTCTACGTCTATCCGAGCTGCGCCGGCGCGATCGGCAAGACGACGCCCAAGGGCGTCACGATCAAGACCGACGAGGATTTCGTCACCGCGCTGCTCGAGGACGAGGGCGTGGCGGTGGTGCATGGCGCGGCCTTCGAGGGATCGCCCGCGTTCCGCATCTCGTATGCGACCTCCACGGAAGCGCTGACGGAAGCGTGCACGCGCATCCAGCGCTTCTGCGGGAACCTGACGTAACCGCCCGGCGCTTTTTCGAGACACACGAACGGCCGCCCGTGGTCTCGGGCGGCCGTTCGTTTTTTCGTTATCTCAGCGTGAGGTTTCCGCCGAGCGCGAGAATGCCGCCGAGCACGATGGCGGCGGCCGCGCCCAGGCACAGCAGCGCCCTGAGGCCCGCATACGGCACGATCTCCGCGTGCGGCGCGTCGGCGTAGGCCGCGGCCGGCTTGCGGCCCGTGACCATCGCCTGGATCAACGGCTCCTTCTTGAGGACCGTGTAGAGCGCGTTGGCCGTGACGTGGAGCGCAACGAGCGGCAGCAGCACATAGTTGAAGAGCTGGCCGTGCAGACGCGTCGCGGTCGCGTTGCCGGCTTCGCTGACCAGCCGGTAGAGCGGCCCGCCGACGAGGTCGTTGTCGTCGGTGGCGAAGAGGCCGAACGTCCCCATCGCCAGCAGCGTCACGATCAGCGCGATCACCATCAGCGCGCCGAGCGGGTTGTGGCCCAGGAACGGCGCGCCATGGCCTGCCGTGAGGCCGCGGACATAGGCGAGCGCGCGGGCGGGGCCCCGCACGAAGCCGGCAAAGCGGGCCGTCGAGGAGCCGAACACGCCCCACAGCAGCCGCCAGACCAGCAGCGTCAGGATGGCGAGCCCGTTGGCGCGATGCCAGACCAGCGTCTCGTCGCCCAGCCGCTCGGCGAACTCGTAAGTGATCCACGCCGACACGACGAGGGCGAGCAACGTCCAGTGGAACAGCCGCGTCGGGAGATCCCAGACGGGAACGCGCGCCGGGGCGGTGTGCGGAGCGGGCGCCGTCATCAGGATTTCGGCTTGCGATACTTCTTATGGCAGGCGCTGCAGTTGCCCATCACCTCTTTCCAGGTGTCGGGGAAGGAGGCTTCGTCGGTGATGGAGGCTTCGGCGGCCTTTGCGGCGTCACCGAGCTTCTTGAAGCGCGCCTCGAAATCGGCCTTCTCGTCCCAGATGATCGGGAGCGCCTCGGTGTCGCCGCCGGTCTTGGAGTCGTCCGGGAACAGGGCCGGCAGCAGCGCGGTCTTCTCCTGGATCGTCTTCAGCGCGGCCTGGACCTTGGCGAGATCGAAATCCTCCTCGCCCTTGAACATGGCCCGCGCCGGCTTGGTCGCATCGCCCATCGCCTTCAGGTGATCCTGCCGCTCCTTGATGACCGTCGTGTTCTGGGCGACGACGGCCGTCGCGCTGATCATGACGGCGGCAATGGCAACCAGGCTTCGTTTCATTAGCGGCTCCTCCCGTTCAACCTGCTCTGCGCGCGAGGTCCAACCCACCTCGTGTGCTGCGTTCAATTTGGGAGGCCGATAGGAGGGTGTCAATTCCGGTGGCACCACGCGGATACGGTCGCTCTCTCCCGTACGGACGGGACATGCTCCGGCGATGTCCGCGCAAAAAAGAATCGAGCGGGCTTTCACGCCCGCTCGCCATGGAACGACCAAGATGTGAAGAGGCTCAGCGGCTCGGCAGCAGCGCGCGGGGCGCGTGCGCGCGAAGCTCCGACAGCGACAGCATATGCGCGACCCAGTGCTCGAACCGAGCGAAGGGCAGCGACATGCGCCGTGCGGCGCTGGCGGCTGCGATGTGGCCATTCCGAAGGGCGACGTCAGGGCGGCGAGTCCAGTCCGTCATATCCTCTTCCGAGGCCGCCATGGCATAGCCGGCGGCATCGGCTGCTTTGGCAAGCGACTTCGTCAATGAATCGGTACTCATCATGTGAGGCGTCCTCCTGCAGCATAAGCGAAACACCGGGCGATTGGTTCCGCCTTAATCGCCCGATCTCGACCGCCTAGCTCTGCCTCTCCCGGCACTTTTCTTTGTTACGCTCGGCCACTCTGGACCATCACCTACGAGCAGTTTATCCGCCCAAGCTGACACTTTCATGATGCTGCTGAGACGATTACCAAGCAAGTAATTTTTCGAAATAAAGATCACGAAAAGTGCTTCCGCAGGTGCGAATACTTATTGCGCCGCAATAGAACGTACGGACGGGTCCGTATTGCGGGAGGAGACGGCGGCCCGGCCAAGATTCGTTCGTCTTTTCCTATCAAAGGCTCTTGCAACGCGACGGTCCCGGGGCGACCATCGTCCCTGTCGCGCTCCTTCGAGAGGCGCGGGGGGATGTGCGACACGTGCATCGGCTCGCGCCTCGTAGCGCTCAACCCGGATCGGTAAAATCCGGGAAGCGGGAAGGAGGACACCATGGGGCAATCCGAACGCCCAAGGGGCACCACACATGCGGGTGCCGGCGGCGAGCCATCCGGTCGAGGCGCGCGGTGCATCGCGCTGATCGGGCCGTTTCTTTCCGGTAAGACCACGCTGCTCGAATCCATCCTGGCGCGCACCGGCGGCATCGTGCGGGCCGGAACGACGGCCGAGG
Organism: uncultured Hyphomicrobium sp.; assembly: GCA_964386545.1. Taxonomy (GTDB): domain Bacteria; phylum Pseudomonadota; class Alphaproteobacteria; order Rhizobiales; family Hyphomicrobiaceae; genus Hyphomicrobium_C. The sequence continues at coordinate 32,248 of CAYLSI010000029.1, forward strand.
GCTCGACCGTGGGCGATGCGTCGCCCGAGGCGCGCGCACACGGCATGAGCGTGCAGCTCAATCTGGCCGACGCCAGCTTCATGGGCGACACGTTCACGTTCATCGATTGCCCGGGCTCGGTCGAGTTCCAGCGCGAGGGCGCCGAGGCGCTGACCGTATGCGATGCGGCCGTCGTCGTTTCGGAGCCCGATCCGAAGCGCGTGCCGGCTCTGCAAGTGATCCTGAAGCAGCTCGAGGATCGCGGCATCCCGCACCTGCTGTTCCTGAACAAGATCGACGCGTGCTCCACCCCCATCCGTGAAATCATTCCGGCGCTTCAGCCGGCTTCCACCAAGCCGCTCGTGCTGCGCCAGATCCCGATCTGGGAAAACGGCGTCGCGGCCGGTTTCATCGACCTCGCGCTCGAGCGCGCCTTCCTGTTCCGCAAGAACGCGCCCTCCGAGATGGTCGAGCTCAAGGCCTCCGATCTCGATCGCGAGAAGGAAGCCCGCTTCCACATGCTGGAGCAGCTCGCCGACTACGACGATGCGCTGATGGAGAAGCTGCTGTCGGACCTGCCGCCCGAGAACGACCTCGTGTTCGGCGACCTTTCGCGCGAGTTCGGCGACGGGCTCATCTGCCCCGTGCTGCTCGGCAGCGCGCAGAACGGCAACGGCATCCTGCGGCTGCTCAAGGCGCTGCGGCACGAGGCGCCGTTCGTCGCGACGACGGCGCGCCGTCTCAAGCTCGAGAACGCCAAGAGCGCGGCCTACGTCTTCAAGACGCTCTACACGGGCCACGGCGGCAAGCTGTCGCTCGCGCGGGTGCTCACGGGATCGATCGCGGACGGCGCGACGGTGACGGGCGGAGGAGCGAACGAGGATCGCGTCGCCGGCGTCTTCACCATGAAGGGCGACGAAGCGATCAAGCGCGGGGCCGCGGAGGCCGGCGATACGGTGGCACTCGGCCGGCTCGATCCGGTGCGCACGGGAACGACGCTCACGACCGAGAAGTCGGGAATCGTGCAGGTGGCGGGTCCGGAGGTGCCGGAGCCGGTGCTGGCGTTCGGCATCGGCCTCAAGGACCGCAAGGACGAGGTGAAGCTTTCGTCGGCGCTGGCCAAGCTCGTCGAAGAAGACCCCTCGCTCTCCGTCGAGCACAACAGCGAGACGCATCAGGTTCTGCTCAAAGGGCAGGGCGAGATGCACTTGCGCGTCGCGTTCGAGCGGCTGCAGCGCAAGTACGGCGTCGTCGTGGAGCGCAACAAGCGGCAGGTGCCTTACAAGGAGACGATCCGCAAATCGACCGAGATCCGCGGGCGCCACAAGAAGCAGTCCGGCGGGCATGGCCAGTTCGGCGACGTGGTGCTGACGATCGCACCGCAGCCGCGCGGCTCCGGCTTCGCGTTCAGCGAGACGATCACGGGCGGCGTGGTGCCCCGGCAGTTCATCCCCTCGGTCGAGATCGGCGTGACGGAGTACATGAAGCACGGGCCGCTGGGCTTCCCCGTCGTCGATATCGCCGTGACGCTGACGGACGGCTCCTATCACACGGTCGACAGCTCCGACATGGCATTCCGCCAGGCGGGGCGGCTCGCGATGAGCGAAGGCATGCCCAAGTGCCAGCCCGTGCTGCTCGAGCCCGTGATGGCGGTCGACATTTCGGTTCCGTCCGAAGCGACCGCGCGCGTCAACGGCATGATCCCGCAGCGGCGCGGCCAGATCCTCGGCTTCGACAGCCGTCCGGGATGGCCGGGATGGGACGTGGTGTCGGCGCACATTCCGGCGGCGGAGATGGAGGACCTGATCGTGGAGCTGCGGTCGGCGACGTCCGGCGTCGGCACGTTCAGCGCGAGGTTCGATCATCTGGCGGAGCTCACCGGCCGGCTCGCCGATCAGGTGCTCTCGGCCCACCGCGAGGCGGCCGAGTAGGCCTCGGCTCGAGGGCGGGATACGGCGCGCCCTAAAGACGCGTCCTGCAAAAGAAGAAGCGCGGCACCGAAAGTGCCGCGCTTCTCGTTTGTCTCAGGTCTCAGCGCGGGGGCATCTGATGACGGTCGTGCCCGCGCGGCGGTCCCTGGTTCGGGCCGCCAGGGCCGCGGTTGGGTCCGCCCATTTGCGGCCCGCCGCGGTTCGGTCCGCGATCGGGGCGACGCCAGTTCTGATCCGGCGGCGGTCTCATGCCGACGGGCGAGCGATAGTCCTTGCGCCACCAGCCGGGCGTGCGCTTGCCGGACGGCGGGCGATGCCAGCCGGGCCGCGGGCGCGGCTTGAAGGCATACCAGCGCTTGCGATCCTTGTACCAGGGACGGCCCACATAGTGCCGGTCCCAATAGTCGTGGGCGCTGAAGCGCACGATGGGGATGCTGAACGCGGCGAGGCCGACGTCCGGCAGCGAGACGTAGCGGCCGCGCTGCTCGAAGGCGAGATACTCGCTGTAGACCCAGCCACGCTGGCCGTCCCAGGTCACGTCGCACCAGGATTCGTCGTCCAGGCAGCCCCGGATGTTGACCGGCTCGCCCTCGGGAATGACCTCGACAGCCGGAAAATCGATATCGGGGCCTGTGCGCATATTCACGTTCGCGGTCGAATAGCCCGGAGCCGCGTTGGCGGCTGCGAGGCCCATTGCCGTGAACATGGCGAGTGCGCCCGTCCATATCAGTCTGCTCATTCGCACCTCTCTTATCCCTGCCTGCGCCCCGGCGAGCCTTCGCAGGTCGTTGGAGAACGCTGGCTAGGGCAGGAATCCGGCGGGAAGGGTGATCGTTCCAAAAAAAATTGTCCGCGCGCAAAAGGGCGGTCGAGACTATCCGACGTCGTCGTGCAACTTCAGCGGGATGGCGCGGCTGATTGAGATGTCTTCCGGCGTGACCGTGCAGGCAAGCACGATGGCCTCGACGCCGGCGGCCTGGGCCTTGCGGAAGGCGGCGGCGTAGCGCGGGTCGATGTCGGCGGCGAACGTGAAGCTGGCCGCGTCCGCCCGCTGAACGAGATAGACCATCACGGCGCGATGGCCGGCCGCGACCATGGCCGTCAGCTCCTCCAGGTGCTTCACGCCGCGCTCGGTCACGGAATCGGGGAACTCGGCGAGGCCGGGCGTGCGCGAGAGATGCACGTTCTTGATCTCGACATAGGCGAGGCCGTGCACGGGGTCTTCGAGCAGGATGTCGATGCGGCTCGAAGCGCCGTACTTCACCTCGCGCCGCAGGATCGCGTATCCCGCGAGCTCGGGGATCAGGCCGGCGGCGATGGCCTCCGCCACAATGCGGTTCGGGTGATTGGTGTTGATGCCGACGCGGACCGGACCCTCACCGAGATCCGCTTCCACGATCTCCCAGGTGTGTGCGTATTTGCGCGTCGGGCTCGTGCTGACCGACAGCCAGACCGGAGAGCCCGGCTCGGTGAGGCCGCGCATGGAGCCGGTGTTCGGGCACGTGGCCGTGACGGCGGTGCCGTCGTCGAGGAGCACGTCGGCGAGGAAGCGCTTGTAGCGCTTGACCAGGCGGCCGCGCTGAAGGGGAGAAGGAAACTTCATGGGCCGCGAGACTTATGGCGGGACGCCGCCGGGCGCAATGGGTCTGTCGGCGGGTGGTCGGATTGGCGGGGGCTGTCGCCGGGATTTGGGGGCGTGATACGATCCGGCGCGGCGACGCATAAGAGAGTGGACGCATAAGAAAGTGGTGGGCCATGAGTGACGGGGAGACGACCGCGCAGGGCAGCGAGACCGTGACCGCCGGGCTCGTCGTCATCGGCGACGAGATCCTGTCCGGCCGGACCAAGGATCGCAACATCGGCACCCTGGCGGATCATCTGACGGGGATCGGGATCGTGCTCTCCGAGGTCCGCATCGTGGGCGATCGCAGCGAGGACATCGTCGAGGCCGTCAACGCGCTGCGCGGCCGCTACACCTATGTCTTCACGACCGGCGGGATCGGCCCGACGCACGACGACATCACCGCCGACAGCGTGGGATTGGCGTTCGGCGTGCCGGTCGATATCAACCCGCGCGCGGTCGCCATGATGGAGCCGATCTATGCGGCGCGGGGCATCGCGCTGACGCCCGCGCGACTCAGGATGGCGCGCGTTCCGGAGGGTGCCGAGCTCATTGCGAACGCGGTTTCGGCGGCGCCGGGCTTCCGCATCGGCAACGTTTTCGTGCTCGCAGGCGTGCCCGACATCATGAAATCGATGCTCGACGCTGCGACAGAACAGCTCAGGACGGGCCCGAAAATACACAGCGTTTCGATTGTCCTCGGACGGCCTGAAGGCGAGATCGCCGATCTGTTCGCGGCGCATCAGGCGGCGTTCCCCGACGTCGCCATGGGCAGCTATCCCTCTTTCGCCGATGGGCATTATCGGACCGAGCTGGTGCTGCGCAGCGCCGACCGGGTCCGCCTCGAGGAGGCACGGGCGCTCCTTGCGGAGACACTCGCCGAGCGCGAGCTGATTTAGAATCATTCAAATTCGTGTCGTGGTGTGCGGCAACGTTGCCTGTCGCTCGCCATCTTTGCCGCTGCTCTTGTGCGCCACCACAGCGTTAACGGGCGGGGGGAAGCCGCTCGCGTGGATGTTCAGTACCAACAGACAGATGGAGCAGATCGATGCGAACCCGTTTTAACCGGCTCGCGCCGTGGGGGGCCCGTAAGATCGCGACGGGAGTTTTGGCGCCGGTGCTCGGAGCGGCTCTCGTGGCCGGTGGCGCGGCCGAGGCAAAGACGCCCGGCAAGAGCTACTGCTTTTACGGCAAATGCCACCGCGTGAAGACCATCGCGGAAACCAAAGCCCTGATCGGCAAGGACGAGACGGTCTCGGCCTCCCACTACGATTCCTGCAAGCGCGACCGCTACAACCCGTGCGGCCTCACGTCGTCGGGCGAGCCGTTCCACCACGACCGGCCGGACAACGCCGCAAGCCCGGTCTACCCGGACGGCACGACGCTGCTCGTCTGGGCGCCCGACACCGGCGCCTCGGTCGTGCTGCGCATCAACAACGCCGGCCCCTATTGGGGCAACCGCAAGCTCGACGTCTCGATCAAGGCCGCCGAGGTCCTGGGCTTCAAGGGGCGCGGCGTCGCCAACCTCAAGGTCCGCGTGATCTCCGCGCCGACGAAGGAGGAGGCGACCTACAAGCGCAACCGCAGCTACCCGAAGGTGCCGGGCTACATCGGCCAGTTCGCGAGCCTCGACGACGCCCAGAGCGGCGCGCACACGGCCTACATGGTCGCCGGGCTGGACTCGCCGCTGGGTCCGACGGGCCTCGGCGCCGGCAACCCGACGCAGGTCGCGGGTGCGAGCGGCACGCAGAGCGGTGCCGCGCCGGTCATCCCGGCAGCGTTGCTCGCTTCGGCCAAGCCGGTCACGGAGACGGTACAGACGGTGGCGGCGGCGACGCCGGCTCCGGCTGCCGCCCAGCCGGTCAAGGTCGCGAGCCTCGTGACGGCAGCGCCCGCGACGAAGGCGATCGTCGACGTGGCGCCGTCCAAGCCGCGGTCTGAGCGAGTCGCGCAGCGCAACTCGCGCGCCTATCGCGTGGCGGTCCGCAACCAGCAGCGCAAGAAGGTCGTCCGCAAGGATCAGGCCGTGGTCGCGGTGGTGAGCGCCCCCGTTCCGACGAAGAAGCGCTACGTCACGCAGGACGGCACGAACGACATGTCCGTGTTCTCGCGCCATACGTTTGCGGGCATCCAGCGGCTTGCGCCGCAGGAGCCGCGGGCCCGCCAGGCCGGCCTGGGCTACGGCTCCGGCAACGACGGCTGATCCCGGCTGTCCTCTAAAAAAGGCCGTCTCGCTCGCGCGGGACGGCCTCTTTCTTTTCCGTTTTGCCTTTGCGGCTTCGCCCTGCGGCGGATCTCAGACGAGCGCGCCTGTCGAGGTGGAGCTCGCGGCGTTGGCGGCGGCCGAGGCCGCGGCGGCGCGCTGGGGCTGATCGTAGAGATCGTAGTGCGTTTCGAGCGTGTCGAGGAACATCGCGACGAGATCCAGCAGCGGGCCCAACGCCATGCGGCCGGCGACCCGGTACTGCTCGGTGATCGCGAGCGACGACGCTTCGAGGGGGGCGGCCGCATCGGCGTCGATCAACCCGCGCGAGCGCAGATAGCCCGTGACGCCATCGCCGGCGTCGAACGCCTGGGCGGTTTCGTCGGCCAGCTCGCTTGCGGCCTCGGCGACGATCTCGGTGCCGCTCGTGTAAAGGCGGGTCACGAGCTTGAAGTAGCTGTCGGTCTTGGCGAGCTCCTGGGCGCAGTCGCGCGATTTCAGGATGCGGGCCAGCAGCACCATTTCGAGGCTGCGAGCGTCCTCGAGCGCGGCACGCTCCTGGCGGCGCTGCTCGTTCAAGCCGTCGGCCAGGCGCGCATCGCCGCCGTTCCAGCTCAACTGCGATTTCAGGAGATCCTCGCCCGCGGCGAGCGCGGCGTCGAGGTGGTCGGCCAGGAGATAGACAACGGCGGGGGCCGTGAGGCCTGCGGACGACATGAAAAACTCCGTTTCCGTAAGCAAGAGGCCGCTGGGCGAGACTTGCGAACGCTTCATGCAACGACTTCAGTTTGTCCGAACCCTGATAATGCTACGATTCGGGCCGGGATTGGGCATCAGCGCGGGGCGAGGCACATCGCACCCCGGGCTCGAAGTCCGGATCGGCTTTGCGGGCGGGCGAACTCCGGCGCGGCGCGACGGAGCAGATCCGACGGGCGCTGCGCGTTCCGACCGGCCCGGGCAAAGCGGCCCCGGCTTTCGAACTCAAACGCTGATGGACGCAGATACGCGGGAGACAGGTACGCTGGGGACAGATACGCGGCGACAGATACGCTTTGCGACTTCGAACGCCTGACGGCTCCACGCAACGCAACTCGCACTCGGGACGCCGTACAGGTGGGCGCGCCTTGAGAGGCGCGTGACGCGGTTTCCGCCGCGGCTGCCCTGCGAAACCCTGCAGACCGATCGCGCGAAAACGATCTGCCGCCGTTGACAGACCTTGCGAGGACCGGACGTGCGCCGCGCCGTTCAACTGCGGCCCCGCGCTCGATCTAGCCCTTTCGATATATTGCTCTTTTCCGAGCAGATGTCTCAGGCGCGACGGCCGTGATCCACAGGTGTGGACAATCGGGGCTGTGAATTGCGGGGACGGGTGTGGACGACGACCGTCCCCGCTTCCCGGCGTCAGCCGCGACTGAACCACGATGCGAAGGGCGCGAGGGGATCGCGGCGCGGCCCGGCGCGCTGGATGGCGATCTCCGCTTCGTCGCGTGTTGCGTAGAGCCCGACCGGGCTCGCGGCTGCGGTGTGGGGATCGGCAGACGAGGGTGGCCGGGCGAACGATCCGGCGATCAAGGCCTCGCCGACCGTGGCGGCGAAGCGGGCCACGTACCAGCGGCCGTCGGGCAGTTCGAGAAGCTCGAAGGGATTTGCAGTGCGTGAGGCAGCGTCCATTCGTCGAGATCCTTTCCCGTTTGCGTCTGCGTCGCCTCTCCTCGAAACATCTATCGTTGGGCCGCGCCCTGCCGGCCGGTGGGAATCAAAAGGGCGGGTCCAGTGTGGACCCGCGTTCGCTAAATGTCATAGCGCTCGTAATAAGCGTGGATTTGGCTATCTTCGATGAACCAGCCACAGCCTGTCATTTGCCCGAACTCCTTCCAGAAGATTTGGTATTTCCCGCACATGCGAACCTGTTGGGGCTGCTCGCCCTGCACCTTTGGAAGGTTATTCCAAAGTCGAAGCTTCTCGGACTCGGCCTGAAGTTTGAGGATCTCATTTGGGGAAGATGCTGTGCTTAAGCGAAACTTAGAAAGCTCGCCAAGGACACTTTTGGGGGTAGCCTTGCCTTGGTGCGCGGTCAGTTCCTGGATGCGGGCGAAAGCTTGAGCCAATGGGCTTCCAGACATACTGGCGAGTTCACGCGCGCTTTTCGCCCTAGCGACCATCGCGGGAGGCATTAACATTGCCCTCGCAATCCTGTCAGCTTGCCACTCGGCTCGGCGATCGTCTTCTCGTAGGAAGGGGTAAACGATATTGCCATCCGTCATCCGGAAGAATTTGCCCTGCCCAGTATGGAGAAGGACATGAACCAACTCGTGGGCGAGCGTGAACCGGATTTCGGGCTCATCAGCAACGACGCCGTCTAGGTCTTCTTCGCTGATTTCAATTTCCCGGTCATCGGGATTAGCCGTGCCTCGCTTGGTCTCCATCATCGGCGCTGGGCGTACTGTCAGTAGCAGTCCGCTTAGCTCAGGCACGTTTTCACGAGCGCGATCCAAAACAATCAAAATAGCAGGTAGGCGATCTTCGTTGTCGCATCCGGCGGTTCGGCGGAGATACGCACCTATGCGCTCGCATTCATCCGCGCTGCGAGGTGTTGCGCCGGTGTCTTCGTGGTTCGTTGCCATTCGCTGTTCTCCACACGCTGTACTAAACAAAAAAGGCGGGGCCTTTCGGACCCGCCCGTTTAATTTTTAGCTGCAGCCGCTCGTCGCGCCGCACGTATCGCACTTCAGACAGGTGCCGTTTCGCACCATCGTGAAGTTCTGGCACTCGGAGCACGAGACACCCTCGTAGCCGCGCAGCCGTGCCTCCGCGACACGATCGTTGGCGGAGCGCTTGGTCGCGACGACCTGCGTCTCCTGCACCGTCGTGCGGCGGTACATGACCTCGGTGTCGGCCTTGAGGGCGGTTGCGCCTTCGCTGGCGTAGAGCGCGGTCGCGCCTTCCGTGACGGGATAGCTGTCGCCGACGCTGCCGTGCAACTGGGCGAACGTGCTCGCCATGTCGCCCGTGCCGCGTCCGCTCGAGGCGAGGCGCAGGTTGCCGCGCATGAAGCCCTTCGACACCACTTTCGTGACGCTCTCCGGCAGGTCGAGCGCGAGTTGCTCGTCGGTCTCCTCGTCGGACGAGCCGAGGCCCGTCTCGCCCACGATCTCGCGCGGATCGACGTGCGCGAGGTCGTTGCGGCCGAGGTAGGAGACGGCCAGCTCGCGGAAGATGTAGTCGAGGATCGACGTCGCGTTCTTGATCGTCTCGTTGCCCTGCACGAGGCCCGCCGGCTCGAAGCGCGTGAAGGTGAACGCCTCCACGTACTCCTCCAGCGGCACGCCGTACTGCAGGCCGAGCGAGATGGCGATGGCGAAGTTGTTCATCAAGCTGCGGAAGGCGGCGCCTTCCTTGTGCATGTCGATGAAGATCTCGCCCAGGGCGCCGTCGTCGTACTCGCCGGTGCGCAGATACACCTTGTGGCCGCCGACGGAGGCCTTCTGCGTGTAGCCCTTGCGGCGGCCGGGCATCTTGGCGCGCTCGCGGTGCTCATTGGCGCGCTTGAGCTCGGCCTCGAGCTCGGTCACGCGCTTGGCCATCTTCTCGGCCGCCGCCATGATGCGCTGGATCTGCGGCTTGTCGGCCGTCATCTGCTCGGCGGCCTCGTCCTGCTCGTCGGTGTCGTCGCCGAGCACCTGCGCGTTCAGAGGCTGCGAGAGCTTGGAGCCGTCGCGGTAGAGGGCGTTGGCCTTGAGGGCGAGGCGCCAGGACAGCATGTAGCTCTCCTTGCAGTCGTCGACGGTCGCCTCGTTCGGCATGTTGATGGTCTTCGAGATGGCGCCCGAGATGAACGGCTGCGAGGCCGCCATCATGTGGATGTGGCTCGCGACCGAGAGGTAGCGCTTGCCCTTGCGGCCGCACGGCGAGGCGCAGTCGAACACCGGCAGATGCTCGGCCTTGATGTGGGGGGCGCCTTCCAGGGTCATGGCGCCGCAGACGTGCTCGTTGGCGGCTTCGATGTCGCGCTTGGAGAAGCCCAGGTGCACGAGCAGGTCGAAGGCCGGGTCGTCGAGCCTGGCGGCCGGGATGCCGAGCGTGCCGGTCAGGAACTCGTCGCCCAGCGTCCAGCGGTTGAACACGAACTTGATGTCGAAGGCGGTGCCGAGCGCCGCCTCGATCTTCTGCAGCGCGTCCGGCGTGAAGCCGCGCGCGGTAAGCGAGCCGTGATTGATGGCGGGGGCCTGCGCGATCGAGCCGTGGCCGACGGCGTAGGCCGTGATCTCGGCGATCTGGCTCTCGCGATAGCCGAGCGCGCGGAGAGCTTCCGGCACGGCGCGGTTGATGATCTTGAAGTAGCCGCCGCCGGCGAGCTTCTTGAACTTCACGAGCGCGAAGTCCGGCTCGATGCCCGTCGTGTCGCAGTCCATGACGAGGCCGATCGTGCCGGTCGGCGCGATCACCGTCGACTGGGCGTTGCGGTAGCCCCACTTCTGGCCGCGATCGAGCGCGACGTCCCAGGCCGCCTGGGCCGCGACGACGATGTTCTGATCGGGGCAGTTCTTGGCGTCGAGCGGCACGGGCGCGGTCGAGAGCTGCTCGTAGCCCTGTGCTTCGCCGTAGGCCGCGCGGCGGTGGTTGCGAATGACGCGCAGCATATCGGCGCGGTTCGGCTCGTAGCCCGGGAAGGGTCCGAGCTCACCGGCCATCTCCGCCGACGTGGCATAGGAGACGCCCGTCATCAGCGCGGAGATCGCGCCGCAGATCGCGCGGCCCTCGGCCGAGTCGTAGGGGATGCCGGACGCCATCAGCAGGCCGCCGATGTTGGCGAAGCCGAGGCCGAGCGTGCGGTAGCGGTAGCTGAGCTCGGCGATCTGACGCGAGGGGAACTGCGCCATCAGCACCGAGATTTCGAGCACGATCGTCCAGAGCCGGCAGGCATGCTCGAAGTCGGTGGTGTTGAAGCGCTTGTCGTCCTGGTTGCGGAACGTGAGCAGGTTCAGGGACGCGAGGTTGCACGCCGTGTCGTCCAGGAACATGTACTCCGAGCACGGGTTCGATGCGCGAATCGGGCCGGACTTCGGGCACGTGTGCCAGTCGTTGATGGTCGTGTGGAACTGGATGCCGGGATCGGCGGACGCCCACGCGGCATAGCCGATCTGCTCCCAGAGATCGCGGGCGCGCAGCGTCTTCACCGTCTTGTTGTTGAGACGCGACGTCAGCGCCCACACCTTGTCCTCCTCGACCGCATTCAGGAACTCGTCCGTCACGCGCACGGAGTTGTTCGAGTTCTGGCCCGAGACGGTGAGATAGGCTTCGCTGTCCCAGTCGGTGTCATAGGTCGAGAACTCGACGTCCTTGTAGCCCTGGCGCGCGAACTGGATGATGCGGTGGACGTAGTTCATCGGCACGTCGTCGCGGCGCGCGTCCTTGATGGCGCGCTTCAGGGCCGGGTTCTTGGCCGGATCGAAACAAGCATCGGCGTCGGCCTCACAGTTGATGCAGGCCTTCATCACCGCCTTGAGGCGCTTCTGGCAGATGCGCGAGCCGGTGACGAGGGCGGCGACCTTCTGCTCCTCCTTCACCTTCCAGCCGATGTACTCCTCGATGTCGGGATGATCGACGTCGACGACGACCATCTTGGCGGCGCGGCGCGTGGTGCCGCCCGACTTGATGGCGCCCGCCGCGCGGTCGCCGATCTTGAGGAAGCTCATGAGGCCGGACGAGCGGCCGCCGCCGGAGAGGCGCTCGTTGGCGCCGCGCAGGCTCGAGAAATTGGAGCCGGTGCCGGAGCCGTACTTGAAGAGGCGCGCCTCACGGACCCAGAGGTCCATGATGCCGTTCTCGTTGACGAGATCGTCCTCGACCGACTGGATGAAGCAGGCGTGCGGCTGCGGGTGCTCGTACGACGACGCCGAGACGGTCAGCTTGCCAGTCTCGAAGTCGACGTAGAAGTGACCCTGGCTCGGGCCGTCGATGCCGTAGGCCCAGTGCAGGCCGGTGTTGAACCACTGCGGCGAGT
>CAYLSI010000030.1:0-5594 GCA_964386545.1 uncultured Hyphomicrobium sp.
CTAGTCACGTAAGAAATTCGTTGAAGCATGGCCTGCGCGAACCGGGAGCAATTCAAACACATATCCCCATGAGCAACCTCTTCGAAGCCGCCGGTCTGGAAAAGGGCGCCCCGCGTCCCCTGGCGGACCGGCTGCGTCCGCAGAAGCTGTCCGAGGTCGCGGGCCAGCCGCATCTCGTCGGCTCCGACGGCACGCTGACGCGCTTCCTCGCCAGCGGCCGCCTGCCGAGCCTCATCCTCTGGGGGCCGCCCGGCTGCGGAAAGACGACGATTGCGCGGCTCCTGGCGCACGAAACGAAGCTCGAGTTCGAGCAGCTCTCGGCGATCTTCTCGGGCGTGGCCGAGCTGCGCAAGGCGTTCGAGCGTGCCAAGGCGCGGCGCGAGCAGGGCCGCGGCACGCTGCTGTTCATCGACGAGATCCATCGCTTCAACCGCTCCCAGCAGGACAGCTTCCTGCCCTACATGGAGGACGGCACGATCACGCTCGTCGGCGCGACGACCGAGAACCCCTCGTTCGAGATCAACGCTGCCGTGCTCTCGCGCGCGTCCGTGCTGACGCTGAACCGCCTGGACGACGACGCGCTGGAGGATCTCACGAAGCGCGCCGAGACGGAGGAGGGACGTGCGCTCCCGCTCGATGCCGACGCGCGCGAGGCGCTGAAGGGCATGGCGGACGGCGACGGCCGCGCCATCCTCAACCTTGCTGAAGAAGTGTTCGCAACGGTGAAGGCTGGCGCCAAGGCGCTCGACCGCGACGCGCTGGTGAAGCTCGTGCAGCGCCGCGCGCCGATCTACGACAAGAGCCGCGAAGGCCACTACAACCTGATCTCGGCCCTGCATAAGTCGGTGCGCGGGTCCGACCCCGATGCCGCCCTCTATTACTTCTGCCGCATGCTGGACGGTGGCGAGGACCGCCTGTTCATCGCGCGCCGCCTCGTGCGCATGGCCATCGAGGACATTGGCCTGGCCGATCCGCAGGCCCTCGTCATCACCAATGCCGCCAAGGACGCCTACGATTTCCTCGGCAGCCCCGAGGGCGAGCTGGCGCTGGCGGAAGCCGTCATCTACGTGGCGACCGCACCGAAGTCGAACGCCAACTACGTCGCCTACAAGGCAGCCATGCGCGCCGCCAAGGAGCACGGCAGCCTCGCCCCGCCCAAGATCATCCTCAACGCGCCGACCAAGCTCATGGAGGAGGAGGGCTATGGCGACGGCTACCTCTACGACCACGACCAGCCGGACGCGTTCTCGGGCCAGAACTACTTCCCCGACGAGATGAAGCGCCGGCCCAAGTTCTACGACCCGCCCGAGCGCGGCTTCGAGCGCGAGATCGGCAAGCGCCTGGCCTATTGGGACGGCCTGCGCAAGAAGCGGGGCGATTAGGCCCAAAGCGTGGAATTTCCGCGATCCCGGTAGGGTCGGGTGCCGGACCTCCGTGATCGGGAAAACCTGCGCCGTAGGGATCTCCCATCCCCTGGCCAACCCCCCGCCGGACGTCCTATAGTCCGCCCCGCGGGGAGGGGCCGGCACGGGCGGAAGCCGCCCGCGGACGGGTCGGAGTAGGGAAGCGTTTCATGATCGAATTCAACGACCTTTGGCGCGGTCACCCCATCAACGAGAGTGTCGCGACGCCCTGCATCGCGCCGCGCAACCTGACGAACCTCGAGGGCAAGACCATCCTCGCCGGGTTCCCGGTCTTTTCGAACCAGTGCGCCATCCGCATGGGCGTGGCGCTGCGCCGGGCGGGCGTCCAGCCGTCGCAGCTCGCCGGCATCTCCCATTGCTCGGTCCACGCGCGCGACGAGATGCACTTCATCAACGCCAGCCAGCTCGCGAACGGCATCGCCCGCGCCAGGATCGACGGCATCGGCCCCACGGAGAAATACGTCGGCGCCGACGCGGCGAGCTTCTATCCGAAGATCTACGGCCGCACCGGCATCATCTACATCCAGGACTATTGGCGCCGTTCGAGCGACGGCGACCGCCCGACCGGCGATCATATCGATGTCTGGAACGGCTACCGCTCGTCGGCGAAATGGCTCATGGAGTGGTTCTCCTGGCTTGGCTACTATTCGAACTATGCCGGCGCCGGGGAGATCTGGTTCTGGGAAGTGAAGTAGCGGCGGTGTCCCGCGCCGAAAGATCGTCATAGAACGGCAAGCCAACGCCGCCGGAGGTTTCCATGCGCTATCTCGTTGCCATTGTCTTTGCGATCGTTGGCGCGGCGCTCGCAATGCATTTTCTGAGCGGGCCCGCCGCCGACTGGGTGGCCCTGCAGATGAAGTACGAAAGCTCGGACGAAGCCGAGAACATCAACCAGCTCGCGTTCATGGCCGTCAATCTGGCGGGGCTGATCGTCGGCTGGACGGTGGGCTGGATCATCGGCGGACCGCTGCGGAGCGGCTCGCGGCCGAGCTGAACCGGCGGCGGCGCATATCGTTTCAGGACACGGCACGTGCGCTCCGCGCGCGGGCGCAATGGACCCCGACCGGGGCGAAACACGGAAGCCCCAGGCCACACCATGAATGACCGCGTCAGCGAGCGCGTTGAAACCATCGAGGTCGCGGAGCGCGAGGCGGGCATGCGCCTCGACCGCTGGTTCCGCGTGCACTTCCCCGAGATCAAGCACGGCTACCTGCAGAAGCTGCTGCGCTCGGGCCAGGTCCGCGTCGATGCGCGTCGCGTCGAGGCGAACGCGCGCCTCGAAGCCGGCTCGAAAATCCGCGTTCCGAAAGCCGCGCGCACGCCGCGTGAGGGAGCGGACGGCGCCAAGTCCGAAACGCCGACGACCTCGGCGGCCGATCGCGCGCTGATCGAAAGCCTGATCCTGTTCGAGGACGACGACGTCCTGGTCCTCGACAAGCCCTTCGGCCTCGCCGTGCAGGGCGGCACCGGCACGCGCCGCCACATCGACGGCATGCTGGCCGGCATGGTCGACCGCTTCGGCGACCGTCCCCGCCTCGTCCATCGCCTCGACCGCGATACGACGGGCGTGCTGCTCGTCGCCAAGCACCGCAACGCCGCCGCCAAGCTGGGCAAGATCTTCCAGACGCGCTCGGCGGCGAAAACCTACTGGGCGCTCGTGCGCGGCGTGCCGAAGCCGCCGCAAGGCAAGATCGAGGCGCCGCTCGTGAAAGCGGCCGGTCCCGACGGCGACAAGATGCGCAAGGCGCGCCCCGGCGAGCAGAACGAGGCCATGCACGCGACGACGCACTATTCGGTCATCGACCGCGTCGCCAACAAGATGTCGTGGGTGTCGCTGAAGCCGGTGACGGGCCGCCAGCATCAGCTCCGCGCCCACATGGAGATGATCGGCCACCCCATGGTGGGCGACAACAAGTACCCCGGCAATCATCACGAGCCCGCCGCCGAGAACATCGCCGACAAGCTGCACCTGCATGCGCGCCGCTTGATCATCCCGCATCCGGCGGGGAAGGCGAAGATCGACGTCACGGCGCCGCTGCCCCCGCACATGCTCGAAACGTGGGAGCTCCTGGGTCTCGACGCGTGTCGCTTCGACGGCGAGGATGGCTGAGGGCGGCGGCAGTGAAACTCGTCATCTTCGATTGCGACGGCACGCTGGTGGACAGCCAGCACGTCATCGTGGCTTCGATGATCGAAGCGTTCGAGGCGGAAGGCCTGGCCGCGCCCGGTCGCGAAAGCATTCTCGGCGTCGTCGGCCTCTCGCTCGACATCGCCGTCGCGCGCCTCGTGCCGCCCGCGAGCGACCTCGACGTTGTCGACCGCATCGCCGAGAGCTACAAGGCCGCGTTCGGCGCGCGCCGGCGCAGGCCCGATCACGCTGAGCCGCTGTACGACGGCATCCGCGACACGCTCGAGAAGCTCGCCGCGCGCTCGGATGTGGTGCTCGGCATCGCCACCGGCAAATCGCGCCGCGGCGTCGATGCGCTGCTGGCGCGCGAAGGGCTGGCGTCGCTGTTCTCGACGATCCAGACCGCCGACACCAATCCCTCGAAGCCGCATCCGTCGATGGTGCTCACCGCCATGGACGAGACGGAGATCGACGCCGGGGACGCCGTCATGATCGGCGACACGAGCTTCGACATCGAGATGGCGGCCGCCGCCGGCGTGCTGCCGGTCGGCGTGAGCTGGGGCTATCATCCCGCCGAGGAGCTGTGGCAGTCGGGCGCGTTCGCCGTAGCCAAGGATTGCACCGAGCTCGAAAGCATCCTCGAAACCTTCCTCAAGATCCGAAGCACGGCATGACACGCGAGCCTGACGAGACCGACAAAGACCCGCCGAAGCGTCCGGGCCAGGACGCGACGCGCCCGCTGCCGAAGCGCTTCTACAAGGCGGTGACCGTCGAAGCCCGCGACGGCGCCTACGCCGTGCTGCTCGACGGGCGTCCCATCCGCACACCCGGCAAGCGCGCGCTCGACGTGCCGACTGAAGCGCTCGCGCGCGCCATCGCCGATGAATGGGAGGCGCAGGGCGAGCGCATCGATCCGGCGACGATGCCGCTGACGCGCCTGGCCAACACGGCCATCGATGCGGTCGCGGATCGGCGCGCGGAGGTGGCGGCCGACATCGTGGCGTTCGCGGGTAGCGATCTCCTGTGCTACCGCGCGGAGGCCCCCGAGGCGCTGGTCGAACGGCAGAGGACAGCGTGGGATCCCGTGCTGGCGTGGGCGCGCGAGGAGCTGGACGCCGTCTTCGTGCTGCGCGAGGGCGTGATGCCCGTCGAGCAGCCGACCCCGGCGCTGGACGCCGTGGCGCGCGCCATTTCCGGCTACGACCCGCTGACGCTCTCGGCGCTGCACGTCATGACGACGATCACCGGCTCCGCGCTCCTCGCGCTCGCCCACGTGCGCGGACGCCTCGGCGCGGACGACGCCTGGACGGCCTCCCTGGTCGACGAGGACTGGCAGCGCGAGCTCTGGGGTCTCGATGTCGAGGCCGAAGCCGTGCGCCGTCACAAGCACGCCGAGTTCGCCGCCGCTAGCCGGTTTGTTCTTCTTCTAGGTCCTCGATGATCAGCGTCGCATCCTTGGGGCGCTCGCACTTGGCGGGAGTCGCGCGCGCGTCGTGCGCCGTGAGCGCCTGCGCGAAGCGCAGGATCGAGAACGAGAGCACCGCGGCGAAGATCGCGAGCAGATAATGTCCCGCCCCGACCGCGACGCCGAGCGCGCCGGCCATCCACATGCCGGCTCCCGTCGTGATGCCGCGGACGCTCTTGCGCCCCTGGATGATCGTGCCCGCCGCCAGGAACGCGACGCCCGCCGTCACGGCCTCGATGATGCGGATGGGATCCGAATTGCCTTCGGGATTGCGCAAGTTGACGGTCTCGAAAATCTCGAACGTCAGCACGGTGAACAGCGCCGCCGCGAGCGCGACGAGCATGTACGTTCTGAGCCCCGCCGGGCGGTCCTTCTCCTCGCGGTCCCAGCCGAGAACGCCGGCGAGCATGACGGCCAGGAGAAGGCGGAACGCGACTTCGAGGGACGCGAGCACCCCCGTGGACGAATAGAGCTCAAGCCAGGACATGAACCCTCCGGTTGCTGGATGATCAATCCGGCGGGCCCGCCGGATTCCGCGCCGGCCGTTCAGTCGGGATCGCGGTCTTTCGAAGCGGGT
>CAYLSI010000030.1:5694-8787 GCA_964386545.1 uncultured Hyphomicrobium sp.
AACGTCAGAACCTGAAAAGAGTTCCATTCCGCCGGTTTGGGGCACCCGTTAGAGCTTCGTTTACGCATTCGGGGCCAAATGGAGCGAGACGAGCAACAGGAGTGCCCGATGGCGCCGACGCATGCCGAAACGTTCCGCACCAAAAGCCGCGGTGTCGCGCGCGCGGCATTCGCCCTGTTCGCGATGACGGCGGGCCTGGCCGGCGGCGCCTCGGCGGCGGACCTGATCGTCTCCTACGACCAGTCGCAGCTTCTCCGCCTGCCGCGCCCCGTGGCGAGCGTCATCATCGGCAACCCGTCGATCGCGGACGTGACCGTTCAGGGCGGCAATCTGCTCGTCGTGACCGGCAAGACCTTCGGCGTCACGAACATCATCGCCCTCGATGCCGAGCGCAACATCATCCAGGACCAGCGCGTCGTGGTTCAGCGCGACGACGTGCGCACCGTCAACCTGACGAAGGGCGGCCTGCGCCAGTCCTATAGCTGCACGCCGAACTGCTCGCCGACGCTGACGATCGGCGACGACACCGCCTATTTCGACATGATCCAGAAGCACGCGGCCGCCAAGACCAAATTCTCGGAGAGCGGCGGCGGCAGCAGCAACGGGCCTGAAGGTCAGTAAGGCGCGTCTGCGGCCCGGCGGTGAGCGGACGGGGCGAGGGTGAGCCTACGCCTCGCTGCCGTTTTTCGGCGTGCACATGGAACGCTTGCCCCCGGCACGGATGAACGCCACGATCTCCATGACGATCGGGTGATCCTTGAATTCCTCGGCCACGTCCGCCACGCGCTCGAGCAGCGTGCCCTCGGCCGCGAACATGAGCCGGTAGGCGCGGCGCAGATCGTGGATCTCGTTGCGCGAGAAGCCGCGCCGCTGCAGCCCCACGATATTGAGGCCCGAGAGATAGGCGCGGTTGCCGAGCGCCATGCCGTACGGGATGAGATCCTGCTCGAGCCCGCTCATGCCGCCGAGGAAGGAATGCGGGCCCACGCG
Source organism: uncultured Hyphomicrobium sp. (assembly GCA_964386545.1). GTDB lineage: Bacteria > Pseudomonadota > Alphaproteobacteria > Rhizobiales > Hyphomicrobiaceae > Hyphomicrobium_C. The sequence continues at coordinate 6,685 of CAYLSI010000030.1, forward strand.
AGCGAACTGGATGACGGCCGCGCCGCCGCCGAGAATGGCGAAGTCGCCGACCTCGCAATGCCCGGCCAGCATGACGTTGTTCGAGAAGATCACGTTGTTGCCGACGTGGCAGTCGTGCCCGACGTGCGAATTGGCGAGAAACGCACAACCGTTGCCGATCGTGGTCCTCATGCCGCCGCCCTCGGTGCCGGGGTTCAGCGTCACGCCTTCGCGGATCAGGCAGTCCGATCCCACGTCGAGCGTCGACGGCTCGCCCTTGTACTTGAGGTCCTGCGGCTGATGACCGACCGATGCGAAGGGAAAGATGCGCGTCCGCGCGCCGATCGTCGTGCGCCCGGTCACGACCACATGGCTCGCGAGCACCACGCCCTCGCCCAGCGAGACATCCTTCCCGACGACCGAGAAGGGACCGATTTCGACGCCGTCGGCAATCTTGGCGCCGTCCTCGACGACGGAAGTGGGATGGATCTTCGACTCAGCCATTCTTGCTCGCTGCGAAAGCCCGGGCCTCGGCGGTGTCGGCAAGCATGGCGCTGATCTCGGCCTCGGCGACGGTCTGCCCGTCGACCTTGGCTTCGCCGAAGAAGCGCCACACGCGACCACGATTGCGGATCTTGCGCACATGGTAGTGCAATTGATCGCCCGGCAGCACCGGCTTTCGGAACTTGGCCTTGTCGATCCCCATGAAATAGACGAGCTCGGTCTTGTAGTCCTCGCCGAGGCTGTGCACGCAGAGCGCGCCCGCCGTTTGCGCGAGACCTTCGATGATCAGCACGCCGGGCATGACCGGATACTGCGGAAAGTGCCCTTGGAAAAACGGCTCGTTGATGGTCACGTTCTTGATGCCGACGCACGTCTCGTCGCCGTTGATGTCATAGATGCGATCGAGCAGCAGGAAGGGATAGCGGTGCGGCAACAGCTTCAGGATCTTGCTGATGTCTGCCGTCGTCGATTGCGCCTTCGTCTTGTCGTCCATCCCTTGCTCACTCCGTTTGGCCCGCCTCTCATGAGGTGAGGCGGGTAATTCTGAAAACAAAAAACTCAGCCCTGGCCCGAGCCCGGCTCATCCCCGTCCGAAGAACGCTTGGCGAGCCGGCTGATCGCGGCGACCTCGCGCGCCCATTGCTTGAACGGGCGCGCCGGCGTCCCGGCCATGACGGCGCCCATCGGAACGTCGTCCTTGGGATGGGCGCCACCGGCGATCTGGGCGCCGCTGCCGATCTTGATGTGACCGATCAGGCCCGACTGGCCGCCCATCACGACGAAATCGCCGAGCTCGGCCGATCCTGCGATGCCGACCTGGCCGACGATCACGCAGTGCCGTCCCATCACCACGTTGTGCCCGATCTGGACCATATTATCAATTTTGCTGCCTTCCCCGATGATCGTGTCCTTCAAGGCGCCCCGGTCGATGGAGGTGTTGGCCCCGATGTCGACGTCGTCCTGCAGGATCACGCGGCCCACCTGCGGCACCTTGAGGTGGCCCTGGGCGCTCATAGCGAAGCCGAAGCCGTCCTGGCCGATCCGGGCACCCGGGTGAATGATGACGCGGTCGCCGACGAGGGCGTGCAGGACGGTCGCGAGCGGCCCGATGTAGCAGTTGCGGCCAATGGCGACCCGGTAGCCGATAACGGCGCCGGCCGCGATGCGCGTGCCGCGTCCGATCGTGGCCTCAGGGCCGATGATGGCGCCCGGCTCGACGATCACGCCCTCCTCGAGCACGGCCGTCGGGTCGATCAGCTCGCGCGAGCCTCCGGCCGCAGCCTTGCTGAACATGGCGTCCGGGTAGAACGCCGCCAGCGACTGGGCGAAGGCGCGGTACGGGGTCTTGTTGATCAGCGCGACGGTGCCTGCCGGCACGCGGTCGACGAACTTCGGCGAGACGAAGCAGGCGCCGGCTTTCGTGATGCCGAGCTGGGGGAGATACTTGCGGTTGTCGAGGAAGGAGACATGGCGCGGCTGCGCCTCCCCGAGCGGCTGCACGCCTTCCAGCAGCAGCGCGCCGCGGGACGGATCGCCATGGACCTCGGACTGCGTGAGCGCGGCGAGCTCCGCCGCTGTAAAGGGCCCGGCGAGATCAAAGAAACCGGGATGATTCATACC
>CAYLSI010000030.1:8887-13268 GCA_964386545.1 uncultured Hyphomicrobium sp.
GCAACGAGCGCGCCCGTACAAAAAGGGGCCGCCACGGCGGGCACGACGCCCCCTCTTAAAGCCTGACGGCCCCGGGGTCCAGCCGCCCCGCGCGAGATAGCAACAGGCGAGCGCGGCAGTAACCCTAACGATGCGAAAAAACGAAAGCGGCCGCAGTCGTTGGACTGCGGCCGCCGAAAATGACGTCGGGATCAGAACTTGGACGATGCGCCGAAGCGGAAGAACTGCTCCTCGTCGTAGCTTTCCTTCGTGAGCGCCTTGGCGAAGTCCATGCGGATCGGGCCGACCGGCGAGTTCCACATGATCGAGGCGCCGATCGACGTACGGATGGTCGCGTCGTCGTGCAGGTCGATCTGGCCGTTCTGGCCCATGGTCTTGGCGAGGTCGTTCGCGTTGAACAGCGAGCCGGCGTCTGCGAACACGGCGCCCGTCAGGCCGAGGTCTTCCGGCACGAACGGCAGCGGGAAGCGGACTTCCGCCGTGGTCGCCCAGTAGGTCCGGCCGCCGACCGCATCGCCCGTCACCATGTCGCGCGGGCCGAAACCGGCGCGGTCAAAGCCGCGGATCGTTTCACCGCCGCGATAGTAGAGGTCCGTCAGGCGGACATCGTCGCCGCCCCAGCCTTCGATATGGCCGCCCGTGGCGCGGCCGACGAAGGTGATCTTCTCCGAGATCGGATAGTAGAAGCGGCCTTCCGCGTTGACGCGGGCATACGAGACGTCGCCGCCGAGGCCGGCCATGTCGGCCGCGAGCTGCAGCCAGTAGCCGCCCGTCGGGTTCTTCGGGTGGTTACGCTTGTCGTAGGTCAGCGAGGTGCCGAACGACGAGGTGAGCGCCGAGTCGCCGCGGGTCGCGATTTCCTCGATCACGAGGGCCGAGATCTCGCGGTAGCCGTCCTTGGGATTGCTGCAGTCGCCGTCCGGAAGGCAGCGCGCCGGAACTTCGAGCGTGCTGTAGTCGAGCGTGTAGCCCGTCTGCATCCAGAGGTTTTCCGACAGCGGGAAGCCGAGGCGGACCGTGCCGCCCGTGCGCGTCGATTCGTAACCGGCCTCGCGAACCTGGTCGATCTCCTTGTGGAAGAGGTCGAAGCCCGCCGAGAGGTTGCGATCGAGGAAGCGCGGCTCGGTGAACGACAGGTCGATCTGCATGCGCTCCATGGAGCCGGCGAGCTTCAGGCGCAGGAACTGGCCGTTGCCGAGCAGGTTGCGCTCGCTGATGCTGACGTCGCCGATGACGCCTTCCGCCGTCGAGTAGCCGGCGCCGAACGACAGCTCGCCCGTGGACTGCTCGACCAGATCGACGTCGAGGACCACGCGGTCCGAGGACGAGCCCGGACGGCGCTTGATGTCCACCGACTTGAAGAAGCCGAGTCCGTTGAGGCGCTTCTTGGCCCGGTCGACCAGCATCGGATTGTAGGCGTCGCCTTCGGCCAGGCGGAACTCGCGGCGAATGACGTGATTCTTCGTGCGCAGGTTGCCGTTGATGTTGATGCGCTCGATGTAGATGCGCGGCCCCTCGTCGATGAGGTAGGCGATCGAGATCGTGCGCGAGGCGGGATCCGGCACCGCGCGCGGGCGCACGCGGGCGAACGCGAAGCCCTGCTCGGCCGTGAGCAGCGTCAGCTTCTCGACCGTCTTGTCGATGTCCTGGCCGTTGTAGACCTCGCCCTGATGCGTCAGCACCTCGCCGATCATCGTGTTGGCGTCGGCGCCGGGCAGGGAGCTTTCGATCGTGATTCCGCCGAACGTGTAGGGTTCGCCTTCGTCGATGGCGAAGTTCATGTAGAAGCCGGTGCCCTGGCGGTCGAGCTCGGCGTTGGCCGCCGTCACGCGCACGTCGGCGTAGCCGTTCTTCAGGTAGAACTGGCGCAGAAGCTCGCGGTCGAGGTTCATGCGGTCCGGATCGTAGACGCTGGTGCCCTTGAGGAAGTCGAACCAGCCGGCCTGCGTCGTCGAGATGATGTCGCGCAGCTGCGCGTCGGAGAACGCGTGGTTGCCGACGAAGTTGATGCCCTGAACCTTGGTCGAGCCGCCTTCGTTGATCTCGAACACGAGGTTCACGCGGCTCTGCTCGAGCTCGATGATCTTCGGCTCGACGGTCGCGGCGAAGCGGCCCTGGCGGCGATAGACGTCGAGGATGCGCTGCACGTCGCCTTGCACGCGGGCCCGCGTGTAGACGGAGCGCGGCTTCAACTGGACTTCGGCCTTCAGCGTGTCGGTGTCGACCTCGCTGTTGCCTTCGAAGGCGACCTGATTGATGACCGGGTTTTCGATCACGTAGACGACGACGGCGTCGCCTTCCTGGTCGATCGAGACGTCGGCGAACAGGCCCGTCGCGAACAGCGCCTGCAGCGAGCGGTCCACTTTGCCCGCGTCATAGCCTTCGCCGACCGAAAATTGGAGATAGGAGCGAACGGTTTCCGGCTCGACACGCCGGTTGCCTTCCACGCGGATGTCACGCACGACGCCCTGGGCGTATGCGGATGCGGGAAGCGCGACGAAGGTCGCTGCAAAAACTACGGGTAGAGCGAACGCCAGCCGAAGGACAAGGCGCATTCCCCCAAACGACATGATCCGAAACTGCGACATGCGCGGATCTGCCTCGCCTTCTCTTGTGCCGATCCCCCTCGGATCACGGAACCTGTCGGCAAATGTTCCGTGCCTCGTTTCTTCGTGCCGGATCGTCGGTCGTCGATGTCCAGTTTAGGCCACCGCTGAGGCGCAACGTCCCTGAATTCGAGGCCCCCGCCTCGAATCGTGCCCCACAATCCGTCACTTGGGGCATTCTTAACAACTGGGTAAGGCACTGGGAAGTGGCAAGTTTACGTCACTCAGTCCGGATTCTAGCCGCCACCAAAAAGCCACCTTTTTCCCAGGCGCAGCAGGTCGTTGAGGTTCACGAACACGACCAGCATGAGCACCAGCGCGATGCCGATCTGGAAGCCGATTTCCTGAACCCGCCGGCTCAGCGGGCGCCGGCGCACCGCCTCGATGGCGTAAAAGACGAGATGGCCGCCGTCCAGCACGGGAATCGGCAGCAAATTCAATAGCCCGATGTTGGCCGAGATCAGCGCCGTCCAGCGCAGCAGCGGCTCCCAGCCCATATCCACGACCCGCGCGGTCACTTCCGCCATCAGGATGGGCCCGCCAACCTGATCGGCGGACTGGCGCTGGGAGATGATGTCGCCGATGCCGGTGATGGTTTGGACGATGTTCGCATAAGTTTCGCGAATGCCGAGCCGGATAGATTCGCCGAGCGGGACGGCAACCGGCTGGGGACGGTCCGGCGCCACGCCGATCCTGCCTTTGGAGATGGTGGCGCCCTTCTCGTCGGTGGCGGTCACGCCTTCCGGGACGACGGGGATGGACAACGTCTGCCCCGCGCGCTCGACGCTCACCGTCAGCGTGCGCCCGGCTGCCGGCGCAACCAGACGGATCACGTCATCGAACGAGCGGATCGGCTCGCCGTCGATGGCCATGAGCGTGTCGTGGACTTGGAAGCCGGCCTTTTCGGCGGGCGAGCCGGAAATCACGGCCCCGACTCGCGCCGGGATGCTGCGGCGGATGCCGATGTCTCCAAGCCGCACGGTGACGCCGAGATCGTCGTTATGATCGCGCATGGCGGGCGTGACCGGGAAGGTCAGCGATTTGCCGTCGCGCGCGACCGTGATCGTGAGCGTCCGCCCGCTGCTGGCCGTGACGACCCGAAGCACGTCGTCGAACGTCTCGATGCTCCAGCCGTCGATGTCGGTGATGAGGTCGCCCACCTTGATGCCGGCCTGCTCGGCCGGCATGCCCGCGACCACCTCGTCGACCTGCGCCGTCACCATGGAAACGCCGTAAGTGGCGTTGACACCGGCATAAATCAGGGCCGCGACGATGAAGTTGGCGAGCGGCCCGGCGGCCACCACGGCGGCGCGCTGCCAGACCGGCTTGGTGTGGAAGGCGCCGGCCTTGAGCTCCTCCGGCAGGTCCGCGCTCTCGCCGGGCTGGCTGGCGGCGTTGGTGTCGTCGAGAAATTTCACGTACCCGCCGAGCGGGATCGCCGCGACCCGCCAGCGCGTGCCGTGCCGGTCGAAAAAGCCCCACAGCTCCCGGCCGAAGCCGATCGAGAAGGTCGTCACCGTGACGCCGCACCAGCGCGCAACCAGGAAATGCCCGAGCTCGTGGAAGAAGACCACGACGCTGAGCACGAACAGGAACGCCAGACCCGACAGCGTCCACGAGAAGACCTGGCTGATTAGTCCTTCGATCATCGAGTAAAAATCCTGTTGGCTGGCCGGTTTTGCACCCGGTCTGCGCACCGGCTTGCGAAGCGGCGGCCGGCGCAGTCTTAGAGTGCTTCCGGAAAAGTGGGAACCGGTTTTCCGATAGGAAGCACG
>CAYLSI010000030.1:13368-14802 GCA_964386545.1 uncultured Hyphomicrobium sp.
AGAAGCACGAGAGATCAAAGCGGTAAGCTCGGTCGGCGACCCCTCCGGAAAGCGGACAGACCTTAGCCCGGAAGCACGGTCCGTGCCATCGCCCTGGCTTCCTGGTCGACAGCGAGCACGTCGTCGAGCGTGGCGATGGACTTAAGAAGCCCCCGTCCTTCGGCCGTTTCAAGACAATGGGCGACCGTCCGCGAAATATCCAGGAAGCCGATCCTCTTTTCGAGGAAGGCCGTCACGGCGATCTCGTTGGCCGCGTTGAGCACGGCAGGGGCCGCCCCGCCCGCATGGAGCGCCTCGATCGCGATCCGCAGGGCCGGAAAGCGGTCGTGGTCGGGCGCTTCGAAGGCCAGGGTCTTCAAGGTGACGAGGTCGAGCCGCGGGACCGGCGTCAGCAGGCGCTCGGGCCAGGCGAGCGCGAGCGCGATCGGCGTGCGCATGTCGGGGTGCGAGAGCTGCGCCATGACCGAGCCGTCCTCGAGCATGACGAGGCAATGGACGACCGACTGGGGATGCACGATGGCGTCGAGCTGATGGGGCCCCACCGGAAAGAGATGATAGGCCTCGATCAGCTCGAGCCCCTTGTTCATCAGCGTCGCGGAATCGACCGTGACCTTGGATCCCATCGACCAGTTGGGATGGCAGAGCGCCTCGTCCGGCGTGACGCGCGCGAGCCGCTCCTTGTCGAACGTGCGGAACGGCCCGCCCGACGCGGTGAGCACGATTTTCTCGATGGATCGCGCGTCCGTGCGTCCGATCGCCTGGAACGCGGCCGAGTGCTCGCTGTCGACCGGCAGCAGCTCCGCGCCATGGTCGCCGAGGTGGCGCATGAAGATGTCACCCGCCGAGACCAGGCATTCCTTGTTGGCGAGCGCGACGCGGCAACCCTGGCGCGCGGCGGCGAACGTCGGCTTGAGGCCGGCCGCGCCGACGATGGCGGCCATGATGCAGTCCGCGGGCTCGAGCGCGGCTTCGACGATGGCGGCTTCGCCCGCCGCCGCGCGAATGCCGGTGCCGGCAAGCAGGCCCTTGAGCTCGTCGTAGAGCGCCGGCTCGCCGATGACGGCGAGGCGGGCGCGATGCGCGATGGCGAGCTCCGCCAGACGCGTCACGTTGCGCTGGGCGACGAGCGCCACGACGTCGAAGCGGTCCGGATGGCGCGCCACGAGATCGAGCGTGCTCGTGCCGATCGAGCCGGTCGCGCCGAGAATCGTGAGGCGCAGCGGTGCGGCGCTCCGCTCGGGGCCGGTCGCCGGCGCGGCGGCCGGTTGGCCGGCGCCGGGCGCGGGGCCATTCGCTATGCGCGACGCTTGCTGCGTCATGCTCGATCACTCTCCAACGTCTCGCGGCCCGCGACGGGACCGCTTGTTGTGGCCGGGCGAGACACAAGTCTTATGAGGAGAGACCCCGGTCGCCGCAAGTCCGTTGCCGGCCGCT
>CAYLSI010000030.1:14902-42350 GCA_964386545.1 uncultured Hyphomicrobium sp.
GCCGGCGCTTTGGGGTCGATGAACAGCACGGCGATCGCGACCGCGATCGCCACGCTGACGAGCCCGTCCATGCGATCCATGAAGCCGCCATGTCCCGGCAGCAGCTGGCTCGCGTCCTTGACGCCGAAGGCGCGCTTGAGTGCCGATTCCGCGAGGTCTCCAGCCTGCGCCACGAGCGCCATCAGGAGGCCCGCCAGCGCCACCGGCAGCGGCGCATTGCCGAGCAGGGCGGCGAAGATCGCGGCGGCAAGCCCTGCCGCCAGCACGCCGCCGAGAAGCCCGCTCCATGTCTTGTTGGGCGAGATGCGCGGCGCCAGCCGCGGCCCGCCGATCAGCCGCCCGGCCAGGAACGCCGCCGTGTCGGTGACGGCCACGATGACGACGAGGAACAGGATCGCCGTGAACCCCCACGGCTCGCTGCTTCGGAGCCAAAGCAGCGCCACGGCCGGCAGCCCGGCATACATCACGCCCGTCGCCGACAGCATCGTGTGCGCGCCGAACTCGAGCGCGAGCACGATGATGGTGCCGATCAGGAGGACGGCGACGCCGAGCGCGACGAACCCGAGAGCGGCCAGCACCACCGCCGCCAGAACGCAGAGCCCGTGCACGATGAGCGTGAGGTCCACGCCCTCGCCGCGCACGACGCGCGACCATTCCCACGACATGGCGAGCGCGACGACGAGCACGAGCGCGGCGAACGGAAGGGGGCCGGCCCAGCAAAGCCCGAATGCGACCCCCGCGAGCACGAGCCCGGACAGGATGCGCGTCCAAAGACCGTCGAACCGCGAGGTCGCAGGCGCAGAGGGAGGTTCGTCGGCGGCAGGATCGGCTGGCATGACCGCCGTCCTTATGCGGTCGAGCGGCGCGGCAGTCCGCCGAAACGGCGCTCGCGCGCGTGATATTGGGAGATGGCGTCGAGCAGAAGCTCGCGCCCGAAGTCCGGCCAGTAGGCGTCGAGGAAGACGAACTCCGTATAGGCGCACTGCCAGAGCAGGAAGTTCGACAGGCGGCACTCGCCGCTGGTGCGGATGAGAAGCTCGGGATCGGGCACGCCGCCCGTATCGAGCGCGTTGGTGAGGTGCTCGCTCGTGATGTCGGACGGTGCAAGGCGCCCGGCCGCCACCTCCTCGGCCAGGCGGCGCGCGGCGCGCGTGATCTCGCCGCGCGCGCCGTAGTTGAACGCGATCACCAGCGTGAGCCGCGTGTTGTCGCGCGTCAGCTCGCAGGCTTCGTCGATCAGCGCCCGCATCTCGCTGTCGATGTTGTCGCGCTCGCCGATGACCATCACCCGCACGTTGTTCTGGTGCAGCTCGGCCAGATCGCAGCGGATGAAGCGCTTCATGAGCCCCAAGAGATCGTCGATCTCGCCCTGCGGGCGCGACCAGTTCTCCGACGAGAAGCTGTAGAGGGTGAGGTAGGGGATGCCGAGATCGATCGCGGCGTGCACGGTGCGCCGCACCGCCTCCACGCCGGAGCGATGCCCGAGCGTGCGCGGCAGCCCGCGCTCCGCCGCCCATCGCCCGTTACCGTCCATGATGATGGCGACGTGCCGCGGCACGGTCACCGCATTGGAAGCGCCTTCGGAGATATGCGATCGATCTGGCACGGGCTTTCGAGCGTTGTTGCGGGGGCAGGGCTGGAAAGGAGGTCGTCGCAGGGAACCGGAAGGGCCGTGATCGGGACTCGCGAGGCACCCTGAGAGCTGCGCCAGACTACCACCTCTCCCGGGGAAGATTTGAGGCCGAAAACGTTAATCCACCGGCAACGTACAGAATTCAAGCGCCGTTTGGCTCAGACTTTATGAATTTCCGCCTCTTTGCTCTGCACGGTCTGGTCGATCTCCTTGATCAGCTTGTCCGTCAGCTCCTGCACCTTGGCGGAGTTCTTATGGTGATCGTCCTCGCTCATTTTGCCGTCTTTTTCGAGCTTTTTGAGGAGGTCCATGCCGTCCCGGCGCACGTTGCGGACGGCCACGCGATGCGTCTCGGCATACTTGTGGGCCTGCTTGGCGAGCTCCTGGCGCCGCTCCGCCGTGGGGGCGGGCACGGGGAGGCGGATCATCGTGCCGTCGACCACCGGGTTGATCCCGATGTTGGCCTCGCGGATGGCCTTGTCGACCGCCTGGACGTTGCCGCGGTCCCAGACCTGCACGGAGATCATGCGCGGCTCCGGCACCGTCACGGTCGCCACCTGGTTCAGCGGCATGCGCGATCCGTAGACGCTGACCTGCACGGGCTCGAGCAGGTTGGCGCTCGCACGTCCCGTGCGCAGACCCGCGAGCTCCCGCTTGAGGGCGTCGAGGGAGGCGCGCATGCGCTGCTCGATTTCCTTGAGATCGAATGTCGTTAGCGACACCGGCAGTACTCCTCTTGTCTTGGCCGGACGGTGCGCTGGCCGGGTACGGGGCCAGTCGTCTCACGTTGCCGGCGTCAGTCCTGGATGACTGTTGCGCGCGCGCTGCCGCGCAGAACCTTGAGCAGATTGCCAGGTTCGTCGATGGAAAAGACAATTACCGGAAGATGATTGTCCCGGGCAAGGGCGATCGCCGCTCCGTCCATGACCCGGAGGTCGCGCGCCAGCACCTCCGAATAGGTGAGGGTGTCGAAGCGCTGGGCGTTCGGGTCCTTCTTCGGGTCGGACGAGTAGACGCCGTCCACCTGCGTCGCCTTCGCCACCGCATCGCACTCCATCTCGATCGCCCGCAGCGTGGCGGCCGTATCGGTGGTGAAGAACGGATTGCCGGTGCCGGCCGCGAAGATCACGATCCGCTCGCGCTCGATGTGATAGAGCGCGCGATGGCGCACGTAAGGCTCGCAGACCGTCGGCATCGGGATCGCGGACAGCACCCGCGCCGGGGCCTTCGCGGTTTCGAGCGCGCTCTGCAGCGCGAGCGCGTTCATGACGGTCGCCAGCATGCCCATGTAGTCGGCCGTGGCGCGGTCCATGCCCTTGGCGGCGCCCTGGAGGCCGCGGAAGATGTTGCCGCCGCCCACGACCACCGACAGCGCGCAGCCCGCCGCCCGCGCCTGCGCGAGGTCGGCCGCGAGCCGGGCGACGACGGCGGTGTCGAGCCCGTAGCCGGCCTTGCCCATCAGCGCTTCGCCGGAAAGCTTGACCAGCAGCCGCTTGTACTTGAGCGATCCACCTTCCGCTGTCATGCCGCCCTCCGCGTGCGAGTTTCTGATTGTGGAGCGGGCCCGCGAGCCGGGCCCGGCAAAAAAAAGCCGGCGAGAGCGCCGGCTTTTTCGACGTGTGTCAGCCCGATTTCGCAGCGCCCATGGTCTTGGCGACCTCGGCGGCGAAATCCTCTTCCTTCTTCTCGATGCCTTCGCCGAGCTGGAAGCGCACGAAGCTCGCGATCTTGACCGGCGCGCCGACGTCCTTCTCGGCCTGCTTCAGGATCTCCGCGACCGTGGCCTTGCCGTCGATGACGAACACCTGCTTCAAGAGCACCGCCTGGCTGACGAACTCCTTCTGCAGGCGGCCTTCGCTGGCCTTGGCGAGGATCTCGTCCGACTTGCCGGCGTTGCGCGGCTCGGCCTTCGCCTGCTCGACGTAGATCGCGCGCTCGCGCTCGATGGCCTCCTTCGAGAGGTCCTCGACGTTGACGACCTGCGGGCTGGTGGCCGCGATGTGCATCGCGATCTGGCGGCCGAGCGTTTCGAGCGCGCCCGTGTCGCCGGCGCTATCGAGCGCCACGAGCACGCCGATCTTGCCGATGCCGTCGCCGGCCTTGCTGTGCACGTAGTCGGCGACGACGCCTTCCTTGACCGAGAGCGCCGCCGTGCGGCGCACGGTCATGTTCTCGCCGATGGTGGCGATGGCTTCCTTGATCTGGTCCTCGACCGTGCCTGTGCCGCCCGGGTAGGCGGTGGCGAGCAGCTTGGCGAGGTCGCCGTTGGCGCCGAGGGCGAGCGACGTGATCGTCTGCACCATCTCCTGGAACTGCGGGTTGCGCGCGACGAAGTCGGTCTCCGAGTTGACCTCGACGAGGGCGCCCGACTTCACCTTCGAGGCGACGCCGACGAGACCCTGGGCGGCCACGCGGTCGGCCTTCTTGGCGGCCTTCGAGAGGCCCTTCTTGCGCAGAAGGTCGATGGCGGCTTCCATGTCGCCGTTCGTCTCCTGCAGAGCCTGCTTGCAGTCCATCATGCCGGCGCCGGTCTTGTCGCGCAGCTCCTTCACGGTTGCGGCGGAAATCGTGCTCATGGCAGCTCCTTTTGCGCCCGCCTCGTCGATGGGGCGCGGCGTCGCTTTATAGAATGACGCGTGCGGACCGGCGAGCGGTCCGCACGAAGGCTCGTCGAAAAGGCCGGCAGGCGCCGGCCCGGGTCGGCAACAAGGACCCGTCTTAGGCCGAAGAGGCCTCGACCAGCTTCTTGGCCTGGGCGACCCAGTTTTCCTGCTCGATCTGGCCCTTGAGCTTCAGCTTGCGGTCGAGAGCGGCCAGGTTGTCGGCGTCGAGGTCGGCGATCTGCCAGAAGTGGAACACGCCCGCGTCGTTGAGCTTCTGCTCGACCTTGACCGTGATGCCGGTGATGCGCTTGAGGTCGTCGGCTTCGCCGCGCGGACCGTCGATGCCGCGGAACACCGTCACCGCCGAGAGATCCTCGGCCGGCGGCTCGGCGGAGGCGCCGACGTCCACGCCCTGGGCGCCCTGGCCGCGCTCGAGGCCGTCGAGAGCGGCGCGCGCGATGAGATCGCAGTAGAGCGTGATGGCGCGGCCCGCGTCGTCATTGCCCGGGACCGGGAAGTCGATGCCGTCCGGATCGCAGTTCGTGTCGACGATGGCGACGATCGGGATGCCGAGCTTGCGGGCTTCCTTGATGGCGATGCCTTCCTTGTTCGTGTCGATGACGAACAGGAGATCCGGCACGCCGCCCATGTCCTTGATGCCGCCGAGCGCCTGGTTGAGCTTGTCGCGCTCGCGCTGGATGGTGAGGACTTCCTTCTTCGTGCGGCCCTGCGGATCGGCGAGGATCTCGTCGAGCTGGCGGAGGCGGCGGATCGAGGTCGAGATCGTCTTCCAGTTGGTCAGCGTGCCGCCGAGCCAGCGGTGATTGATGAAGTACTGCGCGGAGCGCTTCGCGGCGTCGGCGATGGAATCCGAAGCCTGGCGCTTCGTCGCGACGAACAGCACGCGCCCGCCGTTGGCGACGGTGTCGGAGACCTTGTTCAGCGCCTGGTGCAGCATCGGCACGGTCTGGGTCAGGTCGAGAATGTGGATGTTGTTGCGGGCGCCGTAGATGAAGGGCGCCATCTTGGGGTTCCAGCGGTGCGACTGGTGGCCGAAGTGAACGCCAGCTTCCAGGAGTTGACGCATGTTGAATTGCGGCGCTGTCATGTGCGCGATGTTCCTTTTCCGGTTGAACCTCCGCGCGCCTTGAGAAGAAAAGCCAATCCCTTGAAGGATTTAGCTTGTCCACCGGAGCGAGCTTGCGGGGCTTTCAATCCGCAAGCCGCATGAAGCGCGCGTGTGAGATGGCCGCTCCTTAGCCGCAAACGCTCGAAAAGACAAGCGCATCGGCCGTTTTGCCGCCGCTCGGGTCATCCCGGATTGCGGGACGCAGGCCCCATCCTAGATTGCGGGGAGGGGGGAAACGTCCGGCAAGTAAAACGAGGAGACGCCCATGTCGCTGTCGAGAGCCGATGAGACGAGCGTGCTGAGCAAGGACCAGCTCGCCCTGGTTCAGAAGACCCGCCACCCCGCCATCTACGAGACCGACGCGCGCGAGCTGCGCGACCTGCGCGTCAAGCTCCGCGAGGAGCGCGACAAGCTGAAGTCACTCGTGCGGCAGAGGCAACGCGAAACACGCGGCAAAAGCGAGCCGCGCGGCAAGAGCTTTCCCGGCAATACCGAGCAGCCGCTGAAACGCAAGCAGGCCCTGGCGAGCGCGTTGAAGCGCATCAACAAGGAGCTGGACCGCCAGCGCAAGATCGAGGCGCGCGAGGAGCATGTGGATGCGGCGCGGCGCGCCCTGGCGCTGCGCCGGATGGCCAATTTCGAGGCCCCGCCCACGGACAAGACGGCGGGCACGGGCATGCAGCCGGTTCCGAGCACGCGCCGCCGGCGGATCATTCCCGGCAGCCAGATCGGCAGCGTCTCCCAGCAGACGAAAAACGCCCAGGCCCGGAAGGACAACGGCGCCTGAAAAAGCCGACAACGGATCAATGCGCGGACTGTAAAGCGCAGTCCGCGCATTTTCTGTTGGCCACGTAAACCTTGGGTAATGCTCCAGGTGGTTTCAACCGAGGGACCGCGATAAATCCGATGGCAGCAGCGCGCGCCCCGCGCCGCCTCTGGCCCCTGCAACGCGCATCGGAACCCGTCATGACCTCCACCCCCGCCCAGACCGAACGCCTGACCGTGATCGCCTTGTCGGCGCTCGGCGTCTTCATGTTCGTCCTCTTTGCCGGCCTCGGTGGCTGGAGCCTCTGGGGCAAGATGAACCTGGTGGACACGCACCAGCCTGTCACGGTGAAGGTCGAAGCCGTCGATACGCTGTGCGAGGTGCAGCGCCGCTCCGGCAAGAGCTGGCTGCTCGAAAGCGTCCACGCGTGCGACGAGGCTGCGCGCGTGGTGGCCGAGCACACCGGCATGACGCGCTGGCGCTCCGTCGAGGTTCCGTACGCGGCCGTGGCCTACACGGCGGGCGGGGCAGCGCAGCAGAAGCTGATGCGCGCGTCGGAGGTCTCGGTCCATCCGGTCAAGGCGGGCGACGAGGTCGCCATGTACGCCAACCCCGCTGATCCCAAGGACATCCAGCGTCCCATCCACGATTCCGACTACTCGACCTTCTGGACGCTCTTCGCCGTCGGCGCGGGGGTCGGCGTGCTTGTCGCCGTTCTGGGCAAGTGGCTGGGCCGCCTGAACCGCAACCGGCAGGAAGCCGCGCTCGCCGCCGGCGGCACCGTCAACCCGAACGGCACGGTCAATATCCCGCAGGCGACGCCGGATGGCCGCACGATCGAGCTCGAGGTGCCGCTCTGGGCGAAGATCGTCGGCATCGTCGGCACGATCGTGCTGTTCGCCGGGCTCGCCATCGCGGCGATCGGCCTGATCGCCAACACGTCGAGCGGCGAAGGCGGCGGCGATGCAACGTTCGGCTCGCTCATCATCGCGGCGATAGCGCTCGTGATCTGGCGCGCGAGCAGGATGATCGCCGCGCTCGGCACCAAGGCGCGCGCGAGATAGCGGCTGCGAAAAGCGTGGGCTCGATCGGGAACGGCGAACAGCAGGGCCACATTCGTCCTTGCCGCGGCCGCGTTCCCGACTCATGGTGGACGCGATGGCCGTCCGGCGATCGCAGAACGTTCGAGGCGAGGAATGACGTTGCGCCGAACCCTTGTCGCCGCCGCGCTGTGCGTGGTTGGCGGTTCCGCTGAGGCCGAGGTCTGGATGGTGAACCCTTCCGGCGCGCTCGGCTGCAAGGATCGCGCGACGCTGATGCAGCAGGACGCGTCCGCCAGCGTCGACCGTCCGCCCGAGGGATGCCGCGCGCTTTATCCGGGAGAGCGCCTGCTCGATCAGCCCGAGGTCGGCGTCGGCTTCGACGGCTACATGCGCGTGCAGCGTCACGACGGCAGCTTCGTCTACGTGCGCAGCTCCGCCGTCGCGCCCGATCCTGGCATCGGCAGCACGCTCGACCGCGCCGAATAGGGCGTTTCCGGCGACGTGGATGCCGCGAGAGCGTGCGCGAGCGCTCAGCTCTCCGTGACACTTTCCTTGACGCCCGCCGTTTCGCGCAGTCCCGAGAGCGTCTCCATCGGCGTGATGGCTTCGGGATCCAGCCGCAGCTCGATGATGGACGGCCGGTCCGAGGCGAGGGCGTCGTCCAGAGCCGCCGCGAAATCCTCGCTCTGCGTGATCGTGAACCCGTTTGCGCCGTGCGCGCGCGCCAGCGCCGCGAAATCAGGATTGACGAGCGTCGTGCCGCTCGGCCGGCCAGGGTAGCGCCGCTCCTGGTGCATGCGGATGGTACCGAACATGCCGTTGTTGGCGATGACGATGACGATCGGCAACCCGTACTGCACCGCCGTGCCGAGCTCGCTCGCGGTCATGGCGAAACAGCCGTCGCCCGCGAAGCAGACGACGGGCGCGTCGGGATGCTGCAGCTTGGCCGCGATCGCCGCCGGCAACCCGTAGCCCATCGAGCCGCAGGTGGAGGCGAGGGCGTTGCGGTAGCGCTTCGACTGGAAGTAGCGGTGCACCCACTGCGAGTAGTTGCCCGCGCCGTTCGTCACGATGCCGCTTTCCGGAAGCCGCGCCGACACGGCCGCCACGACGTCCTCCAGGCGGATCGCGCCCGGCGTCGCGCGCGGCTGCAACGTTTCCTCGTAGGCGGAGCGCAGATCCCGGCGGAAGCAGCTCCACACGCGCGGCCCGGATGCGCCCTCCGCCACGGCGCGCAGATGCGGCGCGAAGCTCGCGAGCTGCGCCGTGAAGGCGCTGCTCGCCGCCGTGATGACGAGGGCCGCATCGCGGTAGCCGAGCAGTGCGGCCGGCTCCGGATGCACCTGGACGAACGTCTGCCCCGGTCCGCCGAGCAGGGCGTAGCCCTCCGTCGCGATGTCCGCGACCTCGGCGCCGACGGCGATCACGAGATCCGCCACCCTGAGGCCGGCCTTGAGCTTGCGGTCCGTCGTGAAGCCGAGATGGCCGACGTAGCAGGGATGGCGGTTGTCGAAGTAGTCCTGGCAGCGGAAGGCGGCGGCGACGGGAATATCGAACGTGCCGGCGAACTCTTCGAACGCGCGCTGGGTGGCCGCGTTCCAACCCGGTCCGCCGACGATCAGCAGCGGCCGCCCCGCCGCGCCGAGAAGCTGGGCGAGCCCGCTCATGTCGCGCGGGGCCGGCGTTGCGGGCGCGACGATCGCCGGCGTGATCGCGCTCGCCGTCGCGGGCGCCGCCAGCACGTCTTCCGGCAATCCGATCACGACCGGGCCCGGCCGTCCCGACGTCGCGATGCGGAACGCGCGCGAGACGTATTCGGGAATGCGGTCCGTCTCGCGGATCACGGCCGTCCACTTGGTCAAGCCGGAGAACAGCGCCGCAATATCGATTTCCTGGAACGGCGCGCGCTCTTCCAGCGGGCGGCTCGGCAACCCGACGAACAGGATCATCGGCGTCGCGTCCTGCTGCGCGACGTAGACGCCGGAGACCGCGTTGACGACGCCGGGGCCGCGCGTCGCAAAGGCGATGCCGGGCTGCCCGGTGAGCTTGCCGGTCGCCTCCGCCATCATGGCCGCCGCGCCTTCGTGACGGCAGATGATCGTGCTGATCGAGGGCGTGTCGCACGCGCCGTCGAGCACGGCCAGGAAGCTTTCGCCGGGCACTTCGAAGATCCGGCGCACGCCCTGGGCGGCGAGTTGATCGATGAGAAGCTTTCCGCCGTGCGCCATGGAAAGAGGAAATCCGCCGTAGGAGAAATGGAAAGACAAGGAAGGAAAGAGCAGCATTGCTGCCGAAACACGCTGTCGAGAAGACATAGGCCACTGGAGCCGGGGAGGCCACCCCGGAAGCGCCTCTCGCGCCGGAAGAGCCCGCGCAGCGTTCCTAGGTGGTTAATGGTTAGCTCCATCGGAAACGCGGCGCTAACCCTGTGCAACCGCGCGGCATTTCGCGTTCATCTGTTGCTCAACGGACGCTGGCGGGCCGCCCGATTCCCCCGCTAGTGTCGGCCGCTGGAGGGGTCATGGCGGCACGGACGACGCGAGTGCGGGGAGACGGTGGAACGACGCGCGCCCGAGGGGCGCTTGCGGCGCTTCTCCTTTCGCTGACGGCCGTCGCGGCGCGCTCCGAGCCGCCGCCGGCGGATCCCGCGCCCGCAACCGCGGAGGTCCCGCTCGTCGAGCGCGCCCGGGCCGTGCTGCAGGCGTTTTGCGAGGGCTGCCGCGCCGCGCACGAGCAGGGCGGCACGCTCGACATGGAGGCCTTAGCGCGCGACCGGCGCCTGATCGTGCCCCGCCTTCCCGATGCCTCGCGCGCCTATCAGCAGCTCTTCGCGGTGACGCGGCGGGATCGCACGCCCGAGGCCAAGGACGACGCCAAGGCAAACGGCAACAAGGCCGCCGCCAAATCGAACGGCTCGAAGTCCAACGGCGCCGCCGAGACCGTGGCTCTGTCCGCGGTCGCAGAGTCGCGCGCCCTGACGTACGCCGGCATCGCCAGCGTGCGCGACTGGATCGGCCAGCTCGAGGATGCCAACGCCGCCTGTCAGGGACGCGAGCCGCTCACCGCGTCCGCCGTGAAGGATCTCACGGTCGGCTGGACCAGGATCGTGGGCGAGAGCGAAGCGGCCGACACGCGCTTCGTCTCGCTCGCGCACCTCTGGAACACGTGCGTGCCGGCGCTGCGGCTCGTCGCCTACCGCGCCGCCGCGGGGCCGCTGCTCGCCGCGCTCGCGCCGGGGAAGGGCAAGCGGCCCGATTTCGAAACCCTGGGCGACGCGAGCGCGATTCTCGCCGTGCGCCCGAGCGAGATCGGGATCACGGCGGCCGCATGGGATGAGCTGACGAAGGACGCGCCCGCCGGGCTGGCCGCTGCAGTCCCGCTCGACTGGCTCGCGGCCAGCATTTCGAAGCGCGCCCAAGATGCACCCCTCGACGCGAACGCCGAGCGCCACATCGCCGATCTCGCCCGATCGTGGGCCGGCGATGTCGATCTCGCGCGCGCGGCGGCCGAGCAGGGCGTGAGCGCCGAGGCGCTGGCCGCCAAGCTCATCGCATTCCCGCCCCATGGAGACCTGCCGGCGCAGCGCCTCCTGCACGGCCTGCTGTCGCGGGAGGAATGGGACGGGCTGGCGCGCGCCCTCGAAACCGGCCGCGGCGACTCCACGGACGAGCGCCGCTCGCCCGAGAACGGCATCGACATCGTCCTCTGGACGGACAAGCTCGGCTATCGCCCGCGCGATCTCGTCGAGATCTACGTGTCGGTCAGCAAGGCGTGCCACCTGACGGTGATCGACATCGACCAGGACGGCAAAGCGGTCGTTCTGTTTCCGAACGAGATCGAGCCGGACAACCTCGTGGCCCCGCGCGTGCCCGTGCACATCCCGGGCAAGGACGCAGCCTACCAACTGCGCTTCGACCGCGCGGGCACGGAAACGCTGGTCGCGATCTGCCAGCGCAACGACGTGACGCCGGAAGGCATCTTCTACGACTACGAGAAGCAGCGTTTCGCGGCGCTGGGCGACTGGCGGACGTTCCTCACCAAAATTCCGGATCTGCAGAAGGAAATCCGCGAGCGCGAGACCCGGCGGCAATCGCGCCGCCGCCGCGGACGCAGCGAGCCGCCGAAAGAGCCCGACAAGACCGTCGTCGCCGAGGACGATGTCTCCGAAGGGCGCACGGCCATCCGCGTCGAGATCGTGCCGCGCACCGCGCCTTAGCCTTTCCCGCCCGGCTTCGCATCGACACCCAGCCATTCAGGGCGATCTGTGGTCCCCCCTGATGTCATGGCCGGGCTTCGACCCGGCCATCCAGGGCCATTTGGAGACGACCGCGCATTTGGCCTTGGAGGACTGCCTCGTCGCGGCGAAGCCGCGCTCCGCGCGAACGGCGGTCATGACGTGTTTGGTGCCTTGTCGTAGCGAAGCCGCGTTCCGCGCGGATGGCGGTCATACGTTTCGATGCAACGGTCTCTTTTCCGTCATGGACGTGGTCATCGCGGAGCGATGCGTCGCCTCGGCGGCCAGCCATCCCAGGCGACGGGCGCCGAGCCTTCACACCTAAGGCGCGCCGGGCCGTCCGGGATTTGCCGCATCCGTAGCCGCATCCGGATCGCGGGTCTTGCCCTCCGTGGCGTAGTACCGCTCGCGCAGGTCCGGCATCGGGTTCGTGACCTTGTTGGGCGGAATGCCGTACGATCCGCTCTGGTGCGCGAGGATGAGCCAGCGGCCGTCCTTCGGCTGGCGCTCGAGGACGAAGAGCGTGCTGGCCGCGCTCTCGTACGTCTTCTCGGCGGCGGACGCATAGAAATAGCCCCGCTCCCACACGTCGACCTTGGCAAAATTCGGATCGATGCGAAGGCGCTCGACGTCGTAGGCGAATGCCAGCGCCCGAGCGGCGAGCGAGACGTAGATGCGCGGCCCGAGGCTGGCGCGACCGTGGTCGAGGTACCTGTAGAATGGCGTCGCGTCGATGAAGCCGGGCGCCGTGAGAATGCGTGGGTTGCCGGCCTCCTTCTTCGCGAGCTCCTCGTACCATCGCGCGATGACGGCGCGGATGGCAGCCTCGTCGTCGGCGGGCCGGGAGGCGTCCTCGGCCGCACCCGGTCCAGCGAGCAGCAGCAGAAGGGCGAAGGCAAGCGCGCGCATGGAGATCCTCGGCGAGGCGGCAGACGAAACGACGGGCGAGCGAGACGGCGGCAGACGGGACGATCATCGTCCCTTTCCTGACGAATTTTAGGCGTCCGAATCGGGTAACCAAATCCGATGATCGAAACGGCTCCCGACCGGCTCTCCGCAGCGTTGACCGCCCTCCGCGAAGCCCTCGCTGAGGCCCTGGCGGCGGCCGATCCGCTTCTGCTCGCGCTGGCCGCGGCTGCCGGCATTATCGCGCTCTGGATCTTGCTCGCCCTGCGCCGCGCGGCACGGGCGGACGCGCGCGCGGCCGCCCAGGCGGCCGAGTTCGCCGAGATCAAGGGCCGCCTCACCGCCATGAGCGAGATGACGATGCGCCGTCAGGCCGAGGAAAGCCGCGCGCTGGACGAGCGCGTCGAGCAGGTGTCGGATCGCCTGGGCGCGGCCCTCGAAGGTGTCTCACGGCGTCTTTCGGACAGCCTCGCCGACACGCAGCGTCAGAACGGCGACACGGTCGCGCGTCTCTCGGAGCGCGTCGACACGCTGACGCGGCACATGGCGCAAAGCCTCGACACGGTGACGGCGCGCCTCGGCGACAACCTGGCGGAAGCCGGTCGGCGCACGACGGAAAGCCTCTCCACGCTGAACGAGCGCCTGGCGGTGATCGCGGAAGCCAAGCAGAGCCTCGCCGATCTCTCGTCCGAGGTGCTGTCGCTCTCGGGCGTGCTCGCCAACAAGCAGGCGCGCGGCGCCTTCGGCCAGCTCCGCATGGAGACGATCATCCGCGACGCGCTGCCGGCGGGCGTGTTCGAGTTCCAGCCGACGCTGTCCAACGGCAAGCGCCCGGATGCCGTCATCCGCTTGCCGAACACGCCGGCCGCGCTCGTCATCGATTCCAAGTTCCCGCTCGAAGGCTTCGAAGCCTTGCGCGTGGCCCGCGCGCCGGACGAGGTCAAGCGCGCCCGCGACATCGTCCGCGAGTCCGTCGGCCGTCACATCGAGGACATCGCGGGGAAATACCTGATCCCGGGCGAGACGCAGGACACGGCGCTGATGTTCGTGCCGTCGGAATCCGTCTACGGCGACCTGCACGAGCATTTCGCCGAGCTGATCCAGCGCGCCCACCGCGCCCGCGTGGTGATCGTGGCGCCGAACAGCCTGATGCTGGCGGTGCAGACGGTGCAGGCGCTGATCAAGGACGCCAAGATGCGCGACCAGGCCGGCCTCATCCAGCGCGAGGTGGGCCTGCTCCTGGGCGACGTGCACCGGCTGGTCGAGCGTGTGGCCGAGCTGGAACGCCATTTTGGCCTGTCCAACAAAGCCTTGGAAAAAGTCTCGGCCTCCGCCGCCCGCATCGGTGGTCGTGGAGAGCGGCTCACGGCCCTCGACCTGGAGGACGAATCCGGCTCATCCTCCGCGCCCCAACTGCACCAGAACGAGGAGGCCGCCGCGCAGTTGACCTCGCGCGCCTCCTGAGTTTGATGCAACGATCGTCTCCCGCGGGCGTGTCCGCCCCCGGAGCGCATTGAGCTTCGAGTGTTGAGCTTCGAGAAGGCCACCGATGGACAAGATCAATCAGCGTATCGCCGATGAACTGAGCGCCGGCGTCGGCCAGGTCGCTGCCGCCGTGGCGCTGCTCGATGAAGGCGCGACCGTGCCCTTCATCGCGCGCTACCGCAAGGAGAAGACCGGCGGGCTCGACGATACGCAACTGCGCACGCTGGCCGAGCGCCTCGTCTATCTGCGCGAGCTGGAGGATCGCCGCGCGTCCGTGCTGCGCAGCGTCGAGGAGCAGGGCAAGCTGACGCCCGAGCTGTCGCGCGCGCTCAATGCCGCGATGACGAAGATCGAGCTCGAGGATCTCTACGCGCCTTACAAGCCCAAGCGCCGTACCAAGGCGCAGATCGCGCGCGAAGCCGGTCTCGAGCCGCTGGCCGACGCGCTGCTCGCGAATCCCGCCCTCGATCCCGCGGCGGAAGCCGCGAAGTTCGTCGCCGACGACAAGGGCGTGGCCGACCAGAAAGCCGCCCTCGAAGGCGCGCGCCACATCCTGATCGAGCGCATCGCCGAGCGCCCGGACGTGGTCGGCTCGCTGCGCGAGTGGCAATGGAGCGAAGGCACGCTCTCCGCCAAGGTCAAGAAAGCCAAGGAAGCGGAAGGCGCCAAGTTCTCCGACTATTTCGACTTCAGCCAGTCGATCAAGGACATGCCGAGCCACCGCGCGCTCGCGCTCTTGCGCGGCGTCAACGAGGGCATCCTCGACATCGATCTCGACGTCGCGCACGACGAGACGAAGGCGCATCCGGCCGAAGGCAAGATCAAGGCCGCTTTCGGCATCGCCGACAAGGGCCGTCCCGCCGACGGGTGGCTCTCCGAAACCGTCCGCCTCGCCTGGAAGGCGCGCCTTGCGACCACGACCACGTCCGACCTCTTGACGCGCCTCAAGGAGCGCGCCGACGCCGAGGCCATCACGGTCTTCTCCTCGAACCTCAAGGATCTGCTGCTGGCCGCGCCCGCCGGCCCGCGCGTGACGATGGGCCTCGATCCGGGTCTCCGCACCGGCGTCAAGGTCGCCGTGGTGGACGCGACGGGCAAGCTGGTCGACACGGCGACGATCTATCCGCACGAGCCGAAGCGCGATTGGGCGGGCTCGCTCGCCGCGCTGGCGACGCTCGCCGCCAAGCACAAGGTGGATCTCGTCAGCGTCGGCAACGGCACCGGCAGCCGCGAGACGGACAAGCTCGTCGCCGAGCTGATGAGCAAGATGCCGCAACTGAAGCTAACGAAGGTGATGGTGTCGGAGGCGGGCGCGTCCGTCTATTCCGCCTCCGAGCTCGCCGCGAAGGAGTTTCCGGATCTCGACGTGAGCCTGCGCGGCGCGGTGTCCATCGCGCGTCGCCTGCAGGACCCGCTGGCCGAGCTCGTCAAGATCGAGCCGAAGGCCATCGGCGTCGGCCAGTACCAGCACGACGTCGATCAGTCGGGCCTCGCGCGCTCGCTCAACGCCGTGGTGGAGGATTGCGTGAACTCCGTCGGCGTCGATGTGAACACCGCGTCCGTGCCGCTGCTCACGCGCGTCTCCGGCCTGAACCAGACGCTCGCCGCCAACATCGTGGCCTTCCGCAACGAGAACGGCGCATTCAAGACGCGCACCGCGCTGAAGAAGGTGCCGCGCTTGGGCCCCAAGGCGTTCGAGCAGGCCGCCGGCTTCCTGCGCATCATGAACGGCACGAACCCGCTCGATGCCTCGGCCGTCCATCCCGAGGCCTACGAGGTCGTGGAGCGCATCTCGGAGAAGACGCAGCGCCCGCTCAAATCCATGATCGGCGACCGCGCATTCTTGAAAGCCCTTCGCCCGGCGGAGTTCGCCAACGAGACGTTCGGCGTGCCGACCGTGACCGACATTCTGTCGGAGCTGGAGAAGCCCGGCCGCGATCCGCGTCCCGAGTTCAAGACGGCGACGTTCGCCGACGGCGTCGAGAAGATTTCGGACCTGAAGCCCGGCATGCAGCTCGAAGGTACGGTAACGAACGTTGCAGCCTTCGGCGCGTTCGTCGATGTCGGCGTGCACCAGGACGGCCTCGTGCACATTTCCGAGCTTGCCGACCGCTTCGTGAAGGACCCGCGCGAGGTGGTGAAGGTCGGCGACGTGGTGCGCGTGCGCGTCAAGGAGGTCGACGTGGAGCGCAAGCGCATCGGCCTCACGATGCGCTCGGGCGAGATCGACCGCAGCGCCGCCGCTCCCGCTCGGGCGGGCGGGCCGCGCCCGCAAGGCGGCGGGCAGCATCAGGCGCGCAACTTCGCCCCGCCGCCGCGCAAGGGCGCCGAGCCCGCGGGCGAAAGCGCGCTCGCAGCAGCCCTGCGCCGCGCCCAGGAGCGGAAGTAGGCGACGCGCGTCCGCCCGTGAGGGCAGGTAAGATGGGCAACGCGGGGTGGTGTCGAAACGCCACCCTGCGCCTGTCGTCAAACCGTCACGGATTTCCAAGGCCCCAAAGGTCTTTACATCGCGGGCTCAAGGCCCTAAATCCCCCTGACGCACGGCGGCGGTTACGCTTCGCACGGCGCTTCTTTTCCAACCCGTTGTTGGTGGAGGTCCGTAAGAGATGGAGCGCTATGCCTCCGCGGCCGATCTTGTCGCCGCCCGCAAGCCCGAAGGTCCTGTCGTTTGCGCCCGCCCGCACGCCGCGGCGCGCGCGGCCCGCTGGTTCATTGAAAATTTCAACGGCGACGTGGCCTACGCCTACAAGGCGAACAGCTCCGTCTTCCTGATCGGCGCGCTCTACGGCGCGGGTATCCGCCATTTCGACGTGGCCTCGCTGCCCGAGGTCGAGGACGCGGCGACGATCCCGGGCGCCGAGCTGCATTACATGAACCCCGTGAAGTCGCGCGAGTCGATTCGCCGCGCCTACCACGAGCATGGCATCCGCAGCTTCTCCCTCGATACCGAGGACGAGCTGAACAAGATCATCGACGAGACGCGCGGCCCCTCGGGCCCCGCGCGCGATCTCGTGCTGTTCGTGCGCATCGTGGTGCCGGCCATCAACAGCCGCATCCCGCTGGAGCGCAAGTTCGGCACCACGGGCGTCAAGGCGGCCGAGCTGCTCGTCAAGGCGCGCCAGGCCGCCGCCGAGCTCGGCATCACCTTCCACGTCGGCTCGCAGACGATGACGCCCGACGCCTACGTCAATGCGCTGGCCGAGGTGCAGTCGCTGATCGGTAAGGCGGGCGTGCTCGTGGACCGCATCGACGTCGGCGGCGGCTTCCCGTCGATCTACCCGCACATGCAACCCGTGCCGCTGAAGCGCTTTCTCGCCGCCATCGAGGACGGCGTGAACAAGCTGCCCGTGCGCGAGAACGTGCGCCTGATGTGCGAGCCGGGCCGCGCGCTCGTTGCCGAGGCGGAGAGCCTGATCGTGCGCGTCGAGGCGCGCCGCGGCAGCGACCTCTTCATCAACGACGGCGGTTACGGCGTGCTGTTCGATGCGGCGCACCTGGGCTGGATTTTCCCGGCGCGTCTGGTGGGCCGCGAGGCGGCCTCGGACACGATGATCCCCTACGAGCTGTGGGGGCCGACGTGCGATTCGATCGATCACATGAAGGGTCCGTTCCTGCTGCCGGCCTGCATCAAGGAAGGCGACTATCTGGAGATCGGCAACGTCGGCGCCTACGGCCGCGCCATCGCCGGCGACTTCAACGGCTACGGCCGCTACGAGGAGGCGATCCTCGACGACGAGCCCATGATGACCATGTACGGCGAGATGGGGGCGGCGGCGGCTCTTTCGGGCTGACCGCTGTTGTCCGGCTGACGGCGCGCGAGGCGTTCCGGCGATCGGGGAGGCGTCGCGCTGCCGCGCGCCTTATTCTTTCCTGAGCATAACTGGAGCCCGCGATCTCGTCCGGCCGAGAATCGGCTTAGTCCGGAGGCGCATCTTTTCGCGAGATCCGCCTCATGGACCACGATTGCGATTTTTCCCGCATTCAGCGCGCGCTCGAAACGTTCAACGCCGACGTGGGCAAGGCGCGGGCCGAGCATGCCGCGAGCGCCGATCTCGTCGCCTCGATCGAGTATGAGGTCGAACAGTTGAAGAAGCTGATCGCCGAAAACGCGCTGCCGGCGTGATGCGCGCGTCGCGTCGAAGCGGATCACGGTCTGCGCCTAGAATTTGATTCGGGCGCCGGAAATAACGACATCGAAGTCTTCGAGCTCGACGCTGTTCCCGGCGCTATCGTTGAAATCACCGCCTGCGTGCGTGTAGGTCAGGTAGAGATCCATGGCGGCCGCATCGATCCGTTGCACGATGCCGGCACCCCAAAACACGACATCGGAGTTCTGGATGAAGGCGCCGCCGCTGTCCGGCAGCGTGACGCCGATCACCGAGCCGCCATCGACTTGACTGTACTGGCCGTAGATCGTGGTCTTTCCCAGGTCAGACCATCGCTGCTCGATCCCGCCTTCGATCAGCCACAGCCTGTCCGATGCGTCGACCGTAGGATCCGCCGCTTTGCGGGAGTCATCCAGCCCGCTATAGACGCCGTAGACGAAGAGGCCGGTCGGGCTATGCTGGATCGTGCCGGCCAAGCCCCACCATGCGCAGTCCTCGTCGAGCGCGGCTGGCTTGGGGCTGCAGCGAGCACCCTCGTCGGTGCCTTCCGAATAGCCGGCTTTGCCCGTGAGATCGAAGTCGCCAATCGTGCCTTTGTAGGTCAACGCGACGCCCCAGATATCATCCTCTCCCCACGTCGACGTGAGCGAGAAGCCGGCGAACGTCGGCGAGTCGTAGCGAACGACGTTGCGCAGGCTATCCTGGCCCACCACATCGTTGGCGACGCCATTGAGGAGGTCGATCCAGCGAAGCAGGCCGCCTGCGCTGGTCGCGTTGATGAAGCTTCCGTTCGGGTCACGGACGCGAAATGCGCCGAGCGCGAGGCTGTTCGTTTCGAGATCCGCGATCCCCGCGGCGTTCGTTCCGTTGCCGTCGTCGAGCAGATGGAACATGGCGGACGCGTCCTTGCCGACGCTCAACTTGCCGAATGTCTTGCTCGTCAAAAACCAGGACGACTTCCGCGTTGCGATGCCGTGCGCGCGGCTTCCCGCGCTGTCGTCCTGGCTGAAGTTGCGGCTGTCGCCTCCGAACGTGCCCAGCTCGATCGTGTAGCCGGCGTTCCAGTCGCTGTTGATCGCGGCGTCGCCAACGAAGCGAACGCGTGTCTGCTCTCGCGCGCTCGTGCCTACGTAGACGTTGCTTTCGACGCCGTCGTCCCAGAAATAAAGAGCCTCATTGACGAAGCCTGAAACGGTAAGGCTCACGTTGCGCTTTTCGGCGCGCGCTAGACTTGCCTCCACCTCGGCAATGCGCGCTTCGACGCCGTCACAGCAGCCTCCCTCCAAATCGACCGATTTCGCCGGCGAGTTGGCCGCAAGGTGCAGCGCAACCGATAGCGTGGCGAGAAATGCGACTTTAGTCATGCGCGCCATGACTCCGACGGTGCCGTTTCAAAAATAAGCCTTGAGACTCGATCATTTCAGATCGTCAGCGAAAATCTAATCAGGGCGGCTGAATTGGCAATTAGGAAGCGGCTTTTATAATTAAATTACCAGATAATGCTGGCAGCAGGGGCACGCTTACCAAAGTATCAAATCATGCGAAAAACCGATGGTTTTGCAGTATATTGATGGCGGGCATGGGGTGAGGGAGCGGCAAGCGATGAGCTTAATAATAAGTGGGTGCGTGCTGCTCAGGGTGTTTTGTGGGGGCAATCACGAATGCAGCCCCGCTATTGTTCCGTATTGTCGAATGATCTGGATTTGCGGAAACGATCGGAAATTTCGAACGTTTTTTTGTTTTTTGATGTAAAACGCAAATCGTTTGCAAAGAAAAATTCTGGAGAGAGACGGCGCGTACGGCTGATGGAGAATGCGGGCGTGCTAATCTCGACTTTTGCGATGAGATTCGAGCGGAGCCTCGTGTCGGACGAGCGGCGGGGATCTCCTCATGCGTTGAGAGCGAGCCCGAAAGATCGAATGCGGTGTAGAGCGCGGTTGTGGCCGGCTTTGCACGCTCTGGCTCCGTGTGATATTCGTTGGGTGCACCCGGAGGAGCGCGCATGCCTGTGGAAGCAGCTGGAAAGCCAGGTGGCCCCAGCGTCGATCCCGAATACGGGCCATGGTTGGCGCAGGCGTCGATCCTGATCGTGGATGACGAGCCGGGAATGCGGAATTTCCTGGTTCGCGTTCTCAAGCCCCGCTGCAAGCGTCTCGATGAAGCCGCGGACGCGCAGGAGGCGTCGCGCAAGCTCGACGAGCGCCATTACGACGTCCTCATCCTCGACAACATCATGCCGGGCAAGAGCGGCATCGACTGGCTCGTCGAGCAACGGGCGATTGGCCTTTTCGCGGACGTGATCCTCATGACCGCGTATGCGGATCTGGATACCGCCATCCAGGCTTTGCGTGCCGGCGTCGTCGATTTCGTCCTGAAGCCCTTTCGCTCCAACCAACTGCTCAATGCCGTGGCCCGCTGCCTCGATCGCGTGCGCCTGCAGCGCGAGAACCACGTGCTGCGCTATGAGCTGAAGTCTTCCGCAGACCAGCTTCTCTTGCGCGACAAGCTGATCGGCAGCTCCGCCGCGATCCAGACGGTGCGCGAGACCATCGCGCGGGTTGCGCCCCTGCCCACCTCGGTCCTTCTCACGGGCCATTCGGGCACCGGCAAGGAGGTCGCGGCCCGTTCGCTCCATTCCCTGTCCAATCGGGCCGACAAATTATTTGTGCCGGTCAACTGCGGCGCGATCCCCGCGGACGTGCTCGAGAGCGAGCTGTTCGGCCATTTGAAGGGCGCGTTCACGGGAGCCGACACCGTGCGTCAGGGCCTGTTCATGCACGCGCAAGGCGGAACGCTGTTCCTCGATGAAATCAGCGAGATGCCGTTTGCCTTGCAGAGCAAGCTGTTGCGAGTTCTGGAGGATCGCCGCGTCCGGCCGGTCGGCTCGGAACGCGAGTTTTTCGTCGACCTTCGTCTTGTCTTCGCCACCAACGCGGACCTGCAGCGGTGCGTCGAAGCCGGCACGTTCAGAGCCGATCTCTACTTCCGCATCAACGTCATGCATATCCACTTGCCGCCGTTGAAGGATCGCGACAGCGATGTGCTGGATCTCGCCGCGCTCTTCATGCGCAAGCTTTCCCAGCAACTCGGCATGCCGCCCGTCGCAATGGACGAGAAGGCGCGCTCTTTCCTCCTGCGGTACGACTGGCCCGGCAACGTCAGGGAACTGCGCAACTTCATCGAGCGAACGCTGATCCTCGGCCGCTTCCCGGATGACTTCGAAACCGCGGCGGAGGCGTCCAGTCCCACCGGGCAGAGCCTGGCGGACGTGGAGCGCCGGCACATCCTCTCCGTGCTGGGCGAGGCGGGCGGCGATCGCCAGGAAGCCGCGCGGAGGCTCGGTGTCTCGCGCAAGACGATTGATCGCAAATGCGCGTCGTGGGGTCTCTAGAGACCTGATCGTCCGAGATGCGAGCGTCGAGTTCGCAAGAGTGTCGGGTCGTCCTCGGTCTCCAACGTTCCACGCGCGGCTCTGGCTGACCGCTACCGCTGATCGGACAGTTTGTCCGAGCGGGTAAGGACAATCTGTCCTCGCCCCACGGGAGACCCACCGTAACACCTTGAAATGATTGTCGACCTCAATTGGCCCGCGGATTGCTATGCGCGTCGTGAAGGGAGCGGCCCGATGCAGCGAGGAAGCGTGAGCTTCACAGGCGGCAAGCGGCCCTCATTCCAAAGCGACGCAAGCGGTAGATCGCACCAATGGGGAGGACAAATTTGTGACGACCGAAATCCACGCTTCAAGGAACGTCGCGCCCGGCATCTTCGACCGGGAAAGGATCATTGCCAAGGCCGGCTTCAACCGATGGCACGTGCCGCCGGCCGCGCTCTGTATCCATCTCTGCATCGGCATGGCGTATGGGTTCTCGGTGTTCTGGAAGCCGCTCGAAGGTGTGCTCGTCGGCGCCGACGGCAAAGCCTTGCCGAGCTGTTCGGAGGGCGCGACGACGTTCTCGGAGAAGGCGGCCGGCACCGCCAAGGCGCTGTTCGCAACCGACTGCAACTGGAGCCAGTTCGACCTCGGCTGGATGTACACCTTCTTCTTCGTCATGCTCGGCGTGTCGGCGGCGATCTGGGGCGCGTGGCTCGAGCGGGCCGGACCTCGGAAAGCAGGCACCGTCGCGGCCATCTGTTGGTGCGGCGGTCTTCTCATCTCGGCGCTCGGCATCTACCTGCACCAGCTTTGGCTGCTCTGGATCGGCTCGGGCATCATCGGCGGCATCGGCCTGGGGCTCGGCTACATCTCTCCGGTCTCGACGTTGATCAAATGGTTCCCGGACCGCCGCGGCATGGCGACCGGCATGGCGATCATGGGATTCGGCGGCGGCGCCATGATCGGCTCGCCGCTGGCCACGTTCCTGATGAACCAGTTCAAGACGCCGACCGATCCCGGCGTGGCGGCCACGTTCGTCGCCCTGGCGGCGATCTATGCCGTGTTCATGGGGCTCGGCGCATCCGGCTACAGGCTGCCGCCGGACGGCTGGAAACCGGAAGGCTGGAAGCCGCCCACCACGTCGAACGCGATGATCACGTCGAAGCACGTGCATCTCAAGGACGCGCACAAGACGCCGCAGTTCTGGCTGCTGTGGACCGTGCTGTGCATGAACGTGTCGGCCTGCATCGGCATCATCGGCGCCGCCTCGCCCATGCTGCAGGAAACGTTCGGCGGCATGCTGGCGAATGCACCGAAGCTCGGTTATCTCGACGTGCAGAAGGATCCGGCGATGCTCGCGTCGGCGGCCGCGGTCGGAGCCGGCTTCGTGGGCCTGATCTCGCTGTTCAACATCTTCGGCCGGTTTGCGTGGGCCACGTCCTCCGACAAGCTCGGCCGCAAGCTGACGTACTGCATCTTCTTCGTGCTGGGCGGGGCGCTCTATGTGCTGGCCTCGGTTGCCGCGGATTGGAAAGCGCTGGCGCTCTTCGTTGCGGCAATCTGCGTCATCGCGTCAATGTACGGCGGCGGGTTCGCGACCATCCCGGCCTATCTCGCCGACGTCTTCGGAACGCAGTTCGTGGGCGCGATCCACGGCCGGCTGCTGACGGCGTGGTCGACGGCCGGCATCGTCGGCCCGGTGATCGTGAATTACCTGCACGATACGCGGGCCGCATCGGGAATCCCGCCGGACAAGATCTATGGCGAGATCTTCTACATCCTGGCAGGTCTGCTCGTGATCGGCTTCGTCGCCAACCTGCTCGTGCGGCCGGTCAATCCGAAATGGCACATGAGCGAAGCGGAGGTCGCGGCCGAGCGCGCCAAGCTTTCCCACTCCACGGGCGTGCCGGCCGGAACGGGCTCATTCGGGATCGGCAAAGGCGGACTGGATCTCAAGGGCGTGGGCCTCTGGCTCCTGGTCGGTTTGCCGCTCGCGTGGGGTGTCTGGAACACGGTCGTCAAGGCCCTGACGCTGTTCTAGCCATCACGGCTCAGGGGCGGCTCGGCTCGGCCGCCCCTGTCATGTGCCGGAAGCCGGCAGACGGCGGATCCGGATTGTGCTCGTCGAAGATTGCTATGCCGATGACGGCAGGAAGAACGCAATGCTGATCGAACATCTCGAGTTCTTCATTGCTGTTGCGAAAGAGAAGCATTTCGGCCGTGCCGCCGAGGTCTGCAACGTCACCCAGCCGACCTTGTCGTCGTCCATCAAGCAGCTCGAGTGCCTGCTGGGCGTCATGCTGGTCGAGCGCGACTCGCGCTTCCGCGGGCTGACGCCGGAAGGCGAGCAGGTGCTCACGTGGGCGCGGCGAATCCTGGCCGACACACGGGCGATGCAGGAGGAGGTCCGCGCCGCTCGGCGCGGCCTCTCGGGATGCATCCGGATCGGAGTCATCCCGACGGCGCTCGACAGGGTCGCGAAGCTGACCAAGCCTCTCGTCGAGAAGCATCCTGGCATCACGTTCTCGGTGCACGCGAGCACGTCGGCGGAGATCCTGTCGTTGCTGGCAAATTTCGAGATAGAGGCCGGGATCACGTATCTCGACGGCGATACGGGTCCCCATGTCGTTTCTGTCCCCCTCTATACCGAGCGCTACTGTCTCGTGACCGGGGATAGCAGCCTGCCCAAAAAGCTGAAGGCGATAAGTTGGGCGCGTGCGGCCACGCTTCCGTTGTGCCTGCTGTCGTCCGATACCCGCGTCCGGGGATTGATCGACCAGCATCTGGCCCGCGCCAACGCGCGGCCGGTTCTGGAATCCAACTCCGTTCTGGTGCTCTTCTCGCACATCCGCGATGGTATCTGGTCGTCGATCCTGCCGCTGAGCGTCGCGAAAGCGAGCCTCGTAGCGCCGATCCGGGCCATTCCCCTCGTCGAGCCCGACGACAAGCGCGTCGTGGGGCTCGTCGCGGCACAACGCGAACCGAATACGCCGATGGTTGCGGCCCTCCTGGACGAGGCAAATCGACTGTCCGCCGCGATGGACACCGTCGACCCGGCCGTCGACTGCGAGGCTGCTCGATGAACGCCGAGGCGCCGCTGTCACCTCATGCCATGTGGCTTGAGCTTCCCGTTCAGAGGAGGACATGATGTCCATGCATGCCGGCACCATCTATGTGGTCGATGATGACGCCTCCGTACGCAAGGGCCTGGAAAGGCTGCTGTGCTCGGCCGGGTATCGCGTTCACACCCTGGCGTCGCTGCGTGAGCTCTCGTTGCAGACGCGCAGCGAGGACGCCGCATGCCTCGTGCTGGATGTCCACATGCCCGAGCGGAACGGGCTGGACCATCCCGTCCGTCTCGCGAAATTTGGTGGCGGCCTGATGCCCGTTATCTTCATTGCGCGGCACGTGGATGTGCCGACGTGCGTCCGCGCCATCAAGGCGGGTGCGGTCGATTTCCTGGAGAAGCCGCTACGCGATCCGGACGTCCTGGATGCCGTGCATCAGGGCATCGCCAGGGATCGTGCGCGGCGCAGGGAGGAAGCCCGGAAGGCCGAGATGCACAAGCGCTTCGTGGCCTTGAGGCCGAGAGAGCGAGAGGTGATCGAGCACGTCGCGCGCGGTCGCCTCAGCAAGCAGATTGCCACCGATCTGGGGCTCAGCTTAAATACCGTCAAGATGTACAGAAGCAAGGGCATGCGTCGGATGGAAGTGGCGACCCTTGCGGAGCTGATCCGAATTGTCGACGGGTTGGCCGACGCCGTGGCAGCGTATCCAGGATCGAGCCTGGGTATCCTGGCCCCCGATCGCCCTCTCTGCGCTCAGGACTTCGAGTGTCAATGATCCGGCAGAGGAAAGGGCGGGCGACAGTCGACGGGCGCTCCGATCGAACCGGCGCCATCGCATGACCGGAGGCGGAACAGAAGCGCGCGAAAGAGGGCTCTCCGTCCGGTTCCGGCTGCTCGCCATCGCGCTCCTGCCGACGTTGGTCCTCATGCCGCTGGTGCTCGGCATTGCCGTCTACCGATGGAACGCCAATTTCGACGCGGCCTTGATCTCCAAGGTCAACGGCGACCTCACCATCGCCCACCAGTACCTGGCGCGTATCCTGGAAAACACCGGCAAGCAGGCCGCGGCATTCGGCACGTCAGCGCAATTCCGCGATGCGGTTGAGGCACGCGCTCCGATGGATGGCTTGCTGGACGAAACCCGCAGCGCTCTGGATTTCGACTTCCTCTACATCCTCGATGACAATCTGAAGCCGGTGGCCTCTGCACGGCCGCTCACAGGCGCGCCGCGGACCGATTGGCCGATCGTCGCGTCCGCCCTGGCAAACAAATCGCGGACCTCGATCGACATCTTCGACAGCGAGGAGCTCGCGGTTTTCGGGCCGGAACTCGTCACGCGCGCCCGCGTGGAGCTTGTGCCGACGCCAAATGCGATTCCGACCGACCGCACGGTCGAAACACGCGGGATGGTGATCC
Organism: uncultured Hyphomicrobium sp.; assembly: GCA_964386545.1. Classification (GTDB taxonomy): domain Bacteria; phylum Pseudomonadota; class Alphaproteobacteria; order Rhizobiales; family Hyphomicrobiaceae; genus Hyphomicrobium_C. The sequence continues at coordinate 40,665 of CAYLSI010000030.1, forward strand.
ACTCGGCGACGCCCGTCATTCTGTCGGGAGGGCGGCCGGGTGTGCTCGTGGGCGGCGCTCTGCTCAACTCCAATCTCAAGTTCATCGACACGATCAACGAGCTCGTCTATCGCGAGGCCAGCCTGCCCCAAGGCAGCCAGGGCACCGCCACGATCTTTCTCGACGACGTGCGCATCGGCACGAATGTGCGCCTGTTCGAGGAAGAGCGGGCAAATGGCACGCGCGTCTCGGCCGCCGTGCGCGCGGCCGTGTTCGACCAGGGCAAGGTCTGGCTCGATCGAGCCTTCGTCGTCAACGACTGGTACATTTCCGCCTACGAGGCGATCGTCGACAGCACCGGAAAACGCGTGGGCATGCTCTACGTGGGCTTCCTCGAGGCTCCCTTCGTTAAGGCAAAGCGGGAGACGCTGTGGATCATCGCCTTAGCGTTTCTGACGGCGGCAGCCTTGAGCATCCCGGTCTTTCTCCACTGGGCCGGCGCGATCTTCCGGCCGCTCGAACGGATGATGGGCACGATCGCCAAGGTGGAGACCGGCGATCTGAGCGCACGCACGGGCGTGGCCGCCGCGGCCAGCAGCGACGAGATCGGCCGGGTGGCGGCTCAGTTCGATCACCTGCTCGAGTTGCTCCAGGAGCGCGAGCGCCAGCTTCGGGGCTGGAACGAGGATCTGAATACGCGGGTGGCGGAGCGGACCTACGATCTGGAAGTCGCCAACCGCCAGCTCGAAGCCACCACCAAGCAGCTTGTCATGTCGGAGAAGCTCGCCGTCATCGGCGAGATCACGGCCGGCGTCGCTCACGAGATCAATAATCCCATCGCCGTCATGCAGGGCAATCTCGAGGTGGTGCGCTCGCTCATGGAGAACAACGCGGATCCGGCGCATGTCGAGTTCCGCCTGCTCGACGAGCAGATCCACCGCATCAGCCAGATCGTCACCAAATTGCTGCAGTTCGCCCGGCCCGAGGAATACTCCAGCTACGTCGAGCGACTGGCGCCGGACGACGTCATCGTCGACAGCCTGCCTTTCATCAGGCATTTGATGAAGAACGATAATATCGACATCATCCACGCGGCCGGCGCGCAGCGCATGGTGCTGATGAACCGCACCGAGCTGCAGCAGGTGCTGGTCAATCTGATGGTCAACGCCATCCACGCCATGCCCGATGGCGGCCGCCTCTTCCTGAGCACGCGCGAGGAAGAGCGGAATGGCTGCGCGGGAATCCTGATCGAGGTGAAAGATACCGGCATCGGCATGAGCGAGGAGGTGAAGGCCCGCATTTTCGATCCATTCTTCACCACGAAGCGGAGAGACGGCACGGGCCTGGGTTTGTCCATCAGCCACAAGCTGGTCACGCGCCAGGGCGGCACGTTCGACGTCGTGAGCGAGCCTGGCAAAGGGACGACGTTTTCGATCTGGCTGCCGGGGGCGCTATAGCCTGTTTTCGTGCGTCGGATCGCACGTTGACCGATTGCGCCCAATGATCGCGTGGGGCGAGAAAGTTACCTTGGTGCAGCTTGCTGGCCTGTCTCTCCTTGCGCTAGGACCGGCAGAGTCTCGCGAGGCGGAGATTGCTTCACACCGGCGCGGTCGCGCGGCGGCCCGCATGGTCCTATCGAATGAGTGCACAGACGATGGTCACGATAGCTGCGACGGCCGAGGGGCCGGACGAACCTCGCTTCGCCGT
>CAYLSI010000031.1:0-37838 GCA_964386545.1 uncultured Hyphomicrobium sp.
TCAGCCGTCTCAACCTCGACATCATCGACTATCCCGGCGAATGGCTGCTCGATCTGGCGATGCTCGATCAGCCGTATTCCGCGTGGGCCGCCGGCGCGCTCGCGCGTGCGCGCCGTTCGCCCGAACGCGAGCCGGCTCAAAGCTGGCTCGCCTACGTGTCCGCGCTCGACACGAATGCGCCCGAGGACGAGCAGGTGGCGCTCGATGGCGCGCGTCGCTTCACGCATTACCTGCTCGAAACGCGCCGGCAATCGAAGGTCGCGACGCAGGGGCCGGGCCGCTTCCTGATGCCGGGCGAGCTCGAAGGCTCGCCGCTTCTGACGTTCTTCCCGATGGATCTGGCCGCCGATGCGCCGATCCGGCCCGGCAGCCTCGCCGCGATGATGGCCCGCCGCTACGACAGCTACGTCCAGCACGTCGTGCGCCCGTTCTTCCGCGAGCACTTCAGCCGGCTCGACCGGCAGATCGTTCTCGTCGACGTGCTCGGCGCGCTCAACGGCGGCGCGGACACGCTGCAGGAGCTCGAGGAGACGCTCTCGTCGGTGCTGGCCGCGTTCCGCCCGGGCATCGCGAGCTGGCTCCTCTCGCTGTTCGGCGGGCGGCGCATCGACCGCCTGCTGTTCGCCGCCACCAAGGCCGACCATATTCATCACACGAGCCACGACCGGCTCGAACACATCCTCGCGCTCCTGACGGAGCGTGCGGCTGCCCGCTCGACCGGGGCCGGCGCGGAGGCGCGCGTCATGGCGATCGCGGCGCTGCGCGCGACGCGCGAAGCGGAGGTGCGGGACGGGCGCGCGACATTGCCGTGCATCGTCGGCGTGCCGCTGCCGGGCGAGACGGTCGGATCGGAGCGCTTCGACGGCGTTCGCGAGGTCGCTCTCTTTCCCGGCGATCTGCCGGAGAACCCAGCGGAGGCCCTCTCCGGCGCGGCGCGTCTCGGCGTGACCTTTCCGCGTTTCCGTCCGGCGCGCCTCAAGCCGGTGCGCGGATCGGGCGAAACGCCCGCCGCGCCGCATGTGCGGCTCGACCGCGCGCTCGACTATCTGATCGGAGACTGGCTCGCATGACTGAGATCCGGGAACCGCGCGTCTTCGCCCCCGACGACCCCAAGGTCGTGTCCGGGGCCGACCCGCTGCCGGAGGAGGATCTGGCACCCGATACGCCGGAGCCGCACGGACCGCCGCCATCCGACGGCGCGAGCCTGGGCGGCGTGTTCCTCGCCGCGGTATCGGGTCTCGTCAGCCTCGCCCTTGCCGCGAGCTTCTGGAATTTCGTGTCGAACGCGCTCGCGCGCAACGACTGGATCGGCTGGACCGCGACCAGCCTCGCCGGCATCGCGGCCGTGACCGGCCTCCTGATCGCGCTGCGTGAGCTGGTCGGGCTCGTTCGCCTCGGCAAGCTCACGCGCCTGCGCCGCGACGCGGAGCTGGCGTTGCGCACCAACGACCGGGCGCTCGAACGCGCGACGGTGAGCACGCTGGCCGCCGGGTTCAAGGGACGGCGTGACCTCGCCTGGAACCTCTCGCAGCTCGACGCCCACAGGCGCGACGTGCGCGATCCCGGCGAGTTGCTGAGGCTCGCCGAGCGCGAGCTGCTGGCGCCGCTCGATGCGGCGGCGCGCCGGCTGATCCTCAAGAGCGCCAAGCGCGTGCTCGTCGTGACGGCCATGAGCCCGATGGTGTGGATGGCCATGCTCTACGTGATGGTGGAGAACGTGCGCATGCTCAAAGGGCTCGCGACGCTTTACGGCGGGCGGCCCGGCGGGCTCGGAGCACTCAAGCTCGCGCGGCTCGTCGGCGGGCATATCGTGGCGACGGGCGGCCTCGCGATGACCGACGATCTCGTCGGGCAGTTCCTGGGGCAGGATCTCATGCGCCGCCTGTCGCGGCGTCTCGGCGAGGGCGCGTTCAACGGGGCGTTGACGGCGCGGATCGGGACGGCGGCCATCGACGTGACGCGACCGATGCCGTTTCTCGACACCGATCCCATCCGCGTGCGCGATCTCCTGCCGGACCTCTTGCGGCGCGCACCGAAAGCTTAGTGTGGGTTCCGCCGCGCCTTACGCCGCGGTCGCAAGCTCACGCGTCGGCGCTGCAGCGGCAAACTCCGTCTCCGCGAAGCGCTCGCGCCAACCGACCGTATGACGCAGCGCGCGCAGCTCGATGGACGCGGGCGAGCGGTCGACCGGCGTCGACAGCACGACCGTCATGGCGGGGCCTGCCGCCTGCGACGTGTACCAGTTGAGGAAGCCGGAGAGCAGCAGACCCAGCACCACGGGCGACATCCACACGAGCAAGCCCGGCGACGTATTCCAGCACACGATCGTCACCACGAGGCCGACGAGCATGTGGCTCGCATGGAAGCGCAGCGCGTCGGAGAGGTCCATCTCGGCGCCGTCGCGGCGCTGCGCCTTCCAGCCCGCGTCGCGGCCCAGGAAGATCTGAAGCACGGAGGCCGTCTGCGTCATCATCATGATGGGCGCGAACAGCATGGAGTAAATGGTTTCGGTGGCAACGCCGGCGATGGCGCGCGGCATGCCGAACAGCTCGCGGGCGCGGTGCGCGCGCTTGAGCTCCAGCGCCAAGCCCAGCGCCTTGGGCAGCAGGACCACCGCCATGGTGCCGAGGAAGAGGCGCATGGCCGCGCCGGGGTCGATGATCGGCCAGATCGGGAACAGCGTCTTGGCGTCCGTGAAGTAGCTCGGCAGCAGTTGCTGGCCCTGCAGCGCGAGCACGAGGCCGACGACGAGGGACGCCGCCCAGATCGCGGAGACCACGTAGGCCATGGCGCCCATGAAGAGATGCAGGCGTCCCATGCCCGGCACGCCGCGGCGGCCCAGCAGCGCGAGGTGCTGCAGGTTGCCCTGCGACCAGCGCCGGTCGCGCACGATGAGATCCGTCAGCGCCGGGGGCATGCTCTCGAAGGAGCCTTCGATGGAGGGCGCCATGTGCACGCCCCAGCCCGCGCGCTGCAGCAGCATGGCCTCGACGAAGTCGTGGCTCAGGATATGACCGCCGAACGGGGCGGCGCCGGGCAGCGTGGGAAGGCCGGCCGAGCCCGCGAACGCGCGCGTGCGGATGATGGCGTTGTGGCCCCAGTAGTTGCCCTGGTCCTGTCCCCAGAAGGCGAGGCCGGCGGCGGCGGACGGACCGTAGGTGTTGGCGGCGAACTGCATGAGCTTCTGCAGAAGCGTCTTGCCGCCGATGAGACGCGGCACGGTCTGGATGAGGCCGGCGGACGGATCGGCCTCCATCGCGCGGGCAAGCCGCACGAGCGCGACGCCGGACATGATGCTGTCGCCGTCGAAGATCACGAACGTCTCGTAAGCGGCGCCGAAGCGCTCGACCCAGTCCTTGATGTTGCCGGCCTTGCGGCCCGTGTTCTCGATGCGCCGGCGGTAGAAGATCTTGCAATCGGCGGCGAGCGACTTCGCGAGCGCGGCGTAGGCCTGCTCCTCGTGCGCGCCGTCTTCCGCGCCGCGCGTGTCCGACAGCACGAAAATATCGAACGACCCGGTCCGGCCGAGCGAGGACAGCTCTTCGACGATCGCCGAGATCGTGCCGGAGATGCTCGCCACGTCCTCGTGATAGACGGGGAAGAGCAAGGCCGTTCGGCCTCGGAGCGGGCCGTCGGCTTCGGGGATGTCGATGGTGTCGGCCTTCTCGCCCGCGAACAGCGGCAGGAAGCCCAGCGCGGCGGACAGCGTGCCGATCGAGATCCAGGCGAAGGTGAGCGTCGACAGCACCAGGAACAGAAGCTGGAACGGCGTCATCTGCACGAAGGCGAGGACGCCGTAGAGCTCATGCGCGAACGCCGCCGTCATCAGCGCCGCGCCGAGGAACACTGCCGTGCGCGGGATCGACGGGCCGCGGCGCTTCGGCCAGAGGCGCGGCGGGCGGCGCGAGAAATCCTGCTCCGGCATCTTCAACGGCGAAGGCTCCGGAAGCAGCGACGGATCGCTCGCATCGAAGTGGCGGCGGGAGGACGGCTCGGCGTTTTCAGTCGCGGCACCGCGGGCAACATCGTCGACGGTCATGCGGGGGTCCATCGATAGAGCCAACTCTCGGAAATCAACTGATCACCAAGCTTCAGGCCTAAACGCAGTTCGATCAGCTCGGTTCCAGCCGTATTGAGTTCAAACTTCACGCGAATTCCCTGGAGGTCAGGGTTGCGCTGAACGCTGAGCTTCGACGTGGCGCCGCTCGAGACAAAAAGATCGGCGACGGGAAGCTCGCGCGCGTCGCGCACGGCGGGTCCGACGAAATCGACAACGAACTGAAGCGTATCGGGCGTACGCGCCGAGCCGACCTGCGTTTTGCCCACCCAGGAGCCCGACCAGACGGCCGGAAGATCGTCGCCCCAGGACATGCGGTAGGCGTAGCTGAAGCGCTTGCCGGGCTCGAACACCGTCGCGGGCTTCCAGTAGGCGACGATGTTGTCGTGGATCTCCTCGGCGACGGGAATCTCGATCAGCTCGACGTAGCCGTCGGCCCACTGGCCGACCGGCTCGATCCAGAGCGTCGGGCGGCGCTCGTAGCGCGCCTCGAGGTCCTCGTAGTGCAGAAAGTCGCGATTGCGCTGCGCGAGGCCGAAGCCCTTGACGTTCTTGTCCACGAAGGCGCTGGTCTGCAGCATCTTGGGATTGGCGAGGGGACGCCAGAGCCGCTCGCCCTGCCCGTTGACTACCGCGAGCCCTTCGCTGTTGTGGACGGCGGGGCGATAGTCGCGACCGAACCGGCGCTGCTGCGGGCCGTGGAGATACATGCTTGTCAGCGGGGCAAGGCCCACGTGCTGCAGAGCGCGGCGCGGATAAAGATGTCCCTCGACGTCGATGATGGTCGAGGCGCCGGCGCGGATCGTGAACTTGTAGGCGCCGGACAGGCTCTCGCTGTCGAGCAGCGCATGAATCACGATGTAGGGCTGCCCCGCCGTCGGCTTCTCGATCCAGAAGCTGCGGAAGAACGGAAACTCCTCCCCGCCGGGGCGCGCCGTGTTGATGGCGAGGGCGCGCGCGGCCAAGCCGAAGAGTTGTCCCCGCCCCATGGATTTGAAGTAGCTCGCCCCCTGGAACGAGACGAACTCGTCGAGGGCGCCGGCACGGTTGAGCGTGCCGGAGATCCGGAACCCGGAAAATCCGAACGGTGCGCCTTCGGGCGCTTTCTGAATGGCGGGGCCGATCGAGAAGTTGGCGCTGTTGGCCTTCAGGGCGCGCGCCTTGTCGCCGTCGACGATCCAGATCTCGACGGGCACGTCATAGAGCCAGCCCATCGCGAGGAGCTGCAGCTCGTAGTCGAGGTTCTCGCCGCGCCACACCGCGGTTTCATGGCGGAAGCGGATGTCGCGGTACTGCTCCACGGTGAGCGCGTTGAACGGCTCGGGAAGATCGACGGTGGGTTTCGCGAACGCGCGGGCGGCGAGGTCCTCGGCCAGCTTCTGCACGTGGCCGGCGGCGAACGACTGACCGGGATCCTGCGCAGGCGCCTCCTGCGCCCATGCGCCGGGCACGGCCAGCATGCGCTCCGCAAACGCCGCGACCGCGGTGAACGCGCCCGCGCCCAGCAACATTCCGCGCCGATTAAGGCCCGCGCCCGTCCGATCGTCACTCATCGCATTATCTTATGTCTCGGTGTCCCCTCGCCGACGCGCCTCGTCATCCGATCCTCGCGTTCAGCACCATCAAGCGCTAACCGGTTGATAAACTCGGATGTTCCCCACGAAATCGCACGGCTCCCACGGCGGCGGCCAGCGAGGCCGCGCCAGTGAACGCCGATAGCGTTGAATTGTGGCAACATTAACTGGCAGGTCCTGCGCCGGAGGAGCTCTTCCAGCCGTCAGCCGGCATGTGCGTGCCGACCTCCGGGGCCCTATTGTGCGCTGCAAAATGATATCTGAGGGAACAATGTGCCGCAAGCCGGGCGCCGCTCTATTTTTATTCGACGCGCGCACCCTGCGGGATCAGCCACGCTTCGTGTTGCTCATGCAGGCAATCGTGCCGGAGAGGGTCGGACTCCGAGGCGCGTTGCGAGAGCGGCCGGGACTCCGTGGGGCGTCTAGGAGGGTCTGCGCGTGCGTCTCGGACGGACGGATCGCTCCGACGTCCGAGGGGGAGTTTTCCACACGTCGTGCCCAGAGGCTCCAATGCGCCGATCCGTGGCCGAGGAAATTGGGTGTTCAAATATCTATGTAATTTCAGAATGTTGGTCGCGCCACAGGGCAAGTGGCAATCACGCAACAGCGTCTGTGGATTCCTTCTCGCCGATCATCTTATCCATTCCCTCGGTCGGAAAGATCTGCGTAGTATCTCGGCCTGAGCGGTGATTCGGCACAGTCGTGCAAACCGCTGGGTCGAGTTGGTAGCGCGTGGCGTCAATGCGTCAAGCGCCCGTTTCGAAGTAAGTAGACGGGAGAAGGTAAATGAAAAAGCAAAGCCTAAGCGCCCTGGCGGCGGCAGGCCTCCTCGCGGGTGGCTTGTCCGTTACCAGCGCGTCCGCAGCCGACCTCGGGGGGAACTGCTGCGCGGATCTCGAGGAGCGTATCGCTGAACTCGAGGCCACCACCGCTCGTAAGGGAAATCGCAAAGTTTCGCTGACGATCTCGGGCTGGGTTGCCGAGCAGGTGACCTACTGGGATGACGGCGTCGAAGACAACGTCTACGTGACGGGTCTCGGCTCCACGCTCGCCACGAACGTGAAGTTCACTGGCCAGGCCACGATCGTCCCGGGCTGGACGGCGGGTTACGTGCTGCACATCGAAGCCGACGGCTCCGACTCGCTGACGACCAACCAGGTCACGCCGAACGGCCCCGGCCTGCTAAGCGGTGGCTTTGCGACGGGCTCGTCCAACTTCGTGCAGACGATGCAGTCGTTCTGGTTCATCAAGAGCGAGAGCCTCGGCAAGGTCAGCGTCGGCCTCCAGTCGATGGTCTCGGATAACGCCGCAATCCTCGTCGACGGTTCGGGCTCGCTCGTTCCGGCCAACTGGGTGGCGTTCGACTTCCTGAGCTTCGGCATCCGTAACAACGCAGGCGGCTTCACCGGCCAGACCTGGGCGACGGCTGGCGCCGGCGGCGGCACCTGTATCCCGGGTGACTGCTATGGCGTTCCGCAGAACTCGGTCCGCTACGACTCGCCCACGTTCGCCGGCTTCTCGGCTTCGGCCTCTTGGGGCTCGGACGACATCTGGGACGTCGGCCTGCGCTACGCGGGTGAGGTTGTCGGCTTCAAGCTGGCCGCCACCGTCGTCTACGCCGAGCGCAACACCGGCCTTGCCGACGACGAATACACGCAGGCTGGCCTCTACATCCAGCACATCGGCACGGGCCTCTTCGGCCTCGTCAACTACGGCGACTTCCAGGACAACGCCGGCGGTGACGACGGAGAGATCTGGTACTTCAAGGGCGGTATCCGTCAGCGCTGGACGCCGCTTGGCCACACCGTTCTTTACGGTGAGTACCTGAACAGCGAAGCGGATATCGCAAGCCACGAGATGGAGTGGTACGGCGCCGGCATCGTGCAGGAAATCGACAACGCCGCGATGTCGCTCTGGCTGAAGTACCGCAACGTGGAAGTCAGCGACGACGGCACGGTCTGCGCCGCGGGCTGCCAGGACTTCAACGAAGTCACCTTCGGCGCTCTCATCAACTTCTAATTCGAGTTGATGACCGCAAGAACCGAGAGACCGCCCCCAAAGGGCGGTCTCTTTTATTTTGGGCGAGGCTTGTGGGTCCGACAGGCTTCCCGTCGAGGGCGGTTCCGTTTTGGGTGGAACCCCTGCACTTCCTTATGTCGTCATGGCCGCGGTCCGCGCGGAGCGATACTTCACAATCGGCGACAGGCTCGCGTCTCCTTGTATCGACGCTTCGGTTTGTATCGACGCGGGGGTCTTCCGGTCGGCAATCGCCTTCAGATCTCCCAGCCCATGAAGTTTGGGACATGGACGGATGCCGCTCGCGAGGCACGGGCTCCTTGCCGGCGGCATGACATCTTACAAAGGCACCTCAAAAAGCCCGGCGCCTGTCAATGTGCGGCGCACCATCCGGACCGTCTCGCTGCATCCTTTGAATGACATCCTTCGATAGACACCGGTTCGCGCGTGCGAATCGCGCCCCGGCCGGGTCCCTCGTCCGGGATGGCGGGTGGGGCTCGGACCGCAGGGCCTGATACGATCACAAAGCGGTCTATTTGCTTACATTTTGCGCAGACGAGACTCTTGTTCGCGGCGATCCGCTCATGCAGCCTCCTCGGGTCGGACTGATTCGGTCTGCGTTGCCGGTCGCAGGCGATCGTCGCCCGCGACCCCGTCCGAAGTGGATGAGCAAAAGGTTGTCCCCACGTCGTCCACTGCCGTGCACACGGCGAACAGTTTCTGGTGATCTTTCAAAAGGCCCGTATTTCCGGGCGTCGCTGCGTCTCTCGTGTCCCGTTCGCCACAGTGGCACACCCGTCGGGGCAAAAATGACATTGCTCGATTGTTGCGCGGGGGAGAATCGCAGACTTTCTGGCCAGCGGCGGTTCCGAGGGAATCTTCGCGCCGTCAATATCGCAGAGCGCGGCCTAGTTTGCGTACACAGTCAGGTAAGGCGTCCGCCATCTCGATTACCAACGCAGATTGGGAGAAGGTCTATGAATAAATATAGCCTAAGCGCCCTGGCGGCGGCCGGCCTGCTCGCAGGTAGCCTTGCCACGGGTGCAAATGCAGCTGACCTTGGGGGCAACTGCTGCGCCGACCTCGAGGAGCGCATCGCTGAACTCGAAGCCACGACCGCTCGCAAGGGCAATCGGAAAGTTTCGCTGACGATCTCGGGCTGGGTTGCCGAGCAGGTGACCTACTGGGACGATGGCGTTGAGAACAACGTCTACGTGACCGGTCTCGGCACGACGCTCGGCTCGAACGTCAAGTTCACCGGCCAGGCCACGATCGTCCCGGGTTGGACGGCTGGCTACGTCCTGCACGTTGAAATCGACGGCTCCGACGCGCTGACGACCGACCAGGGCAACAACGTTCTTACTCCGAATGGCCAGAACGGCCCCGGTCTCTTCGCTGGCACGTCCAACTACGTGCAGGCGATGCAGTCGTACTGGTTCATTAAGAGCGACCACTACGGTAAGGTCAGCGTCGGCCTCCAGTCGATGGTTGCTGACAACGCCGCAATCCTGGTCGACGGTTCGGGCTCGCTCGTTCCGGCCAACTGGGTGGCGTTCGACGTGTTGAACTTCCAGATCCGCAACAATGCTGGCGGTTACATCGGCGCGACCTGGGGTGGCGCAGGCATCTGTATCCCCGGCGACTGCTACGGCGTTCCTGTGAACTCGATCCGCTATGACTCGCCCACGTTCGCTGGCTTCTCGGCTTCGGCTTCTTGGGGTGACGACGATGCCTGGGACGTTGGCATCCGTTACGCTGGCGAGCTGCACGGCTTCAAGCTGGCTGCTACGGCTGTCTATGCTGAGAGCACCGGCGCTGTGTCCTCGAGCTTCGGCGACAGCCAGTACTTCCAGGCTGGCGTTTACGCTCAGCACATCGGCACGGGCCTGTTCCTCTTGGTCAACTACGGTGACTTCGAGAACAACCTGACCGGTGATGACGGCGACGTCTGGTACTTCAAGGCCGGTGTCCGTCAGAAGTGGAACCACCTGGGCGCCACGGTGCTCTACGGTGAGTACCTCGACAGCGAAGCTTCGATCGACAATCGTGAGTTCCAGTGGTGGGGCCTCGGCGCCGTCCAGGAGATCGACGCAGCCGCCATGTCGCTCTGGCTCAAGTATCGCAACTACGAAGTCGACAGCACCGTTACTTGTGCAGCGGGTTGCCAGGATATGAACGAAGTCACCTTCGGCGCTCTCATCAACTTCTAATCGGTTGATCAGAACGTAGAAATCGGAAGCCGCCCTTCGGGGCGGCTTCTTTGTTTTGCCGGTTGCTTTTCGTTGCCCCCTTTTCGTCGCGGCCGCGCAGGCGGCCGTCTACGCAGGTTTCAGCAATCGCTACATGGTTTTTTGGGGCCGCACCTTTCGGAAAGGGCTACTCTTTTAGCTATCCGCGCGCGACCTTATGTTGGCGTGGATGGCCGCCCTTCGCGGCCATGACGGGATATTGCTGCTTCATGTTCGCGACATTCTTCAAAGAGCTGCGGGACGCCCGGATCCCGGTGACGCTCAAGGAATACCTTTCGCTGCTCGAAGCCGTGAACGCGAATGCGGCCGGCCAGCGCGTTGAGGATTTCTACTATCTGTCGCGGGCTGTTCTCGTGAAGGACGAGCGCTTTCTGGATCGCTTCGATCAGGTGTTCGGACACGTGTTCAAGGGCCTCGATCTCATGAGCGAGACCACCACCGTCGAGATCCCCGACGAATGGCTGCGGGCCGTTTCCTCGCTCTACCTGACGGAGGAGGAGAAAGCGCAGATCGAAGCGCTCGGAGGCTGGGAGGCGATCATGGAGGCGCTCGCCAAGCGTCTCGCCGAGCAGAAGGAGCGCCACGAGGGCGGCAACAAATGGATCGGAACCGGCGGCACCTCTCCGTTCGGCGCCTACGGCTACAATCCGGCCGGCATCCGGATCGGACAAAAGGAAAGCCGGCACCGGCGCGCGATCAAAGTCTGGGACAAGCGCGAGTTCAAGGACCTCGCGGGCGACGTCGAGCTTGGCGTACGCAACATCAAGGTCGCCCTGCGGCGGCTGCGCCGCTTCGCCCGCGAGGGCGCGCTGGACGAGCTCGATCTCGATCAGACCGTCCGCAATACGGCCGGCAAGGGCTATCTCGATCTCGCGCTCCGACCAGAGCGGCGCAACGCGGTCAAGGTGCTGATGTTCTTCGACGTCGGCGGCTCCATGGACTGGCACATCCGGACCGCGGAAGAGCTGTTCTCGGCAGCGCGCACCGAGTTCAAGCATCTCGAATACTTCTACTTCCACAACTGCCTTTACGAAGCGGTCTGGCGCGACAACGCGCGCCGCTGGAGCGAGACCACGCCGACGATGCAGGTGCTCAACACCTATCCTTCGGACTACAAGGTCATCTTTGTGGGCGACGCGTCCATGAGCCCCTATGAGATCACGCACATTGGGGGCGCCGTCGAGCACATGAACGAGGAAGCGGGCGCGACGTGGCTCGACCGCGTGAGTCGCATCTACACGCACGCCGTCTGGCTCAACCCCGTGCCCGAGACGCATTGGGACTACACGCCCTCGATCGGGCTCATCCGGCGTCTGATGGGGGGGCGGATGTACCCGATGACCCTCTCGGGCTTGGACGCGGCCATGCGCGAGCTGATGCGATAGGCGACGGAATCTGCGGTTTCAACAGCGTTTCCGGGGCGTTGCATTGACCGCATCCTAAAAAGGGCGCAAACCTGCGCTGTTTTTTGGGCAACCGGGAGATTTTCATGCGCCGCTTCCTTGTCCCCGCCTTGCTCGCCGCCTCGGCGACCGCCGGCTGCTCGTCCGGCAGTGGTGTCTCGACGTCGTCGATCCTCGGGACGGCCCCCGCTCCGCCGGCCGTCGCGGCTCCGGCCCAGCCCGGCGTCGTCCCTGTCGTCGCCGCGGCTCCCTCCACGCCGACCGAGCGCGCGTTCCAGGTGGGCACCGTCAGCGCGCGGGCGCAGAAGTGCGGTTACAATTTCGATCCCGCCAAGCTCAAGGCGTCCTACATGGCGCACGAGATCGGCCTCGGCGCCAGCAACGACCAGGTCGCCAATATCGAGAAGATCTATAACGTCGCCTATAGCGGCGTGACCAAAGCCGCCGCGGGCGAAGCCAACTACTGCTCCGAGCGCAAGACGCAGGAGATCAAGACCGACCTCGGCCGGCTGCTGGCCGGCGACTTCGAGCCGCCGAAAAAGGCTGTCGCGCAGAAGAAGGACGAGGGCGGGCTCTTCGATTGGTTCGGCGGCAGCTCGGAAGACAGCGGACCCAAGTTCGGGTCCAGCGATTGGTGGGACAAGCAGCACGAGAAGACGGGCGGCTGAGCCGACTGCTCGCTGCTCCTCGCGCGAGCCGCCGAGCGCGGCGTGCGTGACGCCCGCGACACGCCCGTCCTCAGACTCCTTCGAGGAACCTTCTTCGTGCAACAACTCCTTTGGCTCGAAACGCTCCTCAAGGCTGGCTGCGGTCTCGCGCTCGTCGCCGCGCCGATTTCCGTGATCCGCCTGCTCGGCCTTTCGAACCCAGGCCAGGCGTTCTGGCCTCGCCTGCTCGGCGCGCTTTTGATCGGCTGCGGCGCGGCGGCTTACATCGAAGGCGCGTGGGCCGGCTCGCGCGGGCTCGGGCTCGCGGGCCTCGTCATCATCAACCTGCTCTCGGCCGCCGCCCTCGCCGGCACCGTCATCTTCGGCACGGCCGCGCCCTCCCGGCGCGGCGCGTTCGCCGTCTGGTCGGCCGTCGTCGTGCTGTTCGTGCTGTCGCTCGTCGAGATCGCGCACGCCTGAGGGCGCCCCTCACTCCGTCTCTGTACCGGCCGGAATTTGCGGGTCGGCCGATCGTCTTGCCGAAGCATTAGCCTTTTTGTGTCAGTCTCTTGGAAACCTCGCAATGAATCCCATTGCGGGACACCTGTTCATCTTGCGTAACGGATTGCCTCCATGCCAGCAGCCGCGCGTGTGCTCCCGCCGGAGCCCGAGGAGACCGCCGGAGCCTTCTTGCCCTCCCACGGGCAAGCGGCGAACGCGACGCGCGACCGGACTTACGAGGTCGAGCTCGTCACGTCCCTCGCGGGCTTCCATGCGCTGGAAGCCGACTGGAACGATCTCTTCGAGCGTGCGGGCACGGACCGGCACCTGTTCCAGACCTTCAACTGGCTCTGGCACTGGGCCAATCATTTCCTGCCCCAGAACGGCGGAACGGGCACGACTCTCGCCATCGTCACGGCGCGGGCGGGCGGGCGCCTCGCGATGGTGTGGCCGCTCGTCGTGGAGCGCTCCGGCCCGATCAAAGAGCTGCATTGGATGGGCGAGCCCGTCAGCCAGTACGGCGATGTCCTGATCGAGGACGGACCGAGTGCCGCCGCGCTCATGCGCGCCGCGCTGGATTTCCTCATCGCGGAGACGGGCGCGGATGTCCTGAGGCTTCGGAAGGTGCGCGCGGATTCGCTCGTGGCGGGTCTTCTCGCCGAAACCGGCGCGACCGTGACCAACAGCCTCAAGGCGCCCTATCTCGATCTTGCGAGCGCGCCCTCCTTCGCCGAGTACGAGAAGCGCTATTCGAGCGGGGCGAAGCGCAACAGAAAGCGGCAGCGCCGCCGGCTCGAAGAGCGCGGGGCGATTACGCTCGAGCGGCTCGAATCCGGCGCGCGCGCCGAAGCGCTCACTGCGCGTGCGTTCGAGCTGAAGCGTGCGTGGCTGCAGCATCGCGGCATCGTTTCGCCGGCGCTCGCCGATCCGCGCACGGCCCGCTTCTTCGCCGATGCGACGCGCGCCGACGTGCGTCCCGCCGGCTGCCATGTGCTTGCGCTCCTCTGCAACGACGCGCCGGTGGCGCTCGAGATCGGCGTGCACTGCAAGGGACGCTCGGCGATCCACATCATCGCCTACGATCTCGACTTCGAGAAAACGGCCGCGGGCGCGCTTCTGATGGAAGACAGCATCCGCGAGTCCTTCAAGCACGGCATGAAGGTGTTCGACCTGCTCGCGCCCGGCGACGGCTACAAGCTCGAATGGGCCGACGATGCGATCACCGTCCAGGATTGGGCGCACCCGGCGACACTGAAAGGCCGGATCTATACCCGGATCTATCTCGGCCTCGTGCGCAACGGTCTCAAGCGCGTGCTCGACAGCCTTCCGGTCGGTGCGCGCCGCATGGCGACCGACGTCCTCACGCGCGCGATGAACCGCAAGTCCGCCTGACCTGGTTCAAGCGGGCGCGCCTCACGTCAAGCGCGAAAGCCGCAGGCTCGTGAGCCCGAACGCGATCTCGTGACCCGTGTCGCGCACGTTGACCGTGCGCTTGCCGATCGGATCGCCGTCGACGCGCGTGCCGTTCATGGATCCGAGGTCGCGAAGCTGCAGCCGCTCCCCCGGCGTATAGGAGAGCTCCGCGTGCACCGACGACACGCTGCTGTCGTCGATGACGAAATCGACGCGTGCGGGATCGCGCCCGAACGTCCACGTGGCGGCGAGATCCTCGCCGGTCTCGCGGTCGGCGCGCGGGCGCAATTCGAACTGGAGCGCGCGGCCGGCCGTATCGAAGCCCGAGAGCATCCATCCCCCGCCGCCGACCCGGCTCGACAGCGGGCGCGAGACCGGCGCTTCGAGGGTCAGCGCAAACTCCGTGGTGCCGAGCTTGATCCGGGCGCCCGGCGCGGCCACGGCATCCGTGATGGGCTTGCCGTCGAGGAACGTGCCGTTCGACGAGTTGAGATCGACGATCCGAAGCCGCTGGGCCTTGCGGTCGTAGGAGAGGCGCGCGTGCACCTTCGAGACG
The DNA here is from genome assembly GCA_964386545.1 of uncultured Hyphomicrobium sp. Taxonomy (GTDB): domain Bacteria; phylum Pseudomonadota; class Alphaproteobacteria; order Rhizobiales; family Hyphomicrobiaceae; genus Hyphomicrobium_C. The sequence goes on from CAYLSI010000031.1 coordinate 14,417, forward strand.
GTATCGCTCGCCACCGTGACGTCCGCGCCGGGTCCGCGGCCGATGGTGACGTCGGAGGCGACCTCGTCGAAGCGGATCGGATCACCGCCCGCCGACGGCATCAGGCACAGCACGCCGGCGGGCGCACTCGGCTTCGGCCGTGGCAGCGCGACGGGCGCCGTCTTGCGCGGGACGCGCGGTGCGGCGCCCGGCGCCAGCAGTTTGGCGACGGCAGGCGGCAGCGCGTCGATCACGGCGGGCGGTGCGCGGAAGCGCAGGAAGGCGATCAAGGCGGCTAGCGATAGAGTCGTGAAGAGACCGATGAAGAGCGGCGTGAGGCCGCCACCCAGCGCGCCGTCGCAGGGCCGACTGGTGGACGCAAACGAGATCTGGCCCTCGCGCAGGAAGCGCCCCACCTCGTTCGCATGAATGGAGAAGAAGAGGCCCTGCGAGTTCAGCCCCTGGAGCGTGTTGACGCCGACGACGAGGCCGCAGGAGTCGAACAGCGGGCCGCCGCTGTTGCCGGGATTGATCGCCGAATTGTGCTGCACGGTCCGCGCGCTCAGGATCTGCGTCTCGCTGACCTTGAGATTGGTGAACGTCATGCGCGAGACGACGCCGGTGGTCACGGTCGAGTCGAGATCGGTGAGCGGCACGCCGCGCGCGTCGGGCCCGGGCACCAGATCCTTGTTGAGGTTGGCAGCGCCCGGAAAGCCGATCGCGATCACCTCGGCGAGCTTCTCCGGCTCGTACTCGCCGAGCTTCAGTGGCCGGCCGGGCAGGTCCTCGCGCGCCTCGAGCAGCGCGAGGTCCACGTTGGGGCGGCTGTCGGCGCGGCGGGCTTCGATCAGCTTCGCCTCGCGACCGTCGCGGAAGGCGATGTAGAAGCGCGCGCCGCCCTCGACGACATGGAAATTCGTGACGACGTAGCGCCGTCCGGAGATCAGGAAGCCGGAGCCGGAGGAGACCGAGAACTGGTCGTTCTTGTCGGGGACGAAGGTGTAGATCTTGTAGACGCTGGGCTCGACGGTGCGGGCGTCGAAGGCGCGGGACGCGGGGGGCGCGCTGGCGGCCACGACGAAGGCTGCAGCCAACAGGGCGGCGGGGCGAAACAGCAGCCCGCCGAACCTCCCTCGAATTCGCAACGGCATTATCGACCCGGCAATTTGGACCCTCTCCCGCCATTCCTACCGCAACGGTAAGATGGCAGCTAGATAGAGTTTCATGCGCCCCTGCCGGGAGTTGTATCGCCTGGGGCGCTGCGGCCGGCAGCCCGCCAATTTACCTCTCCCGGAATAGGCTCTGTTCGGATATTCTCACGTCTGCTTCAGTACGGGCCCGCTCGGAGGCGACGGGTTTGCGCTGCGCAAATTCATCGTCTGAAACCTCTTCAGGAGACGAGACATGTTCGCTCGCATTCTCTGCGTCCTACTCGCCGTTTCGGTGGGCGTGACCAGCTTGCCGCCTCCGGCCGACGCACAGTTCGGCATCCGCCGCGCCTTCAAGAAAGTCGTTCGCGCTCCTCTCAGGGTTCTCCCGCGTGTCGGGGGGGCGCTCCCCCTCGTCGTGCTCGGCGGGCCTTTCCGCTCCGTGTTCGGCGTCGTGGCGGCCGTCGCCGTCGGCGCGGTGATCTTCGACCGCCTCTCGAAGCATGAGCGGCGCGAGGTTGCGCGCCGGGCCAAGGTCGTCGTCGCCAAAGATCCCGAGCAGCGCGTCTCCGACACCTATACCTCCAAGGACGGCACCAAGCAGGTGACCATCGTCGCCGAGCCGATGCAGAAGGCCTCCGATCTCAAGAACGACCCGGCGATCATCGTGACGGCGGACAAGGTCGTGGCGCCGGACGCCAAGGGCGAGCCGGCAAAGCCCGGCGCGAACCTCGCCTCGGATTCCTCCAAGGCGACGGACGCGCAACTGCCGCCGGGCGTGCCTTCGGCCGAATCCAAGGACGCAGCGCCGGCTCCCAAGCAGCCTGTCGACAAGGATGTCGTGCTGATCAGCCAACTCCCGTCGGACACGCAGTGCCGCAAGGTCACGACCGAGCTCGAGATCCGCAAGAAGAAGGGCGATGCGGACGCTGAAAAGAACTCCAACACGGCGATCTTCTGCCAGACGGCGCCGGGCGAATGGAAACCGGCGGCCGCCTGATCCCCGGGGACACGCGATGGGCGGGAACGGGCGTTCCCGCCCGAACCATTTGCGACGCTGCGACTTGGCGCGGCATTCCCGTTTGCGGCACCCCCACCCCGACCGGCCGCGGCGCACTCGCGACCCGCTCCGGGCGGCCGCATCCCGCGTTTCCCTGGCGCGGGCGATGCGGTAAACTCGGCGGGTCGATCCTCCTGCGGGGCTCTTTCATGTGGTTTCGTTCGATCCGTGTGCTGGCGCCCGCCGTGTTGGCTGTCGCAGCCTGGAGCTTGCCGTCTGCCGCTCACCTTCGGTTGGATCCCGCCCGCCTCGGCCTCGGCGATACCGATCTCATCCGCGTCGGGGCCGATGACCGCGACATCATCCGCATGCTGCCGCCACCCTCCGGCGGAAGCAGCGGAAGCGGTGGACAGCCTGCGGCGCCCGATCTCCCCTTCCCGCCCTCGGGCGGCGGGCAGGCGCCGGGCGGCGCGCTGCGGCTCAACGGCAAATCGATCAAGGTGCCCATCAGCTTCCAGCCGGCGCCCGGCAACGCGACGGCGGCCTACATCGGCATCCGCCTCGACGGCGTGAACGATGCGGCGACGGCATCCGCGCTCGGGCTCGACAACGAGACCGGCGTGTTCGTCGTGGACACGACACCCGGCGCGCCGGCGGCGCAGGCGGGCCTGCGGTTCGGCGACTTCGTGGTCGCGCTCGACGACAAGCCGGTCGCGCAGACGAACGAGCTGGTGGAGGCCATCAAGGCGCGCGCGCCGGGCTCGCAGGGCACGCTCTCGGTCTGGCGCGTGGGCGACGACGGCACGGGCTACCTGCAGGAGCTGCGCCAGCTCGCCGACCGCGGCAGCACGCCGGCCATGATGTTCCTGGCGCGGCTCTACACGAACGGCACCGGCGTCTCGCGTGACGCGAGCGAGGCGGTCAACTGGTACAAGAAGGCGGCGCTGGCGGGCAGCACCAACGGCATGCTGCTGTATGGTGACGCGCTGGCCACCGGAACGGGCACCGTCAAGGACATCACCGAAGGCCATCGCTGGATCAAGCAGGCGTCGGACGCGGGCAACGTGGCGGCCCTGTTCCGGCTGGGGCGCATGTATCGCGACGGCGAAGGCGTCTCGCGCGATCCGCTCGAAGCCGTCAACATCTTCAAGAAGGCGGCGGAGGCCAACTACACGCCCGCCATGGTGGCCGTGGGCCTGATGTTCGAGGGCGGCGGCGGGCTCGAGGCCGACCACTTCCAGGCCGTGAGCTGGTACAAGAAGGCCGCCGATCTCGGCGATGCCGAAGGCATGGCGGCGCTCGGCACCATGTATTCGACCGGCCGCGGCGTCGAGAAGAACTACGCGACGTCCGCCAAGTGGTATCTCGACGCCGCCAAGCACGGGCAACTGCTCGCGATCCACAATCTCGCCTACCAGTACGACAAGGGGCTCGGCGTCAACAAAGACCCGCAGCTCGCCTCGGGCTACATCTATTACGCGCTCGAAATGCGCTATCCCTTCAGCTACCAGCAGATGATGCAGAACAGCCGGGCGTGGAGCCGCGAGTTCCGCAAGGCCCTGCAGCAGCGGCTCGCCAACGGCGGGCATTACAGCGGCACCGTGGATGGCAGCTTCGGCCGCACGACGTTCGACGCCATCAACGCCCTGGCCAAGGTGAACTAGCGGGGACGGCGGGTGCGCCGAAAAGCTGGTTTTCTGTCGCCCGCGCTGCTAGAGCGTTTTGCAATCCGATTTTATCGGATCGCAAAACGCTCCAGATTCTTGATCGACCGCATTTTCTTACGACGAACTGGCCTCCACTTCGTCGGAAAATGCGCTAGACGGCGGCATCTCACGCGCATGGCGCGCGCCGCCCCTGCCCTCATCTCCGGAACCTCATGGCCGCTCCCCTCATCCAGCTCACCGACATCGCGCTGACTTTCGGCGGCACGAGCCTGCTCGACGGCGTCGATCTCGCGGTGGGCGCAGGGGAGCGCATCTGCCTCGTAGGCCGCAACGGGTCCGGCAAATCCACGCTGCTCAAAATCGCGGCGGGGACCGTCGAGCCCGATCGCGGCGAGCGTTTCGTGCAGCCCGGCGCGCTGACGCGCTACCTTCCGCAGGAGCCGGACTTCTCCGGCTTCGCGACGACGCTCGCGTATGTAGAAGCCGGGCTCGGCGCGAGCGACGATCCCTATCAGGCGCGCTACATGCTGGAACAGCTCGGCCTCACCGGCGAGGAGGATCCGGGCGCGCTTTCGGGCGGAGAAGCGCGCCGCGCGGCGCTGGCGCACGTGCTCGCTCCGGACCCGCAGATCCTGCTGCTCGACGAGCCGACGAACCATCTCGACCTGCCGGTCATCGAATGGCTCGAAGGGCATCTCGCCGCCTCGAAGGCCGCGCTCGTCATCATCAGCCACGACCGGCGCTTCCTCGAACGGCTGTCGCGCACGACGGTGTGGCTGGACCGCGGACGCGCGCGCCGCGTGGAGCTGCCGTTCAGCGGCTTCGAGGACTGGCGCGACCAGCAGCTCGCCGAGGAAGAGGTTCAGCAGCACAAGATCGACCGCAAGATCGTCGCGGAGAACCAGTGGGTGCACGGCGGCGTGACGGCGCGGCGCAAGCGCAACGTGCGGCGCATGGCGGAGCTTCGGACGCTGCGCGAGACGCGGCGGAACTATCGCGCGGTGCAGGGCAAGGCGACGCTCTCGGTTGCGGAAGCCGACGCGTCGAGCGCGCTCGTGCTTGAAGCCAAGGGCCTCTCGAAGTCGTTCGGCGACAAGACGGTGGTGCGCGATGTCTCGCTGCGGCTCATGCGCGGTGACCGGCTCGGCATCGTCGGGCCGAACGGCTCCGGCAAGACGACGCTCGTCTCGCTTCTGACCGGCGCGCTGGAGCCGGATGCGGGCAGCGTGCGTCGCGGGGCGAGCGTGGAGCTCGCCACGCTGGAGCAAGGCCGCGAAAGCCTCAACCCGGCCTGGACGCTCTCGGAAGCCCTGACGCGCGGCAGCGGCGACACCGTTACGATCGGCGGCACCAAGAAGCACGTGGTCGCCTACATGAAGGACTTCCTGTTCGCGTCCGAGCAGCGCTTGACGTCCATCGGCAAGCTCTCCGGCGGCGAGCGCGGGCGGCTGATGCTGGCGCGCGCACTGGCCAAGCCGTCCAATCTGCTCGTGCTGGACGAGCCGACCAACGATCTCGATCTCGAAACGCTCGACGTGCTCGAAGACGTGCTCGCCGACTACAGCGGCACGGTGATCCTCATCAGCCACGACCGCGACTTCCTGGACCGCATCGTCACCAGCGTGATCGTGCCGGAGGGCGACGGGCGCTGGACGGAATATGCGGGCGGGTATGCGGACATGCTGGCCCAGCGCGGCGCCGACCTCAAGGCGCGCACCGCGCGCGAGAAGCCCGCCGCGGCCGTCGCCGCGGCTGACGACGATAAAGCCCGAGCCGCGCCCACAGGCGGACAGGCGCGCCGCCGCCTCTCCTTCAAGGACAAGCACGCGCTGGAGACGCTCCCCGGAGAGATCGCGACCTTGGAGGCCAAGATCGCGACGCTCAACCGCAAGCTCGCCGAGCCGGATCTCTACACGCGCGACCGCACGGCGTTCACGGACGCGACCAACGCGCTGAGCGATGCGCAGGCGAAGCTGGCGGCGGCCGAGGAGCGGTGGCTCGAACTCGAAATCCTGCGCAGCGAAATCGAGGATTGAGGGGCTTCATGCCTGCGAGGCAGCTTCGGCTGCCACGTAGGCCACGACACCCAGCGCCGCCGCGCGGCCCGTGGCGAAGCAGGCCTGCAGGAGATAGCCGCCCGTCGGCGCATCCCAATCCAGCATCTCGCCGGCGACGAACACGCCGGGGCGACGGCGCAGCATGAGCGTGTCGTCGACCTCGTCGAACCTCACGCCGCCGGCCGTCGAGATGGCCCGCGCGAGGGGCGCAAGACCCGTCGCCGTGAGGGGCACGGCCTTGACCGCGGCCGCGAGCGCATCGGGCGCCTGCGCGGCGAGCGGCGTGCCGGCTGCGAACGCGGCCTCCTGCAACAGTGCGACGGCCTGCGGATCGAGGCTCAGCGCCTTGCGCAGGTACGTCGCGAGCGACTGCTTGCCACGCGGACGCTGCAGCCGTGCTGCGATCGCCGCCTCGGTCTCGTCGGGGCGGAGGTCGATGCGGATCGCCGCCGCGCCGTGGGCGGCGATTTGCTCGCGGATCGGCGCGGAGGCCGCGTAGATCGCGCCGCCTTCGAGGCCGTGGCCCGTGATCATCGCCTCGCCGCGCACCGTCTCGCCGCCTGCGCTCACCGCGATGCGCTTCAGCGGCTGGCCTGCGCAACGGCTGCGGACGATCTCGCTCCAGGCGATCTCGACGCCGCAGTTCGAGGGCGCGAGCGGCGCGACGGCGATCCCCTCGCCGGCGAAGGCCGCCGTCCATGCGCCATCTGATCCGAGCCGTGGCCAGCTCGCACCGCCCGCGGCGAGGATGGTCGCGCGCGGTGTCACGGCGACGGCGCCCTGCGGCGTTTCAAACGTGAGCGTCCGGCCGTCCCAGCCGATCCAGCGATGGCCCGTCTCGATCTCGACGCCGAGGCGCGCGAGGCGTTCGAGCCAAGCGCGCAGCAAGGGCGACGTCTTCATGGCGCGCGGGAAGACGCGTCCGCTCGTTCCGACGAAGGTCTCCTGCCCCAGGCCCTCGCACCAGGCGCGGAGCGCATCCGGCGGAAAGGCCGTGATCGCGGCGCGTAGTTGCGGTGCAACAGGCCGGTAGCGCGCCAGAAAGCGTTCGAGCGGCTCGGAGTGGGTGAGGTTCAACCCGCCGCGGCCGGCGAGCAGGAGCTTGCGCGCGACGCGGGGCATGCGCTCGTAAACGGTCACCGGCAAGCCGGCCGTCGCCAACGTTTCGGCCGCGAAAAGGCCGGCCGGTCCGGCGCCGATGATCGCAATGCGCTGCAGCATCAATCCGTGATCCGCTCATTATTTAAGGATCGGCCGTTCATCTGGGATTCAGGGAGAAGGCGTCATGTTCTATCGTCCATCGCGCGGCGTCACCACCCTGCATAGCGTCACGCGCAAATCCTGGCTCCGGACGCCGACGTTGGGGCCTCCGCGCCAACCCTTTACTAGAAAGGTCATACCCAATGAAAAAACTCATTGCCGGTCTCGCTGGCGCGCTCTGCGTTGGCCTTTTCTCGACGGCCTCGCAGGCCGCGCCTCTGGGTGGGGCGAATGGCGCGGCCACTGCCCCCGCCGGCCCGGGCGTCATTCAGGTGCACGGGCTGCATGGCACCTGCATGCTGGATAAGCGCGGCTGGCATCGCTCGTATGTCTGGGGCCGTCAGTGGTGCAAGCCGCCGCGCATGCATCATCATCACCACCATCACCACAAGAAGCATTGGAAGAAGAACTGGAAGAAGAAGCACTGATCGCGGGACACCGCTTTCATCCGTGCTCGCGGTCCGGCCATCCCCCCATGGCCGGACCGTTTTCTTTTTGCAGGCTCGTGGGGAGGCCGGAGCCGGCGGAATTAACCGGCAATCCGCATTTTCTCTGCCGGTTGCCGGCCGCTGCCGCGGCGTGACTGTTGCGCATGCGGAACATCCCTTAAGGTCGCGGCGTGCTCCAACCTGAGGCCCCGCCCCGATGACTCCCCTCCGCTTCCTTGCCGCCCTGCTGCTCGTGCTCTCCGCCTCGCCTGCCCGCTCCGACGAGCGGATCGACTGCGAAAACGCGTCGACCACGGTCAAGATGAACATCTGCTCGGATGAAGACTTCAAGGCCGCCGACGCCAAGCTCAACGCAACCTACAAGAAGGTGCTCGCGCAGATCGCCGCCAGCGATCTCGAAAAGCCCTACGACCGTGCAAGCTGGGACGAGGCCCTGCGCGCCTCGCAGCGGGCGTGGGTGGCGTTCCGCGATGCGGACTGCAAGGGCGCCGTGCCGATGGAATGGTCGGGCGGGACCGGCACGACGTCCGCCGTGCTCGGCTGCATGACGGCCAAGACCGAAACGCGCACGAAGGAGCTCGCGGAGCGCTATACCATCGAATGAGCGGGCTTTGACACGCGAACGCCGCGCCATCCCGATGTCTGGCGCGGCGTCTCGTCGTCGGTGAACCGGTTCGCCTCAGGTGCCGAGGTTTGCCAGTCCATCCTTCGCGATCTTTTCATTGGGAGCGACCGCAAGCGCCTTCTGGAAGTCCTCGCGCGCCTGCTGCTTCTGCCCGAGCTTGGCATAGGCTTCGCCGCGCAGAGCATGGGCATATCCGAGCTCGGACGGTGCGCTGGTCATCGTCAACGCGCGCGAGCAGTCGTCGATTGCGGCTGCGGGATTTTCCTGCGCCATGAAGATTTCCGCGCGGTTGAAGTAGGCGAGGACAAAGTTGGGATCGAGGGCAATGACGGTGTTGTTGTCGCCGAGTGCGCCGTTGAGGTCGCCGAGCTGAGCGCGCGCCAGGGCGCGGATCACATAGGCCTGCTTGAACTTGGGATCGAGCGCGATCGCGCGGGCCGTCCGCTCGAGGGCAAGCTGCCATTCCTGGCGGCGATAGTGGGCAAAGCCGAGATTATGCTGCGCCAGCACGTTGTCGGGCTGGATCTCGAGGGCCTTCTGGTAGCGGGCAACGGCGCCTTCGACGTCGCCCTGGTCTGCCAGGATCACGCCCGCGTTGACGTAGCTGCCAGCGTGCTTCGGATCGATCTCGATGGCCTTGGCGTAAGCGGCCAGCGCACCCTGTGCATCGCCGCGCTCGGCCTTCAGGACACCGATGTTGTAATGGTTCTCCGGATCGTTCGGCGTCAGCTCGATGGCTTTCTCGGCTGCGGCCGTCGCTGCGGCGTTGTTGCCCTCCAACGAATAAACGAACGTCTTGTTGCGGTAGATGATGCCGAGCTTGGGATCGAGCTTTTCGGCTGTTTCGAGATCGGCGTGGGCGAGCTTCAGCTGGCCGAGGCGGCCGTAAGCATAGGCGCGGTTGGAATAGGCCAGCGCGTATTTGGGATCGGCGGAGATGGCGGCCGCGTAGTCGGCCACGGCGGCGTCGAGGCTGTTGGCCTCGTCACGCACGAGGCCGCGCTGCAGGTGTGCGACGGCGAGGTCGCGTCCACGGAGCTTGCCGCTGTCGATCAGGGCGGAACAGCCGGCGAGCTTCGCGTCCGGCGCGCCGCTGGTGCACGGGGTGAAGTCAGGTCCACCTCCGAAGAACGCATTGAGGCCGATGAAGAGGGCGGCTAGGCCGACCGGGATGCGCGCTTGGGCGGGGAACGACATGGGGGCTCTCCTGGATGCTCTCTCCTGAGGACGGCCGCCCGGTGGAGCAGCCGAGGAGAACGCTAGGAGATTGTTCCAGGCGGGACAGTTCCGCGCGGAACAGGGATGCGTGCTCGGATCCCTACTTGCGGAAATAGAACGCCAGGATGCCGGCGATCACGATCGCGCCCAAGGCATAGGCCCCCACGACGAACCACATCGGATCAATGGCCATGACCGCCCTCCCTCGCGCCGCGCCTCTGCGACGGCCGAGGGTAATCCGCCGCTCAGCGCCCGGGAAGGGCCATCTTCGGATCGCTGCAGCCGACGGGATAGTCCGGGCTGATTTCCATGGCTTGGCGGTTTCGTGGGTTCGCCGCTAAACTCCGGTCCAATGCGGCGACAGCCGCCTTCGAAGCAGAAAACGGGGACACATGAAGCGGCTTTTCGGCGTGGTGCTTGCGGCTCAATGCGCGGCGGGAGGGGCCCTTGCCGATCCCTACCCGTTCTCCGGCTTCTTCGCCTTGAAGACGGCGGGGGGCGGGGCCGCGGGCTGCGGCTTCGACATTCTGCATCAATCCCGCGACGGCCAGTTCAGCGGCTACCTTCTCGACCGGCGTCACTGGGACGCGCACAAGCAGCCGAGGTTCCTGCGCTACAAGCGCGGCACCTGCTCGTTCGACGGCGCGACGGCCATCGACAACTGCGTCGCGCACGAGGACCACATCAACGGCGTGCAGCAGAAGCCGGACCGCGCCAAGATCACCGTTCTCGACGACGACGCCGTGGCCATGCTGACCTTGGGCGAGGACGATGACGCGCGCGCGCTCGCGGACGTGCCGCCGTTCGTCTTCAAGCGCTGCCCGTTCGACGAGGCGCAGATCCGCCCGCTGCTGTCGGACGATACGGCCGGCTACTCGCCCTCCGAGCTCAAGGCCATGGCGCGGTCGCGCGATGCCGGCGTCGTCGCGGAGGTGCTGGACGCGATCACGCGGCGCGAGACGGCCGTGGATTGATACCGGCGCTGTCGAAGAAAGGTCGGGAGCCGATGCGGAGGGGACGCCCGCACCGGCTCCGTCGGTCGATCAGTATTTGCAGGCGTAGTAGCGGTCCAGATAGTAGGGATTGCCCGTGCGCTTGTAGCGGCTCTTCCACTTCTTGCATTCGTAGTAGGCGGCGGTGCCGATGACCACGGCCGCGGCGGCCGCCGCAGCGGCGGCGTTGCCGCCGCGATGCTTCTTGTACTTGTAGGGGTAATGATGGCCGGGCCCGTGGCCGTGGCCGTGGCCATGGCCATGGCCATAGTACTTGCCCTTCTTGGCATGGGCGACGGTCGGCACGCTCAGCGCAGCGAGGACCAGGGCGGCCGTTGCGGCCGCCGCGGTGGACTTCATGAACCGCATTCGATGTTCTCCTTGTGCATCGCGAGGGTGCGCGTTGGCCATGCCCCGCGTGCGCGACTGTTTCAACTCCGCGCTAACATCGCGTTAGACCGCACGGGCAAATGCGTTCGATCCCGTGAGTTGTAGTTGGGAGTCGCGTCGCGCGGCCTGGCCCTCGATTTGCTCAGCCCTCTCGCGCCGGGCGATAGGCGCCGGGCGGGATCAAGCCGGGCGACACATAGGCGAGATAAAGCGCGTCGAGCTGCGCCCACAGCACGTTGCACTTGAAGCGCACGGCGGCCACGCAGGCCTCCTGCATCTCGCGCGTCGTCGCGTTCCTCTTGACGAACTCGAGGGCGAACGTCGCGTCGCGCGGGGCCTGCGTGAGGCGCCGCTTGAAGTAGGCCATCACCTCGTCATTGACGAAGGGATAGTTCGCGAGCATGCCCGAAATGCGCTCGCGGTGGATCGACGGGGCGAACAGCTCCGTCAGCGACGAGGCGGCCGCCACCACGAGGGGCTGCTCGACGACGAAGCGCACATAGGCCTCCACGGCGAACCGGGTGGCGGGCAGCGCGCCTTCGAAGCTCGTGACGTAGTCGCGGCTGAGGCCCAGGCAATCGGTGAGCACGAGCCAGCGCTCGATGCCGCCCTGCTCCTCCGGCGGCTGGCCGTCATGGTCGTGGATGCGATGGATCCACTCGCGGCGCAGCTCGCGGTCGTGCGCGCGGCTCATGAAGGCGGCGTCCTTGCGCGGCACGGCCTCCTGGTAGCAGTAGCGGTTCAGTGCCCACGCGGCGACCTGCCCCTTGTCGAGCTTGCCGCCGTGCAGAAGCTGATGAAAGGGGTGCTTGTCGTGATAGCGCTCGGCGCCCACGGCGCGGATGTTGGCTTCGAACTCTTCCGGCGTCCACGGGGCGTCGGAGGCGGTGATGTTGCGGGCGATTTCGTTCACGGAAGATCCTCCCAGGATCGGTTTCGAGGCTGTCCCCCTCGCCGATGGAGACGCATGTCTTGGTGCCGGGAGTATTCAGGCGGCCGGGTGCGGGCCGGTTTGATCGGCGTCAAAGCCGCGGTCACGAAAGGAACGGGCGCGCTTCACGTTGGCGTGTGGCGCGCGCCCGAGCGGGCTGTCGCGGATCAGCGGCCGGCGATGAGTGGGATCCCGTGCAATTTGAGCGTCTCGGTTCCGTGCGGAACTGTCACGGCATGACCGATCCGCTATCCCATAAGCATGCGCCGCCTCGATGCGCCGCCGAATTGAACCTGCTGATATTGAATGGAGCATTGCTATGATACGCACCCTCGGCTGCTCTGCAGCTCTTCTGATTGCCGCTCTCGGATCGCTGCCCGCTTCGGCGACCGATCAGCCGATTACGATCGCGATGCACGAGCCGATGGCCGCCCGCCACGTGCAGGATATCAAGCACGCCACGCTCAATGCTACCGCGCCGGCCATTTCGAACGTGCGCGCAGCCATCGAAATCGATCCGACCAGCGCCGCGGACTATAGCTATCGCGGGCAATTCCAGGCCGAGCGCGGCTTTCTCGAGTTGGCGCTCGACGATCTGAGCACGGCCGCTCGGCTCGCACGTGACTCCCGCGACGATATTCAGCAGAAGATCTTGATGCGCGCCTTTGCGCCCACGGAGGCCGCCGATGCAGCCGGTCTGGACGACGGTTTCAGTCGTGTGGCGTACTACCGGTAAAGATCGCAGGGCTTCGGTGGTGCCTCTTCCTCGAAGCGGCACCGCCGCCCCTGCCCGTCGGCAAATCCTGTTCAGTCCTGCCTCTTCCCGGTCGTCAGGGATCAGCGGCGGGCGATGAGGTAGGATCCGGTGATCAGGTCGTGCAGCGCCTGCTTCCGCTTCGTCCAGCCCGCCATCAGGAAGCCGATGCAGAGGGGGACGGCCGACAAAACCTTCAGCAGATTGCGTCCCGCCGCCTGCACCAGATGCAGGCGCTGGCCGTCGCCGTCGACGACGGCGATGCCGAGCGCGCGCTTGCCGAGGCTGCCGCGATAGCGGCTCGCGTCGGCTGCGATCCAGTAGAGCATCAGGACGGCGAAGGTGATCAGGTTCGCACCGATGCTGTCCATGGGCTCGCCCGTCTCGGGATCGATCCGCCAGGTGAAGCTGGTGCGGACGGAGGTCACGAAGGCCTCACCGGGATATTCCTGCTTCTGTCCCTCGATGCGGTAGCGATAGACCCAGCGATCGAGCACGACGCGCTCGACCGTCTTGTCGATGTGGGTGGTCTTGCCGCCGCCGGCATCCGTCGTCTCGGTGCTCTTGTCCTCGATCGTCCGCTCAACGGTGCCGATGCCGAAGGGCGTCGACAGCTCGACCACCCGGCCGACGCCAGGAAAGACGCTGGCGAGCAGCAGAAGCAGGGCGGAGACAGCCAGGCTCACGACGAAGACGTCGACAACGAACGCCAGCGCACGCTTCCAAAAGCCGGCGAAGCGCGGCCCGTCTTCCGTGTCGGTGCTCTTCGCCGGGATATCATTGTTCGCCATGCCCGCATCCAATCCGTCTGTCAGGCGCCTCAATGCGCAGGCCTGCTATCGCTGCGTATGCAGCTCCGCAAGAGCGTCGATGCTCCCGCTCGGACACATTCGATGCTCTGACCATCATGTCACGTCCGAAACTGACACGGCACGTCAACTCGGCGATCGTCTGCCCGCAACGGTCGGTTGGGAGATATCAATGACGCGGACATCGATCACGGCATCTGGCTTGCGGGCCATCTCTTTCTGCATGCTTGCAGTTGCAGCCTCCGGCGCACTCTGGGCCGCGGAGCCCAACGCCCCCGCAAAGGAGCAACACGCGCAACGGATCCAGGTTACAGCGGGAACGCTGAGATACCAGAAGTTTCCCAGAAAGGGGACGACGGTGCTGTATTTGAACGGCATGATAGCTCCGCCGATGGCCAAGACCTTCGAGGCCGCCCTTGCCCAGTTCAAACCGGAAACGAAACGCTTCGTGCTCGTGCTCGATTCCCCCGGTGGCTCGGTGGACGAAAGCGAACACATGATCGCACTGCTGCGGGACCTCAAGAAAACCCACCGTTTCGACACGGCGGTGGATGCCGGCGCGACGTGCGCCTCGATGTGCCCGTTCATTTATGCCCAGGGCCAGCGCCGCATGGCGGCTCCTGCCAGCATGTGGATGTTCCATGAAACCATGCGCGTCAGCGTCAAAGGAGACCCTCTCTATCTGGAACGGGATCTCTGGATCGGGCTCGTCGACAAATACTTCCCGCCGGCTGGCATTTCGCCGCGCTGGATCGACCATCTCAAGGGCGCCGTCAAAAGCCGCGATTACTTTGCATCCGGCGACAGCCTGCTGCGCACGAAGACGGGGCTTATTACAAACCCGATCAAAAACTTCCGTGATCGCAATATCCCGCAGGGATAGAGCCCCGCCCCTTGCGAGGCCTCCACGACGCCATGCCGCCGGCGGCCTCGCCCGAATTGACGCTCTGCCACGATGGGCTCGCTCGCACGTGGTCCGTCTCTACCTCAAATCCGGCGGCGTTGCTTCGGCGGCGAGCGTGGCCAGCGCCTCGTCGAGGCTCATGACGCTTTGGTCCTGCGAGCCCAGGCGGCGGATGGAGACCTTGCCCTCCTCGGCCTCGCGCTTGCCGACGACGAGGATGACCGGCACCTTGGCCAGCGAATGCTCGCGGACCTTGAGGTTGATCTTCTCGTTCCTGAGATCGCTTTCGACGCGCAGCCCCGCCGCACGCGCCTTCGCCACGACGTCCAGCGCGTAGTCGTTCGCATCCGACACGATCGGCGCGACGACGACCTGGAGCGGTGCGAGCCACAACGGGAAGTGGCCGGCGAAGTTCTCGATCAGGATGCCCGTGAAGCGCTCCAACGAGCCGAACATCGCGCGGTGGATCATCACCGGCGTCTTCTTCTGCGAGTGCTCGTCGATGTAGAACGCGCCGAGGCGGCCCGCGAGGTTGAAGTCCACCTGCGTCGTGCCGCACTGCCATTCGCGGCCGATGGCGTCGCGCAGAACGTACTCGAGCTTGGGCCCGTAGAACGCGCCCTCGCCCGGCTGCAGCGCCGTCCTGATGCGGCCGTTCGAGCGCTTCGTCACCTCATCGAGAACGTCCGACAGCGCCTTCTCGGCCTTGTCCCACAGCTCGTCGGAGCCGACGCGCTTCTCGGGGCGCGTCGAGAGCTTGATGAAGATGTCCTCGAAGCCGAAGTCGTTGTAGATCGAGAGCATCAGATCGTTGATCTTGAGGCACTCGGCCATGATCTGGTCTTCGGTGCAGAAGATGTGCGCGTCGTCCTGCGTGAAGTGGCGCACGCGCAGCATGCCGTGCAGCGCACCCGACGGCTCGTAGCGGTGCACCTTGCCGAACTCGGCGATCTTGAGTGGCAGGTCGCGGTAGCTCTTCAAGCCGTGCTTGTAGATCTGCACGTGGCCCGGGCAGTTCATCGGCTTGCAGCAGAACACGCGCTCGTCGGGGAGCGTGGTCGTGAACATGTTCTCGCCGTAGTTCTCCCAGTGGCCCGAAAGTTCCCAGAAGTGCTTCTCCATCATGTCGGGCGAGTTGACCTCGACATAGCCGGCGCGCTGTTGCGCGCGGCGCATGTAGGCGATCAGCGTCTGGAACAGCGTCCAGCCCTTCGGGTGCCAGAAGATGGAGCCCGGCGCCTCCTCCTGGAAATGGAAGAGATCCATCTCGCGGCCGAGCTTCCTGTGGTCGCGCTTCTCGGCTTCCTCGAGCTGCGTCAGGTACGCCTTCAGCTCCTCCTCCGTCGCGAAGGCGGTGCCATAGATGCGCTGGAGCTGCGGGTTGTTGGAGTCGCCGCGCCAATAGGCACCGGCGAACTTCATGAGCTTGAAGGCGCGGCCGATCTGGCCCGTCGACGTCATGTGCGGGCCGCGGCAGAGGTCGAACCATTCGCCCTGGTGATAGATCTTGAGATCCTCGCCCGGAGGAATCGCGTCCACGAGCTCGATCTTGAAGATCTCGCCCTTGTCGCGGAACACCTCTCTGGCTTTCTCGCGCGTCCAGAACTCCTTCGTGAACGGCGCGTTCTTCGCGATGATCTCCGCCATCTTCTTTTCGATCTTCGGAATGTCATCCGGCTCGAAGGGCTCGGCCTTGGCGAAGTCGTAGAAGAAGCCGTTCTCGATGACGGGACCGATCGTCACCTGCGTGCCGGGCCAGAGCGCCTGCACGGCCTCGGCCATCACGTGTGCGGAATCGTGGCGGATCAGCTCGAGCGCCTCGGGATCGGTGCGCGCGATGAACTTGATCGCAGCATCTTTCTTGATCGGGTCGGCGAGGTCGGAGAGCACACCGTCGAGGCTCATGGCGACCGTGCGCTTGGCGAGGGACGGCGAAATCGACTTGGCGATTTCGAGGCCCGTCGTTCCCGCGGCGACCTGGCGGCTCTTGCCATCGGGGAACGTGATCGTGACTTCGCCGGCGTGGGATTCGGACTGGACTTCCGACATCATTCAGCTCCTCTCACTCGCGGCCTACGGATCCGCGTAAGATTATGGAGCCGCTTCTGTCCCCGGAAACGGGCGCGAAGTCAAGCGGAGCGATGGGGCGGGCGCCTCAGTCGAAAAGAGCGGACAGGCCCTCGACAATGGCCGAGAGGATGGCGCCGATCCATTCGGCAATGGTTTCAAGGATCCCGGCAAAGGTCTCGGAAGCCGATCCGCCCATGATGAGCACGACGCCGGTTCCGGACGCCACGAGCGCGGAGGTCACGGCGTTGAAGACGGTCATCCAGAGCACGAGATAGAACACTACCGCGATCAGGCCCACGCCGACCACGCGGCCGGCAAGCCGCGCCCAGAACGGGCGTGCTGCGGGAGCTTTCGGATCCGGCCTCGGCGTGTCGGGCGTCGGCATGTCAGACATGGTGTCCTCGCGCATTGGTGTCGGCTCGCAGAGTCCGAGATCTCCACTCTAGGTCTCCGCGCCTTTCTCCGGTGTTCCGGTTGGAACACCGCGCTCAGTTGACGCCGAGGCTGGCGAGCCCCTGCTTGCTCGTCTGGCTCGACGGATCGATGGCGAGAGCGGCGCGGAAATCGCGGATGGCGGCGTCCCGGTTGCCGAGCTTGGCGTGGATGTGGGCGCGCGTGTCCCAGACGTAGGCTTCCTTGGCGAGCAGGCGGACCGCGATGTCGGCATCCGCCAGCGCCTTCTCCTGACGGCCCGTGCGGTAGTAGGTCCAGGCGCGGTTGTTCAAGGCTTCGCCGTTTTGCGCGTCGAGACGGATCGCCTCGCTGTAGTCGGCGATCGCCTTTTCGAGATCGCCTTTCTGATAATAGACCGTGCCGCGCAACCCGTAGGCGGCGGCGCTCGACTTCATGGCGATGGCGGCGTTGAAGGCGGTCAGCGCGGCATCGGGCCTGTTCGCGTCGCGCTGCGCCTTGCCCATCAGGATGTAGACGTGCGCCAGCTCCTCGCCTTGTGCGATGCCGCTGTCGATCAGCGTCTTGCATGCGGCGATGGCGGCCTCGGGGTTCTCGCCGCTGCATTCGCGCCAGGCCTGGGGCAGCATGCGGCGCGCCGTCAGCACGAGCGCGGGATCGGGCGGCGCGCCGCTGTCGGACGTGCCCTTGTTTTGCGCGGGCAGAAACTCCACGCGGCCGCTGTTGGGCGCGGGCGTCACGATCGGCTGACGCTTCGGCGCCGCGGGTGGCGTCGCCGTCTCGGCCGGTGGCGGCGCGGCGGCTGCGGGCGGCGGCTGCGTCAACGTCGCGGTCGTTTGCGCGGGCGGCGCGGGTGTGGGTGGCGGCGACGGAGCGGGCGCCTGGCGCGGGATCGCGACGATCAGGGCGACTGCCGCGGCGGCCGCCACGCCGAGGACGGCGAGCGGTTTGCTCCAGAGCGTCGCTGCCGTACGGGCCAAGGGTTGAGACGGCTGGACGGGCCGTTCGAGCGCCACGCGGTACGTGGCGGGCGTGTCGAAATCCGCTTCCGATCCGGCGGTGAGATCCTGAAAGCGCAGCTTCAGCTTGCCCGCGACCGATTCCCGAACCGACTGCGAGATGCAGACGCCGCCGGTCGAGGCCAGCGACAGGAGATGCGCCGCACCCGCGAGCGCCTCCGGCGAGACCTCGCCGCCCGCCTCGCCCTCCATCACCTCGCCGATGGTGATGCTGAGCTTGAAGTCGAGCCGCTGGTCGGGCTGAAGCGCCTTGTTGCGGGCGCGCAGCGTCTCCTGGATCTCGACGACGGCGCGCACGGCTTCGACGGCGCTGCCGAATGCAGCCAGCACCGCTTCGCCGACGGAAGCCAGCATGGTGCCGCCGCCGCGCCGGACGACCCCTTCGACGACGGCCTGGCCGGCGGCGACGCGCGCACGCGTGCCCTCCGCGTCCTCGGCGAGGGCACGGCTGAGACCCGCGACGTCGGCCATCAGGACCGCTGCCATCTTCCGCTTCACCGGATACTCCTGGCGAGACGCTCACTTGCGTCCCGGCAGTCTACCACGGCGGGGGGACTGTCGGGACCGGTCCTGAAAATAGACCTAAGAAACAGCTCGAAAATTTGGCGCGAAACCCGCAAAGCAAAACGAGGGCTCAATCGGCCGCCGGCGGTTTGGGCATGCGCCAGCGCCCATAGCGCCACGGCGCGAACGGATGGCGCTCGTGGCGGATGTCGGGAGCAGGGTCATAGCCCGCGCTGCCCCAGGGATGACAGCGCGCGAGGCGCGCCGCCGTCAGCCAGAGCCCGCGCCAGGGGCCGTTCCGGTCGACCGAGGCGAGGCAATACTCGGAGCACGTCGGCAGATGACGGCATTCGAGGCCCATCAAGGGTTTCAGCGTCCAGCGGTAGGCGTGGACCGGTGCTTTGACGATGGCCTTGATCCACGACACGGCGCTGCTCCCATCGCCCTCGCTCAGGACGCGCCCTGCCCGGCCGCGACACCCGGCGCCGCGGCCTTGCGATGGGCTTCGTCGAACGCGCGCTCGATGGCTTCGAACACCAGCAGCGTGGAGGCATGGCGATGCGGGTAGTCCTTGACGGGTTGCAGCAGCCCGAGATCGGCCCAGCGCCCCTCCGGCCGCGGGCCGCCCTCCTTCAGCATGCGCCGCATGACGGCCGCCACCTCCCGCAACTCCGCCTCGCGCGTGCCGACGATCTCGCGTCCCACGATCGCCGCGGACGCCTGGCCCAAGAGGCAGGCTTTCACCGTCTGGCCGAAATCCGTGACGCGATCGCCGTCCAGCTTCAGCTCGACGTCGATGGTGGAGCCGCACAGCTTGGAATGGGCGCGCGCCGCGGCGTCCGGGCGGTCGAGGCGGACCGCATGCGGGATGGCCGCGGCCAGCTCGAAAATCCGCTGGTTGTAGATGTCGTCGAGATCGGCCATGGGTGCGGGATCTGTCCTTTGCCTTTCGGCGCCAAGCGTTCGCTTCTATATAAGGCGTTTCCGGCGTCCGTTCGAGTTGCAACGGCCGGGTGCGACGCCGCGCGGCTGAGGTTCTCCTGTCATGTGCACGCCTGCCCCCTTCCCCGATCCGTCCGGCCGGTCCAAGGCCGATGTCGAGCACGGCTCCGAGTTGCTGCCGAAATTCGACAAGGACGGGCTGATCGGCGCGATCGTGACCGACGAGGCGGGCGCGGTGCTCATGTTCGCCTGGATGAACGCCGACGCGCTCGACCTCTCCCTCAAGACCGGGATAGCCCATTTCTGGAGCCGCTCGCGCGGCAAGATCTGGCGCAAGGGCGAGGAGAGCGGCAACACGCTCACCATTCTCGAAGCGCGGATCGACTGCGACCAGGACGCGGTTTGGCTCAAGGTGTCGGTTGGGGGCGCGGGCGTAACGTGCCATACGGGCGCGCGCTCGTGTTTCTACCGCACCATCGAACGGGCCGCGGACGGCACGGTGCACCTTGCGGCGCGCGCCGACGCGTAGCGCTTTTTGCGCTTGCTCGCGCAACCTTATCTCCGACGCCGGCGTTACTTCCCCATGCAGGGCGCGATGCACTGCAACATCGAAATCTTAAGGGCCTTCACAATGTTGATAGGAGGCCTTTAATCTAAATCTGATAGATTCCATCTCTAAGGATCGAGGGGGAAATCCCGACTTAGACCGCTTGGGTTGCTGTTGGGCTCCCAGCCCCTCGGACTGGCATGCTTTCCGCATGGAGAGCCCGTAGCCAGAAGCGTGGAGGCCGCCATGGCAAACGCCGGAGCGAGCAAAATCAAGATCGGCCTGGCCCTCGGTGGAGGCGCCGCGCGCGGGTGGGCACACATCGGCGTGCTGCGGGCCCTGCACAAAGCCGGAATCGTTCCCGACATCATCGCCGGAACGTCCATCGGCGCCGTCGTCGGCGCCTGCGACGTCACCGGGCATCTCGACGAGGTCGAAGCGTTCGCCCGCGAGCTGACGACGCGGCGGCGCGTGCTCGGCTATCTCGACTTCAACCTGACGGGCACGGGCCTCATCACCGGTCATCGCCTGGCCGAACGGCTCTACAAGCACATCGGCGACGTCAAGATCGAGGAGCTGTCGCGGCGCTTCACGGCGGTCGCGACGGAAATCGGCACGGGCCACGAGGTCTGGCTGTCGCGCGGCAATCTCGTCGAAGCCGTGCGCGCGTCCTACGCGCTGCCGGGCGTGTTCCGACCGGTCAAGGTGGATGGCCGCTGGCTGTTCGACGGCGCCCTCGTCAATCCCATTCCGGTCTCCGTGTGCCGCGCGCTCGGCGCGCGCTACGTGATCGCGGTCAACCTCAACATCGACATCTCGCACCGGGGCACGATCTCGAACGTCAATCCGATGCCGGTGTCGGACGGCGAGCTGGAGGATGCTCCGCCCGTTACGGGCAAGAACGGCGTTGCCGTGCGCCGGCTGCTGCAGCGGCAGATTCTCGGCAAGGGCGAGGACGTGCCCGGCATCTCGACCGTCATGGTCGACGCGCTCAATATCGTGCAGGATCGCATCGCGCGCTCGCGCCTGGCGGGCGACCCGCCCGACTCCATGATCAGCCCGCGCCTGCACGGCATCGGGCTCTTCGATTTCCATCGCGCCGACGAGCTCATCGCGCGCGGCGAAGCGGCCGCCCAGCGCGAGATCGAGGATCTCGCGCGCGAGCTTCAGACGCGCCATCACGCGATCGCGCCACCCTCGGCGGTCGTCTCGTAGCGCGGATCTCTACGACGGCATCAAAACACAAACGGCGCATCGAAAGATGCGCCGTTTCATTTTTCGCGTCGCCGTCCCGCGCCGGAACAGATCCTCAGCCGGTGGCGAGGTAATTGCGCATGGCCGAGACTTCCATCTCGACTTCGGCCACGTGGTATTTGACCACGTCTCCGATCGAGACGATGCCGACCAGGGCGTCGTCCTCGATGACCGGGAGATGGCGGAAACGACCCTTCGTCATCGTCTCCATCAGCTCGTCGAGCTCCGTCGTCTCGCTGCACGACACGACGTTGCGCGTCATGACTTCGGCGACCATCATGTTCAACGCGTGGCCACTGTGCTCCGAGATGGCGCGAATGATGTCGCGCTCCGAGATAATGCCTGCGACGTCGCCATTGTCGCCCACCACAACGATGGCGCCGATCCTCTTGGGCCCGAGCTTCTTGGCACAATCGAGCAAGGACGCATTCGGCCTTACCGTTGTGACTGCTCTCCCCTTCGACTTCAAAATCGATGCGACGTTCATGAACGTGTCCTCCACCCGCATTCGGCCGACCCTTACGCTGAACAGAAATATTCCGTACAGCGACACCATCGACGCAACCCGGGCGAGCGGCTTGTTTCTTGGGGTTATCGCCGCGCCCGCTTCTGCGAGTCCGTTTTAAAAACCCGCGTCTTCAGAGTGATGCAAACTCGCAAAGCTTGCAAGAGTTTCAATACTCATTTGGTTGCCAGCCTTCTTCGCTTTCGTGAACATTGTCGAAGAGACCATAAGTAAAAATCCCTATCACGTAGCCGCCGAGATGCGCCTCCCAAGCAATTCCACCCGAATATTGTGCGGTGCCGAAGCCGATGATCGTCAGAAGATTTAGGACGACCAGAATAGCGCTCGTGATCAGCACGCGGCGATCGCGCAGCGTCGCGCTCAACGTCATCAGGGGAATGGTTCGCGGCGCCTCACGCAATCGGCGAAAGCCCCCGGAATCCATGGCCGGAAACAGAAACCGCAACGTGCCGCCCATGAGGCCCGAGATGGCGCCGGATGCGCCGATCATCGGCTGCATGAGATCCGGGTTGGCGAGATCGAACGCCAAGGCGCCGCCGAGGCCGCAGAGAATAAAAAACGCCAGAAAGCGCACCGTGCCCGTGCGCTCGGCTATTGCGCCGCCGAAGGCCAGCAGCCAGGCGGAGTTGAGCGCCAGATGCAGCCAGTCGCCGTGCAATAACATGTGCGTTATTGGCGAGAGGTAGAGCGCCGCCTCGCCGCCGGGCAGCTCGGATGCGGCGGGTCCATAGCGGGCGGGGATGAAGGCGCCCGCGATCACGACCCAGAGATCGTCCTCGGGAGAAAGGAAACCGCGCACCACGTGAACGGCCACGAGCAGCGCGAGAACGCCAACGACGACTTTGTGAACGTTGAATATGGGCTCGTTGGCCGGCGGTGCGGTGGGGATCAAGGGTCTCTCCTCGTTGCGCCGGCTCGAACCGGCCAGCCGTCTTAACGATACGACAAAGCATGCGCCCGTTCGCGGCTCAAATCAGCGCGCGCCCGGGCCTCGCCGGCGCGGCGGCGTTGGCATGGAAGCTGCTTTGAGCTTCCCAGGACCGGCGCCCCCTTTCATTGGCGCCATTCCCCTCGAGAGCCCGGCTCTTGAAACCGACGCCGCAGCCGCGGCGGCGGACGATCCTCTGCTGCCACGTGAGACGAGCGCCCGGAATGAAACACGCCGCATCCCAAGCCCTTTATGCCTACTGGAACACCGTCCGGGGGCAGCGCGTGGCGCCGCGCCGGCTCGAGATCGAGCCCGCGCGCATCGGCGATCTTCTGCTCGACACCTTCATTCTGGAGCGGACGGGACACGCGGCCTTCCGCTTCCGGCTGACGGGCACCCGCGTCGCGCTTCGGTTCGGTTTCGACCTGCGCGCGCAGGATTTCCTGTCGTGCTGGAGCGAGGGCGACCGATCGATGCTCGAGCATCATCTGGCGGCCATCACGGACCTCGGCCGGGCCGGCCTGTTCACGGGCGAAGCGACGCTCGTCAGCGTCGATCCGGAGGCATCCGAAGCCCCGTGCGCCTTCGAGATGCTGATGCTTCCGCTCGCCCACACGGGCGAAACCATCGACCGGCTGCTCTGCATGATCGTGCCGCTCGCGGAGCACGAGCTGCCGGCGCACGCGCGCATCGGCGGGCTCCGGCTTTCCGTTGCCGAGCCCATCTGGCCCCAGGGCCATCCCGACCCGGACACGTTCGCGGACCGCCAGGCGCCGCTCCACCCGCTCGTGCGCAAGGCGCGCATCGTGCGCCAGGGCCGCCGCCAGTTCCGGGTCTACGAAGGCGGACTTGCCGCCTCCGAGACGCGCTAAAGCGGTCGCATTTTCTGACGACGAACGGGCGGCCACGTCGTCGGGCACGGCTCGTAGAGCCTCCGCTTTTTCGCGGGGAGCGATCTAGGGTGTGAACTCATTATGGATGGCGCATTGACGCGAGGACTTTCGAGTTGCCGGCAGGAGCGCAGGCGCCGCAAACCTC
>CAYLSI010000032.1:0-7840 GCA_964386545.1 uncultured Hyphomicrobium sp.
CCCCAGCCTCGCAGCACCGCTCCGGATGAACAACCTTCATAGATTCGACATCTAGCCCGCCCCCACCGAGACCGCACGAGACCGCAGGACGAGAGGCGCCCCTCCGCGCGGGCAGCGCCTTGCCGTTTTGCCCAGGTCTTGCGGCAAAGCCGGACCCGTGCCCAGGTTTGAGGCAGCGGCGGGGCAGGCCGAAAAGGCCGGGAGGTCGCCGCGATGCGCCAATTCGGGGAGAGTGGCGAAACCGTGGCAGCATCAGGACGTTAGCGTGCAATTTGCCGGCATTCCGGCTTCGCGCGGGGGCTGTGACACCCTAGCCACATGGCAGCGCAACAACACTCCCACAAGGAAACGTTCACCAGCGCTTAACTACGCGCGAACATTCTTGTCATCAACAATCAGCGGCCTCATCTTCACGAGTCAGAAGAGGGCGCACTGCGGGGAACGCAATGAAGTTAGTTGGTTTCATCGGCCTGGGGGCAATGCTGGCGATCGCCAGCACGGCGGCCCTGGCATTTCAGGAGCAGGGTGGCGCGCCTGCGGTGACGACGCCTGCACCTTCGGAAGCACCCGCCGCGGCCCCGGCCCAGCCGGATATGAACTTCTCGGCCCCCAAGGTCGACGAGGGCAGCGCCGGCACGGAGGTCCGCATTCCGGGCCTCGGCAAGCTCGGCGTGCTGCCCAAGATGGATTTCGGCCTCGAGCTGCTCTACGGCGCGAACGACACCAAGCAGCAGCCGGAGGTTCAGCAGCCGGCAGACGATCTGATGATCCGCGGCTCGGTCAAGCACAACTTCTAAGGCGCCGGTTCTAAGGCGTCGCCGTCCGATTTATGAACACTGCAAAGGAGCGCATCTGCGCTCCTTTGTCGTTTTGTGGCAAGGGACGGCTTGTTGCAAAGGGGCGGCATGTTGCATGTGTTCCGTCCGGGCTAGAGCCTGATCGTCTGAGATGCGAGCGTTCAGCTCGCATCGAGGGCGTGAATCAGACTCTCGAACAAAGACTTAGAGCGCGTTCATGCGCAAAATCCGAGTCCAATAAGGATGAACGCGCTCTAAGATGCCGGGACGCCCCGCAGCGCCATCACTCGAAAGGCTCCACGCATGCGCATCGCTGTCATCGGGTCGGGTTACGTGGGTCTCGTCTCGGGCGCCTGCCTCGCCGATTTCGGCCATGACGTGATCTGCGTCGACAGCAACGCCGAGAAGGTCGAGGCCCTGAAGGCGGGCGTCATGCCGATCTACGAGCCCGGCCTGGAGCAGATCGTCGCCACCAACTGCCGCGCCGGCCGCCTCGTCTTCTCGACCGACCTCGAAGGCCCGGTCAGCCAGGCGGAGGCGGTGTTCATCGCCGTCGGCACGCCCTCGCGCCGCGGCGACGGCCATGCGGACCTCTCGTACGTGTACGACGTGGCCCGCCGCATCGCCGATAGCGTCAAAGGCTTCACGGTCGTGATCACCAAGTCGACGGTCCCGGTCGGCACCGGCGACGAGGTCGAGAGGATCATCCGCGAGGCCAATCCCGCAGCCGACGTCGCCGTCGTCTCGAACCCCGAGTTCCTGCGCGAAGGCGCCGCCATCGAGGATTTCAAGCGCCCCGACCGCATCGTCATCGGCATCGAGGACGAGCGCGCCCGCGCCGTCATGACCGAGGTCTATCGCCCGCTCTACCTGAACAAGGCGCCCCTCGTGTTCACCGCGCGGCGCACCTCGGAGCTGATCAAGTACGCCGCGAACGCGTTCCTCGCCATGAAGATCACCTTCATCAACGAGATCGCCGACCTCTGCGAAGCCGTCGGCAGCGACGTGCAGGACGTGGCGCATGGCATCGGGCTCGACAAGCGCATCGGGTCGAAGTTCCTGCATGCCGGCCCCGGCTACGGCGGCTCGTGCTTCCCCAAGGACACCCTGGCGCTCGTCAAGACGGCGCAGGACTACGGCAGCCCGCTGCGCCTGATCGAGACCACCGTCGCCATCAACGACCAGCGCAAGCGCGCCATGGCGCGGAAAGTGGCGCGCGCCATCGGCTCCGACATCCGCGGAAAGACGGTGGCCCTGCTGGGGCTCACCTTCAAGCCCAACACCGACGACATGCGCGAAAGCCCCGCGCTCGCGATCGTCCAGGGCCTGCAGGACAGCGGTGCCAAAGTCCGCGCCTTCGACCCCGAGGGCATGGAGGCGGCCAAGGCCTGCCTGACGGACGTGGAGTTCGGCACCGACCCTTACGCGATCGCCGACGGCGCCGACGCGCTCGTGCTGGTGACGGAGTGGGACGCCTTCCGCGCCCTCGACTTCGCGCGCCTCAAAAAGCTGATGAACGACGCGCTTCTCGTCGACCTCCGCAACGTCTACCGGCGCGACGTCATCGATCGCCACGGCTTCCGCTACGTGAGCGTCGGCCGCCCCAAGCAGGACATCGAGCGCGCCTTTTCACGCGCGGCGGAATAACAGCGTTCAGTCGGAAATATTACGACGCAAACGTACTGCTGAACGCGAACTAAAGGATTTTATTAGAATTTTCGTGGGTAGTGTCGCCGTGTCTCTGGTTTGGACCGGTTTCATGCCCCACGCCATTTCCATCACATCGCTCCGCAAGAGCCTGCAGGAGATCGCGACGCATCGGGATGCGCCGGTCGTTGCGGCCGCAGCGATGGCCTATGGACTGGTCGTCTACCTCGCCCTCGCGCTGACGCGGAATATGGACAGCGTCGCGGCCATCTGGCCCGCAAACGCCTTCCTTCTCGCCGGTCTCCTGATCTGCGCAACCGGCGAAGGCCGTCGCACGCTCGTGGCGGCGTGTGTCGTCGCCAACGCCGTGAGCGGCGTGCTGCTCGGCGACCCCTGGACGAGCATCATCGCCTTCCCCCTGATCAGCGCGGCCGAATCCCTGGTGGCCTACCGCGTGCTGCGCCAGGCGTTCGGCCGCCGCTTCGCGCTGACCAACGGCAGCAAGGTCGCGCTCTTCGCGTTCGTCTGCTTCGCGGTCTCGATCGTTCCGGCCGCGCTCGGCGCGCTCGTCGCCCAGTACGCCTTCGGGGCGACCTTCCATCGCGCGTTCATGAGCTGGTACATCGCCGACAGCCTCGGCCTACTGGTGATCACGCCTGCGATCCTGCTCGTGAAGCAGGGGCCGCGTCCGTTCGAGACCGAGCCGACCGCGGACGCCCTCGCGCGTCATTCCCTTCTGCTGTTCGGCATCTCTCTGATCGTCTTCGTTCAGGGCCTGGCGCCGCTGCTGTTTCTCCTCATTCCCGTCTGCGTCCTGATCGCGTTCCGGCTCGGGCAGCGCTATGCGGCCATGGCCACGCTTTGGCTGACGGCGGTGTCGCTCGTCAGCACCTATCAAGGCTGGGGACCTGCCGCGCTGATGGCGGATTTCGACACCCGGCTCTGGACGGTGCAGCTCTTCTGCTTCGTCAACCTGCTGACATCCCTCGGCGTCGCCGCGGAGCTCTCCGAGCGCGAGGCGCTGAAGGCCGAGCTCGAGCGCGTGTCCACGCTGGCGTCCGACCGGCGCCGCCAGCTCGACATCGCCCTCGATGCCATGTCGCAAGGCGTCTGCCTGTTCGACCGCGACAGCCGCGTGGTGGTGCGCAACAGTCAGTTCCTGAACATCTACGGGCTCGACAACGACGCGCTTCCGACAGGGGCCTCCCTGGAGGAGCTGATGGACGCCTGCAGGACTGTCGGCGCCGTGCCTCACCATGGTGGCCCGGCCGTCGCCCTGAACCGCGACAGCGATATCGAGCAGCAGCTTCAGGACGGCCGCGTCGTCCGCATCAGCCAGCGGCTTCTGTCGGACGGCGGCGTCATCTGCACCTATACCGATGTCACCGCGGCCCGGCGCTCGGAGGCCGAGCTTCTGCATCGCACGCTCCACGACATCCTGACCGGCCTGCCGAACCGGCGCCTGCTCGTCGACCGCATCGACACCGCGCTCGCCGGCATCAAGCGCGGCCGCAAAGCTGCCGTCATGCTGCTCGACGTGGACTACTTCAAGTCGATCAACGACCGGCTGGGTCACGCCGCCGGAGACGAGGTTCTGAAAGCGGTCGCCGCGCGCCTCAAGAAGTGCATCCGGGAGACGGACACGCCGGCCCGCCTCGGCGGCGACGAGTTCGCGCTCCTGCTCGCCGACTCCGAGATCGATCCGGCCATCGTTGCAAGCCGCATCATCGACGCCATGCAGGCGCCCGTTCCGGTGGAAGGCAAGCTGGTGACCATCGGAATGAGCATCGGCATCGCCCAGCCCCCGCGCGACGGCGCCACGACCGATGAGATCCTGAAGGCGGCCGACATTGCGCTCTACAAGGCGAAGCGCAACGGGCGGGGCAAGTATGCGCTGTTCGACGCCGCCGAGGATGCGGGCGCCTACTCCGCCCGCCGCCTCGAAAGCGAGCTGCGCCACGCCCTCGAGCGCAAGGAGTTCCGCGTCGTCTACCAGCCGATCACGGTCGGCTCGTCCGGCACGCTCGCGGCCGTCGAAGCGTTGATCCGCTGGGATCATCCGGAGCTGGGCATGGTCTCGCCCGCCGAGTTCATTCCCCTCGCGGAGCGCAACGGTCTCATCATTTCCATCGGCGACTGGGTTCTGGAGCAGGCGTGCCGCGACGCCGGGCAACTGCCGCAGAACGTCAAGGTCTCCGTCAATCTCTCGCGCGTGCAGATTTCGGACGCAGGCTTTGTCGAGCGCGTCGCGGCGATCATCGAGCGCACCAAGATCGCGCCCTATCGCGTCGAGCTCGAAGTCACCGAGACGGCCATCATCGAGGACGAGGAGAATGCGTTCCGCGTGCTCGCGGCGCTGCGCGATCTCGGCGTCTCCGTGGCGGTGGACGATTTCGGCGTCGGCCAGTCGGCGCTGAGCTGCCTCCGGACGCTCCCGATCGGGCGCATCAAGATCGACCGGTCCCTCGTCAGCGATCTCGCGCAGGACGCCAAGGCGCGCGCGATCTTCATCGCGGTGGTGTCGCTTGCGAAGTCGCTCGGCATCAAGACGACGGCCGAAGGCATCGAGAACGAGGAGCAGCGCATCATCGCCGCGCTCGCGGGATGCGACCACCTGCAGGGCTACTTCCTCGGCCGTCCGCAGCACCTCGAGCGTCTCGAGATCACCCGCAGCGAGAAGCCGGGCGTCGAGCAAGCCGCCGGCTGAAGGCCCGTCCGTCAGAGCCCGAGGTCGGATAGGCCCGCATGATCGAGCGGCCGCGGACCCGACGGCCAGAAGAACTTCCGCTCGCTTTCCGGGATCGGCTTGTCGTTGATGCTGGCGAACCGCCGCTGCATCAGGCCCGCTTCGTCGAACTCCCAGTTCTCGTTGCCGTAGGAGCGGAACCAGTGCCCGCTGTCGTCGTGCCACTCGTAGGCGAAGCGCACGGCGATGCGGTTGCCGCCGAACGTCCAGAGCTCCTTGATCAGCCGGTAGTCGAGCTCGCGCGCCCACTTGCGCGTGAGGAACGCGACGATCTCGGCGCGGCCTTTCGGAAACTCCGCCCGGTTCCGCCACTGGCTGTCGACCGTGTAGGCCCCCGCGACACGCTCGGGATCGCGGGTGTTCCACGCGTCCTCCGCCATGCGCACTTTTTGGGCGGCCGTTTCCAGCGTGAAAGGCGGGACGGGAGGGCGCAGGGTCATGAGGTTTCCTTCGAGCGATGAGCGGCCGGGAGGCGGGGCCTCCCTCCGCGGCGAACGGGAGACACTGTAAATCGTCTGGCCCATGTCTCAACAGGCGAGCGTCTCAACGGGCATGGGTCTCAACATGCATGGGTCTCAGCCAGGGTCTCAAGACGACCTCCCGCCTCGGATTAACGATCCGGGGTGCCGGCGCAAACCCCGCTAGGAACCCGCGCAACAGGCCAAGATGTCGTCTGGTGGTGCTCTGCGAAGCCTGCTAGAGCATGTCCGAAGAAGGGGATGCCGGTTCGTCGTAAGACAATGCGTACGCACTGAGGCCCCACAAACTACGAGATTCCGGGCACGAAGCGCGGCTGCCTCCGGTGCCGCCGCAACGCCCCTGACCGAAAAGCATCAGCGAAAATGACCTTCCCGTCGGTTCATCCCGCGCTCGGGCGCGCTCTTGCCGCGCGCGGCTACACCACCGCAACGGCCGTGCAGGCCGCCGTCCTCGAAGCCGAAGGGGCCGGGCGCGATCTCCTCGTCTCGGCTCAGACCGGCTCCGGCAAGACGGTGGCCTTCGGCCTCGGCATTGCCCCGGTGCTGCTCGGCGCCGAGGAGCGCCTGCCGCCGCCTGCCGCCCCGCTCGCCCTCGTCATCGCGCCGACGCGCGAGCTGGCGATGCAAGTCCAGCGTGAGCTCGAGTGGCTGTACAAGGATGCCGGCGCCCGCGTCGTCACCTGCGTCGGCGGCATGGACGCGCGTGCCGAGGCGCGCCAGCTCGGCTTCGGCGCCCACATCGTCGTCGGCACCCCGGGCCGCCTGCGCGACCACCTCGAGCGCCGCCGCCTCGATCTGACGAGCCTCAAGTCCGTCGTGCTGGACGAGGCGGACGAGATGCTCGACTTGGGCTTCCGCGAGGATCTGGAGTTCATCCTCGACGCGACGCCGGAGACGCGCCAGACGCTGCTGTTCTCCGCCACTATGCCGCGCGAGATCGAGGGCCTGGCGCGCCGTTACCAGCGCGACGCCGTCCGCATCGAGACGCTGCGGCGCAACGAGCAGCACGCCGACATCGAATATCGCGCCATCCGCGTCGCCCCGCACGACATCGAGCACGCCGTCGTCAACGTGCTGCGCTTCCACGAGATGCGTGCCGCGCTCGTGTTCTGCGCCACGCGCGAGTCGGTGAAGCGCATGCACGCGCGCCTCGTCGAGCGCGGCTTCTCCGCCGTCGCGCTCTCGGGCGAGTTGACGCAGAACGAGCGCTCGCATGCGCTGCAGGCGCTGCGCGACGGCCGCGCCCGCGTGCTCGTCGCAACCGATGTCGCCGCGCGCGGTCTCGACCTGCCGGACCTCGCGCTCGTCATCCACGCCGATCTGCCGAACAGCGGGGAGACGCTGCTGCATCGCTCGGGCCGCACGGGCCGTGCCGGCAACAAGGGCCTGTGCACGCTCATCGTGCCGTTCAATCGCCGCCGCAAGGCCGAGGCGCTGCTGGGTGCGGCGAAGCTCAAGGTCACGTGGGCGCCCGCGCCGTCGGCGGACGACATCCGCGCGCGCGATCAGGAGCGTTTCCTGGCCGATGCCATCTTCACCGAAGCCGCGACCGAGGACGACGAGAAGCTCGTGCGCGCTCTGCAGGCCGCGCGCTCTCCCGACGAGATCGCCTTCGCGCTCGTGCGGCTGCACCGCGCACGCCTGCCCGCGCCGGAGGACCTCGCCGAGGACACCGGGCCGCCGCCGCGCCGCGAGTTCCAGGCCCGCGGCCGGCGCGAGTGGAGCGAACGCCGCGACGAGCGCGCGTCGTCTGCGCCGGAGCGTGGACGCGACAGCGCCGCTCCGCGTCTGCCGCGCGAGCCGCGCCCGCCCCGCGACCAAGGCCGCGAGATGGTCTGGTTCGAGGTCGACATCGGGCGTGCCCGCAAGGCCGATCCGCGCTGGCTGCTGCCGCTGATCTGCCGCGCCGGCAACGTCACGAAATCCGAGATCGGCGCCATCCGCATTCACGAGCACGGCTCGCGCTTCGAGATTGCGGCCGACGTCGCGGACCGCTTCGACGAGGCCGCGCGCACGATGAAGCCCAACGAGGCGCGCATCGCGCGCGCTGGCGAGGGGCCGCCCGAGGCGCCGGCGGACGGGGCGCACGGGCCTGAGGGCGCGCCGCGCCGCAGGTTCGGCAAGCCCAGCTGGCAGGATCGCAAGGGAGGCAACGGCGCTCCACGCCGCAA
>CAYLSI010000032.1:7940-37677 GCA_964386545.1 uncultured Hyphomicrobium sp.
TCGGCAAGCCCAGCTGGCAGGATCGCAAGGGAGGCAACGGCGCTCCACGCCGCAATGAGAAAGACGGCGCGCCCCGCCGCACCGAGAGGGACGCGGCTCCCCGCGGTAACGACGCCGCTCCGCACCGCAAATACGAGGGCGCCGGCCGCCGGTTCGCCAAGCCGCGCTCCCATGAAGGCGGGCCGAAGCCCTTCAGCCACAAGGGCAAGCCGGTGTCGAAGTACGCCCACAAGAAGAAGACCCGCGAGACGTCGGCGACAGACGCCTGAGCGCACGCCGTATGCCCAGTGCCGGCGGCCAATAAGTCGCCGGCTGCAAGGATCGCAAGCGCGGAGAGCATCGACCTCGCCATTCCGGCCCCTACCGCGGCCGCGCCACATCGCGACTTTCGCCGACGTGTCGAGAACGTCCCACTTCTCCGCCAGTGTTCTCCCAGCCCGCGCAGTTGGCGACCATCGTCCCGGTCCATACATAGTGTGGGGCGGAAATCGGTCCGGCGGCAAGCCGGGATCAAGGCCGCGTGGACGGTTCGGCGGTAAGTGTGCGTCCGTGGAGGCAGGCTGGAGACGAGACAATGACCGAAGCGAAGCGTCATGTTGCCCGGGTCGCCGGCGTCGATAGCGCAACGGCGCAGAGGCTCTTCGCGGATGCGATTGGCCGCTGGCGGACCCAGGGCGTTCGCGTTGCGGGCGTGCTCGAAGAACCCCACGGCCTTGCGGGGCGCGCCTGCACGGCCGGCATACTGCGCGATGTGGTGACGGGGGAGCGGCATTCCATTTACCTGGAGACCCTGCCGCCGGACAAGGTTTGCCATATCGATGCGGACGGTGCGGAGCAGGCCGGAGCCTCCGTGCTGGCCGGCATCGCCGCGTGCGACGTGGTCGTGTTGAGCAAGTTCGGCAAGTTGGAGGCGCAGGGCCGGGGATTGTTCCCGGCCTTTGCCGCGGCCGCGGCTGCGGGCAAGCCCATCCTCACCACCGTTTCCGCAAAGCATCTCGAAGCCTGGAACGCCTTCGCGCCGGGCGCGAAGGTCATCGCGCCAAGCTTGGCCGCCATCGGCCACTGGTGGTCGTCACGCGGACCCCAGTTCTGACGTGAAGCCGGCCATGAACGTCTCCGCGATCGCTGCGCGCGGGGCCTGAGGCTTCGATCTCTCCGATCTCTGAACCCCATCGTGCCGCCGCTTTTGCATCTGCGAAAGCAGCGTAGGGGCACGCGCGCCGGGACGAACTGGTACCAAACCGCCGCGCGCCAGTGGTGCTTTTGTCTCTGATCAATCGGCCTAGAACGGTTTCATCGGGAGTCTCCCAGGCGATGGAAGGGGAGTGACATGAGGAAACTCGTCAACGGCTTGAAAGGCGCGGCCTATGGCGCCCTGGCGTTCACGGCGGGTGCGGTCGGGTTGGTCGGTGTGATCGGCGTGGGGGCCCGCGCCGATGTGCCGGACGAAACCTACAAAGCTCTGAACCTCGAAAAGAGTGCCTCCCCCAAGGAGCTCTACGACGCGCTCGTGAAGCGCTACAACGACCCCGCCCAGGGCGCCGGCAAGGGCTCGTTCGCCGAGTTCTGGGAGCCGATCCCGATCACGAAATACCTCAATCCGCGCGACTTCTACACGCCGCCCGAGAGCGTCGACGTGGATGCGACGCGCGCCCAGTGCGTGGAGTGCCACACGTCGATCACGCCCGGCTGGGTGCATAGCTGGCAGAAGAGCGTGCACGGCAACCTGGACGAGATCCGCAACCTGCCGGACACGGATTCGCGCGGCTACAAGAAAGGGATGATCACCGAGGTCGAGGCCAACCTGCGGTCCATGGGGCTGCTGAAGGACGGCGAGCCCTTGAAGGAGGTCGGCTGCATCGATTGTCATATCGGCGTCGGCAAGGAGCACGGCCAGCACAAGACCGAGCTTCGCATGCCCGACGCCGCCGCGTGCGGCCAGTGCCATGTGAAGCAGTTCGCCGAGCGCGAATCCGAGCGCGACACCTTCACCTGGCCGCAGGACCAGTGGCCGGCCGGCCGCCCGTCGCACGCGCTCTCGTACAAGGCGAACGTGGAGACGGCGATCTGGGCCGCCATGGAGCAGCGGGAGGTCGCCGAAGGCTGCACCTTCTGCCACACGCTGCAGAACACCTGCAACAGTTGCCATACGCGCCACGAGTTCTCGACCGTGGAAGCGCGCAAGCCGCAGGCCTGCTCGACCTGCCACAACGGCGTCGATCACAACGAGTTCGAAGGCTACATGCTGTCCAAGCACGGCGTCGTCTACCAGACGCGCGGCGACACGTGGGATTGGAACGTGCAGCTTGCCGACGCTCTGGACAAGGGCGGCATGAACGCGCCCACCTGCCAGTTCTGCCACATGGAGTACCAGGGCAAGTTCTCGCACAACCTCGTCCGCAAGGTGCGCTGGGGCTTCGAGCCGACGACCAAGATCGCCGAGAACCTGAGCCATCCGTGGTTCGAGGAGCGCAAGGAGGCGTGGGTCGGGACCTGCTCGAACTGCCACTCCGACCGCTTCGCGCGCGCCTACCTCGATTTCATCGACAAGGGCACCATCGACGGCATCAAGGTCACCGAGGATGCCAAGCTCGTGCTGACGAAGCTCTACGAGGATGGCCTGCTGCCGGGACAGAAGACCAACCGGCCGGCGCCGCCGACGCCTGAAAAGGAGAACGGGGCGGGCAACTTCTTCGGTCTGTTCTGGCACAAGGGCAACAATCCGACCGTCATCGAGTACGAGTACGCCGAGATGTGGGAGCATCATAAGATCAAGCACTTCAAGGGGCTCGCCCATGCTCATCCCGGTGGCTACACCTACTCGGAAGGCTGGTCGCAACTCATCAAGAGCGCGGTGCGCATCAACGACGAGGACACGCGCCTTCGTGACGCGGCCGCGGTTCGCGCCAGGCTCGACGAGCTGGAGCCCAAGAAGCGTGGCGATCTCCTGAAGCTCGACACGCCCTTGAAGCGGGCCGCGCTCGGAGGTCTCGGAGGCGCGCTCCTGATCGCGGGCGTGGCGATGATCCTTCGCAGGAGACGCGTGCACTAGGAATGGGACCTTGGGTCCGGGCAGCCCCATGCATCGTTTGCAGAGGCTGCCCGGATCATCTTTTGACAGGAACGGGTGATGTCCGATGACGACGGATCGCAATGAGACGGATCGCAATGCGGAGCGCCCTGTGGGGAGATCGACACCCGGCGCCAGCATCGTCGCGCCTGCGCTACTGGTGGTGCTGGGTCTCGCCGGCATCGGTCTTGCCGTTCGAGCGGGCACCGCGCCCGCGCCCGAGATCCCCTACGCGACCAAGGTGACCGCGGCCTCCGCCACCGAGATGAAGGGCACGGAAAGCCCGCCCGAGGACGTCGGCAAGATCGACAAGCTGGAGCTCAGCGTGCCGGGGTCCCACAATCCCGTCGTCCAGGCGCTGATCGCGCGCGAGGCGGACGGGCGCGTGGTGGCGCTCAACTGGCAGAACAACGTGACCGAGCCCATCCTGGCGGCAGACCTCACGGCCGCCGAGGTCGGGAAAGTGACGAAGGCGATCCACGATCACGTCCCGGCTGA
Organism: uncultured Hyphomicrobium sp.; assembly: GCA_964386545.1. Lineage (GTDB taxonomy): Bacteria > Pseudomonadota > Alphaproteobacteria > Rhizobiales > Hyphomicrobiaceae > Hyphomicrobium_C. The sequence continues at coordinate 11,509 of CAYLSI010000032.1, forward strand.
CGCCGTGGTGCTGAGCTGGTGGGATCTCTCGCGCAAGATCCGGCTCGTTTCGCAGCGCAACGCCCCGCTCGACGATCCGCTCGCGCGCGGCCTTCTCGTTCCAGCCTCATGGTCGGCCGCGCGGCCGCTCATCGAGAGCAAGGAGCGCGCCTACTGGGGCGCCGAGGTGCCCGCACGCGACGGCGAGGCGTTCTCGCAGTTCATCGACGCGCTCCTGCTCGACGAGGAGAAGGGCGCCGCCGCGCTCGCGGCACTCGCGCCCGGCAAAGTGGCCTATGTGGCCGTCCACCTCTCCGACATCTGGAAGGTTGCGATGGAGCGGCCCGACAGCCTCGCCCTCGCGTCGAAGGATTTCCCCGGCAGCGCCACGCACGGCGTTATGCGCACGGCGAGCCGCTGGCTGCGCGACCAGAAGCTCGACGCCTCCTACGCCGTGGAGCCGATCGGCCATGCCGTACGCGTGCATTATCTGGCCAACCCCGGCGACGCCAATCGACTGATCGCCAGGATGCTTCCGTTCACGTCGTCCAACCCGATGGAGCTGACGCACCTCAAGCTCGTGTACCAGCATCGGGGCTTCTGGATTTACCGGATCGACGTCGGCGCGCCCGCGCGCGGCTGAGATCGCGCACTCGGATCGTTTCTATTTCACCCAATATATCTGGGATTTTTTCCTGCATATTTTTGCGCACTTGCACCATCTCGATGTGCAAGTGCGTGGACCTATCGAACGCCCTCGTTGTGGACCTTTCCGCGCCCAGTTCCCGCACCTAGCATTTTGCTTAAGCGATGGAGTTGCTGACGATTTTCATCAACTTTTTCGTGGGGGGAGGATCGGCGCGTGCAATTACCGTTGAAGGTCGACGCCCAACAGAAGATGACTCTCCAGAGTCAGATCGTCGAGCAGATCCGCTTGATGATCCTCGACGGGCGTCTGCGCAGCGGCGATTTTCTTCCGACCACACGCTCCCTCAGCGAGCAGTTTGGAATCTCGCGCAACACCACCATCCAGGCCTACGAGCGCCTGATGGCGGAGGGGTACATCCAGACCCGGCCTTATGTCGGAACGTTCGTCTCCGCGGAGATCCCCGAGCAGACATTCTGCACCAATACCTGCACCTGCGAAACGGACGGCGCCGACCTCAAATCGAGCGTGTCCGACGCCGGTCTTTCGCCGCGCCTCAGCGCCTTGCGCGCCCACGGCATCGTCAATCCCCACGCGGGCCGGCTCGTAGCGGATTTCTGGGTGGGTCGCCCGGCGCCCGACGCGTTCCCGCTCAAGGCCTGGTCGAACCTCGTGCGTCGGCGCCTCGCCCGATCCGGCAAGGCGTTTGCCGAGTACCGCGACCCGGCGGGCTTCTTCGAGCTTCGCCAGGCGATCTCCGATCACATCGGCCCCACGCGCGGGCTCACGGCCGATCCCGACCAGATCATTATCGTCGGCGGCACGCAGGACGGCCTCAACCTCATCTCGCGGCTGCTGATCGATGCTGAAACGCCCGTGGTCATCGAGCAGCCCTGCTATCAGGGAGCCGCCTATCTGTTCGAGAGCTTCGGCGCCGAGCTTCTGCCGGTTCCGGTCGACGACAGCGGCATCGACGTCGCGCAGATCCCGGATGTGAACCAGGCCGTCGCCTACGTCACGCCCTCGCATCAGTATCCGCTCGGGGTGACGCTTTCGCTCGAGCGGCGGCTTGCGCTCCTCAACTGGGCGAGCGCGCGCGCGAGCTACATCATCGAGGACGACTACGACAGCAACTTCCGCTTCGTCGGCTCGCCCGTGACCGCGCTCAAAGGGCTCGACCGGCGCGACCGGGTCTTCTATCTCGGCACGTTCTCGAAGTGCATGGGGCCGTCGCTCCGGCTCGGCTATGTCGTCGTCCCGCGCGTGTTCGTGAAGCCGGCTAAAGCGCTGAAGGCCCTCATGAACAATGGGCAGCCGTGGCTCGAGCAGGCGGCGATGGCGGACTTCATGATGAGCGGCGCCTACGCGCGCCATCTGCGCCGCTTGCGGCAGATGTATCTCTCTCGTCGCAACGCCACGCTCGCCGCGCTCGAGCGCCACTTCGGGCCCATCGACGTGGCCGGCGCGGAATCGGGCATGCACTTCGTATGGCGCCTGCCGGACGGGCTTCCGCCCGCGCACGAGATCGAGGAGCGGGCGCTCAAGGTGGGCGTCGGCGTCTACACGCTGGATAGCGGCGCGGCGCATCGCTTCGGGCCGCATGAGGCCGCCGACCGCCACCTCGTCCTTGGCTATGCGGCTCTCGCCGAAACGGAGATCGACCTCGGCATCGCGCGGCTGGCGCAATGTCTCGGACGCCCGGCCGTCACATCCCGTACGGTCCGCAAATTCGTGGCTGGAGGCGTGCTTTGAGCGGGTCTCTCATCGAGCTTGGCATGGCGGCGACGGCGCTCGCGCTGATGCTCTCCGTCGTCGCGGCGGTCCTCGCGCTGCTCGGCGAGCATCTCCGCCGTCCGGCTTACGTCGTGGTCGCGCGCCAGGCTCTCGTCGCGAACTTCGCGCTCGTCACCCTCGGGTGCTTCACGGTGGTCTGGTCGTTCGTCCAGAACGATTTCTCGGTCGCCTACGTCGCCCAGAATTCCAACACGCGCCTGCCGCTCGTCTATCGCCTGACGGCGCTCTGGGGCGCGCACGAGGGATCGCTGCTGCTCTGGCTCTGGATCCTCACGCTCTATTCGGCCCTTGCCGTCGTCTGGCATCGGGACACGCACCCGCGCTCTCTGCCCTATGTCATCGCAACGCTGGCCGGCGTGCAGTTCGGGTTCCTGGCGCTCATCGTGTTCCTTTCGAGCCCGTTTACGGAGCTTGTGCCGCCGCCGCCGGACGGGCGCGAGCTCAATCCGCTGCTGCAGGATCCGGGGCTGATCATCCATCCGCCGCTGCTCTATCTCGGCTATGTCGGCTTCGTCGTCCCGTTCGCGTTCGCCATTGCGGCCCTCGCGCGCGGCTCCGCGGGCATCGAATGGGTGGTCGCGATCCGGCGTTGGACGCTCTTCGCCTGGCTCTCGCTGACCAGCGGCATCATGCTCGGCGGCTATTGGGCCTATTACGAGCTCGGCTGGGGCGGATACTGGGCCTGGGACCCGGTCGAGAACGCCTCGCTCCTGCCGTGGCTCACGGGCACGGCGCTCTTGCACTCGGTCATGGCGCAGGAGAAGCGCAATCTCTTCCGCGGCTGGAACACGTCGCTGGCCATCTCGACCTTCGCGCTGTCGCTGCTCGGGACGTTCCTCGTCCGGTCCGGTGTGCTGACCTCGGTCCATTCCTTCGCCGTCGATCCGTGGCGCGGCCTCTACCTCCTCGGCTTCCTCGCCATCGTGACGCTCGGCGGGTTCGGCCTGCTGATCGCACGCGTCGACACGTTGCGCACGGCGGCGCGGCTCGACGGAACGCTGTCGCGCGAGGCCGCGCTCCTGTTCAACAACCTGTTCCTGATCGTGACGGCCGCGACGGTCTTCGTCGGCACGCTCTACCCGCTCGCGGTCGAGGTCTTCACCGGCATCCGGCTCACGGTCGCCGCACCCTATTTCAACAAGGTCGTCCTGCCGATCATGGTGGCCATCGTCATGCTGATGTCGATCGGCCCGGTGATCCCGTGGCGCAAGGCGAGCGTGAAGGAGATCCGCAGGTTCCTTGCGGCCCCGGGCCTCGCCACCTTGGTGCTGGTGGCCATCGCCGGGGCGCTCGGCGTGCGCGGGTTCGTTCCCCTGGCCGCCGTCGCCGGCATGGGCCTCGTGATGGCCACCATCGCCGTCGACGTGGCGCGCTCGGTGCGCAACCGCTCGGCCGTCTCGGGCAAGTCCCATGCGGCGAGCTTGCTCTGGCTCGCGCTCTGGAACCGGCGCCGCTACGGCGGTCTCATCGTGCATATCGGCGTCGTCATCGTCGCGTTCGGCATTCTCGCCTCGGGGCTGTTCCAGGAAACGAAGACGGTCGCGCTGAGCCCCGGCGACCGCCTCGAGATCGGCGGCTATACGCTCGTCTTCAAGGGGCTTTCGTCGGCGGAAGGATCGAACTGGAGCGCGCGCCAGGCCGACATCGAGGTCCGGCACGGCGACGAGAGCCTGGGGATGATCCATCCGCAGCGGCGCAACTATCCCCGCGGCGACATGGTGACGACGGAATCCGCGATCCGCACGACGCTCGCCGGTGACCTCTATGTCGTGCTCGGCGAGGAGCTGGGCAACGGCCGCGCCTCCATTCGCGCTTACTACATTCCGCTGGTCATTTGGATCTGGTGCGGCTGGATCGTCATCATCGCGGGCTCGCTGTTCGCGCTCTCGCAGGGGCGGACCCAGGCGGTGCCTGTGATGACATCCGGCGCCGGCCGGGCGGAGCAGGCGTCATGACGGACATCCGGAGCGCACCGCGCGACGCCGCGGAAGGGAACTGGTGGAAGCCGCTGCTCTTGGGGCTGCTGGTCGCGCTGATGCTCCTGTTCGGCCTGAGCCTCGGCCGCGAGTCGTCCGTGCTTCCATCCGCCCTGGTCGGCAAGCCGGTGCCGGCGTTCGCGCTGGCGCGGCTCGGCGGCGGCGAGGACGTGCGCCTCGATGCGGCCGGCGGCCAGCCGACGATCGTGAACTTCTGGGCATCGTGGTGCGGAGCGTGCCGGACCGAGCACGACGTTCTCGTCGACCTGGGACGCGAGGCGGCCGAGGACGGCGTGCGGCTCGTCGGCGTCAACTATCGCGATACGGTCGCGAATGCGGAGAAGTTCCTCGCCGACCGCGGCCGGTTCCCGTTTCCCTCGGCCGTCGATCCCAACGGGCGCACGGGCGTGGATTTCGGCGTTTACGGCCTGCCCGAGACGTTCTTCATCGGCGCGGACGGCAAGGTCGTCGCCCGTCACGTCGGCCCGCTCACGCGCGAAGCCGCGGCTGGATACCTCCGCAAGCTGGGAGTGACGCCATGACGAGGAGCAGGCTCATTCTTGCCGTCGCGTTTCTGATCCTCGCCTCGGCCGATTCCGCCGCCGGCGTCGTCCGGCACGAGGACCCGAGCGAGCAGCGCATCAAGCAGATCTCCGTCGCGTTGAGGTGCCCGGTGTGCCAGGGCGAGTCGGTCTACGATTCCCATTCCACCATCGCCGGACAGATGAAGGCGCTGATCCGCGAGCAGGTCGCCGCCGGCAAATCCGATGACGAGATCAAGTCGTTCTTCGTCGACCGTTACGGCGAGTTCGTCCTCATGGAGCCGCGCGCGAGCGGCAGGACGGCGCTCGTCTGGCTCTTTCCCGCCGCCGCCTTCTTCGGAGGCATCGCGGTTCTCCTTCTCGTCTTGCGCCGGCGCGTCGCAGAAGCCCACCGGGACGGGCCTGCGCGGACGGACGTCGAAACGGCCGATCTCATCAACCGCATCGAGCGATTAAGACCGTGACCACAGTCATCGCAACATTGCTTCTGTGCGCCGTCGTTCTGGCCTGGACGCTGTTTCCGCTCTGGGTGAGCGCCTTCGACCGCGATCCGGGCGATGGGCTCGAGAAGGACGACCGCATCGCGAAGTGGAGCGAGGAGAAGGACAGGCTCGTCGCGGAGATGGTGGCGTTGGACATGGCGATCGCCGAGCGAAAGATCGATCGGGAAAGCTACGAGAGCGAGAGGGCAAGAGTTATGGCCGAAGCGGAAAGTGCGGTTGAGAAGCTACGCAAGGCGCGCACCGGGGATCCGGAGCGAACGACGGTCGCGCGCACCTATCCCCTGGTCGGCGGCGCGCTCGCGGGCGCGCTGGCGATCGGCGCCATCGCGCTCACGGTCGCCCTCAACGGGAACGACTTGCGCACCGACGCGAGCCCGCATGCCAACGGACAGATCCCGCTTTCGCCCGAGCAGATGGCGGCCGGCCTGCCGGAGGGTGCCAAGCCCGCGCCGGGCATGCCCAACCCGCACGCGGCGGCCGGCCCGGGAAGCCCGCCCATGGGCGCGGACGGCGCCCCTGATATCGGCGCGATGGTGGCCAAGCTCGAAGGCAAGGTGAAAGCCGGAGGCGCCTCGCTCGACGAGGTCATGATGCTGGCGCGCAGCTACCGCGTGATGGGCCGCGAGCCCGAGTCGCTCGCCATGTATCGGAAGGCGAGCGAGATGGCGCCGGACGAGCCGCAGCTCGCGCTGGTTCTCGCTTCCGCGCTTCTGCGCTCGGACAACGAGGGGGATCGCACCGAGGCGGAGCGGATCGTCGACAAGGCCCTCGATGCCGAGCCCGCGAAGCCCGAGGCGCTCTGGCTCAAGAGCATCGGCCTGATCCGCCGTCACGACATCGAGCCCGCCAAGGAGATCCTCGGCAAGCTGCAGAGCATCGTCGGAGAGAACACCGAGGCGCGGGCGGCGGTCGCAAGCCTGCTGGCCGAGCTCGACGGCGCGCGCGCCCCGACGCCTCCGTCGCCGTCCAAGGGCGACGCCGACAATCCCGGCGCGTCGGCGCGTCCCGCCGGCAGTGCTCCCGCGTCGACCTCCCCAGCTCCGTAGGTAGTCCGATGACCATGCGCAACGCGCTGAGCGAAACCAACCCGATCCCGGCCATCCAGGCCGCGCCCTGCAAGTGGTGCCGGCCGTACGTGGATTACACGAGCGTGCTCGAATTCCAGCTCGAGGAGCTGAAGCAGGAAGGCCGTTACCGCTACTTCATCGAGAACGCGCGCTGCGCGGGCGCCTTCCCGAAGTCGATGGCGCGGAGTGCGTCGGGGGAAATGGAGATCACCGTCTGGTGCTCCAACGACTACCTGGGCATGGGCCAGCACCCCAAGGTGCGCGCGGCCATGCACGAGGCGATCGAGCGCGTCGGAGCCGGCTCGGGCGGAACGCGCAACATCTCCGGCACCACCCACTATCACGTCGCTCTGGAGGAGGAGCTGGCGGACCTGCATCGCAAGGACGCCGCGCTGGTCTTCTCGTCGGCGTTCGTGGCCAACGAGGCGGCCCTCTCGACGCTGGCGCAGCTTCTGCCCGAATGCGTGATCCTGTCGGACGAGAAGAATCACGCGTCCATGATCGCCGGCATCCGCAACGGCCGCGGCGCCAAGATGGTGTTCCGTCACAACGATCTCGAGGACCTGGAGCAGAAGCTGGCCTCTCTTCCCCCCAGGACTCCGAAAATCATCGCCTTCGAGAGCGTCTACTCGATGGACGGCAACGTGGCGCCGATCGGCGCCATCTGCGATCTCGCCGAGCGCTACAACGCGCTCACCTATCTCGACGAGGTGCACGCCGTCGGCCTCTACGGCCCGCGCGGCGCCGGCATCGCCGAGCGTGATGGCGTCATGCGCCGCGTCGACATCATCAATGGCACGCTGGCCAAGGGCTTCGGCGTCATGGGCGGCTACATTGCCGCGTCGCGGACGATCTGTGATGCCGTGCGCTCGTTCGCGCCCGGCTTCATCTTCACGACCTCGCTCTCGCCCGTCATCGTGGCCGGCGCGCTGGCCTCGATCCGCCACCTCAAGGCCTCCCAGGCCGAGCGGGAGGCCCATCGCGAGCGCGTGCAGTCGGTCAAGCAGCGTCTTGCGCGTGCGGCGCTGCCGGTGATGGCCGGCCCGAGCCACATCGTCCCGGTTCTGGTGTCCGATCCCGTCCGCTGCAAGTCGCTTTCGGACACGCTGCTGAACGAGCACCGCATCTACGTCCAGCCGATCAACTACCCGACCGTGCCCAAGGGGACGGAGCGGCTTCGCATCACGCCGGCGCCGCAGCATACGGACGCCATGATCGACAAGCTCGTCGTGGCGCTGGAGCAATCGTGGCGATCGGTTTGCGGCTGAGTTGAACGGCATCTACGCGGAGCGCGCGATGACCAGGAAATCGAAGCGTGGAATCCTCGCCCTCCTGTCGGTCGGCCTCCTGACGGGCGCCGCCCTTCTGCTGCTGAGCGCGATGCGCGACAACGTCGTGTTCTTTCACACCCCGACCGAGGTCGCGACCGGCAAGGTGGCGAGCGGCACGCACGTCCGCATCGGCGGGCTTGTCGAAAAGGGCAGCATCGAGCGGCAGCCGAACGGGCTCGATGTCACCTTCCGCGTCACGGACGGAAACCGCGCGCTGCCGATCCGCTACAGCGGCATCCTTCCGGATCTCTTCCGGGAGGAGCAGGGGGTGGTTGCCGAAGGCTCGTTCGACCAGCAGGTCTTCAACGCGACCACGATCCTGGCCAAGCACGACGAGAACTACATGCCGCGCGAAGCCGCCGCAGCGCTCGAGGCCTATAAGACGAAAGAGCCGTAGCTCCCGGCCTTTAAATCCCTAGGGGAAGGGGGCAACGCCGCGTGCGATCCTCCCAACTTGCCTCCCATTGCACAAAAGAGTTCACTGGGTCCGACGCAATCGGACGACGAAACGATTTTGTGCGCGCCCATACGCGTGACCCGGTCACGAAAGGGAAAGGCCGATGAGGGGACTGAAGAGCGGAAGCGTTTTCGAAAAGGTCCTGGCCCGGTTATATGAAAGCGCGTTGGATCCCTCCCTTTTACGCAACGTCCTGCATGAGGTGTCCGATGCGTTGGGTGCGGATAGCGCAGCGCTGTTCGGCGCACCGATCAGTCCGACAAGCGGGATATTTTTTTCTGAAGGGGCGGATGAGGCTTTCGACTGGCTTAGTCGGGACGGACTGCACGTGCACAATCCCCGGCCGGAGCGGGCGCTGCGCATGCGGTCGGTTCGGCCGGTTGCGACCGAATCCGATCTTTTTTCGGAGTACGAGCTCAAGACCCTTCCTTTCAATGTGGCTCTTTCCAAGCATGGGATGCATTGGGAGGCGGGCGGCGTCTTTACCGAGATCGACGGGGCGCCGCTCTTCTTCACGGCGCAACGAAAGGCGTGTCGGGACAACTTCGATAAGGCGGAAATCGAAGCGATTACCTTGCTCTTTCCTCACCTGGAACGCGTGGCGAGGATTGCGTCACGTCTCAGACTTGCCGAGGCCGAGGGCATGCTCGAAGGGTTCGAGCGGACGGAATGCGCGGCTCTTTTGCTCGACGCGCACCAGCGCATCGTCAGGATGAACGCGAGCGCCGAAAAGCTCATGGGACCGGACCTTCATGTCAGAGGCGGCCGCCTCGTCTCGGCGGACGAGCCCTCGGACCGGGCATTGCGGGATTTGGCCGGCGCCATCACGGCCGCGGATCTGGGCTTCGCACGGCGCATGGGGCCGTCCACGGTCGTTTTGCGCCGCGCGGGGCAAGGTGCGCTCGCCGTCTACGGGATGCCGCTTCTGGGCAAGGCCAACGACATTTTCGACCGTGCGCGCGCCATTCTCGTCATCTGGGATCCGGACGCGCGCAAGCACCCCAAGTCGACGCTTCTCGCGCAATTGTATGACCTCACGCCCGCCGAGATGCACCTCGCATGGCGGCTGATGGACGGAATGGATCTGAAGCAAGCGGCCGATGCGCGCGGGATCGCCCTGAACACGGCGCGCAATCAGCTCAAGTCGATCATGGAGAAGACAGACACGGAACGGCAGGCCGAGCTCGTGGGACTTCTCACGCGCTTGGCGCGCCTGCCTGGAGACTTGGAGTAGGGAGCCCGTGCACGGGCGTCATTTCGCGCACGCTTTTGCGCAATTTCCGAACAGCGTCCGTCGAGCCTGGAATGAGCAATGCCGCGGCACAAAGGCGTACGGCATAGCCCATATGCACCATGCGTGGTCGGATCGAATCTACTACGCCTAATTTTGTAATTCTGACAAGCACCTTCGGTGAAACAGCTCAATGGCCGTTGGCCAGGACGCGTGGTTCACGAACGGGAAATCGTCTCGGCCGGGAGGGAGACGATTGCGTGTTTATTCGATCATGATTGGGCATGAAATGAAGGCGATGAATACAAAAGCGCTGGGCGCTGCGACTGTGATGATGACAGCGGCATTTGCCAGCCCGGCGCAGAGCGATCCGTGCATTTTTGATGCCGGAGGCGGGTATTATCTCTCGGAGCGCTCTGAATGCGATGCAACGGCCAATGCGGTTTCGGGGGGCGGACGGAGCATCGAAGCCCTTGGCGAAAGCGTCATTCAGCAACAATTGATGTTCGGGGGTGTCGGCGGATTTGCCGGCCCCACCGGTCGTGTGCGCCACACGAAGCACGATGGTCTCGTGGAATCTGCGACAGGACATCGTCTTGCCGCGTCTGAGTCCGACGAGGCGTCCGTGTTCGCCAATGCCAGTTTCGATCTGCCGGGAACGGTGTTCGGCGGCCAGGTCCGGATTTCGGGGCTCATCGGCGGAAATTGGCTCTCGCAAGAGACGTCGTTCAGCGACAGCCAGATCGACGCGATCGTTTACGGCGGCAGCTACCTTTGGAGCTACGGGTCGCTTTACGCCATGACGCTTGTGATCGGCCTCAGCGGCGAGGTCGACAATCGGACATATGGGGATCGGTACAACTATGACATTGCCGGATACGTCGCCAACAGCGTCGTCGGATACACCTTCCGAATGCCGGAGAATTTGAGCTTTGATCTGCGCGGCAGCCTCGGTCGCTACGACGTCTCCGGAGACAGCTATGTCCTCGCCCAATTCGGCGGTGGTCAGCTCGGAGGAGCCGCCGACGCGTGGAACGCCGCGCTGACCGGTACGCTTTTCACGATCGTCGAGATCGAGGGAGGCGGCGTCATCCGCCCCTATGTTGCCGCCACCTACAAGAATGTTTTCGATGAAGACATCGAGCTCAGAGGGGCGTTGACCGCGTCGCTGGAGCAAGCCGACGATTACGGCAAGGTCGAGCTGGGCTACGACTATGTTCAAGGCCTGATGACGCTTGGGGCGGCCGCGTATACGGAGTTTTCTGCCGACGAGCACACGTTCGGCGCACGCATCGCCATGTCGGTGAAGCTCCAGTAAAGCGAAGCGCAGGAGATCCGGTCATGCGTTTTCTCTCCGGCATCAAATCCGCGATATTGAGTGCAGGCCTTGTAGCGTTTGCGGCGTGTGCGGCGCTCGCGGGCGATGCGGCACGCGCCGACGATGCTCCGTCCATGCAGGACATCGTTGAAGCCTTGAAGCCGCGGAAGACCCGCGGCCTTTCTGCGAAGGCGACGCGCGCGGAGATCGAGAAAGCGCAAACGATCGAGGCGCTGCATGCCAAAGCCGCCGAGAGCGGGCTTTCCAGGGATGAGCGCGAGCAATTCGCAGAGGTGGCCGCGGATCATCCTACGATCGATCTTGCGATCTATTTCGGTGTGAACTCCGCGAAAATATCGCCCCGATCGAGAAACACGCTGCAGGCGCTCGGCAAGGCCCTGCAACAGGAGTCCCTGCGAGGAGCCACGATCCTGATCGCAGGGCATACGGATGCGGCGGGACGTGCGGAGTACAATCAGACGCTGTCGGAGCGTCGCGCCGAGGCCGTGCGGCACTATCTTCTCAAGCGTTTCTCGCTCGAGCACGACAAGTTGACCGCGGTGGGCTACGGCGCCGAGCGGCTGAAGAACCCCGCCGCGCCGTATGCAAGCATCAACAGGCGCGTGCAGGTGGTGAACCTGACGAGCCGGAGCACGGCATCGAGCACGCTTGTCCGCGAGCCGGCCCAGGAATGAGACCGCAATATTCGTCCGTCGATGACGACCAGCTCCGGTGCATTGAGCGAATAGTCTCGGAGCTCTGTCTGGAGCTCGGCATTAGGGATCATGACGTGCTTCGCCGCGAGCGCTTGGTAAGAGCCATATTGGATGTGGCCATAACCGGGGAAACGGACCTCATCGCCGTCAAGCTGAAGGCGTTGCAGCCCCTGACCCATTAGCGGGTCGCCATTGTCCGATTGGCACCCAGCCTTCCTTGCACCCGTAACCAACGTGGCCGCCGCCGCATCATGGGGGATGGCCTGTCCGCAAGGGCAGGCGGCGGGACGGTTTCTAGCTCGAGCAAGGCCCAAGCGGCCCCCCGGACTCGCGCTTTGCGGAGGCAGCCGCACGTCCTCATTTCCTCTTGCTCGGCAGGGGCGTCGATTTACATTACAATTTTTGTATAGAAAGTGCTTGAGTGTCAGCCTCGAGCGCTCGCGGAGCGCTGCGCAAGGAACCGCGCCATGGTTGTCGGACGTGATCTCGAAATGCTGCGAACGGCCTTGTTTCTGAACGGGGCCTCGGAGGAGGCCCTGCAGAGCTTCGCGGCGACGACGCCCGTCGTGACGCTCTCCGCGGGCGACATCATTTTCCATCAGGACGATCCGGCGACGGCCTTCTATTTCGTGCTCGAAGGGTGGGTGGCTGTCTTCCGGGAAGGAGAGGATGGAGACCGGACGGCCATTCATCTCGTCGGTCCCGGCGAGTCGTTCGCGGAGGCGGTCCTGGCCCGCGAGGCGTGCTACCCGGCAAGCGCGGAAGCGGCGACCGACCTGCGCGTGGCACGGATCGATACGGCCCGGTTCCGCGATCTCATCGTCAAGTCGCCGGAGCTGTCCCTGTCGATCATCGCGGCGGTGTTCGGAAAGCTGCGCCGGCTGGTGGCGCGGATCGAGCAGGATCAGGGATGGCCGCCGCAACGGCGCGTCGCGGCGTTCCTGCACCGCATCTGCGGCGAGCGGAACGGTCTCTGCAGTTTCGAGCTTCCGATCGAGCAACGCTATATCGCCGCGCGCCTCTCCATGACGCCGGCGACGTTTTCCCGCGCGCTGGCCGAGCTGTCGGCCATCGGCGTGGAGGCCAAACGGCGCAAGATCATCATCAGCGACGTCGATCGCCTGTCGCGGTTCGTGCACCACAATCAAGGATGAGCCGCCGGCGCGTCGAAGCGCGGCTTGTTTGCCACACTCGCACCCTTCGCGCGCCGCACTTGTTCTGGAACAAGTCGCTCTCGCCATAACCGGATTAATTTCGTCAACAAATTTGCGATCCGGAGCGGCAAAAAGATGCATTTCAAAGGGTTCTTTCAACGGTCGGACGTTTGCAACGGCGTCGGCGGCACGCTCGGGGGCTCGGTCTGCGGCTTGAGCATCGGATTGGCGGCCGTTCTGATGGGCTCCACGAGCGCGTTGAGCCAATCTGCCGCACCGGGCGCCACGGTGGATCTCCCCGCAGTGGTGGTCGAAGGTCAGGCGCCCGCAGCCAAGTCGAAAAAGCCGAAGAAGAAGGCAGCAGGCCCGGCGTCTTCGGCCAGCGTTCAGGCCGCGCCCGGCCCCGAGGATCTCACGGCCGAGGGTCAAGGCAGCGCGGGCGACGGGCAATCGTCCGCTGCGGCCGAAGCGGCGCGCAAGCTCGATGCGATCGCGGGCGGCGCGAGCGTCGTGACCAACCAGGACATGGGGCCGAAGGCGAGCGCATCGCTCTCGGAAATGCTGGCCTTCGTGCCGGGCGTCGTGGTCCAGAACTTCTTCGGCAGCAACGACCAGCCGCGCCTTCAGATCCGCGGCTCGGGCCTGCAGCAGAACCCGTCCGAACGCGGCACTCTCGTCCTTCAGGACGGCCTGCCGATCAACCGCGCCGACGGATCCTACATCGTGGGCTTCGCTGACCCGAAGAGTGCCGCGTTCGCCGAGATCTATCGTGGCTACACGGCGAACCGGCTCGGCGCCACCGTGCTCGGCGGCGCCATCAATTTCGTCTCGCCCACGGGCCTCACGTCGCCGGGCGCCGAGGTCACGGTCGAAGCCGGAAGCTTCGGTCATGTCGCCACCAACGTGCAGGCCGGCGCGTCCCAAGGCGCGCTCGACGCCCACGCGAGCCTCAGCTACGCCGAGCGCGACGGCTACCGCGTGCACAACGAATCCGAGCGCACCAACCTGAACCTCAACGCCGGCGCGCGCGTGAACGAGAACATCTCGACGCGGCTGTTCTTCGGCTACACGGATCTAGCCTTCGACGTGGCGGGCCCGCTCTCGCGCGCCTTGCTGGAGCAGAACCCCAAGCAGATCTGCTCTGGCCCTCCAGGCTGCACCGGCCCGAATGTGGGCCGCGACGATCCGAACCGCGAGGCCGAGCAATTCCGGATCGGCTCGCGCACGACGGCGCGCTACGGCGCCAACCTGTTCGACATCGGTCTCGGCTACACCTACACCGACGACACGTTCACGTTCCCGATCTCGGGCGGCGTGCGCGAGACCGACGGCGGCGATTTCACCACCGTCCTGCGCTACGCCTATGCGCCGGACGTGAGCCGCGCGCTGCCGCTGTTCGAGGTCACGGGGCAGTACGTCGTCGGCTCGGCCGATCGCCGCTACTTCATCAACAACAACGGCCGGAAGGATCTCCTGGTCGGCGACAACGAGCTCGACTCGAGCACGCTCTCGATCAACGCCGGGCTCAACATTCCGCTGACCGAGCGGCTGACGATCTCGCCGGCCATCGCCTATTCCTACGCCACGCGCGACAACGACGACATTTATACGGGCGCCACGCGGCCCTTCTTCAACGCGGCCAACGGCGCCCGCGGCAACAGGCCGTTCGTCGACACGAGCTACGACCACTCCTATTCCGAATGGAGCCCGAGCCTCGCGCTGAGCTACGACATCATGCGCGATCAGACGATCTTCACCGCCGTGAGCCGCAGCTTCGAGCCGCCGACGCACGACGATCTGATCGCCACGATCAACGGCAACCCCAATGCGTCTGCGGGCGCCACGGGGGCCGCCGTCTTCTCCACGCCCAACCTCGACGCCCAGACGGCGACAACCCTCGAAGGCGGATGGAAGGGCGGCTACGGCTCGGCCGCCTGGTCCGCGATCGCCTATTACTCCTGGGTCGAGGACGAGCTTTTGAACCTGCGCGACGCGTCCGGCGTCTCGCTCGGCGCGGTGAATGCCGACAAGACCACGCACTTCGGCATCGAGATCGGCGCGGCGTTCGACATCACCGCCGATCTCAGCGCGCGCGCCGCCTACACCTACCAGGACTTCCGCTTCGATAACGACCCCAATCATGGCAACAACCGCCTGGCCGGCGCACCGCGGCACATCATCAACGCCGCCCTGCGCTACACGGTCGTTCCGGGCCTCTGGGTCGAGGCCGAGGTGAACTGGGTGCCCGACGATACGCCGGTCGACAACGCCAACAACCTGCACAACGAAGCGTTCACGCTGGTCGATCTGCGGTCGAGCTACGCCCTGACCGATAACATCACCGTGTTCGGCGAGGTCTCCAACGTGTTCGACGAGACCTATGCGTCGGCCACCTTGATCGTCGATGCGGTCACCAATCCCAATCAGGCCGTGTTTCTGCCGGGTGACGGCCGGGCCTTCATCGTAGGAGCCAAAGCGAAGTTCTGATGAAAAACCGCATGCGTCCGGGGCGGGGCCGCGCCTCGCTCCCGGACTTCACACGTCGTGCGCTGCTGCAAGGCGGAGCGTCGCTGGGCGGCGCTTTCGCCGTTTCTGCGCTTGCGCCGTCTCTCGCTCGCGCGGCGCCGGTCGCCGAGCTTGAAATCTGGGGGCCGCCGGCCGGCCCGTCGATCACGGTGCTGCATGCGATCGCCACGGGCGCGCTGGACGAGGCGATCCGCAAGCCGAGCCTCAGGGTGTGGCGCCAGGTGGACGAGGTCCGCGCCGGGCTCACGTCGAAGAGCCTGGATGTCGGCATCATGCCGGTGCCGGTGGCCGCCAACCTCTACAACCGCGGCCTCGGCGTGCGGCTCGTCAACGTGATGACCAACGGCATCCTGTACGTGATGTCGACGGACGAGAAGCTCACCAGCCTCGATGCCCTTCGCGGGCGAAAATTTGCCACGCTGTTTCCGAACGAGCTGCCGACGTTGCTGATCGAGCGGCTGTTCCGGCACGCCGGCATCGACCCCGCCAAGGAGATCGAGCAGGTGCCGACCGCAACGCCGCTCGAAGCGATGCAGCTCCTCGTGCTCGGGCGCGTCGATGCCGCGCTTATCCCCGAGCCCGCAGCCTCGGCCGCCATCGTCAAGGGCAGCCTCGCCGGCAAGACCGTGCACAGGGTCATCGATCTTCAGGCGGAATGGAGCAGGATGACGGGGGCTCCTCCCATCGTGCCGCAGGCCGGCCTCGTCGTGACCGATCGCTTTCGCACGGAGAACGCGGCCGTCGTGGAGGCCATCCAGGCGGGCCTCGCGAGCGCGGCGGTCGATGTCGTGGCGCATCCGGCCCGCGCCGCCAGCAATGCCGCCGGGCCGCTGCAGATGCCGTGGCCGGTGATCGAGAAGTCGATCCCCTTCTGCAATCTGGTGGCCACGCCCGCCCGCGACGTGCGCCCCGCCATCGAGTCCGTTCTGCAAGCCATGGCCGACGTCAATCCCGGCTATATCGGGGGGCGTCTGCCGGAGCAGGACTTCTATCTGTGAGGCCGGGATCTGTGAGACAGGGATGACGCGAGTTCTGCTCGACCGGTTGGGACGCCTGGGCCGATTTCTGTGGTCCGGCTGGGTGGGCGTCGCCGGGCTGGCGCTCTTCGCCGCCGTCTGGCAGCAGGGGCACGAGGCCTACGGCGATTTCATCCTGCCGTCGCCGCTGGCGACATTCCATGCGACCGCCGAGCTGTTGCGCGCCGACGAAACGTGGCGGTTGGCCCGGGCCACCTCGACGCGGGCCATCGAGGGATTTCTCCTGACGGCCGTGCTCGGCGGCGTGCTGGGGATCGCGGTCGGCTATTCCGCGGCGGCCATGCGGCTTGCCCGCCCGCTGCTCACGATCGTCATGGGCGTGCCCCCCATCGCGTGGATCGTGCTGGCCATGATCTGGTTCGGATCGAGCACGGGGACGGTGCTGACGACCACGGTCGTGGCCGCGTTTCCGCTCGTGTTCGCCAACGTGGCCGAGGCGGTGGCGACGCGCGATCGCGCGCTCGAGGACATGGCGAAGGCGTTCGGCGCCGGCCCCTTCCAGCGGCTCTGGACGATCGTGATCCGCCACGTCACCGGACAATATTTTCCGGCGCTGGCCGTTGCGCTGGGCTCGACGTTCAAGGTCGCGGTCATGGCCGAGCTGTTGGCGAACATCGACGGCATCGGCGTCGCGCTTGCCATGGCGCGCTCGAACCTCGACGTGGCGCAATCCATCGCCTGGGTCGTGATCATCGTCGCCGTCATCTTCATCGTCGAGTACGGCGTCGTCCAGCCGGTGCGGGCGGAGCTCGAGCGATGGCGCGAGGCGGGGCGGCCCTGGGGTGTGCGGCGATGACGGCGCTATCGCTCACCGGCATCTCGCATGCCTACTTCGGCCGCACCGTGCTCGATCGGGTGAAGCTCGACGTCCACGAAGGCGAGATCGTCGCGCTCGTGGGGCCCTCCGGCTGCGGCAAGAGCACGCTCGTGCACATCGCCGCGCGCCTCATCGACCCTCAGCGCGGGCGCGTCGCGAGCGCCTATCGCAGCCACGGCATGATTTTCCAGGAGCCGCGGCTGATGCCGTGGGCGACGGCCGAGGACAATATTGCTTATCCGCTCCGTCTTGCCGGCGTGCGCCGCGAGGAGCGTCGCGCCCGGGCGAGGAGCGCGGCCGATCTCGTCTCGCTCGATCGCCGCGACCTGACGAAATATCCGATCGAGCTCTCGGGCGGCATGCGGCAGCGGACGGCGATTGCGCGCGCGCTCGTCGTAGAGCCCGACTTCGTCTTTTTCGACGAGCCGTTCACGGCGCTCGACGTCGCGCTGAAGCGGCAGATGCAGGATCTGGTGATCGCGGCGGCGCGGCAGGCGCGGTTTGCCGGCCTGTTCGTCACGCACGATCTCGCCGAAGCCGTGCGCGTCGCCGATCGCATCGTGGTTCTGGACGAGCGGGTGCGCGGGATCGCCGGCGAGCGTTTCGTCGCGCTGCCCGCTGGCCGTCGCGACGACGAGGCCGTCTTCGCGACCGTACAAGCCTATCTGAAAGAGGATCCCCTGTTCGCACACCTTTACGACAGCCACGAGCGGGCAGTGTCATGGACATGAGCTGGGGCAGGACCTGGACCCGTAAGATCGACGCCTTGTGCGAAACCCGCGACGTGCTGGCCGACGAGGGGTTTCGCCTGTTCTTCCCGCTTGCGGCCGTGCACGCGGCGGCGTGGCCGCTGTTGTGGGTCGTGGCATTCGGATTTTCGCTGCCGCTCGCGCACGCCATCCCGCCCGGCCTCTGGCACGTGCATGAGATGATCATCGGCACGTTCGGAGCGGCGCTGATCGGTTTCATCACCACCGCCATTCCCGAGTGGACCGATACGGAACGGCTGCGCGGACGCACCTTGCTGATCCTCGCGACCCTGTGGGGCAGCGCGCGGCTGATCGGGCTGGTCGGCATCGAAGCGCTGGGCGTCGTGGGCGCGGCCTGCGACCTTCTCTGGCTCGGCGCGCTCGTGGTCTATCTCGCGAAAGTCTCGCTCGAGAAGCGCACGACGCGGCTCGTCGGCTTCATATTCTGGATCTCCTGCCTGTTGCTCACGGAAGCGGTCACGCGCTATGCCTTTCTCCATATCGACACCATGGTGGACGTCGCGACGCGCGCGGCGCATCTCTCCGGCTTCGTGTTTCTCGGCATTCTCGGCATTGCGCTCGCGCGCATCACCGTGCCGGTAACGAACCTGGTGCTCGATCCCACCGAGCAGACGACACCGTTCCGTCCCCATCCGGGACGGATTAACCTCGCGCCCGGCCTGGTCGCGGCGTTGGTGCTGGCGGAGGCCGCCGGGCTCTCGCAGGCGACGACGGGCTATCTCTTCATCGCGGCGGGCGCAGCGTTCATGGACCGCATCGCCGAAGCGTTCATCGGCCGCGAGATCGTGCGGTCGGAAATTCTGGTGCTCGCGGGATCGAGCGCCTTGGCGGGGGGCGGTCTCATGCTCATCGGCGGGTCGCGGCTCGGGCTGCCGGTCTCGGAGCTGCCCGGCCTTCACCTGGCTCTGATGGGCGGCCTGGGTCTCGGCGTGCTCGCGGTGTTCGCGATCGCCGGCTTGCGGCACACCGGCCAGGCCCTCGGCTTCGTCCGCCGCACGCGGATCGCCCTGCTGCTTCTCGTGGCGGCCGCGCTGCTGCGTGCCGGGCCCGAGATCTGGCCGACGGAGCTGCTGCCCACGCCGCCGTACGCGCTGGTGGCGTTGCTTTGGGCCGGCGCGTTCCTGCTCTGGCTTCGCGTCTACTGGCCGTTCATCCGCGACCCGGCCACATTCCAGCACGACGGATGTTGAGGAGCGCCATGACCACGACATCCCACGCGGCGCCTCGCTCGCCCCCGGCCGTTCTCAGCGTCGGCTTCCGTCCGTTCTTTTTGCTGGGCGCGCTGTTCGCCGTGATCATGATCGCGCTTTGGGTGCCGTGGTTCCTCGGCTTCATCGAGGTGCCGAGCGCGTTTCCGCCCGTGGCCTGGCATGCGCACGAGCTTCTTTTCGGCTTCATGCCGGCGATCATGGCGGGCTTCCTGCTCACCGCCGTTCCCAACTGGACCGGCCGGCCGCCTGTCGCCGGATGGCCGCTCGCCGGTCTCGTGCTGCTCTGGCTCGTGGGGCGGGTCGCCATTGCCCTCTCGGCGCATCTCGATTCCGCCGCGACTGCCGCGCTCTCGGCCGCATTCCCGGTCGTGCTGGCAGCCGTCGTGGGGCGCGAGATCGCGCTGGCCCGCAATACGCGCAACCTGAAGGTCGTGGCGGTCCTGGTCGGGCTCGCTGCGGCGGATCTGCTGTTCCACTACGAGATCTGGCAGTTCGGCCGTCCAAGGCATGCGCAGACGGTCGCCGTTGCCTTGGCGCTGCTGCTCGTCATCATGATCTCCGGACGCATCGTTCCGCTGTTCACGGCCAACTGGCTCAAGGCCAACCGCGCGGGTGCGCCGGTGCCACCCGCGTTCGATCGCATCGATCTCGCCGCCGTCCTTCTCAGCGTCGCAGCCTTGCTCGGTTGGACGGGGCTTTCGGTCTTCGCGCCCGGGCCGTGGGGACGTCCGCTGGTTGCGGCCCTGATGCTCGCCGCGGCGGCCGCGAATTTCCTGCGCCAGGCCCGTTGGCAGCCGCACCGGACCGGAGCCGAGCCGCTTCTCGCCATCCTCCACGTCGCCTACGCGTTCGTCGGAGTGGGCTTCCTGCTCGCCGGCCTCGGCGTGTTGAGGGCCGATTACGATTACGCGACGGCCGGCATCCACGCCTGGACCGTCGGCGCCATCGGCACGATGATGATCGCCGTCATGACCCGCGTCTCGCGCGGCCACACCGGCCGACCGCTCACCGCCTCGGCCGGCACGGTCGTGCTCTATGCGCTGATCCTGATCGCGGCGGCCGCCCGCATCGCCGCGGCGCTTCGCCCGCAGGCCACGCCGATCCTGCTGCCGCTCTCCGGCCTCGCCTGGATCGGTGCCTTCGCCGGCTTCGTCGCCCTCCATGCCCCCATGCTGACCCGCGACCGCATCAAGTAGAGCCGAAACGCGAATAGGAGCCGCAACGCGTGTTGGGGGGCTAGGGAGCAAGGCACCCATCTCGGCGAAGCCGTGCTGCACTCAGGCTAAAAGCGGTCTAAACGCCAATAATGAGCCGAGATCCTGCCTGCATCTTGGACAGTCCGAGATCGATCGCAGACGACCAGCTTGCGTCGCCGGATGGGTGCGACGGACAAGAACGCCGGCGCGGCGCGCGACACGAGCGCTTCGGCTCGCACCGGGGTCACCGCCGGCGCGGCATAAGCCAGGAGACGATCGTGCGCCAGAAGGTGACGATGGCAACGACGCCCGCAATGAGAAGCACGGACACCGCCATCTGAACGATCCCGAAGTTCGCCGAATCTTCCGCGACGAACCACGCCGCGACGAAGGCAGCGGCCGCCATGACCGGTTGCAAGAGCCAGGAGATGACAGGCAAATCTCTTCTCCTCTCGGTGACTTCGGCGATCGAGCGCGCCATTCTATCCGGACCGGCTGCTATCGTCGCGAAAGATTTGGAAGCACGAGGCCGATCGCGCTGTCGATGTGCGCTTCGAGCTTGCGCTTCGAGGCGACCTTTTCCCCCAGCAACGCGCGGAAATGCATGTCGCCCAGGATCGCCGCGAAGAGCGTGATCGCGGTGGCTTCGATGTCCGGGATCGCGACGCGGGGATTGGCGTCGGCAAACGTCTGCAGCGCACTGACGAGGTAGGCCCGGCCCGTTTCCATCGCCTTGCCGTGAAACTCCTCGGCGAGCTCGGGACAATGACGCGCCTCGGAGATGACGAGGCGGGTCATCTCGATCTGCCGCCGGGAGAGCGCGATCTCGGCGAGCGTCAGGAGCCGGGCGCGCAGCTCCTTGTGGCTGCTGGCGGGATCCGCCGAGAGCGCCGCCGTCGAGAACGGTCCGATCACGTTGATCAGCGCCGTGAAGAGCGCGCGCTTGTCGGGAAAGAGGCCGTAGAGCGTCTTTTTCGCCATGCCGGCGGCCCGCGCGATTTCCTCCATGGAGGCTGCGCCATAGCCGATGTCGGTGAAGACGCGCTCCGCCGCATCGAGGATGCGCTGCCGGCGCGTGTCCTCGGTGAGCACCGGCGGGCGCCCGCGCCGCGGCTTTGCGGGGACGGCGGAGGGTTTCTTGGGACGGCTTGACATTTAGAAACGGTTCCGTTTCTTAAATAATAGAACCCCGTTGCGCCGCCAGCAAGAGCCATCGCTCGTCTTGTGTGGTAGATGTGGGCGCAGACTTATCGGCATTTCATGAGGGGCCCCATGATCGTGATGCGGGATGAGCGATTTCCATCGGTGCGCGGGCGCCATCTGCTCGGCTTGGCCGTGCTCGCGGTCCTCAACCTAGGTGCTCCTGCAGCCGCGCAGGCACCCGCGGCGGGCGGCCCGCCCCCCAGCGTCATCGTTGAAACCGTGCGCCTTCGCGATGCGGTGGACGTGAGCTCCTACATCGGCCGCGTGCAAGCCATCGACAAGGTGACGATCCGCGCCCGTATCGACGGCTTCCTGGCGAGCCGCGGCTTCGACGAAGGCCGGGAGGTGAAGAAGGACCAGGTTCTCTTCACGCTCGAGAAGGAGCCGTACGAGGCGGCCCTCGACCTGGCCAAGGCCAACCTCGCCAGCGCCCAGGCGGCGCGGGAGCTGGCGCAGGCCACCTATGACCGCACCAAGCCGCTGGCGGAGCGCGGAACATCGTCCCAGTCGTCGCTGGACGACGCGATCTCCAAGCTCGCGCAGGCGCGCGCCGCCGTCCAGGCGCAGGAGGCGGCCGTGAAGCAGGCCGCCCTCAATCTCGGATATACGGAGATCCGCGCCCCCATGGACGGGCGCACCGGCCGGGCGACCTATTCCGTGGGCGAGTACGTCGGCCCGAGCAGCAATCCGCTGGTCACGCTCGTGCGGCAGGATCCGATGTACGTGGCGTTCCCGGTTCCGCAGCGCGTTCTCCTCGCCGTGCGCCGCGAGGGCGTGGCGGCCGACAGCGTCATCGTCCGCTTGAAGCTGCCCGACGGAAGCACCTACGCGCACGACGGCACGATCGAGTTCACGGAGGTCGAGAGCAACGCGGGAACGGACACGATCACCGTCCGGGCGGAGATCGCCAATCCGGATCGGCTGCTCGTTGATCAGCAGATCGTCGGGGTCAGCGTTCTCGCCAAGAAGCCCGAGCTCAAGATCATGATGTCCCAGGCCGCCCTGCTGCTGGACCAGCAGGGGGCCTATGTGCTGCTGGTGACCGCGGACAACAAGGTCGAGACGCGACGCATCGAGGTCGGCGAGCAGCGCGGCCCGCTGATCGTGGTCAAGAGCGGCCTCGCCGAGGGCGACCGCGTGATCACGAGCGGACAGCAGAAGGTGCGGCCCGGCATCGTGGTGGAGCCGAGCGAGATCAAAGAAGACGTGAGTGCGGAAAAGTAAGGCGGGAGCGGCACCATGATCTTCGACATCTTCATTCGCCGTCCGCGCCTGGCGATGGTGATTTCCATCGTCATGACGCTGGCGGGTCTCATCGCCACGCAGACCATTCCCGTCGCGCAGTATCCGGAGATTGCCCCGCCGACCGTCCGGGTCAGCGCATCCTACGCCGGCGCAGACGCCAGCACGGTCGAGGAAAGCATCGCCCAGCCGCTCGAGAACGCCATCAACGGCGTGGACGGCATGCGCTACATGAAGTCGACCTCCGCCAACGACGGGTCGTACTCGCTCACCGTCTCGTTCCTGCTCGGCACCGACCCGGACATCGATACCGTCAACGTCCAGAACCGCGCCAACCTCGCGACGGCCAAGCTCCCCGAGGAGGTGCGCCGCACCGGCCTCACGATCGCGAAGGTCTCGACCGATCTCCTGCAGGTCTTTCTGTTCTACTCGCCCGCCGGCGACAAGGATCAGCTCTTCCTCTCCAACTTCGTCACGCTCAACATCCTCGACGAGCTGAAGCGCGTGCCGGGCGTGGGCGACGTGTCGATCTTCGGCGCGCGCGATTACGCGATGCGCATCTGGATCGATCCTGAGAAGCTCGCGAACCTCGATCTTTCGGCGCAGGACGTCATCGCGGCGATCCAGTCGCAGAACCTGCAGGCAGCCGCGGGCCGCATCGGCGCCGCGCCGCTCTCGGCCGACCAGCGGCTCCAGCTCACGGTGACGACCAAGGGGCGCCTGTCCACGACGGAGGAGTTCGGCGACATCATCGTGCGGTCCGGCGGCGACGGATCGTTCGTCCGCGTTCGCGACGTGGCGCGCATCGAGCTCGAGGCGGCGTCCTTCGACACCAACGCGCGCTACGAGGGCAAGCCGGCGGCGCCGATCGGCATCTACCTGTCGCCCGGCGCGAACGCCGTCAACGTGGCGACGGCCGTCTCCAAGCGCCTCGAGGAGCTGCGCAGCCGCTTCCCGGCCGGCGTCGAGTTCGCCTACGTCTACAACACCGCCGATTTCGTCTCCGCGATGATCGAGAAGGTCATCCACACGCTGGTCGAGGCGTTCGCGCTGGTCGCCATCGTGGTGTTCGTCTTCCTCGGCCGCTTGAGGCCGACCTTCATTCCGCTGATCGCCGTGCCGGTGGCCATCATCGGCACGTTCGCCGTTCTGCTCGCCGCGGGATATTCGGCCAACACGATCTCGCTCTTAGCGCTCGTGCTCGCCATCGGCATCGTCGTCGATGACGCGATCATCGTCGTCGAGAACGTCGAGCGCGTGATGCACGAGGAGCCGCATCTCTCGGCCGCCGACGCCACGCGCAAGGCCATGTCGGAGATCGCCGGGCCCGTGATCGCCATCACGCTCGTGCTGCTCTCCGTGTTCGTGCCGGTCGCCTTCCTTTCGGGATCCTCCGGCGTGCTGTTCCGGCAGTTCGCCGTCACGATCTCGGCCGCGATGGTCATTTCCGCCATCAACGCACTCACGCTCTCGCCGGCGCTCTGCTCGGTGCTTCTCACGCCCGGGCATCCGACGGGTATCATGAAGCACATCACGAATTTCATCGATTCCGTGGCCGACGGTTACGCCGCCATCGTCAAGCGCCTGGTGGCGGTCTCGCTGGCGAGCATCGTCGCGCTGATCGCGATCGCCGGCGCCACGTATGTCGTCTTCAATCAGACGCCGTCGGGCTTCCTGCCGGACGAGGACAAGGGCTTCGTCATCGGCGTGATCACGCTGCCCGCAGGCGCCTCGCTGAACCGCACGAGCGACACGGCAGCCAAGGCCGAGGCCATCGTGCGCGAGGATCCCGCGGTGCACGGCGTGACGAGCATTCTCGGCATCGACTTCCTCGGCGGCGGCGCGGCATCCAACGCCGGCGTCATGTTCATCCGTCTCAAGGACTACGCCGAGCGCACGACGCGCGAGATGCATTCGACCACGGTCGCCGGGCGCCTGATCGGCAAGCTGTCGGTAATCCCGGAAGGCCGCATCATCGTCGTCAACCCGCCCTCGATTTCGGGTCTCGGCCAGGTGGGCGGCTTCGAATACGTGCTCGAAGCCTTGCAGGGTCAAAGCCCGTCGGAAATGGCGGCGGCCATGCGCGGCCTCGTCGTGGCGGCCAACCAGCGGCCCGAGCTCGCCGCCGTGTTCTCGACCTTCGAGGCCGAGACGCCGCAGATCCGCCTCGACATCGACCGCGACAAGACGCGCGCGCTCAACATCTCGCTGTCGGACGTGTTCGCCGCGCTGCAGGCGACGCTCGGCGGCTACTACGTCAACGACTTCAACCTCTACGGCCGGACCTGGACCGTACGCATGCAGGCCGAGAAGCAGTTCCGCGGCAAGGTCGACGATATTTCGTCCATCTACGTCCGCAACTCGGCGGGCGAGATGACGCCGATGTCGAGCATCGCGGACGTGCGGCTCGACGTCGGGCCGCGGACGCTGACGCGCTACAACAACTACCGCGCCATCTCGATCAACGGCGGCCCGGCGCCCGGCCGGGGCCCTGGCGACGCCATCAACGCCATGGAAAGCGTGTCGGCGGAGACGCTGCCGCAGGGCTTTGCCCACGAGTGGACGGGGCAAGCCCGCGAGCAGATCGAATCCGCCGGACAGACGACGATCGTGCTCGGCCTCGCCATGGTGTTCGCCTATCTCTTCCTCGTCGCCTTGTATGAAAGCTGGATGATCCCGATCCCCGTGCTGCTGTCGGTGATCGTGTCCATTCTCGGCGCGGTCGGTGCGCTCTGGGCGCTCGGCATGAGCTTCACGCTCTATGCCCAGATCGGCCTCGTGGTGCTGGTTGCGCTCGCGGCGAAGAACGCCATCCTGATCGTCGCGTTCTCCATCGAGAGACGGGCCGCCGGAGACAGCCTGCTCGAATCCGCCATCGACGGCGCGCGGCTGCGGTTCCGGCCCGTGATGATGACGAGCTTTGCCTTCATCATGGGCCTCGTTCCGCTCGTCATCGCCAACGGGCCGGGCGCCGACAGCATGATCGCGGTCGGCGTGCCGGTGCTCGCGGGCATGCTCGCCGCATCCATCTTCGGCATTTTCCTCATCCCGATGCTGTACGTGGTGTTTCAGCGCCTGACGGAAGGCCGTGGCCGCAAGGAAGACCCCGAAAAAGCCGCCTCGATCGACGCCGCGTGACGCGTCCATGCTGAGGAAGCGCGGAGCCTGCCGCGCGGGCGTGAGCGCACATGAGTTCGAAGCCCAGCCCGCCGGGCCCGGGAGCAAGGCGACCCGCGGCGAGCCGCGCCCCCGCGGAGCGCCAGCGCGCCTGCAAGGCGCGCGATCAGGCGCGTGAGCGCACATAAGTTCGAAGTCCAGCCCGCCGGGCTCGGGAGCAAGGCGACCCGGGCCGAGTGGCCCGCCCTCGCGGAGCCCGCCGCGCGGGCGTGAGCGAGCAATGGCGGAGGGAGTGGGATTCGAACCCACGGTGAGCTTGCACCCACGCCGGTTTTC
>CAYLSI010000033.1:0-36081 GCA_964386545.1 uncultured Hyphomicrobium sp.
CCGGCCGTCCATGCGGAGCATGGCTTCGCCATGACGCCGGTGTGACGCCGATTGCGGCACGCGACGGATCACGCCGTCAAACGTCATGCCGGCGCAGGTCATCCCGGCGCAGGTCGGGACGGTCGTGTGCGTGCCGCCGCACACCAACTCTCCAGGTTACGCTCCACACCACCCCTCCACGTCACCCCGACGCAGGTCGGGGTCCAGACACGCAAGACGATGGAGCGCGCGACACTCGGCGTGCCTTACGTGCGCGCGGTGGCGTTGAGGACGGCGACGTCATGGAGGACAGCGCGCCACGCGCAGGAAAAGATGATCCCCACGCCACGGTAAGTGGGGCCTTGGAGGCCGCGATGCGATGACGTGTCGACACCGGATCGCACCGGATCGCAGAACGCCCTAGTCGTTGAGCGCCTGGGCAGCGTCCTTCGCCGGAACGAGGTTCACGCTTTCGCCGCAGCCGCAGGCGCCGGTCTGGTTCGGGTTGTTGAACACGAACGTCGAGGAAAGCTTGTCGGTCTTGTAGTCCATCTCCGTGCCGAGCAGATACAGCACCGCCTGCGGGTCGACGATGACGCGCGCGCCGTCCTGCTCGATGACCTCGTCGAACTTGTCGACCTTGTCCGCCCAGGTCATGGTGTACTCCATGCCGGCGCAACCGCCCTTCTTCACGCCGATCTTGAGCCCGGCGACCTCGGGGCCCTTGGACGTCATAATGGCGCGCACGCGCTCCGCCGCGCGCGGCGTCAGCGTCATGACCTGCGGCCGGGGACGGCGGGTCGGGGCGGGAGTGGTCTCGGTCATCGGATGCTGCTGTTCTGGTTCAAGGCCGGGAAGTTACGACAAATATAGCGTGCGCCGCGCCCCTTTACGAGATGGCGTGCGCGCGACGCACCCCCGCTTCACCCCAACCCTCTCCCCAGGGGGAGAGGGAATTGCGGCTTCCCATCCGCGCGCACCTCTCTTCCGGGTGAGGAGGCGTGCCCCGGGCACCACCTGAGAACACCGGCTCAGAACATATTGAGCGCCAGGCGCGCCTCGTCCGACATGCGGCTCTGGTCCCACGGCGGATCGAACGTCAGCGTCACCTTGGTGCCGGAAACGCCGGGCACGGCGTTGACCGCGTCCTCGACCCACTTCGGCATCTCGCCGGCCACGGGGCAGCCGGGGGCGGTCAGCGTCATCTCGATGGCGACCTCGCGGTCGTCGTTGATGTCGACTTTGTAGATCAGTCCGAGCTCGTAGATGTCGGACGGGATCTCGGGATCGTACACGGTCTTGAGCGCCGCCACGATGTCGGTCGTCAGGCGCTCGATCTCTTCCGGCGGCAAGCCGGACGCGTCCGCCGCGGCGCTGTCCGCCGGGGCGGGGGCTTCGGCCGCGTTCGCGGCATCGGGGTGATCGAGGTCCGTCATGGCGAGGTCCGCCTCTCCTTTACGCGAAGAAGTCCTTGGCCCGGATCAGCGCCGCCACCAGAGCATCGACTTCCTCCTTGGTATTGTACATGGCGAAGGAAGCCCGGCACGTCGCCGTGACGCCGAGCCGCTCCATCAGTGGTTGCGCGCAGTGGTGGCCCGCGCGGATGGCGATGCCCGACCGGTCGATGATCGTGGACACGTCATGCGGGTGCAGCCCGTCGATCGAGAACGAATGAATGGCGCCCTTGTTGCGGGCGGTGCCGTAGAGCGTGAGCCCCGGCACCTCCGCCAGCCGCTCGGCGGCATATGCGCCGATCTCGGCCTCGTGGCGCGCGATCCGGTCGCGCCCGACCTGCATGATGTAGGAAAGGGCCGCGCCCAATCCAATCGCCTCCGCGATCGCCGGCGTGCCCGCCTCGAACTTGTGCGGCGCCTTGGCGTAGGTGATGCGGTCCACTTCCACGATCTCGATCATCTCGCCGCCGCCCTGGTAGGGCGGCATGCGTTCGAGGTGCTCGGCCTTGGCGTAGAGCACGCCGATGCCCGACGGCCCGTAGGTCTTGTGGCCCGTGAAGACGTAGAAATCCGCGTCGAGATCCTGCACGTCGATCGTCATGTGCACGGCGGCCTGGCTGCCGTCCACGAGCACCGGAATGCCGCGCGCATGCGCGATCTCGATCACCTGCTTGATCGGCACGATGGTGCCGAGCACGTTCGACATGTGCGTCAGCGCGACGATCTTGGTGCGCGAGGTCAAGAGCCGCTCGAACTCGTCGATCAGGAACTCGCCCTCGTCCGAGATCGGCGCCCACTTGAGCACCGCGCCCTTGCGCTCGCGGTGAAAGTGCCACGGCACGATGTTCGAGTGATGCTCCATGATCGAGAGCACGATCTCGTCGCCCTCGCCGATCTCGATGGCGCCGAACGACGAGGCGACGAGATTGATCGCCTCCGTCGCGTTGCGCGTGAAGATGATCTGGTCGGTCGAGGGCGCGTTGAGGAAACGGCGCGCCGTCTCGCGCGCCTCCTCGAAGCGCTGCGTCGCGGTGTTCGAGAGGTAGTGCAGGCCGCGATGCACGTTCGCGTACTCGAAGCGATAGGCATGGTCCATCGCCTCGATGACGGAAAGCGGCTTCTGCGCCGAAGCGCCGTTGTCGAGGTAGACGAGCGGCTTGCCGTAGACGTCCCGGTAGAGGATCGGAAAGTCCGTGCGCACGCGCTCGACGTCGAACGGCACCGTCGCGTGAGCACGGGCCCGGTCGCCGAGATTGTGAGTTGCCGCCGTCATGTCGTCGTCCTCATTCGCCTGGTTCGGCCGCCCGCCGCCCGGATCGGCCCGAGCGGGGGAAGCCTGCGTGCGTTCAGCCCTTGGTCGCGCCGGAAAGCCACTGGCGCGACAGCGCCCGCAGGGCCTCCTGAACGGTCTCGGGCTCGGCCTTGTCGATCGCCTCGCCGACGAAGCTCTCGACGAGCATCGCCTGCGCCTCATCGAGCGGAATGCCGCGCGAGCGGAGATAGAAGATGAGCTCGGGATCGATCTCCGCCGAGGTCGAGCCGTGGCCGCAGACCACGTCGTCGGCATAGATCTCGAGCTCGGGCTTGCTGTCGAACTCGGCATCCGGCGAAAGCATGAGCGCCTGCGCCATCTGCTTGCCGTCGGTCTTCTGCGCGTCCGGCCGCACGATGACCTTGCCCTGGAACACCGCGCGCGCCTGATCGGAGAGCACGGACTTGACCAGCTCGCGGCTCGTGCAGTGAGGCACGGCATGATCGACCACGAGCGTCAGGTCGGCGTGTCCGCGGCCGCGCACGAGCTGCGCCGCGCCGAGATCGAACGTCGCGTGCCGGCCGCGGAACGTCACCGCCAGATCGTTGCGGATGAGGCCGTCGCCCGTGACCATGTGGAACGGCCGGTAGCTCGTCTCCTTGCCGAGCCGCGCGATCGTCCGGCCGAGATGGATCGAGCCTTCCGCCGTCGCGGCGATCTTGACGTGAACGATCTCTGCGCCGTCGCCGGCGATGATCTGCGTTACGGTATTGATCTGCCGCGCCGCCTCCGGCTCAAGGTGGCATTCGACCAGCGTCACCTTCGCGCCCTTGCCGACGCGCACGACGTTGCGCGTCACGCTCGTCTGCGGCGCCTTGCCGGTCTCCGCGAAGATGAGCGCGATCGGCGTCTCGATCTCGCGGCCCTCGGCGATGTCGAGCACCACGCCGTCGGTGAAGAGCGCGGTGTTGAGCGCGAGCGTCGCTTCGCCCACGTGCTGGCTGACGTCGGAAAGCTCCGCTTCGAGCCAGGGCAGGGGATGATCGACGTAGCGCGACAGGAACGCGCCCTCGATTTCCGAGATCGCGCCGAGGCCGGCTTCGCCGGCGCCGCGTCCGTCGACGAGCACGGCGAACGCCTTCGAGAGATCGGCCCCCGGCAGCGCCTGGCTCACCAGCGCCTGGATGGCGGCCGGAGCGGGCGCCGCGGCGCGGTCGGCCAGCGGGAACGCTTCGCGCATGGCGGCGCGCAGGTCGGTGAACTTCCATTCCTCGACACGCCGGTGCGGCAGGCCCTCGGCGGTGAACGCGCCGATGGCCGCGCGGCGGAGCTGACGCAGCCAGTCGCCGCCGGGGAGCTTCGGCTCGAGACCGGGGAAGGCGTCGGCCAAAGCCAGCTCGGCCTTGGTCTTCAAAACCTGGACGGGCGCGCTGCGCGTTCCGTCCGGTGTTTTCATTTGCGGTGCCGTGCTCATGGGTTAGGCCGCCTTGCCCTGATAGGCGCTGTAGCCGGACTTCTCGAGCTCGAGCGCCAGCTCTTTCCCGCCCGACTTCTGGATGCGCCCGTTGGCGAGCACGTGCACGCGGTCCGGCACGATGTAGTTCAGGAGCCGCTGATAGTGCGTAATGACCAGCATCGCCCGATCCGGCCCACGCAGCGCGTTGACGCCGTCGGCGACGATCTTGAGCGCGTCGATGTCGAGGCCGCTGTCCGTCTCGTCGAGCACGCAGAGCGTGGGTTCGAGAACGGCCATCTGCAGGATCTCCGCCCGCTTCTTCTCGCCGCCCGAGAAGCCGACGTTCACGGGACGCTTCAGCATGTCCATGTCGATGTTGAGCGTCTCGGCCTTGCCGCGCACGAGCTTCAGGAACTCGGGCGTCGAAAGCTCGGCTTCGCCGCGCTTCTTGCGGATCGCGTTGGCGGCCGTGCGCAGGAACGTGAGGCCGGCGACGCCCGGGATTTCCATCGGATACTGGAAGGCCAGGAACACGCCCTTCGCGGCGCGCTCGTCCGGCGCCATGTCGATGAGGCTCTCGCCGTTCCAGGTGAGCTCGCCGCCCGTCACCTCGTAGCCGTCGCGGCCCGCGAGCACGTGCGCGAGCGTGCTCTTGCCCGATCCGTTCGGACCCATGATGGCGTGCACCTCACCCTTCGGCACGGTGAGCGAAAGCCCCTTGAGGATCTCTTTGTCCTCGTCCTCGAGCTTCACGTGCAGGTTCTTGATCTCAAGCATTGTTCTTATCCAAAAGTTCTTCGATACGTTTGCTGGTTTTGGCCGCTTGGAGGTCGAATGCTTTCAGGCGATCCGCACTTTCCTTTGACGCGACCATCACTCCGTCAACCTCTGGGCTGCGCAGAAAGGCTGCCCGTGCGTTTTGCAAGAGGAGTTCCTCCTTGCAAGGAGAGTTCCTCCTCAATCGCTTGCTCAAGTGCATTTTCATTTTCGAAAGGCATTGCAGTTCCTCTATTTCGTCATGGCCGCGCAGGCGGCCATCCACGCAAGTGTCCACGTCCGCGACGCTTCCGAGAGCGCACCCGCGTTGAAACGTGTCGTGGGTGCCCGCCTCCGCGGGCATGACGTCAGCGAGTGGGCGAGCGCCGTCATCATCCGACACTCCCTTCCAGGCTCACGCCGATGAGCTTCTGCGTCTCCGCCATGAACTCCATCGGGAGCTGCTGCAGCACGTCGCGCACGAAGCCGTTGACGACGAGCGCCACCGCCTCCTCCGAGGAGAGCCCGCGCTGCTGGCAGTAGAACAGCATGTCGTCCGAGATCTTCGAGGTGGTCGCCTCGTGCTCGAAGTGCGCCGACGAGTTCTTCGCCTCGATGTAGGGCACCGTATGCGCGCCGCACTTGTCGCCGATGAGCAGCGAGTCGCAGTTCGTGAAGTTGCGCGCGCCCGTCGCCTTGCGATGCGCCGAGACGAGCCCGCGATAGGTGTTCTGCGAATAGCCCGCCGCGATGCCCTTCGAGATGATGCGCGAGGACGAGTTCTTGCCGAGGTGGATCATCTTCGTGCCGCTGTCGACCTGCTGGCGGCCGTTCGAGATCGCGATCGAGTAGAACTCGCCGCGCGAATGGTCGCCGCGCAGGATGCAGCTCGGATACTTCCACGTGATCGCCGAGCCGGTCTCGACCTGCGTCCACGAGATCTTCGAGTGATGGCCGCGGCAGTCGCCGCGCTTCGTCACGAAGTTATAGATGCCGCCCTTGCCGTCCTTGTCGCCGGGATACCAGTTCTGGACGGTCGAGTATTTGATCTCCGCGTCGTCCAGCGCGATCAGCTCCACGACGGCCGCGTGGAGCTGGTGCTCGTCGCGCATGGGCGCCGTGCAGCCTTCGAGGTACGAGACGTAGGCGCCCTTGTCGGCGATGATGAGCGTGCGCTCGAACTGGCCGGTGTCCTTCTCGTTGATGCGGAAGTACGTCGAAAGCTCCATCGGGCAGCGCACGCCCTCCGGCACGTAGACGAACGAGCCGTCGGAAAACACGGCCGCGTTCAGCGCCGCATAGAAGTTGTCGCCCTGCGGAACCACCGACCCCAGGTATTTCTTGATCAACTCCGGATGTTCGCGGATCGCTTCCGAGATCGAGCAGAAGATGACGCCCGCCTTCCTGAGCTCGTCCTTGAAGGTGGTCACGACCGAGACGCTGTCGAACACGGCGTCGACCGCGACGCGCGCGCCCTCGACGCCCGCCAGCACGGCCTGCTCCTTGAGCGGGATACCGAGCTTCTCGTAGGTCGCGAGCAGCTCCGGATCGACCTCGTCCAGGCTCTTCGGTCCGTCCGTGCCCTTCGGCGCGGCGTAGTAATAGAGGTTCTCGAAGTCGATCTTGGGATAGCTGACCTTCGCCCACGTCGGCTCGGTCATGTTGCGCCAGCGCGCATAGGCTTCGAGCCGCCAATCCAGCATCCACTGGGGCTCGCCCTTCTTCTCCGAGATGAAGCGCACGATGTCCTCGCTGAGACCGCGCGGCGCCTTGACCGTCTCGATCTTCGTCTCGAACCCGTACTTGTATTGATCGACGTCGATCTTCTTGACCTGGTCGATCGTCTCCTGAACTGCTGCCATCCAACCCACCTTTTTCGCGCGCGGCCCGCCGAGGCCGCATCGTCGTTACGTTGTCTGCCTAGGCGGCGAGCGAAGCGCCGCCGTGAATTTTGCGCCATGCGGCGAGGAACGCCGCGATGTCGTCGTCCGTCGTGTCCGTGCCGAAGCTGATGCGAACGGCCCCGCGCGCGATGTCGGGCGCAAGCCCCATCGCCGAAAGCACCGGGCTCTCGCTGACCTTGCCCGACGAGCAGGCCGACCCGGCGCTGAGCGCGATGCCCGCGAGGTCGAACTTGATCACCAGCGTCTCGGCCGAAACGCCGGGCACCGCGATCGAGGACGTGTTCGGCAGGCGCGGTGCACCCGCGCCGATCACCACCGCTCCGGGCGTCATGCGACGCACCTCGGCCTCGAGCCGGTCGCGCAGCGCCGCCAGGCCCGCTGCGCGCTGCAGGTCGTCGAGGGCCACTTTCGCGGCCGCGCCGAACCCCGCGATCGCGGCCACGTTCTCCGTGCCGGACCGGCGCCGCAGCTCCTGGCCGCCGCCGGTGAGCAGCGACACCATCGGCGTATTGCCGCTGACGATCAGCGCGCCGACGCCTTTCGGACCGCCCATCTTGTGCGCGGAGAGGCTGAGCGTCGCCGCGCCGAGCGTCGGAAAATCGATCGGCACGCGGCCCGGCGCCTGCGCCGCGTCGCAATGGAGCCGCGCGCCGTTCTCGGTCGCCCAGAGACCCGCGCGCGTCACGTCCTGCACCACGCCCGTCTCGTTGTTCGCCATCTGCAGCGCGACCAGAAGATCCGGTCCCGCGCCCGCGGCCGCAACGTCGACCTGTCCATTCCCATCCACCGGCAGCGCGACGGTCTCCGCGCCGCGCTCCGCTGCAATCTGTGCGGCCGGCGCGCGCACCGAGTCGTGCTCGATGCCGGCGAACGCGATGCGCCGCCACGGCTGCGCCAGCGCCCACACGTTGGATTCCGTCGCCCCGCTCGTGAACACGACCTCGGCCGGGCGCGCATTCACCAGCGCCGCGACCGCTTCGCGCGCCTCGTCCACGATCGCCCGCGCCCGCCGCCCCTCGGCATGCACGGAGGAGGCGTTGCCGAACGCGTCCAGCGCCGCAACGACAGCCTCGCGCGCCGCCCGCTTGAGCGGCGCCGACGCGTTGTGGTCGAGATATGTGCGCGCGTGCGTCACTGCGCCGAACCCTCCATCGCGACCGAAGGCTGCTCGTGCAGCCCAGGCGCCGGCAGCACGCCGGGCAGGCCATGAATGACGTCCGCGAGGCTCACGCTCGCCAGGAACGATTCGATGCGCGCGCCGAGCGCGGTCCAGAGGTCGTGCGTCAGGCAGCGGCTTTCGCCGAGGCATCCGGCCGTTCCTTCGCCGAAGCAGCGCGTCATGCGCGTGCCTTCCTCAACGGCGTTCATGATCTCGGCGACGAAGATCTCGTTGGCCGAGCGGCCGAGCCGGTAGCCGCCGTGGCGCCCGCGCACGCTCTCCACCAGGCCCGCTCGCCTCAGTTTGAGGAAAAGCTGCTCCAGGTAATCGAGCGAGATCCGCTGGCGCTGGGCGACCGCGGAGAGCGGCACCGATTGTCCGTCTCCGAACTTCGCCAGGTCGGCCATCGCCATGACCGCATAGCGGCCTCTCGTATTGAGTTCCATGTCTCCACCGCGCGCTTCGGACGGCCCTTGCCGGGCTCATACCGCTTGCAACCGACCACCCTACGTGTGCTAAGGAAACGCCACGCGCTGGACAGCCCGGTTCGAGGCCCGCCGGTGCAGGCTTTTTCGAACCGTTCTAAACTTGCAACCGGAATATGAAAATTCCGAGCGGGGAAATCAAGCATTCTCTTGGGCACATCACCGTGAAGTGTCGATAACCCGCACGGTGGCGCAAAATGGCGCGGCGAGAGCCCGGTAACCCCCTTCAATTCTGAAAGACGAGAAGCAGGACCTATGCCCGAGCTGATCATTAATGGGCCCGCGGGCCGTATCGAGGCCCGCTACCACCACGAGCCCGCGTCCGACAGCCCGATTGCCCTCATCCTGCACCCGCACCCGCAGTTCGGCGGGACGATGAACAACCAGGTCGTCTACAGCCTCTATTACACGTTCGCCCAGCGGGGCTTCTCGGTGCTGCGCTTCAACTTCCGCGGCGTCGGCCGCAGCCAGGGCTTCTGGGACGGCGGCCCGGGCGAGCTGGCGGATGCGGCCTCGGCCCTCGACTGGCTGCAGATCGTGAAGCCGGATGCCAAGTACTGCTGGATCGCCGGCGTCTCGTTCGGCACCTGGATCGCCATGCAGCTCCTGATGCGCCGTCCCGAGATCGACGGCTTCATCTGCGTCGCCCCGCCGTCGAACCTCTACGACTTCTCGTTCCTCGCGCCGTGCCCGTCGTCGGGCCTCATGGTCAACGGCGACAAGGACCGCGTCGTCCCGTCGAACTCGGTCGCCGAGCTCACGGGCAAGCTCAAGACGCAGCGCGGCATCAAGATCGACCACGAGATCATCCCCGGCGCGAACCACTTCTTCGAGAACAAGACCGACGAGCTGCAGGACGTCGTCGGCGGCTACCTCGACATGCGCCTCGCCAAGGCCGTCGCCGACCGCGAAGCGCAGAAGGAGCGCGAGAAGGAGCGCGAGGCCGCCCGCGAGCGCGAGCGCGAGCGTGAGCGCGAGGAGGCCAGCCGCGGCGTGCCGGTCGACGACGGCGACGACGACGAATAGGCAGCCTGCGGCGAGCGGAACGCTGGCTCGTGGCCGCGCGCGCCGGTAGTTTCCTCGCGACGATCTCGCGAGGAGCGCGCCCGTGATCCCGGCCAACAACACGATTCCCTATACGGCGAAGCCTTGGGTGACGGGCAGCCTCATCGCCCTCTGCGTGGCCGCGTTCGCCTACCAGATGACGCTCTCCACGGCCGAGCAGGAGGCGTTCTTCCTGAGATACGCGCTCGTGCCCGCGCGCTTTACCGATGGCGGCTGGTCGGCCTCCAACGGCCTTGCGCGCTGGGATCTCGTGCCATTCGTGACATGCATGTTCCTGCACGGCGGCTTCATGCACATCCTCTCGAACCTCTGGACGCTCTGGGTGTTCGGCCCCGCGCTCGAGGACCGGCTGGGACCGCGCCGCTTCCTGGCGCTCTACGTCGTGTCGGGCCTCGTCGCCGGGCTCGTGCATGTCCTCTTCAACTTTTCCTCGCCCGTGCCCACCATCGGAGCGTCCGGCGCCATCGCGGGCGTCATTGCGGCCTACGCGCGCCGCTTCCCCTATGCCTGGGTCAACATCCTGCAGCCCATCGTGATCGTGCCCGTGTTCTTCATGATGCCCGCGCTGCTGTTCGCCGGCTTCTGGTTCTTCTCGCAGGTCATGCAGGCCGCCGGCTCGCTGGCGCTGCCGGCCGGCGCCGGCGGCATCGCCTGGTGGGCGCACATCGGCGGCTTCGTCGCGGGCTGGCTGCTCGTGAAGCGCCTGGCACCCGCACCGAACGCCGCCGAGGAGGCGAGCGCCGCCGCCCGCTCGGCGCTCTGGCCCTGGACGGTCTGGACGCGCTGGATGAGCTGGTGGTGGCGCCGCTGAAGCTGGCAAAATTGTAAAGTTCGAAGCCCGCCTGCGGCCTTGACGGCGGGGGAGCGCCGCAGCCTACCCTTGCGCGAGGGAGGGCCGTCCATGGCGAGCTGGATCCGCGATCAGGTGAGGTGGCACGCGGCAACGGCCGCGCACGTGTTGCGCACGACGCCGCTCGGCGTGTGGCTCGTGCCGGCGCTCGGCGCGGCCGTCATCTGGCTCATGAACCTCTCGCCCGCGATCCGCCCGTACCTGAGCAAGGACGCGGCCGAGATCTCGTCGCCTCTCGTGCTGGCCGTCGGCGTCGTCATCGCGGCCGGTCTCGCGGCGACGCGGCGGCAGGTCTACGACACGTGGCAGACGCTCCTGGGTCTCGCGCTCTTCCTGCGCGAGCTGCACTTCCGCACGACCAACACGGGCTTCTACATCGCCATCGTCGTGCTGCTCGGCTGGGCCTCGTTCGCGCGCGAGCGGCTCGAGCCCTTCATCTCCAACCGGCGCGTCGTGGCGGTCCTCGTCGCGATGCTGTGGACGTATGCCGTCAGCAAGACGTTCGACGATCACTGGTGGGATGCGGTCCTGCGGCCCACCGGCCTCGACCATGATCTGTTCGAGGAAAACCTGGAGCTGCTGGGCCACCTCATGTTCGTGGCGCTGACGGTCGTCTCGGCGTTCGTCCCGACGCTCGGGAGTCCCGAGCGCTGAGGCGCTGAGGCGACGCGATGCGGCAAGCCCGGCCGGCTCAGTGTTCCGCGGCCTTGGGGCCGCCGAACGGCGCCATCACGACCTTGAGGAGCAGCGCGACGACCGCGCCCGCGACGATGCCGACGACGGCCGAGATGGACGCCTTGGCGATCCAGCCGAACACGGGCGCCGCCACCGGCATGGCGCTCTGCACGGCGTCCGAGACGGCATGCGCGAAGTGCTCCGGTCCGGAGAGGCCGTAGTGAGCCAGGCCATGGATCAGGATGTCGCCCGCCACCCACAGCATCGCAAGCGTGCCGACGACCGAGAGAAACTTGAGGAACGGCGGCATGCCGAAGACGAGCGCGCGACCGAGCGGGCCCGAGATCGCGCCGTTGCGCTTGGCCATGGCGAAGCCCAGGTCGTCGGCCTTCACGATCAGCGCGACGACGCCATAGACGCCGGCCGTGACGAGCAGCGCCACGATGGCGAGCACGGCGGCCTTGGTGGCGATGTCCGGGCTCTCGATGTTGGCGAGCGCGATGGCCATGATCTCGGCCGACAGAATGAAATCCGTACGGATCGCGCCGGCGACGCGCTGGTCTTCGAGCGTCTTCGGATCGACGCCCTTGGGATTGGCGATCGTGGCCGGCGCCTCTGGCGTCAGCCAATGTAGCACCTTCTCGAAGCCTTCGTAGGCGAGGTAGAGACCGCCGATCATCAGGATCGGCGTGATCGCCTGCGGCAGGAAGATCGAGAGCAGCAGCGCGGCGGGAAGCAGGAACAGGAGCTTGTTCTTGAGCGAGCCGAACGCGATGCGACCGACGATGGGCAGCTCGCGCTCGGAAGCGAGGCCGGTGACGTAACGCGGCGTGACGGCCGCATCGTCGATCACGACGCCCGCGGTCTTCGAGCCGACCTTGATCGACTGCGCCGCCGCGTCGTCGATCGTCACCGCCGCGAGCTTCGCCAGCGCGACGACGTCGTCCAGAAGTGCCAGGAGGCCGCTCATGAGTGTCCCCGTCCCATTCCCCGTTCGAGCCGTTTCGCGCCCGAGTCGGCGAACTTTGACCTGATCTGCGTCACGGGCGCAAGACGCGCCGCTACAACCCCGCCGCTACAACTCCTCGGCCTCCGAGGCGGAGGGAACCGCCAGAAGGCCACCACTGAGGGGTTTGGCGACGCCGGTCGTCCCCGGGAAGGTGATCGGCAGGCCGAGGCGCGAGCGCACCGCGAGGAAGGCCCACGCCTCCGCTTCCACGCCGTCGCCGTCGAAGCCGAACTCTTCGGCCGGCAGCACCGGCGCGCCGACCTTGTCCGCGATCATGGCGAGCAAGGTCGCGTTCTTGCGCCCGCCGCCGGACGCGATCCAGAGCTCGGGCGGCTCCGGCAGATGCGGAAGGACGGCCGCGACGGCCGCCGCCGAGAAGGCGGTCAGCGTCGCCGCCCCGTCCTCCGCCGAAAGCCCGCCGACGAGATCCGCATCGAACGCATTGCGGTCCAGCGATTTGGGCGGCGGCAGCGCGAAGAAGGGATGTTGGAGCCAGCTTCCCACGATGTCGTCGCGGACCACGCCCGCCGCAGCGAGCACCCCGTCCGCATCGAACGGCTGGCCCGTGCGCGCCTGGCACCAGTCGTCGATCATGGCCGAGGCGGGGCCCGTGTCGCAGGCGATCAGGAGGCCGTCGCGGCCGATGTACGTGATGTTGGCGACGCCGCCGAGGTTGAGGATCGCGGCGGGCCGGGCGGGAACGTCCTGGGCGAGGGCCGCATGGTAGGCGGGCGCCAGCGGCGCGCCTTGCCCGCCGGCGGCCATGTCCGCGGCCCGCAAGTCGTAGACGACGGGGCGGCCGGACAGCTCGGCCAGAAGGGAACCGTCGCCGAGCTGCACCGTGAGCGCCGCTTCCGGCCGGTGCAGCACCGTCTGCCCATGAAAGCCGATCACGTCGATGCTGGCGCGGTCGATCTGGTGGTCGTCGAGATAGTGGGAGACCGCCTCCGCGTGCAGCTCGGTCAGATACTGCTCCAGCAGCCGCAGCCGCCCCGGCCGCGCCGCGCGCGACGTCAGCGCCGTCGCCTCCGCGAGCCCCTCGCGCAGCTTCTCCCGGAAGGCGTCCGAATAGAGGTAGGTGGCCGAAAACCCGCGCCCGAGCACGCGCTCGCCGTCGGTTTCGATGACCGCCACGTCGATTCCGTCGAGTGACGTCCCGCTCATCAGGCCCAGGGCACGCCAGACTTCGCCCGGTCGCTTGCTCACGCGGCCCTCCTCATGCATGTTCCAGCCCAAACAACGACCCCGCCCATCTGCCAGACGGGCGAGCGTCCGCCCGTACCTGCGGCGGCGATGGTCAACAAAAGGTCCTCGCAGTCCACCATGACGAAATTCCAGTCAGACTTCCTGAGCATCCTCACCGAACGAGGCTTTATCCATCAGACCTCGGACCCGCAAGGGATCGACGCCCTCGCCCGCGACGGCAAGATCGTCGCCTATACCGGCTACGACTGCACCGCGCCGTCGCTTCATGTCGGTCATCTGCTTTCGATCATGATGCTTCACTGGCTGCAAAAGACCGGCGCCGGCAAGCCGATCTCTCTGATGGGCGGTGGCACCACGCGTGTCGGCGATCCGTCTGGCCGCGACGAGACACGCCGGATCCTGACCCTCGAAACGATCGAGGACAACAAGAACCAGATCAAGACGGTGTTCTCGAAGTTCCTC
Organism: uncultured Hyphomicrobium sp.; assembly: GCA_964386545.1. Taxonomy (GTDB): domain Bacteria; phylum Pseudomonadota; class Alphaproteobacteria; order Rhizobiales; family Hyphomicrobiaceae; genus Hyphomicrobium_C. The sequence goes on from CAYLSI010000033.1 coordinate 13,713, forward strand.
TCCTTCGGAGACGGCAAGACCGACGCACTGATGCTCGACAACGCCGAATGGCTCGCCGGCCTCAACTACATCGAGTTCCTGCGCGATGTCGGCCGGCACATGTCCGTCAACCGCATGCTGTCGATGGATTCGGTCAAGCTGCGCCTCGAGCGCGAGCAGGAGCTGTCGTTCATCGAGTTCAACTACATGCTGCTGCAGGCCTACGACTATGCCGAGCTCGCGCGCCGCTACGGCTGCAACCTGCAGATGGGCGGCTCCGACCAGTGGGGCAACATCGTCACCGGCATCGACCTCGGCCGCCGCATGGGCGTACCGCATCAGCTCTACGCGCTGACCTGCAACCTGCTGACGACCTCGTCCGGCGCCAAGATGGGCAAGACCGCGGCCGGCGCCGTCTGGCTCAACGAGGACCAGCTCTCTGCCTATGACTACTGGCAGTTCTGGCGCAACACCGAGGACGCCGACGTCGGCCGTTTCCTCAAGCTGTTCACGCTGCTCCCGCTGGACGAAATCGCAAGGCTCGCCGCGCTCGGCGGGGCCGAGATCAACGAGGCCAAGAAGGTGCTCGCGACCGAAGCGACGGCGCTCGTGCACAGCCGGGAGAAGGCCGAAGCCGCGGCCGAAACCGCGCGCACCACGTTCGAGCAAGGCGGCCTTGCCGCCGGCCTGCCGACCGTCGAGATCAGCGCCGCCGATCTCAAGGCGAGCGTGGGTCTCCTGAGCAAATTCGTCGAAGCCGGTCTCGTGGCCTCCACGAGCGAAGCGCGCCGCCAGATCAAGGGCGGCGGCCTCAAGGTCAACGATGTCACGGTGACGGACGAGAAAGCGCAGCTGTCCGAAGGCGACCTGACCGCCGATGGCGTGATCAAGCTGTCGCTCGGCAAGAAGAAGCACGTTTTGCTGAAGCCGGTCTGAGGCGCGCGGAGGACGGCGCGGCGGCCGCGGAGCGCACCGCGTCCCGCCGCTAGAGCATTTTCCGACGAAGTGGATACCGGTTCGTCGTAAGAAAATGCGACACAACAAGAATCTGAAGCGTCCGATCCGATTCTATCGGATCGGAAAACGCGCCAGCGCTTTTCCGACTTCGTTGGAAACATGGTCGTGCGATCGTCTTTCGGATCCCGGCCGTCCATGCGCAGCAAGGCTTCGCCATGATGCCGGGAGGACGTCGGTTGCGTTGAGGCCAGGTAGGCCATCTGAACGTCACTCCGGCGAAGGCCGGAGTCCAGATCCGCTTGCGCATGTCGAACCGCTGTTTCGACCTGAAACGGAAAGACGCTAGCGCTTCTTCTTGGGTTCGCTCTGCTGCGTCTCGGACGACCAGCCGTCGACGGTGCCGGACGGCGTGCTCGACGAGGCGCGCACCCGGCCCTCGGCCGGCGGCTTCTGCGGGCCGCTGAGCGGACGCACCTTGGGATTGGGGCTCGTCAGCTCCATGATGCCGCGCAGGATGCCCGGCGTGAACATCGACAGCGGATTGACGATGACCTCGGGGCCCGACCCGTCCATCGAGCCCTGAATGGCGTAGGTGATGCCGAACACGCCCTGGCAGTCGAAGCCGGCCACGATGGGTCCGAACAGGGGAATGTCGCAGACGGCCGCGTTGATGCCCTGCAGGGGCACGTAGGTGCCGCCGAGGTTCACGCGCCGCGCGTTGAAGTCCACCCGGCCGCGGATGGAGGCGCCCAGAAGAGGCCCGCGCAGATAGGAATCGTCCAGCACGAACTGCCCGTGGCCGATCGAGAACGGCACCTGCATGCGCTGGAACTCGAAGACCTGCCGTTCCGCGTTCTGCTTCGGCCGCGCCGGCTTGGCCGCGCCTTGCCCCTCCGCGCTCGAATACACCTCCGACACGATCGGATCGCCCAGCACGCGGAAATTGTCGATCGTGAGCACGCCGTTCATCTCGGCCGCGCCTTGCCCGTCGACGTCGATGTCGAGCTCCATGCGCCCGCCTTTGATGTTCGGATAGAGGCCGATCATCTTGAGCGTCTGGCCCGCGTCGCCCGACTTCGCGTAGACGAGCCGGCGCCCACCGGGCTTCAGCTCCATCATGAAGAGCTGATCGCCGTCGAGCACCCCGTCGGCCTCGATGGCCACCGTCTTCTCGCCGCGCGACGAATACTTGAGCTTGGCATTGCGCAGCGACACCTCGGAATGCCCGATCAGCGTGTCGATCTGCGCGCTGAAGTCCACGCCCGCCGCGGGATTGCGCGGCTTGATCTCCTCGTCCTTGCCGGAGAAGGCGAGCATGGAGCGGAAAACGTCGCGCGCATCGAAGGTCGAGCCCTTGGCGTTGATCGACCAGATGCGCTTGTCGCTCATCTTGCCGCTGACCGCGAGCCGCGAGACGACGTTGATGGAGAAGTTCGGGAACGAGAACTCCGTCACGTCGCGCTTGTCGTCCATCACGGCCCAGCCGTCGATGGCGATATTGTCGCCGACGAGCTTGAAGTTCTTGAGATCCATGTGCCCCGCCGTCTCCGAGGGCGAGACGTCGAAATCGAGCGAGGCCGGCCGCCCCGGCGGCTTCTTCCATGAGACGCCCTGGAACAGGAGCTCCGCCTTGGTGAGGTCGGCGCGGACATGCACCATCGGCGGACCTTCACCCCGGTGCGTGATCGTCACGTCGATGGGCATCGTGCCCTGAACGAAGTGGTTGACGTCGAGGCCGAGCTGATTGCGGTCCGCGTTGTCGAGCGTGGCGGTGAGCTTCGTCGGCGGCTGCGCTTCCGGCGCGGCTTCGAGCAAGCGGTGCATCTGAAGCTTCGTCACCACGCCGTTGACCATCAGGTCGCCCTTGGCGATGACGCCGGCTTCGGAGACGTCGACGTCGATGGTCCCGCCGTTGAGGTCGACATGATAGTCCTTGCTCTTGCCCTTGATGTCGCTGATGCGCGCCTTGCCCGTCGCCCGCACGACGCTGGCGTCGTTGACGAGCGGCATGCCGATCTTGATCTCGCCGTCGACCTTGCCCTCGACCCCGTCGATCGGCAGCGGCCCCTGGCCTGCGAGGTGAAGCTGGCTTCTGTTGAGCGTCTCGATCAGGATGGGCAGCGTCGTTTTGGACTTGAGCGCGAGCTCCGCGATCGGCGCATCGTGGCGCAGGTCCACCACCGTGAGGCGCACGCCGGTGAGCGGCAGGCGGTGTTCCGGCGACGCGACGATCGCCGCCTCCGGCACGTTGACCTCGAGCGTGCTGTTTTCGAGGCGGATGACCGCGCGCGGCGCTTCGAGAGGAAGGCTGCGCGGCAGCGGCGACATGTTGAGATCGGTGATGTCGATGCTGGCCGAAATGCGCTCGCGGCCGGCCCCGGCGGACGCGTCGCCGTCGGTCGCCCCTTCGAGGAAGCGCCCGGACAGGACCTTGAGCGATGCCCCTTGCAGGTTGGCGTGCGTCACCTGCTCGCCGACCCACTTGCGCGCAGCCGGGGCCGCCGCGCGCGGCCACATCGCCTTGAGCGTTGCGAGCGGCATGGGCGTCATGGCGGCTTCGAGGCGCGTGCTGGACTGTCCGTCCCCGCTGATGACCTCGCCGTTGGCCGTCACGGCGCCGCCGCCGGCCTTGAGCACGAACTCCGAAAGCTGAACGAGCCCCTCCGCCGGAATCACGCGGCCGGACGCGGCGAAGCTTTCGATGGGCATGGGCGAGACGTTGAACTCGCCCGACGACAAGGCGCCTTCGACGGATTGAATGTCGAAACGCCACTGCGGCGGCCCGTCGGACGGCGGATCGCTCGCGATCGCGCCCTGGAGCACGATGTGGCTGTCGGCCCAGTTCAGCGTCGAAGGCTTGAGCGTCAGGCGGCGCGCCTCGGCCGTGTAGTGGATCTTGAGCGCGCCGCTCTCGAGCAGCATCGGCGTATTGGTGACGGAGGGCAGGCGCGCCTCGCCCCGGCCGATGTCGAGATCGAGATCGGAGGCGACGAGCTCGCCCGCGGTGGAGAGATCGAGCTTGAGCTCGCCCGTCACCGGCATGCTCAGAATTTCGAACAGCGCGAGCCGCGGCGAGATCCGCGCGAGCGAGCTCGGCACCAGGTTCTCGACCTTCGCGGTGGCGACGATGCCCGCGGCGTTGTCGGATTCCTCGATGCGGAATTCGAGGTCCCACGGCTGCTCTCCCGTCTCCACGGTCGCCGCGCCGGAGATGGTGCTGTGGTTGGCCGTATGCTCGAGGTCGATGGACGCCTGGGGGACCTTGAGCTCGCTGCTCGTGCGCCCGTCGGTGAAGGTTACCTTCGCGTCGATGACGCCGAACTTGCGCAGGCTGAACTCGTCCTCGTTGCTTTGCCGCGCCCGCGCCGAGGCGTCGGCCAGAAGCTTGGCGACGTTGATCTGCCGGAACGCGCCGGAGGGCGCGGCGGCCCGCGGCGCAGGACCCGCAGGCGCGGCGGCTGCGGGATCCGCGTCCCCGTTGCCGATGCTAAGCGAGAGACCGCTCTCCTCGCTGTAGGCCACGGCGAGCTTGGGCTCGATGAGATAGATGCGCTCCGGCGCGGCATCGAGGCGCCAGAGCGCGGACGGATCGAACTTCACGGCCGCTTGCGGCGCCGTGACGACGGCATCCCCGTCCGGCTCCTTGAGCCGCAGGTTCGTGAGCCTGAGCTCGATGCCCTTGTCGTCGCCGACCGTGAGCTTGGCGTCCTCGATCTCCGCCTTGAGCCCCACCAGCGTCTTGTTGATGCGCCGCTCGATCTGGCTGCTGAACGATTTCAGCGGCACCGAGCTGTAGGTCAGCCAGACATAGCCGAACGTCGCCGCGATCAGTGCCAGAAGAACGACCGGCGCGATGACGTAGAACAGCGCGATCTTGCCCGCCCAGATCGCCATCGCGGCGGCGGGGTTCATGTCGGAGGGCGGGCGGTCGGGACCGGGAACGCGGATCAGCGGCTGGGCACGCCGGCCTTGCGTTCGGGGATCGCCGGAGCGGTGAAGCGTCATCCTCTCACGTACTCCGGCCGACCGAGTTTGCGGAATAAAGCATGTTCCCCACATGGGCCGCAGGGCCAACGCACAGGTCCAACGGACATGAGCCGCGGGGCCAACGGAGATGGGCCGCAGCACCGGCCTTGCGCCGGTTCGGCCTTAACCCTATCGAAGAAGGCGGCCCGCGGCTCTCCGCCGCGAGCAGCCAAGCCCACCACCCAATACCGTGATCAGGCTTACTAAAAACGACAAAAGAAAGGCATGAGACCATGCTCGAAGAGGGGGATCCGGCGCCGGTGTTCGCTTTGCCCGCCGAGGACGGCGGGCGCCTCGCGCTCCGGGACTTCCGCGGCCGGTGGGTCGTCCTCTATTTCTACCCGAAGGACGATACGGAAGGCTGCACGATCGAGGCCAAGGAGTTCAGCGACCTCGCGTCGGCCTTCGAGAAGCAGAACGCGATCGTCATCGGCATCTCGCCCGACAGCGTGAAGAGCCATGACAAGTTCCGCTGCAAGCATGACCTCAAGGTGCGCCTCGCCTCGGACGAGGAGAAAGTCGCGGCGAACGCCTACGGCGTCTGGGTCGAGAAGAAAATGTACGGGCGCACGTTCATGGGCGTGGAGCGCGCGACGTTTCTGATCTCGCCGAAGGGACGCCTCGAACGCATCTGGCGCAAGGTGTCGGCAAAGGGGCATGCGGCTGAGGTTCTGGATGCACTGAACGACGCAACGTCTTCATGAGGATCGTGCCTCGTCCCGCGCGGAGCCGAGGTGAGGCCGCGACGACACGGCAGCACCCCTCCTTGCGCGCGGGTCCCTGCGAGACCTGATGACCGATCCGTGAAAGCGTGCTACAGACCCTTTGGGGAAGGATGCCAATCGGTTAGCGGTTCCACCGCTGGCCGAGCCAAGGGCTTAAAAAAGCCGACCTATCAAGAAACGCTCTGATCAGCAAATTCGCGTTTGGTTCAGCGTAACCGCGGAGGTTCAACGTATGCTGCCTCAATTCCGCAAGTCGGAAGGCGAGAGTCCCCAGCCGTCCCTGACGAACGTTTCGACACCATCTGCGCTGGGACCGAGGCCGTCGGGTCCGTCGTTCCGCCCGGGTGGCCCTTCCGGCTCGTCCGTCATTGGCGCGGACCTCGTCATTCACGGCAATCTCACCTCGAAAGGCGAGATCCAGGTCGAGGGCGAGGTGCAGGGCGATATCTTCGGCACCCATGTCATCATCGGCGAGCGCGCCCGCGTGACGGGCAGTGTCGTCGCCGAGGAATGCGTCATCCGTGGCCATCTGCTCGGCACCGTCCGCGCGCGCCGCGTGATGCTGCAGAGCTCGAGCCACTTCGAAGGCGACATCTTCCATCAGACGATGGCCATCGAGCAGGGCGCATTCTTCGAGGGCAAGTCGCGCCGCACGGACGATCCGCTCGCGGGCGTGAGCAAGCCCGAGCGGACGCCCGAAGCCGCCGCAGCCGCTGCCGCGCAGGGCTCCGAGCCGATCCCGTTCAAGCCGGAAGCCCACGCCGTCGCGGGCTGAGGCCCGCGACCTCGCGCATCGAGACCGGACGTCCAGGGCCCGCAGGCGCTGGACACGGGACCGGCTCCCGTTCGCCGGCGACCGTCCTGGCGCCGCGCAAGCGCATTTCCGACGAATATGTTCCGACGAAGCGATGGTCGCCGTCCGTGTCGCAACGAGTTGCGACGCCGCGGGAAGAAAACCGTGGTGCCGTCTGATAAGGCTCCGCTTTCGCCGTTCCATTTTTGTTCAATCGCGAGTCCGGATCTGGACAAACCTGTGGATAACCTGGCAGGATTGGCGACCAACGCATTGATAAAAATAAAAAATACCAAAATGAGAATCATTCGAGAACATGGCTGGCGTTCCCTTTGAGATACGCCGATGAGCGCCCCGGATATCCAGACCGTCGTCGTGGGCGGCGGCGTCGTCGGGCTCGCAGCCGCGCGCGCCCTGGCGCTGTCCGGCCACGAGGTCCTTCTGCTCGAGCGGCATGACGGCGTTGGCCGCGAAACGAGCAGCCGGTCGAGCGAGGTCATCCATGCCGGCCTCTATTATCCGCCCGGAAGCCTCAGGGCGCGCCTGTGCGTCGAAGGCAAGGAGCGCCTTTACGCGTTCGCCCGCGAGGCCGGCGTTCCCCATAGGATGTGCGGCAAGCTGGTCGTGGCCGCCGGCGAGGGCGAGCAGGCCCGCCTCGATGCCTTGGCCGCCAACGCCACGGCGAGCGGCGTCGATGATCTCGTCAGGCTCGATGCACGGGAGGCCAAGGCGCTGGAGCCGGAGCTCGCCTGTGCGGCGGCCCTGCTGTCGCCCTCGACCGGCGTCATCGACAGCCACGCGCTGCTGGTCGCTTTGGACGGGCACCTGCGCACGCTGGGCGGCGACGTCGTCCTCAATCACGCGGTCGAAGCGGTCGCGACCGAGGGCGACGCGTTTCGCCTGTCCCTGATGTCCACGGATGGTCAGGCGAGCGCGATCACGGCGCGCAACCTCGTGCTCGCCGGCGGCCTCGGCGCGACGCGGCTCGGGCGGATGCTGAGCTATGGCGCCGGCTATCACGTCCCGCAGACCTATCCGGCACGCGGCCACTACTACGCACTCGCGGCCCAGGCGCCGTTCCGCCACCTCGTCTATCCGATGCCGGGCGAAGGCTGGCTCGGCGTGCATCTCACCATCGACGTCGCGGGCCGCGCCAAGTTCGGCCCGGACCTCGAATGGCAGGAGGGGGGCGGAAGCGCGGAAACGGCGCCGCGCTACGATTTCGACGGCCGCAGCGGCCAGCGCCTCGCGCAGTTCGAAAGCGAGATCCGCCGCTATTGGCCCGCTCTTCCCGAGGGCGCGCTCGAGCCGTCCTATGTCGGCGTGCGCCCGAAGATCTACCGCCCGGGTGAGCCGGTGCCCGACTTCGCGATCCACGGCGCCCGCGCGCATGGGATCGAGCGGCTCGTCGCGCTCTACGGGATCGAAAGCCCCGGGCTCACGTCATCGCTGGCGATCGGCGAGCACGTCGCGCGCATGCTGGCGGAGTGAGAGGCCAAAGGCCGGCCGAAGAAAACAGGCCAAAGAAAAAGGGCAGCCCGGAACAGGCTGCCCTTAGGATCAAGGCATGTCGTGATGAGCGCTCGCGATCAGGGCGCGGGCGAGGGCGTCGGCGCGGGAGCCGGCACCGGCACGATGTCCGTCGCCGCCGGGATCGCGACGCCTTCGCGGTCGGCGACATACGTGAGACCGCCGAACAGCAGAGCGAACACGATGGCCGTCACGAGAGCGCTGACGAAGCGGTTCGAGAACGACAGCACGTTGCCGATGAGGTCGACGACGAACACGATCGCGGCCGCGATGAGCACGAGCTCGGCCACGGCGTACTCCGGCGGCAGGAAGTGCGGAGCCGGCGCGTTGACCTTCGAGACATACGAGAGCGCGCCGAAGATCGCGGCGAAGATGACCGCCGTGAGGAAGGCATTGCCGATGCGGCTCGAGAACGACAGCACATTGCCGACGAGCGCAACGACGAACACGACGGCGGCGGCAATGACGACGGGTTCGTAGATGGAGTATTCTACAGGCAGAAACATGGATAATTCCCCCAGTTTTGCGCCACCGGATTTTGTTTTGGATGGCGGCCAATCCTTATACTAGGAGGGCCTTGTTGTCATGCCTAACCGGGCAGGCGGCCTCCCGGGGCGTCAGCGCCGGTCGGAGGCCGAGAGACGCTCCTCGAGGCGCGCCGAGTAGCGCGACATCGCAAAGCAGAAGGCCCAAAACACCACGGCAGCGAAGAAATATCCGGTCGCGGCCGTCTGCGGCGAAAACCATTTCGCGTCCGCCTGGATCGACTGCTGAATAATTCCGGTGAGATCGAACAGACCAATGATGAGCACGAGGCTCGTGTCTTTGAACAGCGATATGAACGAGTTCACGAGCCCGGGAATCACGATCCGGATGGCCTGGGGCAGCACGATCAGCCCCATTTTCCGCCAATAGCCGAGGCCGAGCGCCTCGGCCGCCTCGTACTGGCCGCGCGGGATCGCCTGCAGCCCGCCGCGAATCACCTCCGCCACGTAGGCCGCCGAGAACAGCGCCACCCCCACCAGGGCCCGCACGAGCTTGTCGATCGTGACGTCCGGCGGCAGAAACAGCGGCAGCATCACGGACGCCATGAACAGCACCGTGACCAGCGGCACGCCGCGCACGATCTCGATGTAGCCGACCGAAAGCCAGCGCACGATCGGCAGCTCGGAGCGCCGGCCGAGCGCCAGCAGAACGCCGAGCGGAAACGACGCCGCGATGCCGACGCTCGCGATCACGAGCGTGAGCAACAGCCCGCCCCATCGCTCCGTGCCGACTTTCGGCAACCCCGGCACGCCACCGTAGAGAAGGAGCGTCGCGAGGATGGGAAAGACCACGAGCATGTAGAGCGACAGCGCGAGCTTGTGCGGCACGCGTGGCATCATCAGCGGCACGAGCCCGGCGAGCGCCAGCGCTCCCGTGAGATGCACGCGCCAAAGCTCGCCCTCCGGATAGCGCCCGTAGAGGAACAGCCCCATCTTATGGACGATGAACGGCCAGCAGGCCCCGGCATCCGGCGTGCGGCAGGCCGATCCGTCCGCGCCCTGGAAGACGGCGCGCACGATCGCCCAGTCGAGGAACGCCGCGAGTACCCACGCCGAAAGCGCGAGCAGGACGAGGCTGACGAGCGACTGCGCCGGCGTCGGAAAGAGCGCGCGCTGGAGGGCGTGCACCGCACGCTCCGCAGGATCTCGATACCGCGCGAGGACGGCGGGGCTCATCGCTCCCTCCAGGCGCTCAGCGCGTTGAGCCGGTTCATCAGAAGCGCGGTGGCGAGGCTGATCGTGAGGTACACGGCCATGGTGATGGCGATGACCTCCACCGCCTGCCCCGTCTGGTTCAGCACGGTGCCCGCGAACACGGAGACGAGATCCGGATAGCCGATCGCCACCGCCAGCGACGAGTTCTTGGTGAGGTTCAGGTACTGGTTGGTGAGCGGCGGAATGATGATGCGCATCGCCTGCGGGAGAATGACGAGCCGCAGCGTCTGCCGCCGGTTGAGGCCGAGCGCGGCGGCCGCTTCATGCTGGCCCCGCGGCACGCCCAAGAGGCCGGCGCGCACGATCTCGGCAATGAACGCCGCCGTATAGGTGGAAAGGCCGACGAGCAGCGCCAGGAACTCGGGCTCGATCGAGACGCCGCCGTCATGGTTGAAGCGCCCCAGCACCGGATACGTGATGTCGGCGCGCGCAAACGCCCACGCGAGCGCGGCGAGCGGCGGCACGATCACGGCGGCCCAGGCCATGCGCACGTGGAGGAGCGGGGCCGCGATGCCGTCGCGACGGCGCCGCGCGTTGCGCCAAAGCCAGGCCGCCCCGGCGAGCGAGACCGCCAGCGCCACCCAAACGAGCCAGCTATGATCCACCGCGATGCGCGGCACGTGCAGGCCGCGCACGTCGAGCTTGGCGCCCGCGGGCAGCGAAAGCGCGGCGCTGGGCGCGGGCAGGGATCGCAGCACCGCGATGTACCAGACCAGAAGCTGCAGCAGCAGCGGCACGTTGCGCACCGCCTCGACGTAGACGAGCGCCAGCCGCGAGGCGAGCCAGTTCGGCGACAGCCGCGCGATGCCGATCGCGAACCCGAGCGCCGTCGCGATTGCGATGCCGAGCACGGCGACGAGCAGCGTGTTCGTGAGCCCCACCAGGAACGCCTGCGCATAGCTGCTGCGGTAGGAATAGGGCACCAGCGTCTGCGAGATGTCGAAGCCCGCCGCGCGGCTGAGGAAATCGAATCCCGACGCGATGTTCTGCGCCTTGAGGTTGGCCGCGGTGTTGCGCACGATCTCGACGGTGAGCACCGCGACCGCGATCAGCAGCAGCACCTGGAACGCTGTTCCGCGCACGCGCGGATCGTACGCGGCATCCTTCCAGAATGCGGGAGCGAGCCAGCGCTGGGCGAGGAGGCGGCGCATCGGGGCCTCAGCGGAACGGCGGGGCGTAGATCAGCCCGCCGTGCGTCCACAACGCGTTGCGCCCGCGCGCGATCTTGAGCGGCGAGGAGCCCCCCAGGTTGCGCTCGAAGCATTCGCCGTAGTTGCCCACGGCCTTGACGACCGCGACCACCCAGTCGGAATTGAGCCGCAGCGCCTTGCCGAGCTCGCCGTCGGTGCCGAGCAGGCGGCGGATCTCCGGACTGGACGCGGCGCGGCTCTCCTCCACATTGGCCTGCGTGATGCCGAGCTCCTCGGCATTGATCAGCGCGAACAGCGTCCAGCGCACGATGTTCGACCAGAGCGCATCGCCCTGACGCACCGCCGGCCCCAGCGGCTCTTTGGAAATGAGGTCGGGCAGCATCTCGTGCGCGTCGGGGTCCGGCAGTTGCGTCCGCTCGGAGATGAGCTGCGAGCTGTCGGTCGTGAAGGCATCGCACCGCCCGTTGAGATAGGCGCTGCGCACCTCGTCCAGCCGCTCGAACACGACCGGGCGATAGGTCGCGCCGAGGGTGGCGAAGAAGTCCGCCACGTTGAGCTCGTTGGTCGTGCCGCTCTGCACGCAGATGCTGGCACCCGCCAGGTCCGCCGCGCCCTTCACGCCGGCGGACTTGCGCACCATGAAGGCTTGCCCGTCGTAATACGCCACGCCCGTGAAGTTGAGGCCGAGCGACGTATCGCGGCTCATCGTCCATGTCGTGTTGCGGCTCAGGATGTCGATCTCGCCGGACTGCAGCGCCGTGAAGCGCTCCTTGGCGTTGAGCGGCACGAAACGCACCTTGGTGCCGTCGCCGAACACCGCCGCCGCGACGGCGCGGCAGAAATCGGCATCGAACCCGCTCCACCGGCCGCGCCCGTCCGGCACGCTGAAGCCGACGAGGCCCGTATTGACGCCGCAGTTGAGCACGCCGCGCTTGCGCACGGTGTCGAGCGTCGGCGCTTGCGCGAGCGCATGGCCCGCCAACGCGAGAAGGGCAGCGACTGCGAGAAGTGCGCGCGCGACGGACGAGGAGAAACGGCGGCCGCGCATGTCAGTGCCCCAGGATCTGCGAAAGGAACGCGCGCGTGCGCTGGTGCGCGGCATGGGTGAAGATCGCCTCCGGCTCCCCTTCCTCCACGATCTCGCCCCGGTCCATGAACACGACCCGGTCCGCCACGGCCCGCGCGAACCCCATCTCGTGCGTGACGACGAGCATCGTCATGCCCTGCGCCGCCAGCTCGATCATGACGTCGAGGACCTCCTTGACCATCTCGGGATCGAGGGCGCTCGTCGGCTCGTCGAACAGCATGATGCGTGGCGTCATGGCGAGCGCCCGCGCGATGGCGACGCGCTGCTGCTGGCCGCCGGAAAGCTGGTTCGGAAACTTGTGCGCCTGGTCCGCGATGCGCACGCGTTCGAGCAGGGCGAGCGCCGCCTGCTCGGCCTCCGGCCGCTTCGCGCGCCGCACCCACTGCGGGGCGAGGCAGAGGTTGTCGAGCACGGTGAGGTGCGGAAAGAGGTTGAAGCTCTGAAACACCATGCCGACCTCGGAGCGGATCTTGTCCAGCGTCCGGAGATCGCGCGTCAGCTCCGTGCCGTCGACGACGATGCGCCCGCAGTCGTGCTGCTCGAGGCCGTTGATACAACGAATGAGCGTGGATTTGCCCGAGCCGGACGGCCCGCAGATGACGATCTTCTCGCCTTGCTCGACGCGGAGCGAGATCGCGCGCAGCGCCTGGAAGTCACCGTACGACTTCGCGACATCTTCGAGAACGACGGCCGGCGCCTCCGAAACGCGCGAAACGGGGTGCGAGGCGGCGTCTGTCATCGGCCCTCATGGTTCGGCGCATCCCGGCGTAGGCGCCGGGACAAGGAATCGTAAGTTTAGCCGGATGTTAGAGCATTTTCCGACGAAGTGGACACCCGGTTCGTCGCAAGAAAATGCGACCACTCGAGACTGGTGTCTAAGAGCGATGAATCAAAATCTCGCGGGCGAGAGCGCCCGGCCGAGAAACAGAAGCTCGTGCCCCGAGCCCGCGTGCACGCCGAGCTCCCGGAACCCGTTGGCGAGATAGAAGCCGACATTGCGCATGCCCCGCCCCGTCACGACATGCACGCCCGGCGCGCCGCTCTCCTCGGCGTGGCGCGCGAACGCGGTAATGAGCGCCGCGCCGATGTGCTGCCCGCGCCGCGCTTCCTCGACGTTGACGTGGAGCTGCGCCGGATAGCGCGCCGTGAGGTCGCCGAAGCTCTCCCAGAACGGCAGGTCGGCAAAAAGCGGATCCTGCGCGGGATCCTTGAGGCTGCCGATCACATAGCCCGCCACATGCCCGCTGGCATCGACCGCGACAAACGCGTGCTCGGCGAAATGCGCAAGATAGCGTCCGAGCCAGCGTTCGCGGAACTCGGCCCGTTCCTGACCGCTGGAGAACGTCTCCCGCGCGCTCGAGGAGAAGAAGACGTGATCGAGGTCCAGGAGCGCCTGCGCGCGATCGCCTGTGAGATCGAGCCAGCGGCAGATCGCGATGTCGGACATGACCGTGCCGCTGCAACGAAGCCGGAAGGAACCTACTCGGCGGCGGCGCGAACGGCCTGAGGACTGGCCGTCGAAAGCGCGGCGACCGCAGCGGACCAATATCGTGCCTCCGCCTCGACCGCGAGCTTTTCCTGCCGGAACGCGTCGATCCACTCCCACACGAGCATGGGATTGGTCTCGGCCAGCGCGGCGAGATCCTCGGGAGATTTCGAAAGCACGGTGCTCGCCAACCGCCGCAGTTGAGCGGATTCGATCATGTCGGAAGCGGGCGTTTGGGAGAACTCGCGAGCACGGCAACCAGTGACTGGTGATGTGAGCCGAAAATGACGCATGGCGATCGCCCTCCATTGCCGAGCCACTGTAACGCTGCAAGGGCCGGAAAGTTGGGCGGGGGCACGCGCTGTCCACAGCTTCCTGATGGTGCAGTGCAAGATTTGCTTGACTCGCTTTTGTGCGATGCCGAGCCCGCCATTGGCGTTCGGGTGTGAGTCTCCATCGTAATGACGCGAAAAAGCGAAAGCCGGCCAGAGGCCTGACGAGGGACCTGGCCGGCTGCATTGCGGGCGCGAAATGCGCGAACGCGCTTACTCGTTCGCGGCTTTCACGGGACGCGCGGGCCGCCGCATGAACGCGGGAACGTTGCCCGCGAACGCGCTGATCGCGGCTTTGCTTTCGGCTGCCTCGTCCTTGGGCCGGCCGGCGGGCCGTTGCGGACGGGCCGGCCGCACGGCCTGGGGACGATCCTCGCGGCGGGCGTCCTCGATGCGCGGCTGTGCCGGCGCCTTGGGCTGCGGAGCCGGGCGGGCCGGTGCCGCGGCGGCCGCCTCGCGGCGGCGCTCGCCATTGGCGCGGTCCTCGCGCGGAGGCCGGGCAGGGCGCGCGTCACGCGGCGCGGGCGCCTGGGATGGTCCGGTGGCAGACGGGCTGCCTTCGGCGCGCGGTCCCTCGCTACGTCCTCCCTCGCCGCGCCCGCCGCCATGGCGCTCGCGGCCGCGGTCGGATCCGCGCCCGCCGTCACGCGCGGCGCCCGTGCGTGCGGGGCCCCGGCCCCGGCCGCGCTTGCGCTTGCCGGCATCCGCGAAGTCCTGCTCGGTCGGCCCCTCGCCGATCCAAACGGCGGCCTCGCCGAGGATCTTCTCGATGTCCTTGAACGACTTGAGCTCGTCGGGCGTGACGATGGAGTGTGCCGCGCCTTCGCGGCCGGCACGCCCCGTGCGCCCGATCCGGTGCACATAATCGTCCGACTGCCAGGGCAGGTCGAAATTGAAGACGTGCGAGACGTCCGGAATGTCGAGGCCGCGCGCGGCCACGTCGCTCGCGGCGAGGATGCTGATGTCGCCGCTGCGGAACTTGTCCAGCGTCTCCATGCGGCTCTTCTGGTCCATGTCGCCGTGCAGCGCGCCAGCATTGAAGCCATGCTTCAGGAGCGACTTCAGAAGGATCGCCACATCGCGCTTGCGGTTGCAGAAGACAATCGCGTTCCTCACGCCCTCCGCGCGGATCATGTCGCGCAGGATCTCGCGCTTCACCCAATCCTCGCCATCGGGGGCGAAGCGGAAGCGCTGCGTGATCGTCTTCGCCGTGGTGGCGGGGCGCGCCACCTCGATACGCTCGGGATCGCGCAGGAACTGATTGACGAGCCGCGTGATCTCGGGCGGCATCGTGGCCGAGAAGAACAGCGTCTGGCGGCGCGGCGGCAGCAGATTGCAGATCTTCTCGATGTCGGGAATGAAGCCCATGTCGAGCATGCGGTCGGCTTCGTCGATGACGAGGATCTCGACGCCCATCAGCATGAGACGGCCACGCTGGAAGTGATCGAGCAGGCGGCCGGGCGTCGCGATCAGCACGTCGACGCCGCGGTCGAGCTTGCGGACCTGGTCGTCCATCGAGACGCCGCCGATCAGCAGCGCCACGCTGAGCTTGTGATTGACGCCGTACTTCTCGAAGCTCTGCGCCACCTGGGCGGCGAGCTCGCGCGTCGGCGCGAGGATCAGCGAGCGCGGCATCCGCGCCCGCGCGCGGCCCGTCTCCAGGCGCGCGATCATGGGCAGCACGAACGAGGCGGTCTTGCCGGTGCCGGTCTGGGCGATGCCGAGCACGTCGCGGCCTGTGACCGCGACGGGAATGGCGGCCGTTTGAATGGGGGTAGGCGAGGTGTATCCGGCGGCCTCGATGGCCGCCTGCACTTTGGGGCTGAGGCCGAGCTCAGCGAACGTCTTCGTTTCCAAAAAACCAAGTCTCCATACTGCGATCTCAGGGTTCCGCGCGCGCACACCTTCGCTCGAAGACCACGAACGGCCCTCGGGCGCAGCGACGGAACGACGAGAGCGCAGGGGAAGAGGCGAATGCCACGAAAGCGGGCAAATACAGGAATAAGGGCTCGAAAAGGGATCAATAAGATCGAAGCCCCTGCGCCCGAGCCAATGCCTAGCTGGCATGTCGGCCAATAAAAATCAATAAAAACCAGGGCTTTTGCTGGTGCGCAATAGTCGCACTACCGAATAATATTGCGAAAACAGACGAAAACGGCCGCCCAAACTGGGCGGCCGCCGTGTTCTGGACCAGTCGAGCCGGTCTATTCGTCGAGCCACTTGTAGATGAGCGCGCCGATGACGGCGCCCAGGATCGGAGCGGCGAAGAACACCCAGAGCTGGGTCAGCGCCTCGCCCCCGGCGAAGATCGCCGGACCCAGGCTGCGTGCCGGATTGACGGACGTGTTCGAGACCGGGATCGACATGATGTGGATCGCCGTCAGCGTGAAGCCGATGGCGAGCGGTGCGAAGCCCGCCGGCGCGTTCGGCCGCGTCGCCCCCATGATGACGATGAGGAAGAACGCGGTCAGCACCGTTTCGATGATGAAGACGCTGGTGAGGCTCGCGTTGATCATCGACAGGCTGCCGTAGCCGTTGGCGGCGAACGAGGCCGGCGCATGGCCGATCAGCGAGAAGACGGCTCCGGCGGCAACGGCGCCGAGGCATTGCGCGACGATGTAGGGAAGAGCATCGCCCGCCGGGAAGCGCCCGCCCGCGACGAGGCCGAGCGTGACGGCGGGATTGTAATGGCCTCCGGAAATGTGGCCGATCGAGCGCGCGAGCGCCATCACCGTGATGCCGATCGACAGCGCGACGCCGAGAATGCCCGCAGCACCCGCTGGCGCACCAAATGAATAAAACGCAGCACCGAGAACAGAACCGGTAAGCATGAAAGTGCCGATGAACTCGGCTCCAAGCGCCCTCATATTCATTGTGAGTCTCCCAGCTTCTATTGCGAGCTGGCGTCACGCGAATGGTCGGCTTTTGCTCTTTATGACCGGCCGCAAGACCTCCCCGCCGTTGCGAATCACGTGGTGCCAGCAGCATCCCCTTAGCACGAAGACGCCTCAGGTGCCCGCCGGCTGAGCAGCCTCGCGCCCGCTCGCCGGCGGTGGGCCGAGCCCCGACCAATCCACCTTCAGCGTGGCGAACATCACCGCCGTGAGGGCGAGGAAGCCGAGCGTCGCGCCCGCGAGCAGCGCGTAGTCCTCGAGCCGCAGAATGAGGTAGAGGAAGCCGTAGAGCAGCGCGAACAGCCCCGCCATGATGAGGCCGCTGCGCGCGCTTTCGAGCGCCTTGGCGACGTAGATCGAGAGCATGCCGCCGGTCGCGGTCGAGGCCACCGCGTAGGCCGGCGTGAAGCCGATGTGCTCCGAGAGCGAGAGCAGCAGGACGTAGAAGAACACCATCGCCAGGCCGACGAGGAAATACTGAACGGCATGCACGCGCCGCGTGGACAGCAGCTCCAGCACGAACACGCCCATGAAGCCGGCGGCGAGGAACAGGATGCCGTACTTCAGCGCCCGCGTGACGAGGTCGTAGAAATCGAGCGGCTGATAGAAATTGACGCCGAACAGGTGCGCCGAGAAGCGTTCGAAGCCGCCGTCCGAGAGCGTCCACGCATTGGGCACGCTGCGCGCGAGGTGCGGCACGCGCCACTTCGCCGTGAAGCCCGTGGCCGACACGCTGCGCTCGACGGGAAGGAACGCGCCGGTGAAGCTCGGGTGCGCCCAATCGGAGACGAGGTCGACGCGCGTTTCGCGCGCGGCCGGCGCGACCGTCAGCGACGACGAGCCCGTGAACACGAGATCGGCGGCGAACGTGAAGGGCTTCAGCGGCGCGTCGCCCTGGACGACGGACGGTGCGCCCGCGAGCTTGGCGTGCATGCCGCTCATGTAGGTTCCCGGCACGCCGACGCTGGGCGCGAACGGCACCGCCTCGCCGCCGTTCAAGGTCACGGTCGCGGCCTCCTTGAGCCCCGCGACGTCGCTGAGTGCGAGCACCAGCGTCGCGTCGTGCCAGCGGACGGAAACGGCGTTCGGGTCGACCTCGCTCATGTCGAGCGCGCCGAAGCGTCCCTCCACCTTGAGCGTGGCGGTGTAGACGTTCACGTCGAAGATCGACCGATGCAGCACCTTCGATGCGCCGTGGCCCGAAAGCGCGAGGTCCTCGGGCAGGAAGATGGCGCGCCGTTCCTGCATCTGCGTGATGATCTTGTCGCCTTCCTTGCTTTCGAGGCGCACCGCATAGGGCACCACCACGAACGGCCCCGTCAGCGTCTGAGCCCCGCCCCAGGTCCTCGCCACGTCGCGCTCGACCTCGCGCGAGCGGCCCTCGCGCTCCGAGACGAGCCCCGCCACGATCAGGAGTGGCACGAGCAGCAGGAGGATCAGGAAAGAGATCAGGAAAAACTTGAATCCGGGCGAGCGGGCGACGCGGCCGGCCGTGTGCGCAAGATCGGTCATGGCAATCCCTCGACGTGGTGCTCTTGTGTCGTGGGAAGGCCCGGCGGATTTGCGGCAGCGGGACGGCGTCGGGCGAGCAGTTCCGATATTGGGAGAGAGTTTACGCGGCGCGGTCTTGCGGCCTTTTGGGGGAAGTTTCCAGCATGCTTCCCAGTATACGGAGCGCCGCATCGGTCGGAGCGGCGCGCTGCGCGGCCCGTTTTAGATGACGCGCGGCTGTGCTATGCTCGTCGTTCTGGACGTTGCAGGCTGGGGAGAGGCAATGACGCGGCGTGCCGTCAGGATCGCGTGGGTCGGTGTGGGGCTCTGCCTGCTCATCGGCATCATCGCCAGCGTGCTGACCTTCGTCGGCCCACCGGACCAGCCTTGGCACCGCGGCCTGCGCGAGCTCTCGACGCTGATGGACGTCGCCGCGCTGCTGTTCTGGATCGCGATCTTTGCGATCTATTGGGCGCGCAAACGCAACAAGAGCGGCAATTAACGCGCACGTCGGGCGAAAGCTCAGAGCGAGCGGATCAGCCGCTCGACGGATTGGATCAGCGGCCCGCAGCTCGTGAGGTGGCGTGCTTCCCGGTCCAGCACGGCGGCAAACGCCTTCTTCTTGAACGCCGGAATGTCGATGCGGTCGGACGTGAAGCTGATGCCCGCCGCGTCGCAGATGATGTCGATCAGCCGGTCGATGGCGTGCAGGCGCCCGAGCAGGTAGTCGTTCTCGCGATAGGCCCGCGACAGGAAGCCGGCGAAATTGGCGAACCCGGTGCCCTTGAGCGTCGCGCCCGGGAGGCCCGAGAGCGTGCGCGCGTCGAGCGGGCTGATGCGGTCCACGAGGATCTCGCGAAACTCCCCCGGCTCCCGCGTCATCGCCACGGGAAACGTCAGCAGGTCCCAGTAGGGAAAGCCCAGGTAATTGACGAGCACGTCGCGCCGGGCTGCGGGCGGCCATTCCGAGGTGTCCATGGCCGCGAGCAGCAGGTCCACGTCGCGCGTCGACGTGGTGAGGTTGATCTCGTGGGCCAGCCGGTCGATGAGGCGCGTGAGCTGCTCGTCGTGGCTGGCGGCAAAAATATCTGCCGAGGCTTGCAGATTGCGCGCGTCCGAAGGCGAGGGCGGCGCCGGGAAGATGTCCGTCGCCAGCGCATGCGTCTCGAGGCTGAAGCGCCGCCAGTCCTGCCGCTGGCGCAGCGAATCCAGGCAGGAGTAGAAGTCGCGCTTCAAGCGGTTGACGGCCGCGGCGGTGAGCCCCTGGTACCGGCCCTCGCCCTGCAGCCGGTAGAGCTGGTTCTGGCCTTCGATCAGGAAGTTGAGCCGGCGCTTGCGGTAATCGAGGTCGAACTTCAGGAGATAGGCGGCCCACGGCTTGAGCGTCGACCCGCCCGCGCCCTCGCCGTGCAGGCTCGGCGTATCGGTGGTCTCGTAGACGATGCCGTTGCGCTGGGCCCAGGCGTGGATCGTCGCCGCGACGGCATTCGCCATCGGCGACCCCGGCCCGACGCCGAGCATCGCGCTGATCGTCCGGCTCACGAAGCGCAGGATCGAGGCGAGCTTGAGCCGCACATAGCCCTCGTAGGCGAAGCCCGCCTCGCGCGCGACCTGCGCATTCATCTCCTCGCGCCAGATCGTGATCTGCGACGTCGCGTTCGACCAGTCGAGCTCCATCGGCACGATGCTGTTGACGTAGCGCGTCACCTGCGGGCGCGCGCCCTCGATGATGCTGCGGATCTCCCGCATGCGGTCGTTGAAGCCCATCACCCAGGCGAGATCGTCCGTCACCGGCTGGGCGCGCGGCAGGTCGGAGATGGCGCCGCGGATGGTCGCGAAGAAGCCGGGAACGGGCGGGCGCTCGCGCGAGGTCGGCGTCGAGGGGTTCGGCTCGATGTAGACGAGGCGGCGCTCGGCCTCGCGGTACGCCGGCCGCCCGTGGATCGCCCCGATGGCCTCGCGGAACGGCCGGTTGTTGAGCACGCTGCCGTCGATGAAGCTCGCGTGCGCGGGATCGAGGTTCGCGTCCAGATAGCGCGGGAAATTCTTCTCGATGAAATCCTGGCGCGTCGGCCAGGGGATCCCCCACGTGCCGATGAGAGTGTCGATCTCGGCGATCTGCGCCGGCGGGAAGACGCCGGGAAACGACGACGTCGCGCGCGCGGCGAACGCGAGGGCGGGCGCGTTCGCGATGTCGAAATCGCTTTCCACGAGGCCGGACTGGCTGCGCCGGTAGCCGAAATGCAGGACGTGACGGTGCTCGCGCTCGTGGATCAGCGGCGGGTCGTGGATCTGCACCAGATGAAGCTGGCCGTGGTAGTCGGTGAGCGTCACGAAGAGGTCGAGCCGCTGGCCGGACGGCAGCAGTGCGGCGCGCTGCGTCGGCTCGCCCATCGCCGCGATCGCCTCGTACATCAGGCTCGACATGCGCGGCCCGTCCAGCGGCGGCTTGAACCAGCGCGAGCGCATGAAGAGCGACAGGTTGCGCCGCACTTCCCTGTCTTTCATCGAGGGGATCGCCCCCGTCGCGGCCGCGCCCCAGAAGAAGGGCCGCAACGCCGCCTTGCTCCACCGCTTGGCCCGCGCGCCCGGCGCCAGCAGGACGTTGACGTCGCCGTTGTCGAGCCAGAGATCGCGCAGGCCGGAGATCGGCAGGTCATGGGCCAGCGCGCGCGCCAGCATGGTCCCGTTGATGCCGCCGGCCGACGCCCCCGCGATGATGTCGACGATGATCCGAAGGTCGACGTCGCGCCCGATGTCGCGCAAGAGCTCGAAGTAGACGCGCTCCGTATCGGTCTCGGTGTCGGAGAAGCGGGAGGAGGGCGGGAAAGCCGCGCCGGCGCGGGCCTGCCGGTCGGCGATATTGTGGAGCGCGGACGACGCGCGGACGACCTTCAGGATCTCCTTGCCGATGCCGTGCATATAGACGGCCAGCGAGACGCCGCCGAAGCAAACGAGGGCAATCCGCAACTCCTTCTCTCGCATCGAGCGCCCCGCGCGGATCGCGGCATCAAGCCAGCAGAAATCCGTCCGGGCAATGTGGAACGAGTCTGCCGGGGCGTCCACTTGTTCCCGGTTCGCGCAAAAGGGCGGCTTGGCCGGGCAACGCGTTACGGAGCGTGAGAGCTTCGCTCTAAATATCGAGGTCCGTCGCGAACGCGGCGCGCTCCTGGATGAAGCGGAAGCGCGCTTCCGGCTTCGAGCCCATGAGCGCGTTGACGGCCTCGGAGATCGCGCTGCGGTCGTCCGTGCCGATCTCGACCTTGAGCAGCACGCGCCGCTTGGGATCCATGGTCGTCGACTTCAGGTCCTTGAAGTCCATTTCGCCGAGACCCTTGAAGCGGGTGACGTCGGGCTTTTTGCCGCTGAATTTCGTGGCCAGCAGTTTCTCGCGGTGCGCATCGTCGCGGGCGTATTCCACCTCGCCCTTCCATGTCAGCCGGTAGAGCGGCGGCACGGCCAGGAACAGGTGCCCGTTCTCGATGAGCTCCGGCATCTCCTGGTAGAAGAACGTGATGAGCAGCGAGGCGATATGCGCGCCGTCCACGTCGGCGTCCGTCATGATGATCACGCGCTCGTAGCGCAGGTCCTCGTCGCGGTACTTGCCGCCCGTGCCGACGCCGAGCGCCTGGATGAGATCCGAGAGAAGCTGGTTCTGGGCGAGCTTGGCGGAGGACGCGTTCGCCACGTTCAGGATCTTGCCGCGCAAGGGAAGGATGGCCTGGGTCTCGCGGGCCCGCGCGCTCTTGGCCGAGCCGCCGGCGCTGTCGCCCTCGACGATGAAGATCTCGGTTCCCGCCGCCTGCTGGATCGAGCAATCGGCGAGCTTGCCCGGCAGGCGCAGCTTGCGCGTGGCGGACTGCCGGCCGACCTCTTTCTCGCGGCGGCGCTTGAGGCGCTCCTCCGCCTGCTCGATCGACCATTCGAGCAGGCGCGTCGCCTGCTGCGGGCTGTCCGTCAGCCAATGGTCGAAGGCGTCTTTCACCGTCGATTCGACGATGCGCTGCGCTTCCTGCGTCGCGAGCTTGTCCTTCGTCTGGCCCTGGAACTCGGGCTCGCGGATGAACACCGACAGCATGGCCGTGGCCGTCGTCATCACGTCGTCGGCCGTGATCTGCGCCGCCTTGCGGTTGCCGACGCGCTCGCCGAACTCGCGCA
>CAYLSI010000034.1:0-35315 GCA_964386545.1 uncultured Hyphomicrobium sp.
AGGGCGGGCTGGTCTCGCAGGGTGGAACCGTCTCGCAGCGTGGCGTGCCGCCGCCGCCCGCGCCGAAGGCCGGTTCGGCAATGCCGCCGCCTGCTCCGCCGGTTCCGTCCGCTCCGGCGTCCGCGGCTCCTCCGATGCCGCCGCCGGTGCCGAATCCCGCGACACGGCTTTCCGATCTGCTGCCGAACGTGACGCCGCCGGCACCGCCATCGCCACCGCCGCCGTCGCGCGGGAATGGCGTGGGTGGGCCGCCGGGCGGGCACGGTCTCGCGCCGCCGCCTGTCGACATGCCGCCGCCTCAGGCTCAGCCGCCGCTCCGGCCGGTCGATAAGCCGGGCGTGTCCGCGGGGCCGGGGGTGTCCGCGCCGCCGCCGATCCCGGGGGGAGGTTTCGCTCCGGGCGCTGGGCTGCCGCCCGCTGCCGCCATGCCTCCGGCTGCTGCCATGCCTCCGGCTGTCGCTATGCCGCCGGCGGTCGCCGGGCCGTCCGCGATGCCGCCTCCGCCGCCGGGACCGTCGCCGCGGCCCGTGCTCGTCGAGACCGGGGGGCCGCCGCCCATGCCCGGGCCGGCGGCTGGCATGCCGCCGCCACCGCCGTCGCCGCAGGCTCAGCCGGGCCCGGCTCCGATGCCGCCGGGCTCGCCGGCCAATGGCGGCAACGGCGTCCATCCCGGGGCCGGCGCGCCGATGCCTGATTTCTCGAACCTGCCGCCCGCCATCGCCGAGAGCCTGGCGCGGCTCGCGGGCGTCGCGCGCAAGTAGGCGCGCCCTCGCGTGGGTGGCGCGAGGTTCCTTTGTCCAACGATCATTCGCAGGCGGGGCTACGCGTGGCCGGTGTCGCTCACGAGATGGGACGGGTCCACGCCGATCTTGGCGAGCGCGCGCGTGTATTTCCCCTCGATGTCGGAATCGAACAGGAGGTTCAGGTCCGGCGGGCAATGCAGCCAGCCGTTGGCCTGGATCTCGCTTTCGAGCTGGCCGGCGGACCAGCCGGCATAGCCGAGGGCGAGCAGCGCGTGCACGGGGCCTTCGCCCGACGCGATGGCCTTCAGGATCTCGATCGAGGCGGTGAGGCTGATGTCGCGGTCGATCGGCAGCGTCGAGTCGTTGGCGAAATAGTCGGACGAGTGGAGCACGAAGCCGCGCCCGGTCTCGACGGGGCCGCCGACATGGACCTGGCGTTCCAGAATCTCGTTCGAGATGCCGTCCTCGGCGCCGCCGGTCACGATGCCGAGGCGCTCGAGCAGGTCGGGAAAGCTGATGTGGTCGGCGCGGTGATTGATGATCAAACCCATTGCGCCGTCGTCGGAATGTGCACACATGTAAATGACGGAACGGGCAAACCGCCGATCCGTCATCAACGGCATGGCAACGAGAAGCTGGCCCTTCAGACAGCTTTCGTTGCGCCTTTTGCGCTTCGATTTCGATGTCGTCATAATGAGAGTCTATCCCCCGAGACTGCCGCCTGTGAAGCCGCGATTTGCTCGGGCGCCGGGTGGAAAACGTGCGTCCGGCTCACGTGCAGGCGCGGGCTCCATGGAGATGTGCGGTGGAATGCACAGCGTTCGGCCAGATGGTGTGTTCGGTCAGATGCGGGTGCGGCCAGGATGATGCGTTTGGCCCGTTGCCCTTCAGATATCCCCCGATGACGTACAAGGCGATCCCGGCATGAAGAGTTCCAATATCCCGTCATCGAGCCGCCGCTGGCCAACCGCCGCGCTGCTTGCCGTCGTGCTGCTGGCGGGCGGCCCCGCGGCGCCAGCCTGGGCGCTGGCCTCGGCCTGGTCGGTCGGGCACAAGGCGCAGGCCCGTCTCGTGGCCGGGCGAGCGGCACCGTCCGACGGCGGCGCGCTGCTGGCTTTCATCGAGATCGAGCTCGCGCCCGGCTGGAAGACCTACTGGCGCTCGCCGGGGGATGCGGGCCTTCCGCCCGAGTTCGACTGGTCCAAGTCGGCCAATCTCGCCAAGGCGGACGTCAAGTTTCCTGCACCCAAGCATTTCGTCGACAAATCCGGCCACACGCTCGGCTACGAGGGCCGCCTGTTCCTGCCGGTGACGGTGACGCCCCAGGCGGCGGACCGGCCGGTGTCGCTCGCAGTCGATGTCCATTATGGCATCTGCAAGGAGATCTGCGTGCCGATCGAGGCCAACCTCGCGCTCGACATTCCGGCCGGCGAGACGGCGCTGGCGCCGGCGGCCGCGCTGATGGCGCTCGACCGGGTGCCGCGCCCGCAGGACAAGGTCCTGGCGGACGATCCCGTGCTGGTGCGGGCCGAAATCCAGCTCGACGGGGCGGCGCCCAAGATCGTGGTCGAGGCCAAGTTTCCGGGGAACCCCTCCGAAGCCGCGGTTTTTCTAGAAGCGGCGGGCGGCCAGTTCCTGCCGGTGCCGGCGGAGGCGGGCCAGGGCGCGGACGGCAGTAAGGTCTTCGAGGCGGCGCTGGGGGCGGGACCTGACCTCGCCGCGCTGCGCGGAAAGATGGTTACCGTCACGCTTGTGGGAGAGGTTGGAGCCTCTTACGCGACGTTTGCTATTCCTTAGGTAATCCGCGGCCCGTAAGAGCACATACAATATTCCAAATATTCGAGAGAGGATGCGCGCATGTCTATCAAGGTCGGCGATCGGCTGCCGGAAGGCAAATTCACGGTGATGGGCGAGAACGGCCCGAAGCCGGTTTCGACGAGCGAGCTGCTCAGCGGAAAGAAGGTCGTGCTGTTCGCCGTACCGGGCGCGTTCACGCCCACCTGCAGCGAGCAGCACCTGCCGGGCTTCGTCGGGTTGGCGAGCGAATTCAAAGCGAAAGGCGCGGACATGATCGCCTGCACGGCCGTCAACGACGTGTTCGTCCTCAATGCCTGGTCGAAGGTGCGCGGCGCCGACGACATCACGATGCTGGCGGATGGGAACGCCGACTTCGCCAAGGCCGTCGGGCTCGATCTCGACCTTTCGGGCTTCGGGCTCGGTACACGCTCCAAGCGTTATGCGATGATCGTGAACGATGGGGTTGTAGAGTATTTGGCTGTCGAGGACAGTCCTCCCGAGCATATCAAGGCTACTGCAGAGAAAGTCTTAGCCTCGTTCTAAGTCAAACTCCCTCAATAATACTTGAGAATGACTTGGCCTCCTTTGGAGCCGATCTGCCGCAGCGCGATTGGACATATTGCCGCGCTTGCGTTCCGTTTCCTTGTTTCTGCCCGGTACTCATGCGACTGGCGCTCCGTTCAGTACGCAATAGCATGGGGACCTCAGAGATGAGAAAGAACGTCTACGCCGTCGCGGCGAGTCTGTTTGTGTTCGCCGGCGCGACGTCTGCCGACGCGCGTCCGTCTCGCGATTCCGCCCACGACAGTTGGAATCCATTCGTTCAGCATTCTTCGTCGGTCGCAGGCTCGAGCCGTGCCACGGCTCCGAGCGCCAAGCGCGAGCGCGCCGCCTCGCGCGGCCGGGCACAGCGCGTGCGCTATGCCCGCGAGCATTACGACTCGGCACCGTCCTACTCGTCCGGCAGCCGCTCGGCCGGTGCGCGTCCGCGCGCCTGGTGCGGCTGGTGGATGCGCACGCAGCGTGGCGGCGGCGCCCACCTCAACGTCGCCTGGAACTGGAGCAAGTGGGGCCGTCCGGCTTCGCCCCAGGTCGGCGCCGTGGTCGTCTGGCGTCACCACGTCGGCGAGATCGTCGGCCGGAACGAGAAGGGCCAGTGGCTGGTTCGCTCGGGCAACGACGGCGGCGCCGTCCGCACCCGCGCCCGTTCGATCTCCGGTGCCGTCGTCCGCATGGGCTAAGCCCCATCGGTTGGCGTGACTTCGAAACAGGCTGTCCAAACCGGGATGGGGTGGGCAGCCTTTTTTCGTGGGCTGAGTGTCGTGGGGAGGCCGCGGGTGGCTGGCGGCGGCCTCGGGGCCTTGCCAGGGCTCAGGGCCGGCCGGCGCTCAGGGCTGGGCGGCTCAGGCGGCCTTGAAGGCGGCCATGCCTTCACGCGCCAGCTCGTCCGCCCGCTCGTTCTCCGGATGGCCGGCGTGGCCCTTGACCCAGTGCCAGGTCACGTCGTGGCGCTGCAAGGCCAGCTCGAGGCGCTGCCACAGCTCGACGTTCTTGACCGGCTTCTTGTCGGCCGTGCGCCAGCCGTTGCGCTTCCAGCCGTGGATCCAGGTCATGATGCCGTTCCGCACGTAGGCGCTGTCCGTATAGAGGTCGGCGCGCACGCCCGTCTTCAGGGCTTCGAGGGCGGAAATGGCCGCCATCAGCTCCATGCGGTTGTTCGTGGTCAGCGCTTCGCCGCCCATGATCTCCTTGCGGTGGTCGCCCCACATCAGAATGGCGCCCCAACCCCCGGGGCCCGGATTTCCCGAGCAGGCGCCGTCCGTGTAGATCGTGACCGCCTTGCGCTCGCCGGTCATGCGAGGCGCTCCAGGCCGTATTCCGAAGGCGACGTGACCTCCTGGTGGAAGCGCAGGCGGCGGACGTAGGCGTAGGGATCGTGCGGTTTGACGAGGGCGTTCGGGTCCGTGTGCAGCCAGTCGTGCGAGCGGGTGAGAAGGAAGCGCAGGGCCGCGCCGCGGGCGAGCGTCGGGAACGCCTCGTACTCGGCGGGCGTCAGCGGGCGCAGGCTCTGGTAGCCGGCGAGCAGCGCGCGCGCCTTGGTGGCGTTGAAGGCGAAATCCGGCTCGAAGCACCAGGCATTGAGGCAGATGGCCAGGTCGTAGGCCCAGAAATCGTTGCAGGCGAAATAGAAGTCGATGAGGCCCGAGAGCTTCTCGCCGAGGAAGAAGACGTTGTCCGGGAAAAGGTCGGCGTGAATGACGCCCTCGGGCAGTTCTTTCGGCCAGGCGCGGTCGAGATAGGCCAGCTCATAGGCGACCAGCGTGCCGAGGCCGCGGGAGACCTCGTCCGTCCGCGGCGAAATCCGCTCGTAGAGGCTGTGCCAGCCTTCGAGGCCGAGCGCGTTGGGGCGGGTCGGCGCGTAGTCCTTGCCGGCGAGGTGCAGCTCGGCGAGCGCGCGGCCGACGGCGGCGCAGTGGGCCGGCTGCGGTTTGCGTGGCCAGACGCCTTCGAGGAAGGTCACCAGCGCGGCGGTGCGGCCCGAGATGCGCGACAGCACCTCGCCCTCGCCGTTGCGCACGGGCAGCGGACACGAGAGCCCGCGCCGGTTCAGATGCTCGAGCAGGCCCAGGAAGAACGGCAGGTCCGCCGGATCGACGCGCCGCTCGTAGAGGGTCAGAATGAAGGTGCCCGAGGTCGTCTGCACCACGTAGTTGGTGTTCTCGACGCCCTCGGCGATGCCCTTGTACGACAACAGCGTACCCAGACCGTAGCCTGCGATGAGGCGCGCCAAGTCGTCGTCGGTCACTTCCGTGTAAACGGCCATGTGGGGTGCTTCAGGCTCTTCGGGTTCGCGGGCTCTGAGATCGTTGCGTCAGCTATCAGGCTTCGGCGGCTTCGCGCAACTCGCGCGGGACGTTGAAGGCGATGCGCTCGTTGGCGGTCGTGATCTGCTCGACCGTGATCTCGAAGCGCGCGGCCAGGGCATCCAGCACCTCGTCGACCAGCGTTTCCGGGGCCGAGGCGCCGGCCGTGATGCCGATGGCCGTGATGCCGTCGATCAGCTCCCAGGGGATGTCGCCCGCGCGCTGGATCAGGATGGCCTTGGGGCAGCCCGACCGTTCGGCGACTTCGACCAAGCGGAGCGAGTTCGACGAGTTCGGCGCGCCGACGACGATGGTTAGGCCGACGCGGTCCGCGATGGCCTTGACGGCGGCCTGGCGGTTGGTCGTCGCGTAGCAGATGTCCTCCTTGTGCGGGCCGACGATGTGCGGGAAGCGGCGCTTCAGGATGGCGACGATCTCGGCCGTGTCGTCCACGGAGAGCGTGGTCTGCGTGACGTAGGCCAGGCGCTCCGCGTCCTCGGGCGCGATCGCCTCGGCCTCGGCGGCGGATTCGATCAAGGTGACGGCGCCGGGCGGAAGCTGGCCGGTGGTGCCCTCGACCTCGGGGTGGCCGGCGTGGCCGATCAGCAGGATCTTGCGGCCTTCGGCATGGTGGCGGCTCGCCTCCATGTGGACCTTGAAGACGAGCGGACAGGTGGCGTCGATGGCGAACATGTTGCGCGCCTTGGCGGCCCGCGGCACGGACTTCGGAACGCCGTGTGCCGAAAAGATCACGGGCTGCGTCGTGTCGGGTATCTCATTGAGCTCCTCCACAAAAACGGCACCTTTGGCCTTCAAGGATTCCACCACGTAGCGGTTGTGGACGATCTCATGGCGCACGTAGACGGGGGCGCCGAACTTGGCCAGGGCCAGCTCGACGATCTGGATCGCGCGATCGACGCCGGCACAGAACCCGCGCGGGGCCGCCAGGAGGACCTTCATCGCGGGACGTCGTGTCGTGTCATGCTCGGTTTCGGGCAAGGGCATGCAGGCGGAATCCTTAAGGCGTGGCATCTGCGGCACGGCGCATGTGGGACAACTCCAGCGGCCACTTTGTTGTTCGAACCAAGGGTGCTAGAGCTTGAGTCGTCGTATCAATGCAGGTTCAGGCACGCCGGATCACACGGCATCTCGCGGTTCCTGCGGAAGTTTCGTTGATTATGCGGATCGGAGTGGCATGGCGCAATCCGTCATGACGAGGATCAGGACTGGCATCGGCGCAACGCTCGCGCTCGGACTGGCGGTTTCCCTCAGTGGTTGCGGCATGTCGTCCGTCACCTCGGGGCTCGGATCGAGCATTTTCGGCAGCGGCTCGAGCAACGCCGAGCCGACATCCGTCAGCGAGGCCGAGCTGATGGCCGCCGCGAAGGCGGGCGGAGACGAAACGGCCGCGCTCGGCGGCGGCGATCCGCAGCCGGGATGCCCGCGCTTCGTCACGTGGCCGCGCGACAGCCACGTCACGATCTACGAGCCGGGCCGCCAGGGCGACGGCCTTGCGATCATGCACCGGGGCGAGATCACAAAGACGGCGCGCGAGTGCCAGATGGTCGGCTCGCAGGTGACCGTGAAGTACGGCTTCTCGGGTCGCATCCTGCTCGGACCGCGCGGCCATTCGGGGCCGATCTCGCTGCCGATCAACGTGTTCGTGACGGACGCCAAGCGCGACCGCGTCTCGACCGACAAGCTGCGCGTGGATGCGTCGGTCGCGGTCGAAAATCCGATCGGGTATTTCTCGGCCGTCCGCACCATCACGTTCGACGTGCCCGAGGGCGCGCGTCCCGGCGAGTTCGAGGTCTACGTGGGCTTCGACCGGCAAGGCAGCCCCAACGCGGGCTGAGCCCGTCTCATTCATCTGAAGCGCCGTGCCCGCGTGCCGACAGCTCGGCATGGAGCGGGGCCATGCTCTCTCTCGCCCAGTCGTCCAGGGACGCGAAGATCGCGATGGCGGGCCATCGCGGGTCCGGCTCGGCACTTTTGCGCCATGTCATATGAACCTCCGCGACGCGGCCGCCGGTGAGCGCGAAGAGCGCGTCGTCCGTATCGCCGCGGCGGGCCAGCAGGCGCACGCTTTCGCCGTACAACGCGTGCTGCGCCGAAAGCTCGACAGTGAGCTGGCGGACGAGAGCGGCGGCGATGTCCTCGTCCTCGATCGGATACCAGGGCGCGAGCCAGACCGTTTTGTCGCATTTTCTTACGACGAACCGGCATCCACTTCGTCGGAAAATGCTCCAGGCGAACGGGGTGGGCGGCATTCGGTCTACGGCTTCTGGAAGACCGTCATCGACAGGAGCCCGCCCGGCGTGCCGGCTTTCGGCGCGTAGTGGTAGAGCAGCACGAGCAGCTTCTCGTTGCCGCCGCTCCATGAGCTGACCTGCCAGGGGCCTTCCTCATAGGTGGCGTCGGGCTTGCGCTCGATCAGCGTCTGCATGCCGGCGCCGATGGCCGTGGGCGGCGTCTTGTCGGCGGGGAGCACGACGCTGCAGGCGAAGTTCGTGGCATCCGCATAGTTCGGGAAATCGGTTTTGGACTGCTCGTCCATCGGGCTTTTCGAGATGGCGACGGCGTAGCCGCCGCTCGCGGGATCGAGGCGCCAGGCCTTCAGCACCTCGGGCGAGACGGAGGGGCGGTAGGCGTCGAGATCCGCGCCCGTGACAGGCTGCCAGGACGCATCGGCCTGCGCCTCGACGGCGGCGATGTCCGGCATCGTCGAATAGCAGAGGCGGTCGAACAGGCGCACGCTTGGGCCCGTGTCGGAACCAGGGGTGGCGCCGGGGCCAGGCGCGGCGTCCTGGGCGCGGGCGGCCAGCGAGACGGCGAGCAGGGCGGCAGCGGCGGCGAGCGTGGAGACGCGGGCGGTGCTTGCGAGGCCCGCACGTCGGCCGGGCCGGTCGTTTCCGGTGTTCATCGCTCCGACCCTCCCCAGCGTCCGCTTTTCCAACGGACTGCGTTGGTCTGTATGCGTATCACAGGACCAGGCCCGGCCAAAGAAAAAGCCGGGCGTCTCGGCCCGGCTTCGATGCTTGTCGAGACGCAGCGTGCGCGATCTCAGTTGAGCTTGCCCTTGAGGTCGCGGATCGCGGCGTCGGTCAGCGTGTTGGCTGCATCGCCCGCGATCTTGCTCTTCAGGATGTGCTCGGACGCCTTGACGGCGAGGTCGACGGCGGCAGCGCGCACGTCGCTCACGGCCTGGGCCTCGGCGCGGGCGATCTTCTCCTCGGCCGCCTTCGTCCGGCGCTCGACCTGCTCGGCGAGGGCACGGCGCGTTTCGGCAGCCAGGCTCTCGGCCTCGCGCTTGGCGGCTTCGACGATCGACTTGGCCTCGTCCTCGGCCTCGCGCGCCTTGCGCTGGTAGTCCGCAAGGAGCTGCTGGGCCTCGTCGCGCAGGCGGCGGGCTTCGTCGAGCTCGGTGCGGATGGCGTTGGCGCGCGCGTCGAGCGCACGGCCGATCATGCCCGGCACGCCCTTCCAGATCAGAAGACCCATGAAGAGGAGGAACGAGATCAGCACCCAGAATTCAGGATAGCCAGGATTCAGCATGGGTCTCGCCTCACTTCTCGGAGCTGGACACGGCGCGCGCGATATCGTCCTTCGAGACGTTGACGTTGGTCAACGCCGCGACGATCGAAGCGGCAGTATCGCCCGCGATGTCCTTGACGCTCGCAAGAGCCTTGGTCTTGGTTGCGGCAATGCTTTCCTCGGCGCTCGCGAGCTTGGCGGCGAGCTGGTCCTCGATCGCCTTGCGCTCCTTGTCGACCTCGGCATTCAGCGAATCCCGCGTCTGGCGCGCGATGGCTGAAGCGCTGCCGCGGGCGTCGGCGAGGGCCTTCTCGTAGGTTTCGAGCGCCTTGTCGGTGTCGCCCTTGAGCCGCTCGGCCGCCGCCAGATCGCGCTGGATGCGGTCGCGGCGCTCCTCGATCACGTCGCCGATGCGCGGAAGCGCAACCTTCGCCATGAGCCAGTAGAGCAGCACGAACGTCACGACGAGCCAGAAAAGCTGCGGCGTGAAATCCTGAACGTTGAGCTGAGGCAGCCCCCCGGAGGACTTGTGCTCGTCGAGCGCATCGGCCACGTCGGCCGCCACGTCGACTGCACCCGCGACGAGCACTGTCATCGCTGCAATCATTTCACTCTCCTCGCTGGAGACGGCTGCGGGCCTGCGATGCCGGAACGTCCCGCATCGTAGGCCTGCCACCCGAGAACGGAGATCAGCCGAAGAGGATGATCAGAGCGATGAGGAGGCCGAAGAGGCCCGTGGCTTCCGCGAGAGCGAAGCCGATCAGCAGGTTCGTGAACTGGCCAGGGGCAGCCGACGGGTTGCGCAGGGCGCCCGACAGGTAGTTGCCGAAGATGTTGCCGATGCCGATGCCGGCGCCGATGAGCGCGAAGCAGGCGAGGCCGGCGCCGATGAACTTTGCTGCCTGGGGATCCATGGTCGTCTCCATTTAGAGTTTTCAGTGGTTGATTGAGAACAGCACGCCTCGATCCAGAGCCGGCATCGCTGCCGGTCTGGCGCTCGACGTAGCGGTTAGTGGTGCATGTTGACCGCGTCGTTCAGGTAGATGCAGGTCAACACGGTGAAGATGAACGCCTGCAGGAAGGCGACGAGGAACTCGAGGCCGGTGAATGCGGCGGTGAACAGGACGGGGAAAGCCTTGGCGAAGATGGGCAGGCTGACGGCGAAGCTCGCGAACACCTTCAGCATGGTGTGGCCGGCCATCATGTTGGCGAACAGACGGACGGAAAGGCTGACGGGGCGGATGAGGTAGGAGACCAGCTCGATCGGAACGATCAGCGGCATCAGCCACAGCGGCACGCCATCCGGCACGAAGAGCTTGAGGTAGCCAAGGCCGTGGCGGGCGAAGCCGATCAGCGTCACCGTGATCCAGACCATCGCGGCGAGCGCAAAGGTGACGATGATGTGGCTCGTGACGGTGAAGGAGCCCGGGATCATGCCCAGCATGTTGAGGGCGAGAATGAAGATGAAGATCGAGAAGACCCAGGGGAAGTAGCGCATGCCTTCCTCGCCGAGGTTCTCGCGGACGATGCCGGCGACGAACTCGTAGACGCCCTCGGCGACCGACTGGATGCGGCTCGGCACCAGCGAGCGGCCGTTCATCGCGAAGATCAGGAAGGCCGAGACGAGCACCAGGGCCAGAACCATGAACAGCGACGAGTTCGTGAACGAGACGTCGTATCCGAACAGCTCCATCGGAACGAGACGCTTGATCTCGAACTGAGCCATGGGCCCGTGGTTCTCTGCCGCGTGCCCTGCCACTTCTGCCGCTCCAGCCATTCCGTCCCCTACTTCCGGTCGTCGTCTTCTTCTTCGTCGTCCGGAGCCGCTCTCGCGCTCCGCTGCAGCGGCTCGGCTTGCGCCTGGAGCCGCCGCGCTGTCCTAACGATGTTCATGAGACCAGCGGTGAAGCCAAGAATCAAGAACCCGATCATCAACCAAGGCGCCGTTCCGAACTGTTCGTCCAGAAGTCTGCCGATGAACCACCCGACGGCGACACCGACGACGAGCTCGATGGCGATCTTCATCGCCTGGCCCATCGCGGCGCCGCGCGCCTCGCTTGCCGACTCGGGCCCGCGTTTGGCGCGCGCCTCCGCCTTGACCTTTTCAAGCCGCGCCCCCAGATCGGACGCACGCTTTTTGAAGACCTCCCGGTCCTCGGGGGAAATCTCGCCGCGAGCCGGATTTTCGTCGTCGCTCGACGTCGACATAGCGTCCCCTCACCGGGCTGGACCCAGGGGCTGAAAACGGCCGGATTACCAACGGCGCGCACCATACCCGGAGCCTTAGCTGTGTCAAGCAATGGCCACATTGTCTGCAGCCCCTAAGGGGTACGGCGAAACCGCGCACTCCCGCCAAATTTCATGCGACATCCGGGCCAAGGCCAACGCCCGTTGAGGCGCCCACTGAACGGCAGGCAAGAAACTTGCCCGGCAGGGCCAGCGCTTGGCCGCAAATCCGCTCATGATTTCTGAGGATGCGTCAGTTCGGACACGAGGATGCGTCGCCGCGGCGCGTCAGCCGGCCTCGCGGAACGAGCGGGCGGTCTCCAGGTCGACGGAGACGAGCTGCGACACGCCCTTTTCGGCCATGGTGACGCCGAACAGGCGATTCATGCGCATCATCGTCATCGGGTGGTGCGTGATGACCAGGAAGCGCGTGTCGGTCTCCTCGGCCATTTTCTCCATCAGCGTGCAGAATCGGTCGACATTCGCGTCGTCGAGCGGCGCGTCGACCTCGTCCAGCACGCAGATGGGCGACGGATTGGTGAGGAAGATCGCGAAGATCAGCGAGAGTGCGGTCAACGTCTGCTCGCCGCCCGAGAGCAGCGAGAGCGTCACCGGCTTCTTGCCCGGGGGCTTGGCCAGGATTTCGAGGCCGCTTTCGAGCGGGTCCTCGCCCGCGATCATTTCGAGGCGCGCCTCGCCCCCGCCGAACAGCGTCGTGAACAGGCGCTGGAAATGGCCGTTGACGGTCTCGAAGGCCTCGTCCAGGCGCTTCTTGCCCTCGCGATTCAATTGCCCGATGGCGCCGCGCAGCTTGGCGATGGCCTGCTCGACGTCGGATTTCTCCGTCTCCATCGTGCCCATCTGCTCGAGCAGCGCGTTCAGCTCGTCGTCGGCCTGCAGATTGACGCCGCCCAGGCGCTCGCGGTCGGCCTTGAGGCGTTGCAGCGCGCGGTCGGCGTCGGCGAGCGCGGGAAGGCGCTCCGTGTCGGCGAGGCCGGCGACGGCGAGGCACTCTTCCGGATTGACGTTCATGGTCTCGCGGATGCGGCGCGCCTCGTCCTGGCGGCGCGTGCGGGCGCCTTCGAGCCGCGTCTCGACGCGGGCCTTCGCCTCGCGCGCCGTGGAGACGGCCGTCTGCGCCTCGCGCAGCGCCTGGGCGGCGGCGCGCAGCGCGGTCTCGGCGCGGGCCAGTTCGTCGGCGGCGGCGTTACGGGCGGCTTCCGCGTCGGACAATGCGCCGAGCAGGCTGTCGCGCCGCTCGCCGAGCGCGGGGATCACCTCGTCCAGCGCCTCGACGTCGGCCTTGGTCTTGGCGAGGCGCTCCTCGAGGGCGGCGATGTGCTGGGCCGCGCTCTCGCTCCGCGTCGTCCAGCGCGTGCGCTCGGACGCGATCGAGTCACGGCGGCGCTTGCGCGTCTCGCGCTCGCGGGCGTGGGCGGCGACGCGGGCCTGCGCCGCGGAGAGCGCCGTGCGCCGGTCCTGCGCGGCCTTCTGCACCTCCGGCAGCCGGGCGGCGGGATCGTCCTCGGAGTCGAGCCTGGCCAGCTCGTCCTCGATGTGGTCGAGGCTCGCCTGGGTGTCGCTCTCGGCCGTTTCGGCGCGCGTGCGGGCTTCCGCGATGGAGGCGAGCTTGGCCTCCGTGGCGCGCGCCTGGCGCTCGATGGCGAGAAGGGCGTCGCGGGTCGCGACGTGATTGGCCTGCGTATCGCGCCAGAGCGCGCGCAGGCGCTTCTCCTCCTGCGCGGCGGCGGCGTGCGCGGCGGCCGTCTGCTGCTCCTCGGCCGTGAGGCGCTGGGTCTCGGTCTTCGCGATCTTCTCGCGCTCGAACATATCCGACAGGCGGTTGCGCTCGGCGAGGCGCTGGGCGGCGGGCGTCATGCCGCCGGCGACGGCGATGAAGCCATCCCACCGCCAGAGGTCGCCTTCGCGGCTGACGAGGCGCTGGCCCTGCTTCAGATGCGGCTGCAGGCGCGCGCCAAGCTCGCGCGAGACGACGCCGATCTGGCGCAGGCGGCGCTGCAGCTCGGTCGGCGCGCCGACGTGCAGGCTCAAGGGCTCGGCGTCGGCCGGCAGCGGCGCGTCGTCCGGGCTCACCTCGATGGAGCGCCAGCGCACCGGCGCATCCTCGTGAACGGGGGCGTCGAGATCGTCGCCGAGGGCAGCGACGAGGGCCGCTTCATAGCCGGCCGCGACGCGAAGCTGCTCCACGATCGGCGGCATGCCGTCCTCGTAGGCCGGCATCACGAGCTTCGAGAGCGTCTCGCGCTCCGTGATCAGGGCCGAGAGCGCCATGCGGGCGCGCTGGGCCGTCTCGCTCTTGATGCGGGCCTGCTCGGCGAGGTCGCCGAGCTTGTCCTCGGCTTCGAGCGTCGCCGCTTCGATGGCGGCGATGTCGCGCGCGAGGCGCTGGCCCTGCTCCGTGATGGCGGCGAGCTTCAGCGAATCCGGCGCGGCGGCGACGGCCGCTTCCGTCTCGCGCTGGAGCCCGGCCAGCTCGGCGGCGATTTTGGCGAGCGTCGCGCGCCGCTCGGCCTCCGCCGTTTCGAGGGCCTTGCGCTTGGCGCGGGATTCGGCCGAGCGCTCGGTCATGATCGCGAGGTCTTTCTCGGCGGCGTCGAGCGCAGCCTGCGCCTCCTCCTCGGCGGCGAGGATGTGGTCTTCCGCGGCGTCGGCCTCGACGTCGGCGGCGTCGAGGGCCGCGGCCTCCTCATCGAACTCGCCCAGGATGTCCTTCGCCTCGGAGATCAGGACGGCTTCGCGGGCGAGGTCCTTGTCAAGCTCGGTCGCGAGCTTGGCCAGCTCGCTGCGGCGCTCCGTGCAGCGCTCGGCTTCGCGGGCGAGGCCGTCCGTCTCGATGCGGATGCGGCTCAGGGCGGCGGCGCGCTCGGCTTCCTTCTCGCGCAGCGGCTGGATGGTCTCGGCGAGGGCGGCCTCCTCGCGCAGCGCGGTCGCTTCCGTCTCGGTGGCGCGGGCGAGCAGCGCCAGGCCCTCGGTGAAGTTGCGCTCCTCGGTGTCGACGAGGACCTGCGCCTCCGTCCACATGAGGTGGGCGAGCAGCGCCTCGCCGCGGCGGATCTCCTCCGACAGCTCCTTGTAGCGGCGGGCCTGGCGCGCCTGGCGC
Source organism: uncultured Hyphomicrobium sp. (assembly GCA_964386545.1). Taxonomy (GTDB): domain Bacteria; phylum Pseudomonadota; class Alphaproteobacteria; order Rhizobiales; family Hyphomicrobiaceae; genus Hyphomicrobium_C. Next base: position 14,286 of record CAYLSI010000034.1, read on the forward strand.
TTCAGGCTCTCGATCTGCGAGCCGAGCTGGCCCATGAGATCGGCGAGGCGCGCGAGGTTGTTCTCGGCGCCCTTCAAGCGCAGCTCGGCCTCGTGGCGGCGGCTGTGCAGGCCGGCGATGCCCGCCGCATCCTCCAGCACGCGGCGGCGCTGCTCGGGCTTGGCGTTGACGATCTCGGAGATCTGGCCCTGGCGCACGAGCGCGGGCGAGCGCGCGCCGGTGGCGGCATCCTCGAACAGGATCTTGACGTCGCGTGCGCGCGCGTCGCGGCCGTTGATGCGGTAGGCGGAGCCCGCCTCGCGCTCGATGCGGCGCGTGATCTCGATGGTGTCGCTGTCGTTGAACTCGGCCGGGGCCTGGCGCTGGGAATTGTCCAGAAACAGCGTCACCTCGGCCACGTTGCGCGCCGGGCGCGAGGTCGTGCCGGAGAAGATGACGTCATCCATGGCGGCGGCGCGCATGGATTTGTGCGACGTCTCGCCCATGACCCAGCGGAGCGCTTCGAGCAGATTGGATTTGCCGCAGCCGTTGGGGCCGACCACGCCCGTCAGGCCGCGCTCGATCAGAAGATCGGTCGGCTCCACGAACGATTTGAACCCCAAAAGCCTGAGACGGCTGATCTTCATCGCGTGCGCCCGAGTCCCTTCCGTCTCAATCCAACAACGACCGTCGTAACCCCTCACCCGCCGCTCGGGGCGACGCCCCTCGCGCCGACCTCTCCCTGTGGGAGAGGTGAAGAATGGGGTGCTGCGGTCGGTTGGGCACCTTGATGCCCTCGCCCGGAGCCGGGCTCGCAGCTACTGCGCCGCGACAGCCGCCCGGGGTGCCAGCAGAGGATCGACCATCGCGCGGATGTCGCTCATCGTCAGCGTCTTCTTCACCAGCTTGCCGGCGACGAAGAAGTTCGGCGTGCCGATGATGCCGAGCGTGCGGCCGCGATCCTTGACCCACTTCAACCCGTCGATCATGGCCTGATTCTGGAAGCAGGAATCGAACTGGGCGCGAGTCATCCCCACCTGCTTGGCGACGGCGAAAATGGGGTCGAGGCGGACCTCCTGGGACACCCAGGACGCCTGCTGCTCCATGAATTTTCCGTAGAGCGTGAAGTACTTATCGGGCGGCGCGCAGCGTAGCGCGATGGTGGCGTTGCCGGACTGCTTGCCGATCGGGAACTCGCGCATGATGAAGCGGACGCGGCCGGTGTCGACGTAGGTGCGCTTGAACTCGGGGAAGACGTCGCGGTGGAAGGCCCGGCAGTGCGGGCACGTCAGCGACTGGTACTGGATGATCGTGACCGGGGCGTCGGCGCGGCCGAGCGCCATCTCGGGGATCGCGGCCGTGGTCTCCATGATCTCGGCGACGGTCGGGTTCGGGATGACCTGGCGGGCGCCCTGCGTCGGGTCCGGGATCTCGCCGAACGCGCGCATGGGGCTGTCGGCGCCGCCTTCGGAGGCCGCGCTCGAAAACGCGCCGGCGGTCGCGCCCGTCTCGCCGGACGCGGCGCCCGGCGAGAGGTTTGGCAGCTCGCTGTTGCCGGAGCAGCCGGCGAGCAGCGCGGCGAGGGCCGTCATCATCGCCAGCGCGCGCGCGTTCATTGCGGCTCCCTTGGACTGCGTGCAGACCTTGCCCGGGCTCAGCCCTGGGCCAGCAACGGCTCGAGCACCTTGTCGAACTCCTCGACGGTGGGTGCGGCCTGCAGGCGCTTGCCGTTGATGAAGAACGTGGGCGTGGCGTTGACGCCGAACACCTCGGCGGCGCGCGTGTGCCCGTTCGTCAACTGGTCGAGCAGCTTCTGGTCCGTCAGGCACTTGTCGAAGCTTTCCTGCGTGAAGCCCGCCTGCTTGGCGATCTCGAACAGCTTCGGCGTCGGGTTCTCGCGCACGAAGGCCCACTGCTCCTGCGTCTCGAACAGCGCCTCGATCATCGACAGCGACTTGTCGCCGCCGGCGCAGCGGGCAAGCATCGAGGCCGCGAAGGCGCGCGGGTCGAGCGGGAACTCGCGGAAGATGAAGCGGACCTTGCCGGTTTCGACGTATTTCTTCTTCAGCTCGGGAAACACCTTGGTGTGGAAGGCCATGCAGTGGCCGCACGTCATCGAGGCGTATTCGACGATGGTGACTTTCGCGTTCTCGGGGCCGACCGCGAGGTCCGGCAGGTCGTCGCGCTTCATGAGCTCATCGACGGGAACCTCGGAGGGGCCCTTCGGGCGCTGGGCCCAGGCGGGAAACGAGGACGCGACCATCGCGAGGCCGGCGATTGCGGCCCCCGCCTTCAAGGTTTGGCGGCGATCGAGCCGGCGCGTCAGGTCCATCTTCAAACTCCTCGTTCTCTTCTTCGCAAGCGCTGCGGCAGCCTTCGAGCCGCCAGGCGCCCAGGTTTCGGGCCAGGTTTCGGGACTGGCTGATAACATGGGCGTGGCGACCGATTAAGGCAAATTGCGCCTGAATGCCATTTGAACGGGGGAAGGCGAGGCGAGCGGGGAGGTTAGCGGGCCTGCTGCTTGCGGCTCGCGAGGACGCCGCGCTCGAGGCGGGCGAGGGCGGCGGCGAGCGGGTCGTCCGCGGCCGGCGTTTCGGGGGCGGGGGCCCGGGTCGGGGAGAGCGCTTCCGGCGGGCGCGCATGCTGCGAAACCGGAGCCTGGATCAGGCGGATCGCCTCCACGGCCCGGTAGCCGAAATAGGCGTTGATGCGGTCCGTGATCTGGCGCGTGCGGTATTCGACGTCCAGCGCGCGGGCCGGATCGACGCGCAGGTGCAGTGTCGCCCCGCGCCGTGTGCCGTCGCTCTCGTCGGCCCAGCCTTCCGCGCCGCGCGGCCATTTCAGGCGCTCGGGCACGGTATAGGCGGCCATGTCGGCGCCGGCGATGCGGGCCCAGTCCGTGATCAGGGTGGCGGTCGAAAACCCGAATTTCTCGAAGGCCTTGCGCGTCAGCGTGGGCACGAAGCTGCCGACCGTTTTCACCGCGACGTAGCGCGCGACCGGGGGCAGCGCGAACCGATGCTCGCCCGGCACCGCAGGCAGCGCGCGGCGCGCCGGATGGGGCAGCGGCTTTCTTCCAGGTTTTTCTGTGAGCTTTGCGGTCAAGCGGGCTCGCTGTCATAGGCAGAGCGGTTGCGGATGCCTAGCATCATGGGAATGATTCGCGGCGTCTGCGCGAGGTGCTGCCGCCGCAGAAGGGGGACAACGTGAAAGCTGTTGCCCGCAAGCAACTGCCGCTCCGGCCGGCCGGGCCGGATACGGTGGCGTCGCTGCTCGACTGGTACGACCGCGAGCGGCGCGACCTGCCCTGGCGCACCAAGCGCGGGCGGCGCACCGATCCCTATCGCGTCTGGCTCAGCGAGATCATGCTGCAGCAGACGACGGTCAAGGCCGTCATTCCCTATTACGAGCGGTTCCTGGCGCGCTGGCCGGACGTCGCCACGCTGGCGGCGGCCGATACGGAGGACGTGCTCTCGCAGTGGGCGGGGCTCGGCTACTACTCGCGTGCGCGCAACCTGCACAAATGCGCGCAGACCGTGGTGGGCGAGCATGGCGGACAGTTTCCGCGCACCGAAGCCGAGCTCGCCGAGCTTCCCGGCATCGGCCCCTATACGGCGGCGGCGATTGCGGCCATCGCGTTCGGCGAGCCGGCGACGCCGGTCGATGGCAACATCGAGCGGGTCGTGTCGCGCCTGTTCGCCTGCAAGCGGCCGTTGCCCGGCGCCAAGCGCGAGATCAAGCGGCTGGCGGAAACGCTGACGCCGCAGCGGCGCGCCGGCGATTTCGCGCAGGCGATGATGGATCTCGGCGCGACGGTGTGCACGCCGAAGCGTCCCTCGTGCCTCATGTGCCCACTGCAGCAGGATTGCCATGCGCATGCGCTCGGCATCGAGGCGCAGTTGCCCGTAAAGCTCGTGAAGGCGGATCGCCCGGTGCGCTACGGCACGGCGTTCCTGGCGCTACGCGAGGACGGGCACGTGCTGCTGCGCAAGCGGCCCGAGGCGGGGCTGCTCGGCGGCATGCTCGAAATCCCTTCGACCGAGTGGGGCGACGACTGGCTGCCGCTCGACCAGGCGATCGCGGCGCAGCCGGTCAAGACGGACTGGTGGCCCGTGCATGGCGTCGTCAGCCACACGTTCACGCACTTCCGGCTCGAGCTGATGGTGCTGCGCGCGATCGTGCCGCTCGATACGAGCCTGACGTTCTGGGCGAGCCCCGACCGCTGCCGCTGGGTCGCGCGCCGCGATCTCGGAGGCGCGGCGCTGCCGAGCGTGATGCGCAAGGCGATCGCGCATGCGCTGAAAGAGCATTGAGGGGCGGAGCGCGCGGCGCTTCCAACGGGATCGAGCAACCCCGCGTGGTGCCGAGGGCTCGCGATCGCGAACTCAAGCCAACAAAAAGGCCGCCTCACAACCGTGAGGCGGCCTCAGTTTTCAGCGCGTGCTGCGCTTATCAATCAGCGCGGATGTTGCCGACGGCGATCTTGCCGGAGCGGCGATCTTCCTGCGTATCGAAGGACACTTTCTGTCCCTCGCTCAGGATGTGCAGCCCTGCGCGCTCCAGCGCCGAGGCGTGGACGAACACGTCCTTTCCGCCGGTGTCCGGCTGAATGAAGCCGAAGCCTTTTTGATGATTGTAAAATTTCACGATGCCGACTTGCATGATCGAGTCCTTATGAAAAAGCTGAAATGCCCTCTGCGCTGACGCGCAGGGGCGGACGTATCGTTTTTTGGAAGGTTCTAAACAAGCGTCCCCAAGGGACGGCGGCCCGATTGTCTGGCCAAAAATCGATAGCTCCTGATACACGAATCCTTGGCCATTACCAAGAGAAAGCGGTGTCTATCGTTTTGTGTTCCATCACGAAGCGCTTTTTCGGCAGCGCTTTGGACGCGCGGCTCGCGACGGCGCGCCGGCTATAACGGCCGCGCTTCTCCAGGCTTCAATTCCAGGCCCACGATTTGCCAGGAGGCCAGCACTTCCTGCGCTTCGACGAGTGCGTCAGGTCGTGCGCGGGAGACCGTCGTGACGGCGCGAACGGCCGCAACGGCACACGGAATTGCAGCGTGATACAGCTCTCGCACGGCGGAGCGGCCGGCGCCTGCCGGCGTGGTGACGCTGACCAGCCAGCCCGTTCGAAATTTGTAGCGCATGAGTTTCGTCCTTTTCATTGAACTGCCCGCGCGTCCGGCTGCTGCCGGTAGATGCGTCTGCGCTGGCAGGTGCTTATCGTTGGCTCTTCAGCCGCTCTTCGATGGATCGGAGCGCGCTGGCCTCGTCGGTAAATCTTTCGTGCCCGGGTTCCCAGACCTGAGCGTGCAGCAGATCGGCTTCATAGATCCGCACGCGGGGCGCATTCGTCAGGTAGATCTCGGCTGTGGTGTCGACGATCCGCGCGACGAGCACATCGCCGTCGAACACGTCTCTCGACCGGCACGGCGACTGCGGATCAATCGGACTCCAGCATCCGCCAAGACTCAGCAAATCGCCTCCACCCGTTTCGGTTGCGCGCGCCGGCACTATCCCATCTAGATGCGCACCGAATAGGTGAGATCGCGCTCCGCAAAGCGGCTGCTTCGCGCGCTGCCGTGGTGGACGATCAACGACACCCTGGCGCGATGGGCGAGGGCTTTGCCGTAAGCTTCCGCGACTTTCCGTCTTTGAAATGCAAAGAGCTTTGCGCCTGCTTGATTATGCACGATCCAACTGTCATCTGCGTCGCGCCGAATATGGAAATCCTGGTTCATGTCGAACTGCCCTTTTGGTTCGAGTTCGTCCGCTTGAGCGGATAATCGTCACGCGCATAGAGATTTCTAATGGCGATATCGTCGTATCTGTCCTCATTGACCTCGAGAACGGCGCCGGCGAGTTTGTCCGGATCCAGTTCCTCGATGGCGAACCGGATGGCCACGGCGGCCGATTCGAAGCGCTTGTACGACACCATCTTGCGCCGAAAGCCCTTGCCCTGAGAGGGAAACAGCTCGGCCGGCGCGCTGAAATCAAAAGTCATCATCACGTCGCCTCATGAATGCTGCTCAGCTCGCCTTCATTGGCCACGCGCTCGAAGCCTTCCTCGATCGACTTGATCCTGTAGGTGACGCCCTGGCCCTCGGTCGGGAGCTTGCGAACGACGGTTACGATCAATGGGCCGATCGCCCGGCGGGGAGAATGAAAAAGCACCCGCTGGCCCACCTTGAATTTGTGACCCACCATTCGGTTCTCCGGTTGTGCTGCTACATCGGTTCGCTGCCCGGACTGAAGCCGCTCCATGCGCGTCACCATGGCCTGCAGCTCCGCGCAAAGCGCAGGATCGGCCGCGCTGAGCACCGCGCCACTCGCGACGCGCTCGAGCCATGTCTTCGTCAGCGCGACATCGAGCAGATGCAGCGAAGCAGGGCTGAATCCAGGGGGTGTGTGATGGAACGGCAATGTGATGGTGCTCCTCTTGGCGGGAGCACACGCATCTCTCAGCCGCTGGTGCCTGTTCGTCCAGCGATGAACAACATATGGGGTAGTGGACCCCAAATGTCCACCCCTTCCGGTCTTTCTGCTGGACGAGGCCTATCGCCGAAGCCGCGATCGTGCGCGCCGCGCGGAAGCGTTCCGGCGGCGCTGTTCGATCGCTGAACCCCTTGTTTTGTGCGCTGGCTTCGTCGCTTGAGATGCCGGCGGCCGTCAGCGCGTGGGCGTCGCGGCTCGTCCTCAGCATCGTGCAGAGATGATGCGGCCGACCGCGCACGGCGCCTCCGCGCTCCAGGCGGGCGCCGGGTTGCGTGAGGCGGAGACGACTGGCCGCTACTCCGCAGCGATCAGCGTCGAGCCGGGACGTGGCGCGACGAGGCCGAGCTTCTCCTTCGCGCGCTCGCGCAGCACGTCGATGGGCTGCAGCTTGCCGCCCTGCTCGTAGTGCCAGAACGTCCAGCCGTTGCACGCGCTCTTGCCCTGCACGACGGCGCCGAGGCGATGGATCGAGCCGCGGCTGCCGGGCACGGCGAGCGTGCCGTCGGCCTTGACCTCCGCGCGCACGCTGCGGCGCTCGTCATAGAGCGGCGAGCCGGCGCGCAGCATGCCGAGCTCGACGATGGCGTTGAAGGGCACGCGCGGCTCGGCGCGCTTCGAGGGCTGCGTTTCGAGTGCGGACGCCGAATACGCCTTCACCTTGGCGATGCGCTCCTCGGCGGCCTTCACGTAATCGGGGTCGCGCTCGATGCCGATCCAGTTGCGGCCGAGGCGCTTGGCGACGGCGCCGGTGGTGCCGGTGCCGAAGAAGGGGTCGAGCACGGTGTCGCCGGGGTTGGTGGTGGCGAGGATGACGCGATGGAGGAGGGCCTCGGGCTTCTGCGTCGGATGGGCCTTGCGGCCGCCCTGGTCCTTCAGGCGCTCGGGGCCGGCGCAGATCGGGAACAGCCAGTCCGAGCGCATCTGAACGTCCTCGTTGCCGGACTTCAGGCTCTCGTAGTTGAACGTGTAGCGCGATTTCTGGTCCTTGGCGGCCCAGATCAGCGTCTCGTGCGCGTTGGTGAGGCGGCGGCCGCGGAAGTTCGGCATCGGGTTCACCTTGCGCCAGACGACGTCGTTCAGGATCCAGAAGCCGAGATCCTGCAGCGCCGTGCCGAGGCGGAAGACGTTGTGATAGGAGCCGATGAGCCAGAGCGCGCCGTCCGGCTTCAGCACGCGGCGGCATTCGGCCAGCCAGCCCTTCGTGAAGCGGTCGTAGTCCTCGAAGGAGGCGAACTTGTCCCAGGCGTCGTCGACGCCGTCGACGCGCGTGTTGTTGGGACGCAGAAGCTCGGTCGAGAGCTGGAGATTGTAAGGCGGATCGGCGAAGACGAGGTCTACGCTTCCATCCGGTAGTCGACGAAGCTCGTCGAGGCAATCTCCCACCAGGATTCGATTTCGGGCCACAGCCCGATCTCTGGCCACGCGGCTGCGATCCGCTGCAGCCGGTACCCCACGACGACGCATACCCATTCGACGCAACTCACTGTGAAAAACCACAAATGGCAGGGATCCATGAAACGAACCCGACGCACACACAAACACCAGTCCCACGGTTAACGGAATCTAAACGGAACGCGTTAAATTTTCGTTAAAGGCGGGGCTTCGGACGGCGGCTCGCTTCGTGATCCAACGGCATCAGGACTCGCAGAGGTTTGCGGCGAACGGAAGGCGAACATGGCCTCGCTTGAAAGCGAAAGATCTGGAGTCTCTGCAACTCGTGCAAAGCGCGTTACGCGGCGACTGAGCCTTGCTCCATCTGGACCAATCGAACCGTTGCACAATGCGCAGACGTGTCTGGACCCCGACCTCCGTCGGGGTGACGTCGAAGCGTGGGGTTGCCGGTCGTCCCGCCAAAGACGTCATCCCGGCGTCATGGCGAAGCCATGCTCCGGACGGGCCGGGATCCCGACAAGCTCGCCGTATTCTCCAGAGCGTGCTCGCTTTGGATCGTCTCGGTTTCTCCGGTGCGAACGCGCCCTATCCCTTGTTCGAGAGTCCGAGTCCCGTTCTCGGCGGACGCGGATCGGCGTCCACCTCAAACGATCAAGCTCTATGCGGCGGCGGGACCTTCGCCTTTCGCCTGCAGCTTGCGATAGCTCTCAATGAGCGCGTCGGCGATCGTGTCGGTCGACATGACGACGTGCGTCGCGCCGTAGCGGCGCAGGTATTCTGCCTCGGGCTCGGTCTGCGCGCGGCCGATGATCGGCATGTCGGCGTTGGCGGTGCGCGCCTGCTCGATCACCTGGCCCGCCTCGAAGTTGCTCGGGATCGCGACGATCAGGGCGGCGGCCTTGGCCGGGTTCGCGGCATGCAGCAGCGTCGTCGCGCTGCCGGCGATGCCTTCGATGCCGCGGGCGTGCAGGCGTTTGATCTCCTCGTCGCTCTCGTCGATCACGTAGAGGCGCGAGGCGCCGGAAGCGAGCGTGTCGGTGATGCGCTTGCCGACGCGGCCGATGCCGATGACGATCGTGTGGCCTTCGAGCGTGGAGACGTGGATCGGCTCGTCGTCGCTCTCCTCCTTGGCTTCCTCCGCCTTGCCGCCGGCCTCCTGCGTGCCGTCCTTCTTTTCGAGCCAGGGCTTCAGGCGATCGAGGCCGGCGAAGAAGGCCGGGTTCAGGAAGATCGAGATCAGCGCGCCGCCGAGAATGAGATCGCGTCCTTCGGGCGGCAACAGCTCGAGGCTGACGCCGAGGGCGGCGAGAATGAAGGAGAACTCGCCGATCTGCGCGAGGCTTGCGGAGATCGTGAAGGCCGTGCCCATCGGATGGCCGAACGCGCGCACGATCGCAAACGCGGCGAGCGATTTGCCGACGATGATGATGAGGACGGTCGCGATCACCGCGAGGGGCTGCTCGATCAGGATCTTGGGATCGAACAGCATGCCGACCGAGACGAAGAACAGAACCGCGAAGGCGTCGCGCAGCGGCAGGCTTTCGTTGGCGGCCTGCTGGGAGAGCTGCGACTCGCTCAGCACGAGGCCCGCGAAGAAGGCGCCGAGCGCGAACGACACGCCGAAGAAGTGGGCAGCGAGGAAGGCCACGCCGAGCGCGATCGACAGCACGGCGAGACGGAACAGCTCGCGCGAGCCGGTGTGCGCGGTGTAGTGCAGGATCCACGGAATGACGCGCCGTCCCACGACCATCATGATCGCGACGAAGGCGGCGACCTTGCCGATGGTGAAGGCCAGGGTCGCGAGAAGCTGATTGAGGTTGAGCGCGCTCGAGCTGGCGCCGGGGTGGGCGCCCGGCTGGCCGTCGGCATTGCCGCCCAGCAGCGGCGCGATGGCCGGAAGCAGAACGAGCGTCAGGACCATCACGAGGTCTTCGACGATCAGCCAGCCGACCGCGATCTGGCCGCGCTCGGTCGTGATGAGACGACGCTCCTGCAGGGCGCGCAACAGGACGACGGTGCTCGCGACCGAGAGCGCGAGGCCGAAGACGAGGCCGCCGCCCGGCGTCCAGCCGAGGGTATGGGCGAGACCGGCGCCGAGCAGCGTCGCCACCGCGATCTGCACGATGGCGCCCGGCACGGCGATGCTGCGGACGTCCCAGAGCTCCTTCAGCGAAAAGTGCAGGCCGACGCCGAACATCAGCAGGATGACGCCGATCTCCGCCAGCTCGTTGGCGAGGTTCTGGTCAGCAATGAAGCCCGGCGTGAAGGGGCCGATGGCGATGCCCGCAACGAGGTATCCGACGAGAGGCGAGATGCGCAGCCGGTGGGCGAGCGCGCCGAAGACGAAGGCGAGAGCGAGGCCTGTGACGATCGTCGCGATGAGCGGCGTGCTGTGAGGCATGTGGCGTTGGGCAGTCCGTGTATGAGGGAGAGATCCGCGAGCCCCAACGATCTCAGGCGGAGCCGCAAAACGCAAGGCGCGATCGCGGAAAGCGCTGCGATCGCTTCGCGCTGTGCGTGCGCGATGCTCAAGGGATGGCTCGTCTGCCTGCCAAAGCAGCGCGGTGCGGTCATTTTAGCGGAGTGCGCATGCGAGACGGCGGTCTTGGGCGTCACATCGTCGGCATACGTTCGTTTTCTGGCGTGCACGCGCATGCGCGTTGGGGTGGTCGTGGGGAGCGGAGCGCTGGCGGCAAACGGTTGGCTCTGGTCGTCGTCGTCTCGCTGCGTTGCGCAGCGAGGCGTGGCGCGCTGCGGAGAACGAGGGCGCGGAAAATCAAGACGGGTGACGGAAAAAATAAGAGGCGAGGCCGCGTCCGGCATCGCCAGGGCTTGCATCGACGTGGAGCACGCGCAGCGTGGCTACCTTGCGGCGCGCACGCGCGTGCGGCCGGTCTCCACGGGCGTGCTCCCCTCTGCACGGTTCTTTGAATTGCCGTGCTGTTTCGACGTTAAACCGGGAAAGTGTGGAAGTTCAACATTCAGTTGGGGTGCGCGTAGCGATTTGCAGGGCCGTGTGGCGGCCGGTGTGTGTCGGAGCGCTTCCGAGGACGCGGACAGCGGGTCGTCGGAGGGGAGGGTGGGGAGCACGTGCATCCGGGCGTGCATCCGCACGTGCATCCGTGGGATCGGACAATGCGCCAAAGCAGGCGATGCGAGGGCATGCGCTCGCAAAATCTTAGCGGCTCAATGGGCGGCTATGGCGCGATCATAGAGCCGGCTCAGCGGCTTCGGCTTCCAACAGGCCGAGGGCGAGCTGGACGGGCTTGAACGAGCGGCGATGCTGCACGGTGAGGCCGAGCCGCACGAGCGCGGCGCGATGCTCGGGCGTGCCGTAGCCCTTGTGGCGCTCGAAGCCGTAGCCCGGCAGCTCGCGGCCGAGCGCGATCATCATGCGGTCGCGCGTGACCTTCGCCACGATGGATGCGGCCGCGATCGAGAGGCACTTGGCGTCGCCCTTGACGATGGTGCGGCCGGCGCATGCGAGGCGCGGGGCGCGGTTGCCGTCGATCAGGGCGAGGCGCGGCTTCAGGGACAGTGCGCCCACCGCCTCCGCCATGGCCCACATGGTGGCGGCGAGGATGTTGTCGCGGTCGATGCGGTCCACGTCGCCGACGCCGACGCCGACCGCAAGCGCCGTCACCATGATGCGCTCGAACAGGCGCTCGCGCTCGTCCGCGTCGAGGGCCTTCGAGTCGTCGATGCCTTGCGGGATGCGGTCCGGGTTGAGAACCACCGCGGCGGCGACCACGGGGCCGGCCCACGGACCGCGCCCCGCCTCGTCGATGCCCACGATGGGGCCGCCGTCGAGGGCCAGCTCCGCCGCCTCGAGCTCGAACGTCGGCACGATTCTCGAATCATCCACCCGCATGGCGCCAGCGTCGCGGCTTCGGCGGCCGCTGTCAAAGGCGGGTGTGGATGAGTGGGAGGCGGCTTCCTAAAGCAGGCTCATCTGGCCGCCCTTGGGCACGGGGCGCGTAAAGAGGTCGAGGCGCAGGGGCTGGCGGCGTGCGTTGAGGCCGAGGCGCTTCATGGCCAGGCGGAAGCGCAGGGCGATCTGCTCGGCATAGGGGCCGCGGCCCTTCTGGCGAAGGCCGAACTCGGCGACGTAGTCCTGGCCGCCGTGCATGGAGCGCAGCAGGTTGATGACGCGGCTGGCGCGGTCGGGGAACTCGCTCGCGAGCCATTCGCGGAAGACGTCCTTGAGCTCGAGCGGCAGGCGCAGGAGCACGTAGCCGGCCTCGGTCGCGCCGGCGTCGCGAACGGTTTTGAGGATGGTCTCGATCTCGCAGTCGGTGAGCCCGGGCACGATGGGTGCGACCATGACGGAGACGGGAACGCCGGCGGATGCCAGCGCGCGCACGGCCTCGACGCGCTTGGCGGGCGTGGTGGCGCGCGGCTCCATGGCGCGCGCGACGCGACGGTCGAGCGACGTGACGGAGAGCGCCACTTTGGCGAGCCCGCGCGCGGCCATGCGCGAAAGGATGTCGGCGTCGCGGACGACGAGCGCCGATTTGGTGACGATGCCGACCGGGTGATTGCAGCGGTCGAGCACCTCGAGGATCGCACGCGTGATGGCGTACGTGCGCTCGATCGGCTGATAGGGGTCGGTGTTGGTGCCGAGCGCGATGACTTTCGGAACGTAGGCTTTGCTCGCCAGCTCCTTTTCCAGAAGCTCGGCCGCGTTGGTCTTGGCGTAGAGCTGGGTCTCGAAGTCGAGCCCGGCGGAATGGCCGAGATAGCAGTGGGTGGGGCGCGCGTAGCAATAGATGCAGCCGTGCTCGCAGCCGCGGTAGGGGTTGATCGACTGGTCGAAGGAGATGTCCGGGCTCTGGTTGCGCGCGATGATGGAGCGGGCGGGCTCGATGTGCACGTCGGTGCGGAAGGCTTCCAGCTCGCCCAGGCTCTCCCAGCCGTCGTCGAAGGTGACGCGCCGCTCGCTCTCGAAGCGGCCCGAGTGGTTGGAGCGTGCGCCGCGGCCGCGCCGCAGGTCCGCGCCGACGAGGCTGCCGGAGTCCGTCTGGGACGCAGGTCGGGGCGGTTTGCCGGGCTTCGAGGACTTCAGGCTCATGGACGGGAGTCTAGGGTGCGCATGAGAACAAATAAAGAACAAAATGCTTGCGCCGCCCGGACGTTCCCGGAGGATGGGCTGCGGGGTGTGGCCGCCCGGCCGCGCTCGGGGTGCCCTGCGGTGGCGCGTGCGCTTGTTGCCTTGGCCCAACCATGCCATGCAGAAGCATGATCTCGGTCATTATTCCCACGTACAACGATCAACCGTACTTGGCCGAAACGCTCACCGCGCTCATCCCGGCTGCGGTGGAGGGGCTGGTGCGCGAGGTCATCGTCGCCGACGGCGGATCGACCGACCGCACGCTCGACATCGCGGATGGGGCCGGGGCCGACATCGTGCACGGCGGGCGGAGCCGCGGGGCGCGCCTCAAGGCCGGCGCCGAGCGGGCGCGCCAGCCGTGGCTCTTGTTCGTCAACGCCGACACGGTGATGGAAGCCGGCTGGGAGCGCGAGACGACGCTGCACATCGAGCGCGTCCAGGCCGGGCGGCGGCGCGCGGCGGCCGCGAGCTTTCGCTTCGGCCTCGACGACGACGGCACGGCACCGCGGGTCGTCGAGCATCTGGTCGGTTTGCGCACGGCCGTGCTCAAGCTTCCGCATGGCTACCAGGGGCTGCTCATTCCGCGCACGCTCTACGGCGACGTCGGCGGTTTTGCGGATCTGCCGATGCTGGAGGACGTCGACCTCGCGCGGCGGATCGGACGGCGGCGGCTGTCGCACATCAACGCGCGCGCGGTGACGATCGGCGAAAAGTTCCGCGAGGACGGCGCGCTCGGACGCATGGCGCGCAATCAGCTCCGGCTCGGGCTCTACGTGCTGGGCCTGCCCGTCTCGGCCATCGCGAGCCTTACGGGCGGACAGGCCGAGCCGGTCGGCGCGGCCGTGGCGGGGCGCGGCTAGCGTCTTCCCGCGATCAGTCTTTCGCGCGGTGCTCCTCGAAGCGCGGCATGATCTCCACGAAATTGCAGGGCCGGTGGCGGTTGTCGAGCTGCCACTTGAGGATGCCGTTCCAGGCGTCCTTGCAGGCGCCCGTCGATCCCGGCAGGCAGAAGATCAGCGTACCGCGGCAGATGCCGCCGCAGGCGCGCGACTGGATCGTCGACGTGCCGACCGATTGGTAGGAGAGCTGGTGGAAGAGGATCGCGAAGCCGTCGATCTCCTTCTCGAAGAGCGGCTTGACCGCTTCCGGCGTCACGTCGCGGCCGGTGAAGCCGGTGCCGCCGGTGGTGATGACGACATCCACGGCGGGGTCCGCGATCCAGCCTTCCACCTTGGCGCGGATGGCCGCCACGTCATCCTTCACGAGCGCGCGGTCGGCGACGGCGTGGCCCGCCTCCTCGGCCATGGCGGCGAGGGTGTTGCCGGAGCGGTCCTCGGCGGGGCTGCGCGTGTCCGACATCGTAAGGATGGCGATGCGGAGCGGAATGAAGGGGCGCGTGTCGTCGAGGCGGGTCATGGTGGCGCTTGTCTGGTGCTGACTGGATAGGGCGAACATGGGGGCGGGTGCCGCGCCGGTTCAAGAGGCGCTGCGGCGGCGTGTCTGGATCCCGGCCTTCGCCGGGATGACGTCCAAGAGGAGGCAGGCCGCATTCCCCAATACAACGTCACCCCGACGTCATGGCGAAGCCATGCTCCGCATGGACGGTCGGGGTCCAGATCCGTCGCGGTCGAGGGGGGCAGTCTCCTCGGAGAGGTGCGACGCGTGACCGGCGGAGGCCCATCGAGAGAGGGCGCGCGTACCGCTGGAGGCATCCGGCCATAACGGGGCGTCGCGCGGTCATTTCGCCGGGCCTTCGAGGGCGGCCTGAACCGCGAGCAGATCGCGCCAGGCGTGCCGTTTGGCGGCTGGCGTGCGCAACAGGTAGGCGGGATGCAGCGTCGCCATGGTCCTGATGGCGCGCGCGCCGCTCGCGACCTCGCGCCATTTGCCGCGAATGCGCATGATGCCGTCCGTCGTGTCGAGGATCTGCTTTGCCGCCGCGCCGCCGAGCAGGAGCAGAACGTCGGGCTCGACGAGCTCGATCTGGCGTTCCAGGAAGGGGCGGCAGACCTGGCTTTCCTGCGGCGTCGGCGTGCGGTTGCCGGGCGGGCGCCAGTAGACGACGTTGGTGATGTGGACGTCCTTCTCGCCGAGCGAGATCGCCTTCAGCATCTTGTCGAGAAGCTGGCCGGCGCGGCCGACGAAGGGGCGGCCTTCGAGATCCTCGTCGCGGCCGGGCGCTTCGCCGATGATCATGAGGCGGGCGCGTTCGGCGCCGCGGTAGAAGCAGAGCGATTTGGCGGTGGCCTTGAGGCCGCAGCCGTCGAACGCGGCGAGGGCCGCTTCGAGCGCCGGAAGGTCGCGGGCCTCGCGCGCGACGGTGCGGGCCGCGAGCTCGGCGGCATCCGGGGGAGCGGCGGCGAAGGCATTGCGCGTTTCCATGCGCGGCGGGGGCGCGGCGGCCGGGCGCTGGATCGGCGCGGGTTGCGCCGTGCTGCGGAAGGGTGGTGCGCGATCGCTGGTTCCGGATGCCGGCGCAGGCATTGCCGGTGCCGGTGCGGCTTCAGCGATCGAGCCCGCGAGCTTGAACGATTGTCCCGGCACGGCATTTCCGCGCGCGAGCCAGTTCGTGGCCTCGCTCGATACGGCGGTTTCAACGCCCATCTCGCGATACCAGTCGAGCAGGGCGGCGATGGCCCGGGTGTCGGTCTCCGATTGCATGGCGCGGCACTTTACCGGCCCGGCGATCCAAATGCACGCCTCCGGCGTTTCGGACGCATTGGCGACAATGCTTGACGCCTCTAGCATTTGAGGACAAATCGGCAGTGGGCAGAGGCGGAATTCAGGGACAGATCAATGGCGGGTGATGAGACTGGCCTTCCCGAGCGGGAGGCCATGGAGTTCGATGTTGTTATCGTCGGCGCAGGGCCCGCGGGGCTTGCGACCGCGATCCGCATCAAACAGCTCGCCGCGGAAAAGGGTGAAGACATCTCGGTCGTCGTGCTCGAAAAGGGCAGCGAGGTGGGCGCGCACATCCTCTCCGGCGCGGTCATCGACCCGATCGGTCTCAATACGCTGATCCCGGACTGGCGCGAGCGCGGCGCACCGCTCACCACGCCCGTCGTCGAGGACCAGTTCCTGGTGCTGGGCCCGGCCGGCGACATCCGCCTTCCCAACATCCTGATGCCGCCGCTGATGAACAATCACGGCAACTACATCGGCAGCCTCGGCCTCGTCGTGCGCTGGCTCGGCGAGCAGGCGGCGGAGCTGGGCGTCGAGGTCTATCCCGGATTTTCCGTCAACGACGTGCTCTACGACGACAACGGCGCGGTCGTCGGCGTCGCCACGGAGGACATGGGCGTCGGCCGCGACGGCGAGCCCAAGGACAGCTTCCAGCGCGGCATGGAGCTGCGCGGCAAGTACACGATCTTCGCCGAGGGCGCGCGCGGCTCGTGCACGAAGCGGCTGATCGCGAAGTTCGACCTCGCGCGCGACAGCGAGCCCCAGAAGTACGGCATCGGCCTCAAGGAGCTGTGGGAGATCGCGCCGGAGCTGCATCGGCCCGGCCTCGTGCAGCATACGTTCGGCTGGCCGCTCGACCTCAAGACGGGCGGCGGCTCGTTCCTCTATCACTACGGCAACAACCTCGTCGCCGTCGGGTTCGTCGTGCATCTCAATTACGAGAACCCGTACCTCTCGCCGTACGACGAGTTCCAGCGGTTCAAGACGCACCCGCGCATCGCGCCCGTGTTCAAGGGCGGACGGCGCATCGGCTATGGCGCGCGCGCGCTCACCGAAGGCGGCTGGCAGTCGATCCCTGAGCTCGCGTTCCCGGGCGGCGCGCTCGTCGGCTGCGCGGCCGGCTTCATGAACGTGCCGCGCATCAAAGGCAGCCACAACGCGATCCTGTCGGGCATCCATGCGGCGGACGCGATCGTGGCGGCGCTCGGCGCGGGGCGCGCGCACGACGTGCTCGAGGACTACGAGCCGGCGGTGCGCTCAGGCCCCATCGCCACGGACCTCAAGAAGGTCCGCAACGTGAAGCCGCTCTGGTCGCGCCTCGGCACGGTTCTGGGCGTCGCGCTCGGCGCCGTCGACATGTGGAGCCGCACGCTGCTGTTCGGCTGGTCGCCGCTCGGCACGCTCGGACATGGCAAGTCCGATTCCCAGTCGCTCAAGACGGCGCGGGCGAGCAAGCCGATTGCCTATGGCAAACCGGACGGCGTGCTGACGTTCGACAAATTGACCAACGTTTCGTTTTCGGCGACGAACCACGAGGAGGACCAGCCGGTCCACCTGCGGCTGACGGATCCCTCGATCCCGATCGAGGTCAACCTGCCGGAATATGCCGAGCCCGCGCAGCGGTACTGCCCGGCCGGCGTCTACGAGGTGGTGCGCGAGGACAACGGAAAAGCGCGCTTCCAGATCAACGCGCAGAACTGCGTCCACTGTAAAACCTGCGATATCAAGGATCCGAGCCAAAATATCACGTGGGTGTGCCCGGAAGGCGGCGGCGGACCGAATTACGCCGAGATGTAGGTGTTTGCTCGCGCCTGGGCGCCGCGCTGAGGCAGCAAAATTTTGCTTCGGATCAATGCTGAAGTGGAGTCGCCAACCGGTCGGAAGGTTTGCTACTCTCGCCGAACGTCGTGCGAGCAGCCGGAGAGGATCAAAGGAATGATTGTACGCCGTAGCCGGTCAGCCCTCCTGGCCCAGCTCGTCGCTGTGGGGTTGATCTGCTCGCCAGCGCTGTCGCAGGCCGAGACGCCCGATACGACGAGCGAGGCGTTCGAAGGCACGCGGTCGCTCGTCGGCAGCTATCTCGCCGGCCGCTTCGCGCGCACGCAGAACGACGCCGAAGAGGCGGCGGACTTCTACCGCACGGCGCTGCTGCACGATCCCGCGAACGAGCTTCTGCTCGAACAGGCCTTCCAGATCGAGGCGGCGCGTGGCGACTGGCCGCGCGCGTTCAAGCTTGCCGAGGATCTCGTCGGCCTGCAGAAGCAGCATCGCATGGGCCAGCTCGCGCTCGCGCTGCGCGACTTCAAGGCCGGCGAATGGCGCCAGTCGGAAGAGCACTTCAAGGAGGCTGGCTCCGGCCCCATCGGAGAGCTGACGAGCGCCATGGCGATTGCCTGGGTGCATGTGGCGCACAACGAGATGTCGGATGCGCTGACCAGCCTCGATCTGCCGAAGCAGGCCGAGTGGGCGCAGTTCTTCCTGCGCTACCATCGCGCGCTGATCGCGGACATCGCCGGCAAGCGCAAGGACGCGCGCCAGGCTTACGAGAAGGTCTACGGCCAGGACGGGCGCACGCTGCGCACGGCGCTGGCTTTTGCGCGCCATGCGGCGATCACGGGCGATCGCAAGAAGGCGCTTTCGATCATCGACGCGCATATCGCCAAGTCGCAGGGCGACGGGCATCCGCTGCTGCGCAGCCTGCGCCAGGCGGTCGTGTCGGGCCGGACCATCCAGCCGATCGTCATGAATGCGTCGGAAGGCATGGCGGAGGTGTTCTACGGGCTCGGCGAAGCGCTGATCGGCGAAGGCGCGGTCGCGGTCGGCGTGCTCTACATGCAGATGGCGCTCTACGTGGAGCCGACGCACCAGTTCGCGCTCGCGGCGCTGGCCAGCGCCTACGAGGGCAACAAGCAGTATGCCGAGGCGATCAAGACCTACGATCGCATTCCCTCGACGAGCCCGCTGACGACGGCGGTCGAGATCCGCAAGGCGTTCAACCTCAACTCGCTCGAAAAGCTGGACGAGGCGCGCGCGACACTGACGCGGCTGCTCGACGACAAGGCTCCGGAGGCCGCGGAGCCGGCGGCCAAAGCCGTGGCCGAGCCCGCGCCGGTCCCGCCTGCCGTGTCGCGGCTCGGCGAGCTGGCGGACGGGCACGACGTCCTGCGTCTCGGCGACCGCGGCGACGGGGTCAAGATGCTGCAGGAGGCCTTGAACGCCCTCGGCTATGACATCGGCACGGCGGACGGGCGCTTCGGCCCCGGCACGCGCCGCGCGGTGGCCGCGTTCCAGAAGAAGCACGATCTCGGATCGGACGGCGTGGCCGGCCCGTCGACGCTGCGGGCCATCGCGGGCAGCAACGGCGCCAGCGCGGCGGCTCCGGCGGCGCAAGCCTCCGCGGACGCGGAGATCGAGAGCCGCCTGCCGCTGACGATCTCGGACCGGCTCGAAATCCTCGACGCGCTCGGCAACATCCTGCGCGCGCACAAGCTCTATGCCGACGCCATTCCCTATTACGACAAGGCGCTGGCGCTCGTTCCGAAGCCCGAGCGGCGCCACTGGGTCTATTATTACGCGCGCGGCACGAGCTACGAGCGGGTCAAGAACTGGCCGGCGGCGGAAGCCGACCTGCAGAAGGCGCTGGCGCTCTATCCCGACCAGCCGCTGATCCTCAACTACCTCGGCTACTCGTGGATCGACCAGGGCCGCAACCTCAAGGAGGGCATGGCGCTGATCGAGAAGGCCGTCGCTCTCAAGCCCGAGGACGGCTACATCGTCGACAGCCTCGGCTGGGCGCACTACATGCAGGGCAACTTCGAGGATGCGGTGCGCTATCTGGAGCGGGCCGTGGAGCTCGAGCCGAACGATCCGGTGCTCAACGATCACCTCGGCGATGCGCTGTGGCGCGTCGGCCGCGAGCGCGAGGCGCGCTTCCAGTGGGATCAGGCGCTGACGCTCAAGCCGACGCCGGAGGACGAGGCCAAGATCAAGAAGAAGCTCGAGACGGGCCTCGCCGCGTTTCAATCGCCGCAGGAAGTGAGCAAGCAGGCCGCGCGCTCGACCGAGCCGGACCCGAAGTAGCCGAGCGCCCGGCGGCCGGGTCGCCGGGGCTCCCAGTCTCACAGCGCGCGCGGCTCGCATGGCTGTCATTCGCGAATTCGCTCCCGCGAAGATCAATCTGACGCTCTCCGTGTGCGGCCAGCGCGCGGACGGCTTTCATGAGCTTGCGAGCCTCACGGCGTTCGCGGACGTCGGCGACGACGTGACGTTCGAGAGCGGGGCGCCGCCGACCGTGCGCGTGGGAGGGCCGTTCGCCGGTGCGCTGGCGGGATCGGAGAACCTTCTCGACCGCACGCTGGCGCTGCTGGCCAACGATGCGCCGCACCTGGCGCTCGGGGCCGTCTATCTCGAAAAGCGCCTGCCGGTGGCGGCCGGCATCGGTGGTGGGTCCGCCGATGCCGCGGCGCTGCTACGCGCCGTCCGTGCGGCCAATCCCGAGGCGGCGGCATCCGTCGACTGGCGGGCCCTCGCGGGCCGCCTCGGCGCCGATGTGCCGGTCTGCCTCGAACGCCGCGCGCTCTGGATGACGGGCGCGGGACACGGCCTCGCGGACCTCGCGGGCGGCCTTCCGCCGCTCGATGTGCTTCTCGTCAACCCGATGGCGCGCGTGCCGGCCGACAAGACCGCGCGCGTGTTCCGTGCGCTCGGTGCGCCGCCGCTTGCCGCCGATTGGCGCGCAGAGCCGGCGCCGGCGTTTCCCGATGCCACGGCGCTGCTCGCCTTCCTGCGGGCGCGCGGCAACGATCTCGAAGCGGCGGCCTCGGCGGTCGTGCCGGATGCGCAACGCGTGCTCGACGTGCTGCGGGCCGATCCCGACGTGCGCTATGCCGCGCTCTCGGGCGCGGGGCCGACGTCGTTCGCCGTGTTTCAGGACGCGGCGGCGGCGCAACGCGCGCGCGATCGCCTCGCGGCGTCCCATCCCGCGTGGTGGGCGGCGGCGGCGGTTCTGAGCTGAGGCGGCTGGCTGACGCGCGCCGGGCGTCAGAGCGCGTTCGCTTTGGATCGACTCGGTTGCTCCGGCGCGAACGCGCGCTATCTCGTTGTTCGAGAGTCTGAGTCACGTTCCCGGTGGACGCATCGCCGCGTCCCTCTCGAAACGATCAGGCTTTATCCCGGCGAAGCCTTGCTCCACCTGGACCAATCGAACCTTTGCACACTGCGCAGGCGTGTCTGGATCCCGGCCTGCGCCGGGATGACGTCTTTTAGGGGGAGGACCGGCCACCAACCCAATCCATCACAACTTGGGACTGAACACCTAGTGCGTGCGCGAGACGCAGAAGCCGATGACGTCCTGCATCGCCGCCTTTTCG
>CAYLSI010000035.1:0-34968 GCA_964386545.1 uncultured Hyphomicrobium sp.
CTCGGATCGACGGACTCTAGCTCAGATCGGGTACCCCTGCGGGGGCAAGGTCAGACTGCATACACATAATGCCCGACCAAGCGCGCGAGGCCGACACGATGCAGCCAACACTTCTCTCAGGCCGAACGATCTTCAAGCATCGGGCCCACGCCCCGTACCAGGTGCTCCGCTATCTCGACCCGGATTTGATGGTCGATGTCGGAGCGGCGACCGGTTACATGACGACGACAATGTTGCGCATGTCACCACAATCTCGCGTCCATGCTTTTGAACCATTCCCCGGCAATCACCGGTTCTTCACAGACCATGTGGCAGGCGACCCGCGCGTCACCTTCGATCCGCGCGCCGTATGCGACGAAGACGGCCAAGCGACGTTCTCTGTGCCGAGCGTCGTAGCCGGAAGCGAGCCGGGGTGGGAAAACCACGCCGGGTACTCGTCTCTGGGAATGCTGGTCTCACAGCCCCGCGGTCAGAACAATTTCACCGTAAATACGTGCCGGCTCGACAGCGTGTTCGACGAACACATTCGGTTCCTGAAGATCGACACACAAGGCGCAGAAGCCAAAGTCCTGAAAGGCTGCGAGCGTCTCCTCGCCGAAGGGAAGATCGACATTCTGCATGTTGAGTTCATGGGAGAACCCGACGTTGTCGACTACCTTAGCGACCGGGACTTCGTTTTCATCGACACCGAATGCACGATCATCAACAGCCGCAACGCCGATCTCGAAGCCTGGGAGATCGTGCGGTCGAGTTCGTTATCGACCGGCCGGACGGTGCTCGTGGCGTGGCCCCGCCAGCAATTCTCGCAGCTCTCCGCTTATGCGGACTTCCTTCGCACCGAACGTCACCGCCTCGGTTCCGTGTGGTCTGACCTTCTATGCGTGTCCCGTTCCTTCCTGCCACATTTCATGTTCGCCGCAGGGCAGGTCGATGCGGAGTTCGGGCCCGCTTACGCGATTTCAATCCGGGACAAGCTCGACGCCGCCTAGACTAGTTGTCGTCAGTACCGCTGATCCCCTTCACCGCCTCTGGAACTGCTCACAACAACTCCACCCGAAACAAGCTGCCGGCGCCAGCTTGACCTTCAACGCCAATGGCGGCCGATGTCACATACATGACGTGCGGCTCGACGAATACACAGGACGTACAGCGGGCGGTCGGCATTGCCACCGCACCGAGGTTGCCTCCGTCCGGCCCGAGCTTCAGCACCTGATATCCGTCCCAGAGGGCGATCCACAAATTGCCTTCTGCATCGACCGTCATGCCGTCGGGACAGCCATCCGCGACCGCTAGCTCCTTGAGCAGATGGCGGGTGCCCAGACGGCCGTCCGGTTCCATGTCGAAGGCATAGATGTGCCGTAGCGCCGAGTCGTTGTGATAGACCGAGCGTCCGTCCGGACTGAACGCGGGGCCATTGGCAACCAGGTAGCCTTCGTCCATGACCTGATAGCTGCCGTCGGGAGAAAAGGCGTAGAGCCGGCCGCTCGCGACCTGTTCGCGGTCGTCCATCGTCCCCGCCCAGTAGCGCCCGTCCGGACCGAGTTTGCCGTCATTGAAGCGATTGCCGGCAACGTTGCGCTCCGGATGGACAATTGGAACGAGCGAGACAGCGCGATCCTCCACTCCGATCCAAGTCAGGCCCGGATCGCCGCAACCGACGAAGGCATCCCCCGCCAGACCTTTCGGCGCGCGCCACGGGTGGGCGGCGCGCGCAAGCGAGCTGAGCTGGAACGGCAGTGGCCAGCTCTTCATGGTCCCGTCATGGTGACCATAGGCATGGAGCTGCCGGCCCTTTATGTCGATCCAGTAGAGACGACCGGTCTCGGCGTCCCACGTCGGACATTCGCCGAGGATTGCCTGGGCTGACCAAACCTCGGTGACATAGGCGCCGATTGGGCCATGAGGTGCCATTGTCTCGCGCAGATCTCCCCGATCGAAATTCGGCGCTCAGCAGGCTGACGCGCGGATCCTATCTGCTGATCGGCGACCTTCTGCTTTTTCGAGGTCGACCGCAGCGGAAAACTCACCAACCGTCGGCCAGCTAGCCTAGTTTTCGTGCGACGAAATTAACGGAACTGACTTGGCGCCAGGGGTAGTTTTTGAAGGGCCGCCCCTTGCGCCATTGATTGTACATCGCCGGCGACAGGTAATAGGTCTCCACGTCGGCGAGCATCTCGCGGCGCAACGCGTCAATGTCGATCCAGCAACGATGCGTGGAAACGAACGACTCGATCAAAGCGCCGAAGCGCTCCATGAAACCGTTGACGCCCCGCACGGTAAGGTCGATGGAATGAATGGAAAAGCCGCCGGGTTTGAGCGCTTTATAGATGCCGGCAACGGTCGATGCGTGCGCCTCGACCGGAATGTGCTCGACCACGCTCGAGCTCACCACGGCATCGTAGCCGGAAAGCGTGGTGTCGCTATCGAGGAAGCCTTGGATGATATTGAGATGAGGAAACTTACGGCGCACGTGCTCTGGCGTTTTCGGGCCGTTGCCTGACCCGTCATAGGGATCGACAACGGTCATTTGATACCGTGACGACATGTAGTCGGCCAGCTCGCACGACGAGCCTCCGAGGTCGATCACGCGAGACCGGTCAGGCAAGAGGTCGCAAAGTTTGTCGAATACCCATGCACGTTGCACCTCTTTGAGGCTGGATCCCATCAATTCGGGATAAGTCTCCGTATAACGCACATAGTCTGAAACCCTCGGATATTCGATCGAGATCGATTCGAACACGTGACAATCCTCTTGCGCAGTAACCCTTTTCAAATAATCAGCATGCACCAAGGCGATGCAGATCGTCCATACGGATTCGTTGACGCACTCAGCGCGCGCTCGGTCACCAGCCCAGCTAGCCACTAGCCTCGATCGAGTTGAGAAAATCCTGATATACTCTGCGAATTCCGTCGCCGAGCGGGATGGACGGCGTCCACCCGAGATCACGTATTTTGTCGATGTTCATCAGCTTCTGCGGCGTGCCGTCGGGCTTGGTGAGGTCGTGAACGATGTCGCCGGAAAACCCTACAGCTGTGAGGACGAGCCGCGTCAGGTCGAGGATGGTGAGGTCCGAGCCGGACCCGACATTTACATGGCTTTCAGCGCTATAGACTTTCATGAGTCGCACGCAGGCGTCGGCACAGTCGTCGACGTGCAGGAATTCGCGCCTGGGTGCGCCTGTCCCCCAGATGACCATCTCTTTCGCCTGTTGGACCTTCGCCTCGTGCGCCTTGCGGATGAGGGCAGGCAAGACATGACTGGTCGTGAGGTCGAAATTATCACCCGGACCATAGAGATTGGTCGGCATGGCCGAGATGAAGTCCGCGCCATACTGGCGCCGGTAAGCCTCGCACAGCTTGAGGCCCGCGATTTTTGCGATCGCGTACCATTCGTTGGTCGGCTCTAGAGGACCGGTGAGCAGGGCGTCTTCTGAAATGGGCTGGGGGGCGAATTTCGGATAAATGCAAGAAGAGCCGAGAAACAGCAGCTTCTCGACGCCGACCGCATACGCGGCGTGGATGACGTTGGCCTCGATCATGAGGTTCTCGTAGAGGAAGTCGGCAGGAGAGGAGTTGTTGGCGACGATACCCCCAACTTTGGCGGCTGCGAGGAACACCGCTTGCGGCCGATTTTCTCTCATCCAGCTTTCGACGTCGGCTTGGCGAGTGAGATCGAGGCCGCGGCGGTCAACCGTCTGGATCTGACACGCTTCCTGAGCCAGGCGGCGGACAATCGCCGAGCCGACCATGCCGCGGTGGCCCGCGACCCAGACCCGCTTGCCGGCAAGAGAATAAATTTCCGCGGGCTGCGACACTTTGATCATGTCCCGTTTTTGCTGATCGGCGGAGCTAGAATCCAGATCGGTCTTTGCGTTGACGTTCATGGGCGACCGCATCGAGATCTGAGCGCACCATCTCCCGTACAAGCTCCTCGAACGTAATCGTCGGCTTCCAACCAAGCTTGTCGCGCGCCTTGGAGGCGTCGCCAAGCAACTGGTCCACCTCGGTCGGCCGGAAGTATTGCGGGTCGATCCTAACCCGCTCGATGCCTGTGGCGACATCGATACCGATCTCGTCGACGCCCGAGCCTCTCCATTCGATTGTCCGCCCCACCTCTGCGAATGCGAGTTCGACGAACTCGCGCACGGAGTGCATCTCGCCGGTCGCAAGCACGTAGTCATCAGGTTGGGGCTGTTGCACCATAAGCCACATGCCTTCGACATAGTCTCTGGCGTGGCCCCAGTCCCGGAGGGAATTGAGATTGCCAAGGTAGAGGGTCTGTTGCAATCCGAGCTCGATCGCAGCGACGGCGCGCGTAATCTTGCGCGTGACGAATGTCTCCCCACGCATCGGCCCTTCGTGATTGAAAAGGATGCCGTTTGAGGCGTGCATTCCGTATGCTTCACGATAGTTGACGGTTATCCAATAGGCGTAGAGCTTTGCCGCGGCATAAGGCGAGCGCGGATAGAACGGCGTCGTCTCGGATTGAGGGATCTCTTGAACCTTGCCGTACAGCTCGGAGGTCGAAGCTTGGTAAAAGCGGGTCGTTCTCTCTAACCCCAGGATACGTATGGCCTCAAGCAGTCGCAGGGTTCCGAGGGCATCGGAATTTGCAGTGTATTCGGGCGTCTCGAAGCTGACTTGCACATGGCTTTGGGCTGCAAGATTGTAAACTTCGGTAGGTTTCGTTTCCTGCATCAGCCGAATGAGATTCGTGGCATCGGTGAGATCGCCATAATGCAGAAAGAAGCGAGTTTCGCCTTCGTGGGGGTCGATATAAATGGAATCGACGCGGGCCGTGTTGAAAGAAGACGCACGGCGTTTAATGCCGTGAACGACGTAGCCCTTATCTAATAAAAAGCGAGCAAGATAAGCTCCGTCTTGACCTGTAATACCTGTTACAAAAGCAGTTTTCTCACTCACGCTGTAGCGCCGTCCTTATACTGTTCATAGTAGGCGAAAAAGAACGATCCGTCAGTATTTCTTGTAGACTATGCCTTGATTTCTATCAAGGATCATCTCTCGACGCGTGTTGATGCGCTCCCTGCGACGAGCCCCATTTTTTCGACGCCACCTAAACCCATCCGCCATCGACGACGAACGTCTGCTGCGTGCACATCCGCGCATCGTCGGAGGCAAGAAACAACGCCAACCGGGCGACGTCCGCGGGTTGAAGCCTGTCGGGGAGCGACTGGCCCGCGGCGATAGCCTTCTCCGCGGCTTCGTCGACCCAAAGCCGAACCTGCCGTTCGGTCATTGTCCAGCCCGGCAGCAGCGCGTTCACGCGGATGCGGTCCGGCCCGAACAGCCGCGCCATCGTTCTGACCAGTCCATGGGTGGCAGCCTTGGCCGTCGTATAGCCGACCATGTCCGTCGTGCCGTTCAGCCAGGCGATCGATCCGAGGCAGATGATCGCCCCGCCGCCCGCCTTGCAAAGATGCGGATGCGCCGATTGCGAAGCGAAGAAGTGAGGCCGCAGATTCACGTTCAGGCAGGCATCCCAGGCCTCCGGCGTCAATGACTTCCAGTCGTGGCGGGTATCGTTGGCAGCGTTGTTGACAAGCGTATCGATGCGGCCGTTGTCGCGGCCGATGGCGTCCACGGTTGTCCCCAGGTGGTCGCAGTCGACGACGTCGCAATGCACGAACGAGACGGCCCGAGGGCCGTGCGCGTCGGCCAGCTCCGCAGCGAGCGCCGATCCTGCCGCCACGTCGATGTCGAGCACGAATACGCGGGCGCCCTGCGCCGAGAACTGGCGGGTCATCTCCGCCCCGATCCCGGCCGCGCCGCCGGTTATGACGACCACCTGCCCTTTCAGACTCGGATAGACGGCGTAGCGGGGCGCGTCCATGTCATGCCACCCTGTTCGGGGCGAACGACGCGCGTTCAAGGCCCAGGACCTCCAGCGCGATCTCGACTGTCATGCGGTTGATCTTCTCGACTGCGTCGCGCGTGTTCGAGCCGTTATGGGTTCCGAGCACGCAGGTTTCGACGGCGCGCAATGCACTGTCGGCCGGCAGCGGCTCGACCTCGAACACATCGAGCCCGGCACCGGCGAGGTGCTGCTCCTGCAGCGCGACGGCAAGCGCCGCCTCGTCGACGAGCGGGCCGCGACCGACGTTCACGAGATAGCTCCCAGGCTTCATGCGCGCCAGGGCCTCGCGGCCGATCAGGTGATGGTTGTCGGCCGTCAACGCACACGCGAGGAGGAGCACGTCGGCTTCCGCCAGGACCTGATGGAACGGTACCTGGGTAACCGACGATTGCGCAAGCAATGCCGGATCGAGGGCCACCACCGCGTCCGAGCCGATCACCCTCATGCCGCAAGCCGCGCATCGGCGCGCGATTGCGCGGCCGATCGAGCCGAGCCCGACGATGCCGGCCGTCATGGCGTGCAGGGACCGCCCCTCGACCTTCAGCCAGCCACCGTCGCGCACGGACGCGTCCATCCGATGCAGGCCGCGCGCAAGAAGCAGGAGATAGGCGAGCGCCAGATCGGCGACCTCCTCGCCGAACACGCCTGGCGTATTGAAGACGGGAATGCCGAGCTCCGCAGCGGCAGTCTTGTCGATGCTGTCGGTGCCGATGCCCCACTTGATGACGGCTTTGAGACCCTTGTCTTTCGCCGCGACGAGCGCGGCACGATCGACGACGTCGTCTCCGGCGATGATCGTGGCCATGCCTGGAAGGATTCGAAGAACCTCGTCGGCATCGAGCTGCTGGCCGCGGACCTCGGGCAAGACCGCTTCGAGCCCATACTTCTCGAACAACGGGCGGAACGCGCCGAAGTGGCGCTGGAGATGGAGGCAGGTGACCGCGACGGACGTCATGCCTTGAGGCCCTTGCGCTGGCGGAACACCTCCTCGGCGACCTTGAAATCAATCTCTTCGTCGATGTCGATCGCTTCGTAAGGATCCATCTCGAACAGATAGGGGCGGTTGCCGATGCGGTTGTGTCTCTCGATCAACGTCCGGCCCTCGAAGATGTAGACGCAGGAATTCTCCTCATAGAACGGCGGCAGATCCTGCGTCCTGATCAGGATGTTCGGATTGTGATTGATGGCGCGCGCCAGAGAATCCCAGAACCGCGTTTGGACCTTCGTCACAGAGAACAGCGAGTCGTAGATGGGATAATTCCTGAAGAAGGTCTCCACCGCCCGCGTCACCGTCGCGGTAGTCATGATGGGATTGGTGGAGTGCGTCTGCAGATAGAACTCCGACGGCACGGTCTTCACGTCATGCAGCAGCACATCGTTCATCGGTGTCATGCCGCCGCGAATGTGCTCGGGTCGATCGACGACGACGACATCCGGATAGGCCTCCGCGCACTGCTCTGCGATGGTCGGCGAATCCGTGTTGATGACGATCTTGTCGATCAGGCTGCAGCCCTGCAGCGTGTCAAGCGTGTGACGGAACAGCGGCCGGCCGTCGCCGAAGGGGCGGTAATTCTTTCCGGGCACGCGCTCGGAGGAATGGCGCATCGGCATCAGCGCCACGAGACGATAGGTCATGATCTTTGCACCGTAAGAGAGTCCGACGCTAAACCGTTTGGCCTAGGCTGCTGCTAGATAGCGGAGACCGGCCCGGAAGGGAATGTGGTGCGAAGATCCAATTGGGGTCAACCACGCGACGCCGCCTGGGGCGGTCTGGTCTTTTCGTTGACCAGGGCCAGCCGCGGACTTGAAGCTGCGTCCGGAGCACCGGAACCGGCGCTTGCCACACGATCTTTTGCGAGCAAGCGATCGTAATCGATCATTTCGTGCTCGACAGGGCACAGCTCCTCCTCGCCCTTCGGCTCGCGGACGGATTTCGGAAAATAGAAAATGCGCCGGAGATCGGCCGTTATCTCGCCCGGCCCGTTATGCCCATGATATGTACCGACAAATTGATTGTACCGAAATAGAAAAATGGAGCCGGCTTCTTTCAGCAGTTTGCCTTCGCGGGCGGCCTCCCTCAGATCGACGAAACAATTGCTGACAAGCATCCGCACGAAGTCGAATGCGGTGAAGCGCGTTGACGTGTCTATCATGCGCAGGGCCATCGCCTCGCGCCGGTAGCGGTTGCGCACGCTGAGCCAGCTCTCGTCGTGGACATGGATGATCTCAGCCCGGGCCGTATAGGCGATCCAGCCGCCCCGCTCCTGCGCTTTCTTCGCCCAGTCGAGATCCTCGAGCCCGGTCAGCGCTTCATCATAGCTCTGCTCCAGCCAGACCGAGCGGCGTACGGCACAGTTGGCGTTGTTACAGAAGTAGCTGCGTTGTGGGCAGACCGACTGCTCAGGGAACCAGGCCTTGAAGATCTGGTGCTCCGAGTATTTGTTGACGCCGTTGCCGCGCTGCTTGCCGTAACTCAGCACGACGCGCGAATCCTGGAACGGGCTGACGAGCTCCGCAAGCCACGTACGCCTGCATGGATAGACATGAGCGCTGGCGAACACGAGGATATCGCCGGTTGCCGCTTTGCAGCCGATGTTCAGAGCGCGTCCGAACGTAAATCCGCGTTTGTCGATCTTGACGACTTTCGCGCCGAAGCTCTGCGCAATCCGTACTGTGTCGTCGGTCGATCCTGAATCGACCAGGATCACCTCATGGGGCTGAAGCGACTGCGCCTCGATTCCGAGCATAAGCTTTCCGATGTGCTGAGCCTCATTGTAGCTCCGCACTATGATCGAAACTCTCATACATCCCCCGGCAATCGGCGACATCTCTCATCGGTCTGGTGGGCCGTCCGTCTTCGACTAGAAAGACTGCAGACATTCAAACCGTTATCAAAATGGCACGTCCACCGATGGATGCAAGCCATCCCATCTCGTCTGCAATTCCAGCGTGGCGAATTTACAACTTTCGATGAGGGTTAGCCAGTATCTGCAGGTGCTTCTCGTCCGTGTGGTGCTTCAGCCGCCCAGTTTCGAGCGCCCCGGGCGCACGCCGATGGGAAGGCCCACTATGTCCGTGTCGGCCCCCACTGAGTGGCCCAGTTGGAATGTTAGTTCACGATGCCTCTTGCGGCTAGAGGCTGCGTGGGCAACGGAGCAGGCGTAGCCTGCGTGATCCGCCCCCCACTGAATTGGTCCGACTCGAAGTATGGTTTTTTGCCCGAGGAGGACTGCAATGCCGAGGAAGAGACACAAGCCGGAAGAGATCGTCGCCAAGCTGTCCCCCGTCAGGACCTACCGGACGGTTTGATCTGATTGCATAAGAGAGAGTTTGCGGCTCATCGTAAGCCCCCGGAGGGACGATGAGACAGCGAGACCGACAGGCGCCGGAGGGTGCCGAGAAGACCGTTCGAGACATCCGCAGAGCCACCAGGCGGCAGTTCTCGGCCGAGGAGAAGATCCGCATCGTGCTGGAAGGCTTGCGCGGCGAGGACAGCATCGGGACCGATCAATCGGCGCACTTCAGTGTCACTTGAAGCCCGCACCAGAATTCTGATACCGCATGTAACGGTCTATCTAGGCTGGACCGATGTGCCATGCGCTCTTCGGCGAGAACGCGAGAGCTGTCGACATCGGGCTCGCTCCGTCGTCCGTTCCGCGTTAGAACGAGTCCAACCCGCGCTGGCAACGACTCCCCGGAACGTGGAATGAGCGGACCTGCGAACAACACCGAAATTCTGATCGCCAAGGCGGACTCTTTCCGGGATGCGCGCCGCTTCCGAGCAGCCGTGGAAGCCTACCGAGCTGTCCTCGCCGTCGCTCCGTCCCGCGCCGATATCTGGGTGCAACTGGGCAATATGCTCAAGGACGACGGTGACTTTGCCGAAGCCGAGAAGGCCTACCGATCTGCTCTCGCTCTGACGCCGCGCAATGCGGATACCCACCTCCAGCTCGGACGCGCGCTACGGCTCGACGGCCGCAAGGACGATGCATATCGCGAATTCGCGAACGCGCTCGAAATCGTGCCCGGCTCCCGCGACGTCCTCAATGAGATCATTGCGCTCGGACGCGCCTGTAACGTCGAGCAGAGCACGGGCTTGGGGTTCACGCTCGCCCAATCCGTCACCGACGCGCTTTCGTCGCTCAAAGCCGCAATCAGCCGCATTGAGCAGGATCTGCCTGCGATCCGCGCTCTTTCAGCGGTGCCCGTCGAGCATTATGATATCTACCGTCGTCTCTATCGGGTTCCGGTGCCCGATGTCGGTGCTACTCCGGCGAAATCTGGCGTTATTGTCCTGAGCCGTTCAGGCCCTTCCGAAGCCCTCCTTTGCCTCGCGTCGCTTCGCCAGCAGGCAATCGGCCTGCCGCGCACGGTCATGCCCTGCCTCGCCGATGACCTCCTCGTTCCGTTGCGCGGCCATCTGGCTTCGCTTGATCCCATCTCGTGGACCTCCTCCTCAGCGTCGTCCATGGAGGCAACAATCCGGCAGTGCCTGCCAGCCTTCACCGACGAAGACTGGATTGTGCTGCTCAAAACACCAGCTCGTCTCGATGCCGCTGCTCTCAGCTGGGTTGCGGCCGAGGCCGAGCGTTCGTCGGCCGTGGCTTTCTTTTCGGATGAAGATACGCTGGTCAACGGAGGAACGCCACAAAGCCGTCTCTGCAATCCGGCCCTCCGCGGCGCGTTCGACCCAGAGCTCGTGAGCCAGGGTCACGACTTTGGCACGCTGCTCGCCGTCCGCCGGGACGTGCTCGCCTCCGCTGTCGCAGGGCTGTCGGATGTTGCCGATAACGTCCTGTGGTCGCGTCTGACGGCCGCAATCGCCAAAATCGGCAATATCGCCCATATTCCTCACCCGCTGGCCAGCCGGTTTGCCGCACGAGACCAGCCCGCCCAAACCGAACCGCAGCGCATCCCCGCTCCGCGGGCCGTCTGGCCTCTCGCGGAACGCCAGGCCATCGACATTGTCATCCCGACACGGAATCACGTCGACTTGCTCTCAGCGTGCATCGACTCGCTGTTCAACACAGCGGCCGCTCCCGATCTCATGGCGATTACCGTCGTCAACAATCAGTCGGACGACCCCGCCACACGTTCCTGGCTCGATGAACAACGCCTGAAAGGACGGATCTCCGTTATCGAGTCCAACGGACCGTTCAACTGGTCCGCTTTGAACAACGAGGCGGTCCGCGCGACGCGCTCACCGTTGCTGCTTTTCCTGAACAACGATATCGAGCTGATGTCGCAAGGCTGGGACGACACAGTGCGCCGCTTACTGGCACGGCCCGAAGTCGGCGTCGTAGGCGCGCGTTTGGCCTATCCCGACCGTACCCTACAGCATGCGGGGATCGTGCTCGGCATCAACGGCGCAACGGAGCACGAGGGGCGAGGCGCCAACGAACACGCATCCGGTCCACTCGGACGATGGCAAACACGTCGGTCGGTGTCGGCAGTAACCGGAGCGTTTCTCGCGTGCCGCCGGACGGACTTCGAAGAACTCGCCGGTTTCGATGGCGACAACTTGCCGATCTGGTTCAGCGATGTGGATTATTGCCTCAAGGCGGTGTCGCGCGGCCATCGCGTCCTCTACGAGCCCGCGATATTCGCCATCCACCACGAGTCGAAGACCATCTTGCGGGCGTTCGACTCCGAACCGAGCGTCGCGACCTACGAATACGCCGCCGAATTCATGCGTGCCCGATGGGGACGGACGCTCGAAGTCGATCCCTGGTACAATCCGCACTATGCGCGCTTTGGCCAGCCGTTCGCATACCTGCGCCCCCCATCTTGACGCTGCTCAGCCGAGCATGGCGACGCCTGTCGTCAGGGATGCATGGGTGTGCGCGCTTGCGCGCAAATACGGATGATCATGCCGCACGACAAAGCGAAAAAAGCACGCTGGTTGGCGCGCTCCTGGTCGGAAGGGGCATTGCGAGGCCAACGGGCTGATGGATCTGCCCCAGGGTCGCCGTGGGGATCCGGCCCAAAATTTATGGCATCAACGCCATAGCCGAAGGCCGTCTTGCTTCGGTCAGGCTCGGTGTAAACAGGGCGAGCGGCGTTGTCGGAGAGTTCAATCCAGGTGCCGACCGCCTCCATCCCTTCGAATTTGGTCTTCCTTTTTTGACTGGACCCAATGACCATAACCGAATCCCCGACATAAATTGGCGGGGAAAGCTTGATCTCGAGGTGTCTTGCAGACAGCTCGTCCTTAAGCGAGCTCGCAATTTCTTCCACGAGCGTCGGGTCCTCACGGGGCGCCACAATGACGACGTCCCTATCGAGGATGCAGTTGTCGATGATCGAACATGCAATGGAATGAAAGAGGGGAGCGTGTTCATTGATAACGTCGACGATCGAAACGCGACTTGAGGTCGGTACCTTTACGGTTCGAATGCTCACAGCAGTCACCACAGCACCATCGAGGACTTACTATCCTAAAATGCTAGCATCGGTCTTATCCACTGTCACCGGCCGATAAGGTACCGCCCCTTTCCGACCCTCTGAGGGGGTCACGAGCGGCAAGCCATCTGGGCTGATTTGCAGTTAAGGAACGGTTGCCGATCGGACAGACTTGCAAATGCACATCGCGGCAATCCATGATGCTTGTGGTTGCCTGTCCACGTGGCAAGCCTTCAGCCTTGCTTTAGGCTCTGAAGCTCATGGCCCAGCTGCTCGATCAATTTCTGGCGTTCCTGCAAGAGTAATGCGTCCGCCGCGATGTGCGCATCCCGCTCCTTGATCATGCCATCCATTCGCTGAATGGCCGCCAAGCGTTCCTGCAAGATCAATGCGTCGGCGGCAATATGCGCTTCGCGCTCTTTGATTAAGGCATCCATTTTTTGGATCGTCTGCAACCGGCCTTCTAGCAAAATGGCATCGGAGGCAATGTGATCGTCCCGGGCCGATAGAGCTTGCTCGAGCTCGTGTATCCGCGCGATCAGAGCATCGACATCGTTCATGGGAGAAGCTTTGCGTTTTGAAGTTCACGGTTGCGGTCTGACTGCGCCTCGGCCGCCAAAGCAGGTGACGTCACCTGCGCGTCACGCGTGAAGGGGCATGGGCGCGTCTGCGCAGAACCGAAAGATCCTAGAACAGCACAGCGCGAAAACTGCTGGAAGATGGGCAAGCTCCTCTTCGGCGGGAGCCTCGCCCGAAGGGGGAGCAAAATTTATCGCATCGACGCGATACCCGTAAGGCGTTCTGGTCAAGTCCGGCTCGGTGTAAAACGGACATCCTGCGCTGCTAGACAGCTCGATCCACGTTCCGATCGCTTCCATCCCCTCAAACTTTGTCCGCGTACCGCTACAGGATCCGATAACCATCACCGAATCGCCGTCTCTGATCACATCGGAGAGCCGGATGTCGATACGCCTCCCACGCAGTTCCGACTGCAGGGATTTGGCGAGCTCTTCAACCATATTCTGTTCTGTGCTTGGCGCGACGATGGCCACATCTCTCTCGAGTATGCAGTTCGTGACGATCGAACTACCAACCCAATGAAAAAGTGGGGCGTTGAGGGCGAGAATATCCGCTATCGACTGACCGCGGCCGAGAGGATACACGGTCACTGTTTGAATGTTCATAGCAAAACCAAACTCAACATCGATCGTTGGCAATTTTCTAACGCTAGCAGCTGAGCTGGCGATTGTCACTTGGCGGAGCACTCAAACCAACTTTGGTATGCTCCCCCGTGTTCACCCTGAATCGTGTCCGGGGAAGAGTTCTCGCGCGCTCGGATACGTGAGGGCTAGCCGATCGTGCTCCGCTTGTCCTGGCTCGGGCTTGAAGTGTTCGACGAGATCCCGCCATGCGCCGCAGCACATCTCTCGGATAGTCTTTGATTTTGCTCTACACCAGCCGTGGCTGGCGCACGATCAAATGGTTGCGAGCTAAGGAGATTTTTCCTCCAATTTTTGCTGTGAGCGTGCAGCCTGCTTCTTAGGGGTTGGAAAACGGCGACGGAGTTCAAGCCCAAATATATGGCGAGGTTCGTCGTCGGCTTTGTTGACAAGAGGCGCACTCGTTACAGCGCACTCATTTGCCAACAGCGCCAATAGTTGTCAATCGGCACCCAACTTTGACCCCTCATCGGCGTGCAATGCTGACCCCTCTGCAGCATGAACTTCTTCGCCTCCAAGCTCGGAGCTGCGGAGCGTAGCGAAGCAGCGGAGAGATTGGAGGCGGGGTCAGTTTTCGACGCCGATCGTCATACGTGAGCAGGGCCGGTTCACACGTTAATGTTTCGGATGAAGCAGGTTCGGGAGGGAGATTAGCTCCATAGGAACCATGTATTGATGAGTAGGTATCGGGCTAACTCACTACGTCGGAATGGCTCCACCGCTGTTCCGATGTATGTTAGTCGCAGCAGCTGAGCGTAATCCTAGCCATGCGTTTGTTGCCCACTTGGGTCGCAGTCATGCTTGAACATCCAGCAGTGCCGTTTTAAGCGCCAGAGCGGACGAAGATGCGGCATCGATGACTGACAGTCGAAGTGTGTATGTTTCGTCCGCTTCCTCGGCAGAACGAAAGTTGCGGTTTGGCGTTCGATCCTATCAGCGGATTGCCGGGGTCAAATATTCCGTCTTTTCTGCAAAAGACCTCAAGGTACATGACGGGCACGTAGTGGTGTCGCTTCCAGTGACATTCTGCCGCCATCTCAACGATCGGTCCGCCGCTTAGCTGCTCAGCCATCCACCACCGCGATTGACAAAGGCATCGCGCGCCATTGCTGCCTCTGGCACTACAATGCCCAATACAGGCAGGAGCTGGCGCAGATTGGAGGCCATGAGATCGGCGAATGGCTTCATTCCCTTGCGTGTCAGCTCGTCAAAGGACTCGCTTAGCCCCTTGGCGAGAGACTGTGCATGGCGCGTGAAGACGCGTCTCCGCGCTGCGGTACTACTCACGCCAAGCGCCGTCAGAAACTGGTCTAGATCAGAGCGTGTCAGGGTGTCCAATGTGGTGGCCTTGCCGATCTTGAATGCCAACTCGTCAGTCAGATTGGGATCGAGGCGGGTCGGGAGTAGGTCGTAACGTGGCGCGAAGCCGATGCCGTCGAGGGCCGTGTGGAGGATGGCAAAATTCTTGGCATGATTGTCGACGTTGCCGGTCATGAGATCAAAAATGGTCGCGCGGATGAAGCGGTCCCGAGCGTCGATGGGATTGGTGGTCGCATCGAGGACCCTGCGAATCCCTGCTACATCGAAGCGGCGCTCCTTGGTCCCTTTGCGCTCATATTTGAGTGCCGCCGGTAGACCTAGCGCCTGTGCAAAGTCCTCTTGGTGCAATCGAACAATGTGCCCCTGCCCGTCGAGCGCGCGATCGAAGCGCCGCACCAGCAAAGCTTCTATTCCGCCGACGTCAACGACAAGCGCATCCGATGTTTCACAGTCAAGCGCGCGAGACAGATCAAGCGTCGCGGATTCGTAGGCCGCGTCTCGCGGGTGATCTCGGTCCGGAACTTTTAAAATATGTGTCGTGGGTGCACCTGACCCCGGGAGTGGCTCGGCAAATCGGCCATCGGGCAATCGGGTGAGCGCAATCTTGCTTTGGACACCTGCAAGTGGAGACGGATCCGTTGTTCCCTGAGGGAGACGTTGTCGATCCCGCAGCGCCGTGACGATGTCGATCAACTTGCTCTCGTTCAGGGGCCTGTAGTCCGTCGCTGGGTTGCCGGGCACCTTTATCGGCGGCGCGCCTGCTGGAAGGACAGATAAAGCCCCGGCGCAATCCTTGCCAAGATGCAGCAGAAGACCAGCCACATCGTCTCGGCCCAGGCCTTCGCGTGCCATCACCTCTGTGAGCGCACCGTCCCGCTCCTGGAGCAGGTTGTCGAAGAAGGCTCGTGCCGTGACATCCCCGTAGGGCTCGTCGGTTAGCGGCAATGACAACGACAAAGGCAACGCGTCTGTTCGGGCCAAATGCGCCGCTGTGTAGACGAATGCGAGCGCGCCTTTTTGATCGCGTACGAGAGCGCCGGCGGGCTCGGCGAAGCCGTCGAGGCGCACGTCGAGGATCAGCTCTGTCATCGGCGTCGCGCCGACACATCGATGCCAGTGGCGGAGGCCACTTGCAGCACCTTGTCAAACTCGAGGGTCGTCTTGCCGTTCTCGAGCTCGGAGATGAAACGTCGCCCGACGCCAACAAGGTCGGCGAACTCCTGCTGAGACAGCTTGCGGTTTTCGCGCTCCTTTCGAATAAGCTGGCCAAGATCGCGCGCGGACGTGACGACCATCGAGGATCCCGTGTTGGTTGGTGGAGGCGGAAGGGTAGATCGAGACCCGACGAGCGGAGGAGAAGCTGCCGTTGCGGCTACTCGCGCCATCTCTTGCGCCGTTTTGAGGCCCACCAATTGCGCGTTTCCGATAGCTGCCATCTCGCGCGTTTGCCTGAGAAGCTCCTCAAGATGGGGCAGCTGCAAAGTCGCACGCACTTGCTCGCCTACTTCCTGATAGGCAGCTAAGGCGGACGTCATCTCCTGGGTGTTGATGAGGTCCGACAGTTTCAGTGACGGCTGAATGCGATCCACGAGGGAATGGGCGTCTTCGCTAAGCGGGATGCGCACAGCTAGGCGCATCCTATCTGCCTTTTTTTGCTTCTTCCTATAGGGCGACCTAGTCATATCATCTGCTCCCGTACGGGAACATACGGCTAGAAATCTTAGCCAGTCAAGAACTCTTGCTCCCGATCGGGAGCGTTGATGGATAATTGATCCCGTACGGGATTATGTGTGGAAATTTCTAGGCATTTGTACAGCGATGCTCCCGTCCGGGAGCACAGGGTAAGCCCGTCGGGTGTGTCTCCGCGGTTAGCGCTAATAGGTATCAATTTTCATACTGTTGCGCCGTTTGTTATCAAATTTTATGATATTGTATCGTTTTTCATGGTAGGATGCTTCCTGTATCGATTTTCACAGGAAGATGCCATTTTTCATGGCCGGAGCGCCGCAGAACCGATTTTCAGGCCCTGTAACCGTCTTTCACGAAAGACGGCTGTCCCAGGCTGCCACGCCAGCTGGCTACGCGGCGCTGATTGACGCCTATCGCCTTGCAGTTCCGATCCCGGCCACTCTTTCAGCAATCGGCAGCCGCCACCGTCGTACTGAGCAACAGGACTGGCGAATATTCGGGCCGAGGTATGCGCCGAATGCCAGCCTCGAAGGCCATCTGACATTCGCCCTGAAGCATGAGGGCCTCGACCTCGCCGTGCTCAAACGTCTGTTCCTTGCCGTGGGCGCGGCGGAAATCGAGAGGCTCGTTCGGGCTGAGCCGACGGGGCGTTATGCACGCCGCATCTGGTTTCTCTATGAATGGCTCACCGGTACGCAGCTGGATCTGCCTGACGCAGCAGCCGGCACATACGTTACTGTTCTTGACCCCAAGCTTCAATTTGATGTCCCTGCGGTAAATTCAAGGCGTCATCGGGTAAAGAACAACTTGCCCGGCACCCCCGAGTTTTGCCCGCTCGTATTCAGAACCGCGAGGATCGAAGAGTTTGTTGCATCCAACCTCGCCGAACGAGCGCGGGCGGTGGTGGCCGAGGTCCCTCGCAATCTGCTCGCGCGCACGGCTGCATTCCTGCTGTTGAAGGATTCAAAGTCCAGCTACGTCATCGAAGGTGAACACCCTCCGCAAGATCGCATCCAGCGATGGGGGCGGGCAATCGGCGAAGCAGGACGCAGAGCGCTTGATCTCGACGAGCTCCTACGGCTGCAGCAAATCGTGATCGGAGATGCTCGATTTGTTCGTCTAGGACTCCGAAACGAAGGGGGGTTCGTCGGTGAACACGACCGCGACACCGGCGGGCCGATACCGGATCACATCAGCGCGCGGCCTGACGATCTGCACAGCTTGGTCAACGGCCTGTCAGAGTTCGACCTCACGGCATCCGAGCATCTTGATCCTGTGATCGGTGCGGCGGTGCTTGCCTTCGGATTTGTGTTTGTCCATCCGTTCGAGGATGGCAATGGCCGCATTCATCGTTACCTCATCCACCACGTTCTAGCCCGTCGCGGATTCAATCCTCCCGGCCTCGTATTTCCTGTGTCGTCTGCAATCCTCAACAGGATCGATGAGTACCGCAACGTTCTCGAAGCATATTCGACGCGCGTGCTGCCTGTCGTAGACTGGCAGCCCACGCCGCAAGGTAATGTGCGCGTTCTGAATGATACCGGGGACTTTTACAGGTTCTTCGATGCCACCCCTCAGACGGAGTTTTTGTTTGAATGCGTGAGGAAGACAGTCGAGGAAGAGTTACCTGCCGAAACCGACTATCTACGCCGATACGACGCGTTCAAGGCCGGAGTCGAACAGATCGTCGACATGCCAGAGCAGACGATTGATCACCTGTTTCGGATGCTACGGCAAAATAATGGAAAGCTCTCTCAGCGCGCGCGACAGTGTGAGTTTCAGCAACTCACTGACAACGAGGCTGAGCGTGTGCAAGCCGTCTATGGCAAGACCTTCGCCGCTGCTTCTCAGGAAAAGAGGCAAGCGTGATCAGCGACACCGAACCTAGACACTCATTCTTGATAGATGGCTCAAAGGCGGCGAGAGCCACGATCGAAGGAGAATGGGCCGGACGCGTCACTGGCCTGGGTGGATGGCTGTCGAGATTGCCATGATGTGCACACCGGACGGCCACAGCCGGTTCAAGCAGATCACCGGAACACCCCGGTCAACGACGAGATGCTCGCAAGGGCTCCGCACGCGCGGCGCGCAGCTCGTAGGCGACGTCTCATCGGACGCGCCCAAGAACTCAGCTGATCACTTCGTCCGATTGCGCTGACGGGACCATGACGGTCAGTCGGCCAATGCCTGTGCTCACCTCAAAGTAATCGTTGGAAATGCCGGATTGATCGACGCCCACCCGCAAGCTCGGTCGAGCACGTTATGCCCGGCAGACACGGCCAATCCCCGTGAACAAACCGTGATCAAATTTAGGGACTATTTAGGGACTCTGTGCGCCGATACCCCTCATTTGTTGCCATTTGGGTCCAAATTCGAGAACAGCGCCCAAATTCGACGACGAGGCAACTTATTGATTTTAATGGGGTAAATTGGTCGGAGCGAGAGGATTTGAACCTCCGACCCCCAGTCCCCCAGACTGGTGCG
Source organism: uncultured Hyphomicrobium sp. (assembly GCA_964386545.1). Taxonomy (GTDB): domain Bacteria; phylum Pseudomonadota; class Alphaproteobacteria; order Rhizobiales; family Hyphomicrobiaceae; genus Hyphomicrobium_C. Next base: position 18,991 of record CAYLSI010000035.1, read on the forward strand.
CTAACCAGGCTGCGCTACGCTCCGACTTCGGCCCCCCTTATGTCTGGCTCTGCGGCCGCGGTCAACGTTTCGTTCCACGCAGCGGCGTCAGGTCCACCCCCGCGAGCAAACCGTCGATTTCGGCGATGGACGCCGGCAGCATGAGGACGCCCGGTGGCGGTTCCTGCGGGCTCAGGGCGACGGCCGCGCAGAAGCCCGGAAGCCCCGTCAGATCGTGCACCGCAAGGGTTGCATCGGCCGGGATGGCAGCGGGCTCGGACCGGCCGGGACGCGCGGCTTCGAGCAGGTGCCCGATCCCCGTTCCTTCGGCCTTCGCGACCGCTTCGAGACGGACCCAGGCGTGAAGGAAACGCGCATCCGCGTCCTGGCCGCCGAGCGGCGCGCCGCCCGCGACCCTCACGGCGAGCGCTTCGATGCCTGGGCGGCGATGCGTGGGGATGCGGATCGTGCGCGGGGCTTCCAGATCGACACCTATCGGCCCGCTGTCGCAAACGGCGACGAGGGCGGCGGTGTGCGTATGCGCGAGGCTGAAGTGAACCGACGTGCCGGGAAGGCTGGGCTTGCCCGTGGCACTGCGCGCGAACGGCGCGCCGCGAATGCCGGCGCCGAGCTTGCGCTCCAGCAGCAGCCGCAGCGCGATGTGCGCCCGCCGGCGCTCGGGCGGCTTCATGTCTGCGGGCGGCGGGAGGCGCGGCGTTGCGCGCTCGAGCTCATCCAGCACCACGGCGCAGGCGGCCATGTCGATGAACCAGACCTCGGCGCTCATGTCTCGGCGCTCATCGCGCGCTCCGCCGGTTGCGCGCTCCGCAGGCCGCGCGGCCGGTCCGGCACCATGCGCGTCCTACTCCACATCGGCGGACGCTCGCGGGGAGCCTCCGCCGCCGTGGTCTCTGCCGTGCCGCGTCAGGCGCCAACGGCGCGGGCGCGACGGGCCGGACGCGTGTGCTCGGCCTTGCCCATGGATTCGAGCAGGATAGTGCGGCACTGCTCCAGCTCTTTGATGGCCGCCTCGATCGCCGCGAGGTGATCGACTGCGCCGTTGCGTCCGCGGCCCCGACGCGTCGCCGTGAGGGCTGCGCGTGCCGCAGGCGCGGCGGCGACCGCCACGTTGGCCGGCAGAGCCCGTGCATCGGCTTGCGCAACGCCGCGCGCCTTGCCCGTGGCGACCTCCGGCTCGCGGCCGTGCTGCTTGACGTGATCGATGCCCTGCTCGCGCAGGATCTTCTGCACGCCCTTGATCGTGTAGCCCTCGGCGTGCAGCAGGTGGCGGATGCCGCGCAGAAGCTCCATGTCCTCCGGACGATAGTAGCGCCGGCCGCCGCCGCGCTTCATGGGCTTCACCTGCGGAAAGCGTGCTTCCCAGAATCTCAGCACGTGCTTCTGCACGTCCAATTCGTCAGCGACCTCGCTGATCGTGCGAAATGCCTCTGCTGCCTTGCTCATCGTTACCCCTCGATGCCTTGGCTCAGTGTCGCCGGATTACCGGCTCCGCCGTCCCCGCGACGCTGATGTGCGCCGTCCCACTCAAATTCCGCAGTCGGATCAGGCTTCCGAGCCGGCCCTCATTGCTCGAGGACAAGTTTTGCCCGAGAACAAGCCGGTCAGCGCCCGACGCACCAACTCGTGTTGGCAATGATACCTGCAACGTCTCGCGCCGTCTCGATCAATCCGGTGCGTAGATCACAGCTTTTTGTCGGAGGGTGATGCGATCGCGCGAAGCGCGGCGCGCCGTTCGCACATGGACGCGAGTTCAGCGCGGAATGCACGCAGCGGGAGATGCGGGGAAGCGTGCAGCAGGGACGCTGCCTCAGTGTCGAGGCCCACACGCCTTGCGCGTTGCGATCCGCGACGCGTCCGTCGCGGGAGGAGCGAATGAACGAAGAGCGAATGAACGAACGAAGAGAGCGCGACGTTGGCCTGCAGCTCTACTCGGCGGCTTTCGTGCGGCGCGAGCGACCGGAGTTGATCCGATCCTTCATGATGTTGCTCGGCCGGAACACGAGCACGCGGCGCGGCGTGATCGGCACTTCCTTGCCCGTCTTCGGATTGCGGCCGATGCGCTCGCCTTTCTGGCGAATGCCAAACGAGCCGAACGAGGAGAGCTTCACCTGCTCGCCGCGCGCAAGGCTGTCCGAAATCTCATTCAGAACGAGCTCGACGAGCTCCTGAGATTCATTGCGAGGAAGGCCGACCTTGCGAACAACCGCCTCGGCGAGATCCGCGCGTGTCAATGTCTTGCCGCCATTCATAATTTTACGCCTCCCCGTAGCTAGGTATTTTTCCTTATGCTACCGGCGGCCGCACGCGCGGTCAATAACAGATGTCAAACAAGCAACTGAAATGTCAGAAGGAATTAGCTATCCCGCGTTTTCGGGCGTTTCCAGCCTTCCGAGGGCTGATTTGTGCATCGCGAAGAGAGCGATGTGCGAGTGCGAGATCACCAGCGGATCAGCACCGCGCCCCACGTAAAGCCGCCGCCCATGGCCTCCAGAAGCACGAGGTTGCCTTCGCGCAGGCGATGCTCCTCGAAGGCGAGGTTGAGGGCGAGTGGGATCGAGGCCGCCGACGTGTTGCCGTGCCGCTCGAGCGTCTTGATGATCTTCTCCGGCGCCACGCCGAGCTTCTTGGCGATGCCGTCGAGGATGCGCACGTTAGCCTGATGGGGAACGTAGAGATCGATCTCGTCGGCGGCATAGCCGGTGGCGACGAGCGTCTCCTCGATGACGCCCGAGATCTTCTGCACGGCGTGGCGGAACACCTCGCGCCCGTTCATGCGCAGATGGCCGACCGTCTTCGTCGAGCCGGGGCCGCCGTCCACATAGAGCAGGTCCTCGAAACGGCCGTCCGAGCGGATCAGCGTCGACAGCACGCCGCGATCGTCGCGCGTGCCGTGCTGGGGCTGGGCTTCGAGCACGAGCGCGCCCGCGCCATCGCCGAAGAGCACGCAGGTCGAGCGATCGGTCCAATCGAGGATGCGCGAAAACGTTTCGGCGCCAATGACAAGCGCGCGCTTGGACTGGCCGGCCTTGATGAAGTTGTCGGCCACCGTCATGGCGTAGACGAAGCCCGAGCAGACGGCCTGCACGTCGAACGCGGCGCCCTGGGTGACGCCGAGCGCCGACTGGATGCGCACGGCCGTGGAGGGAAACGTGCGGTCGGGCGTGGCCGTTGCGCAAATGACGAGGTCGATGTCGACGGGGTCGATGCCGGCGCGGACGAGCGCCTGGCGGGCCGCGCCGACGCCCAGCGTCGACGTCAGCTCGTCGTCGTCGGCAATGTGGCGCGCGCGAATGCCGCTGCGCTCGACAATCCATTCATCGCTCGTGTCGACGCTTTTCGCCAGTTCGGCATTGGTCACGATGCGCTTCGGCAAATGGGCGCCGACGCCACGGACGACCGATCGAATGACTGCCAAGGTGTCCTCGTCTTATCCTGCTTCTTGCGGACCTAGCGGCGCAGCCTGCGGCTGTGGCGCGGCAGTGCTCTGACCGAGGCGATCATGGAACACCTCGAGGTCGGAGGCCAGCCTCTCGAGGAGCCCGCTCTCTGACATCTCGTAGCCGAGATCCACCGCGCTCGCAAAGCCCAGCGCGTCGGTTCCGCCATGGCTTTTAACCGCAATTCCGTTTAATCCCAGGAAGGTGCCGCCATTTACACGGCGCGGATCCATTTTTTCCTTGAGAACCCGGAAACCGCCGCGGGCCAGGAACGCGCCGATTTTCGACAGCGTCGTCCGCATCATGGCGTCCTTGAGGTACTGGCCGATCTGCTTGGCCGTGCCCTCGGCGGTCTTGAGCGCGATATTGCCGGCAAAGCCTTCGACGACCACGACGTCGACGCGGCCCTGGCCGATCTCGTTGCCCTCGATAAACCCACGGTAGTCGAGCGGCAGCTCCACCGCCTTCAGAAGCGCGTGCGCCTCCTTGACCTCCTCGGCGCCCTTGATCTCCTCGACGCCGACATTGAGGAGGCCTGCCGTCGGCCGCTCGACATGGAACAGGGCGCGCGCCATGGCCGCCCCCATCAGCGTGAATTCCGTGAGCTGGCGCGCGGTGGCGCCGATGTTGGCGCCGACGTCCAGAACGATGCATTCGGATGTGATCGTGGGCCACAGCGCGGCGATGGCCGGGCGCTCGATGCCCTTCATCGGCCTCAGGACGAGCTTGGCCATGGCCATCAGCGCGCCCGTGTTGCCGGCCGAGATGGCGGCATGCGCCTCGCCGCTCTTCACGGCTTCGAGGCACAGCCACATGCTGGAGCCCTTGCCGCGGCGCAGCGCCTGGCTCGGCTTGTCGTGCATCGAAACGACGAGCGTGGTGTGGACGATGCGCGCGCGGGCCGCGAGCGCCGGGTGCTGGGCCAGCACCGGCGCGATGCGCGCCTCGTCGCCGCAGAATATGAAGCTCAGCGCCGGATGGCGCTCCAACGACAGGGCCGCGCCCGGAACGACAACCTCCGGGCCATGGTCGCCGCCCATGGCGTCCAGCGCTAGTGTCCGCGGCAATGCCATTGGACGTTCACCAACCTGTCAAAAGGACCAAATGCCGATGATGGCTCGCGTTCGACGGCGCCGCCGAGCCGCTGTGGCAACCCCCACGGCCTCCTGCCAAATTCTCAGTACCCCCCGGTACAAAGCCAGCGGGAAAATACTCGTTTGCACCCGCGAGACAACCGATTTCCGCAGTTTAGCCACGGGATGATCGCGACGCGCCTTCGCCGGTTGCCGCACGCAAGCGGCTCATAAAATTCGTCTTTCCGAGTTACTGCTTCGGTTTGAGCTTGGCCAGTGCGGCAAACGGACTTTGCGCCGCTGGATCGGCGGCGATCTTGGGATCGACCCAGTCGAACTCCACGCCCGGCGCGCGCGGATAGGGCTCGAGGGCGGCCGAGAGCATCCCGAACACGATGGCGCCGACCTCGATCCGGCCGTCCTCGATGGGCTCGACGTCGGGCAGGCTCAGAACCTCGCGATCCGCTTCGTCGCTCTCCTCGCCGGACAGCTCTTCGGCCGGGGCGAGGTCGATCGCAAAGTCGTCCGAGATCTTCGCCGGCACCGGCTCGAGGCTGACCACGCAGGCTTGCGTCACGGCGGCGTCGAGCTTGCCCGAAAAGGTGAAGCGGCCGTTGCCCGTCGGCTTGATCGTGTAGGACACGCGCAGGCTTTCGCACGACGGAATGTCGAGCTCGCGCGCCAGCTCGATGCGTTCCTCCTCGGTCGCCTCGCGCGTCCGCGTCAACGGACGGTCGGCGATCTCGGCCGTCAGGTGCTGCCAATCCTTGAGCGCTGTCATGCGGGTCTCCGGGTTTCCGCCGCGGCCGCGGACGGGGTTTTCTGAGGCATATACGCGGACACGCCGGCCACGAGGGCGGCAAGCGGGAGACCGTCCACATGGCGCTGGAACGCCAGAACGCGATCGGCCAAGGCGCGCGCACGCGGCTCGTCGCCGGCGAGGCCGGGCATGCTCACGGCCAGCTCCGCGGCGACGGCCGTCCGGGGATCCGCGCTCTGCGCCGCACTGCGGTAGGCGAGGCCGCGCTCGCCCAGCGCCTGGGCCGCGCGCTTCACCTTCTTCGGCACGGACATATCGCCGACGCCCATCTCGCGCAGCGAATCGTCGATGTCGGTCACGAACGTCTCGGTCAGGTACCGGGCCAATCGATCCGCGCGCGGCTTTTCCGCGGCCAGCCGCTGCAGCACCGGGCCCATCAGCGCGATGATCATGGAGGTGCGCCCTTCTGGTGTATCCTGAACACCATGGGCGGCAAAAAGGTCGGGTGCGCGCGCCTGGGTCACGATCGCGCCATAAAGGTCGATTGCTGTGCGACGGTCTTCCGCTCGGTTTTTCAACCAGGTGAACACGCAGGTTTTTCCACTTCTCACGCGCAGGGGATGAACAACGCCACAGCGTTGCCTTGTGCCCGCTTTTTAAGCTAAGGGCGGGCTATGAGCGCAGGGAATTCATGAGTCTCCAAGGGGGTTGCCACACTATGCGCGGTTCGGACGCATCGCGCCAGGGCGTGAAGCGCAGCAGGAGCGCGGATTTCGCGCTGCGCGCGCTCATGCCCCTTCTCGTGCTGACCACCTTCCTGGTTTCGGCCTGCAGCGAGCAGATCACCAAGCACGGCCACCTGTTCCGCGAGAACGACATCGCGCAGGTGCAGCCCGGCATGGGCCAGGAGCAGGTGCGGCTCGTGCTCGGAACGCCCACCACCACCACGACGATCGGCAACGGCTCCGTCTACTATTACATCTCGAGCACCGAGAAGAAGACGGCCTTCTTCAAGGGCGACGAGGTCGACCGACAGGTGCTCGCCGTCTACTTCACGCCCAACCAGACCGTGGACCGCGTGGCCAACTACGGCCTCAAGGACGGCAAGGTGTTCGACTTCGTCTCGCGCACGACGCCGGCGCCGGGCGGCAAGGAAGACGGGCTCATCAAGCAGCTCTTCCGCAACCTCGGCACCAAGCAGATCTTCGGCGATTGAGCCATGGCAGGCGATGGCGCGTCGAACGACGACGATCTGGCCATCGCGATCCCTATCCTCGCCTCGCTTGAGATCGGCGAGACCGCGCGTTTCTATCGCGACCAGCTCGGCTTCGCGGTCGAGCCGATGGGCGACTACCTGATCGCGCGGCGCGACCGGATGGAGATCCATTTCTGGCTCGCGCCCGACCGCATCCATCCCGAGCACACCTCCTGCTACATCCGCGGCGGGCAGATCGCGGCCCTCTACGCGGAGTTCAAGGACAAGGGCGTGCCCGGGCTTTCGGACTTCGCGGTGCGGCCGTGGAACATGAAGGAGTTCTATGTCCACGATCCGCACGGCAACCTGCTGCGGTTCGGAGGCGCGCCGGAAGAGCTCGACGCGCCCTGAGACGAGCGCGGCCATACGGATGTGCGTCATCTCTAACCGCTCCACCCCCTCTTCCGTCTTGGCGGAGCCAAGCTCCGCTTGGACGGGGAGAGATCGGAAGCGATCGTAAGATCGCTTCCGGGTGAGGGCGTGGAGCGGCCGGGGACTTAAGCGCAACCGCAGTCCATCTTTGCCATCGCCTGGAGGCAGAAGACCTGCGCGAGGCTCAGCTTGCAAAAAAGCCCCGGAGCTCATCGGCTCCGGGGCTTTCCGTTTCGCGTCGTATCGTATCGGCCGCTTAGCCGTGGCTCAGGACCGCCAGCAGCAGCAGGGCGACGATGTTGGTGATCTTGATCGCCGGGTTCACGGCGGGGCCGGCGGTGTCCTTGTAGGGATCGCCGACGGTGTCACCGGTGACGGACGCCTTGTGCGCATCCGTGCCCTTGACGTGCTTCACGCCATCCTTGTCGACGAAGCCGTCCTCGAACGCCTTCTTGGCGTTGTCCCAGGCGCCGCCGCCCGAGGTCATCGAGATGGCGACGAAGAGGCCCGTGACGATCACGCCGAGCAGCATGGCGCCGACGGCCGAGAAGGCGGCGCCGCGGCCGCCGATCTGCTCGATCACGAAGAAGAGCACGATCGGAGACAGAACCGGCAGGAGCGACGGGATCACCATCTCCTTGATCGCCGACTTGGTCAAAAGGTCGACGGCGCGCGCATAGTCCGGGCGCTCCGTGCCCTTCATGATGCCCGGCTTCGCCTTGAACTGGCGGCGGACCTCCTCGACGATCGAGCTCGCCGCCCGGCCGACGGCCGTCATGGCGATGCCGCCGAAGAGGTACGGGATGAGACCGCCGAGCAGCAGGCCGACGACGACGTACGGGTTGTCGAGGCCGAAGTTGGTCTCGACGCCCTTGAAGTACTGGTAGCTCGTCGAGCCGGCCTCGTTGGCCTTCTGGATGAAGTATTGCAGGTCGTAGTTATAGGCGGCGAACAGCACGAGCGCGCCGAGACCGGCCGAGCCGATGGCGTAGCCCTTGGTCACGGCCTTGGTCGTGTTGCCGACGGCGTCGAGCGCGTCCGTCGAGCGGCGCACTTCCTTCGGCAGGCCGGCCATTTCGGCGATGCCGCCGGCGTTGTCCGTCACGGGGCCGAACGCGTCGAGCGCGACGACCACGCCGGCGAGGCCGAGCATCGTGGTCGTGGCGATGGCGGTGCCGAACAGGCCGGCGAGGTTGTAGGTCACGAGGATGCCCGCGACGATCACGATCGTCGGCAGCGCGGTCGCTTCGAGCGAGACGGCGAGACCCTGGATCACGTTCGTGCCGTGGCCGGTGACGGAGGCCTGGCTGATCGAGCGCACGGGGCGGTAGCCGATGCCCGTGTAGTACTCGGTGATCCAGACGATGAGACCCGTCACCGCGAGACCGACGAGGCCGCAGATGAAGAGGTTCTGGCCCGTGATCGAGAGACCGGCGGCGGTGCCGACCTCACCCCAGTTGCCGAGCACGTAATGCGTGGCGGCGTAGAGGCCGCCGATCGACAGCACGGCTGAGGCGATGAAGCCCTTGTAGAGCGCGCCCATGATGGAGTTGTTGGCGCCGAGCTTCACGAAGTACGTGCCGATGATCGAGGTGACGATGCAGGCGGCGCAGATCGCGAGCGGATAGACCATCAGGGCCGCGAGGTTGGCCTGGCCGGCGAAGAAGATGCCGGCGAGAACCATGGTCGCGACGACGGTCACGGCGTAGGTTTCGAAGAGGTCGGCCGCCATGCCGGCGCAGTCGCCGACGTTGTCGCCGACGTTGTCGGCAATCGTGGCGGGGTTGCGCGGATCGTCCTCCGGAATGCCGGCTTCGACCTTGCCGACGAGGTCGCCGCCGACGTCCGCACCCTTGGTGAAGATGCCGCCGCCGAGACGGGCGAAGATCGAGATCAGCGAGGCGCCGAAGCCGAGCGCGACGAGCGCGTCGATGACGGTGCGGTCGGCCGCGCCGTAGCCCAGCACCTCCGTCAGCACGTAGTAGTAGATGGCGACGCCGAGCAGCGCGAGGCCCGCAACGAGCATGCCGGTCACGGCGCCCGCCTTGAAGGCGATGTCGAGGCCCTTGCCGAGCGAGACGGTGGCCGCCTGCGCAGTGCGCACGTTGGCGCGCACCGAGACGTTCATGCCGATGTAGCCGGCGAGGCCGGAGAGCACGGCACCGACGAGGAAGCCGACGGCGACCAGCGCGCCGAGCAGCACCCACGCGAGGACGAAGATCACGGCGCCGACGATGCCGATGGTCTGATACTGGCGATTGAGGTAGGCGCTCGCGCCTTCACGGATCGCGCCTGCGATCTCCTGCATCTTGGCGTTGCCGGCGTCGGCCTTCATGACCGCCTGAATCGTCAGAACGGCGTAGACGATCGAGAGTGCGCCGCAAGCGACGATCCCCCATAGAATCTCTGTCATCGACGTGATTCCCCCATTTGTGGCCAGCAGCTATCGGCCGGCGCTTGGATTGGCTCCGCACACACGCTCGTGCGGTCAGAAAAAGGAAATTCCTTCGTCCCTGGCGATACTTTTCGGGACGCGCGCGGGACCATGCCAAAAGACCCTTTGCGTTGCAATACAAGCACAAAGGGCGAAACCGGATCTTCGCGGCCGGCCTCGGCCGTCAAAAAATCCGATTTTCTTCGGCGCTGTCAGGATGTTAACGCCATTCAGACGCACACAGCGCAGTCCCGCCGACCGCTCGTCTTTAGACGAACGACGCCGCCCCGGAGGCGATCCGGGACGGCGTTGCGATTCGTGTTGCTTCAGCTATTTGCAGGGACGCGCTTCGATCTGGCAGTCGACGCCGCCCGAACCGCCGCCGCACGTCATGCTCTTGCTGGCGGCCCGCGAGAAGCGCGCCCAGTCGCTGCCGTATTCGAAATCCGTGAAGCTCGACCAGGATCCGATCGCGGCCTTCTGGGCGGCGGCCTTCGTCGCGCCGCTGCCGCTGCCGTAGTGATAGTGGTCGGTGAAGCACGTGCGGCCGCCTTCGCGGCGCAGGTCGTGCATGTAAGCGAAGCCGGTGTCGTCCGCCGACACAGGCGCTACTCCGACGAGAATTGCACCCGCCGCTACCAGAGCTTGGAAAATCCGAAGTGCCGACATGGCGATCGCCTCATATGACGTTCAGTTCAGAGGCGCGAAGTGTGCATGATTCAGCGAATCGCCTCGATAGCCCATGCCCGCTGCACGCGCGAAAGCGCGCCATGCGCGGCAAAGACGCCACAGGATCTTTACCTAAGTCAGGCGATCGGAATTTTCGAAACGCGGTGTGGCGCTTACTTCACGGCCACGACGCTGATCTCGACCAGCATGCGCGGATCGACGAGCTTGGCTTCGACGCAGGCGCGCACCGGCGTGTCCTTGCCGCCGAGCCATGCCTTCCACGCTTCGTTCATCGCCTCGCGGTGGCGGATGTCGTTGAGCCAGATCGTCGCCTGGACGATCTTCGACTTCGACGAGCCGGCCAGCGCGAGCAGGCGGTCGATCTCGGTCAGCACTTCCTGCGTCTGACCTTTCGCGTCGCGCGCGAGATCCGACGGCACGATGCCGGCCGTGTAGACGAAGCCGTTGGCTTCCGCGGCCTTGGAGTAGATCTCGTTCGATTCATAACGCGTGATGGTCATAGCGGGCAAAGCTCCCAGGAGATGAAAACGGCCCGTCCGCTTAGCAAAGGACGCGACCCTGCGCTAGGGTGTGAACTCATTATGGATGGTGCATTGACGCGAGGACTTTCGTGTTGCCGGCAGGAGCGGAGGCGCCGCAAACCTCATGGTTTGCAAGCCTGCGCGACATGCTGGAAGCATGCCTTCGGCATGACCCGGCGGCGCGAAAGGACCGCGCCCCTGCGGGGTGGCTCAAAACAAGCCAATGGCAGCGTCAAAGCGCTTGCCCGATGCGCAGGCATCGCGCTGCGCGCTTTTCCTAGCCCTTGGCTTGTTTTGAGCCATCAATGCACCATCCATAATGAGTTCACACCCTAGGGCGGTCTCGGAGACGCACCGACCAGCCAGGGCGCATCTGCAACAGTCGTTGGCGAAAATGAGGCGCGGCCCGATTTTGCCCGTGTCATGCCCGATTGGAAGGATCATGTGAATGCCGTCGCAGGGGCGTCGCGCGTAAATTCCAACCGCGAACTGCGGGAGTCTCTTTCAAGCGGGGTATTGAGACTTCAGAACCAACGTCCGAAAGCGCAAGCTTGAAGACGCGCGTTGCGCCTCTGCGATGCTCTTCGCAGCTCGCGTGGCGACCTTTCCCAAAAGCAGCAGCCTAAAGCAGCGGCTCCTGGTGGATGCGCTCGCCGTCGACGACGAGCGCCTTGATGGCGACGGCGCCGGAGTTGCCGACCGCAAGCACCGCCGAGATCTTCTTTTCCAGAACCTTCTTCTCAAGCTCGCGCCCCGTGCCCTCGGGCACGAAATAGCTTTCGATGCCGTAGCGCACCGCCGCCTTCGGCGGCCCGGCCGGGTCGGGGTGGCCCACGTAGGACACGATGCCCTTGAGCACGACGTTGTCCGGCCCGCCCACGAGCGAGGGATAGGAGCTGTCCGCCGCAACGGGCTCCCATTGGCCGGGCGCCGTCGGCTTCAGCGTCACATAGACCTTGTCGCCCTGCACGGTGCCCTCGGGCACCGGCACCTCGCCGCGGCCGAAACTGTAGCCGAGGATCACGTAGTCGCCGCGGAAGAGATCGCGCGGGTCGACCGGGATCACCTCGGCCACGATCTCGCGGCCGTGCGCCAAAAGCGACATGCGATCGAACACCATGTAGCCGAGGGCGGCCGTCTGCAGGAGCGCGACGACGGACACGGCGACCCAGGACACGGGCGACAACTTCATCATGACGCGGCTCCCTGCATCTGCGGCTCGGCGCGCGAATGGATCCTGTAGGCGAGCGCCGCCAGCGCCGAGACGATGAGCCCGGCCACCAGGAAGAAGAGCGACGTGTTCAGCAGCGAGCCGACGGTCTTGACGTAGATCGCCAGGATCTCGACCGAGAAGCCGATGTAGCCCAGCCACAAGGCGCCGCGATTGCCCGTGTGCATGCCCCAGAAGATCGCGGCAATGACGAGCGCGAGCGCCAGCACCGCCAGCAGGATGAACACGTCCAGATTGGGCTCCTCGACGAACTGCAGAGCCCAGAGGCCGGCGAGGGCGATGGCGAGGCCGTAGTTGAAGCAGCCGGACCAGAGCGCGGGCAGCTCCGGCTTCAGGCGCTCGCCCGCAATCGACAGCGCCATGACGCCGAGACCGGCGGCGACGACGAGGCCGTGGGCGTGGCCGTCATTCAGGCGATAGCCGAGGCTCACGATAAAGCCGGTCAGCGCGATGCCGGAGAGATGTAGGCCCGGCCGCCAGCGCTGCCAGTAGAAGGCCGCCGAGACGATGGCCCACGGCACGAGGAACGGCCAGAACACCGTATCCAGCCTCAGCGCCTCGGAGATCCCCCAGTAGGTCACGAGGATCATCGCGAACGCGAGCGCGGGATTGGAGCGCAGGCCCACACCGGCGACCAAGGCGCCGGCCGCCCACAGCAGGATCGCATCGGCCGGGTTTCCGTCCATGTGATACATCTGCGAAATCAGCATGATGGAGCCGCCGAAAATGCCGACGCCGAGCAGCACGGCCGCGTGCGCGAAGCCCTCCATGCCGCGGCGCGCGAAGACGGCCGCGAGCGCGTAGGCCGCCCAGAGCGAGGCGCCCAGCATGCCGAGGCGCAGGATGCGCGGCATCGTCTGCCAGTTGGCGGCGACGAAGCTCATGACCGCAAAGCCGATCAGCACCGCGCTCAGGATGGCGAGCGCGTTGGCGAGCCCCAACGTGCGGATACCCCGTTCGACGTCCTTGCGAATGGCGGCCTCGCCCTCGGCGGTGATCCAGCCGGCCTCGCGCCAGCGGACGAGGTCCTGGTCGATACGTTTACGGTAGCTCCACATGAGAATCCTATTTCGGTCCGGGACGCCGATGCACGGCGGCGGAGAGCGCGCGCCGGGGCGAATTTGCCGAACCCTGAACGTTCCCTCCGCACGCGACTCATCGCGCGACCATTATGTCACGACAATGACCTGTCGCCTGCGGATCCGGCGGGCCATGCACCGTCTCGCGGACTTAACCCTAATATGTTGCATCGCACGCAAACGCGCGCAGCCATCCTCGCCGCTGAACCCGCCATTGAGCCCGGCGCATACCTTTCTCGTTTCCGTTTCAGGCCACCCCCGCGATGGCCGGAAGCCTGCAGCCGTTAAGGTGCGGGCGGCGGCGTCGGCGGCGGCGTGGTGGTGTCCGTGGTCGGCGCCGGTGCGGTCGGTGTCGGCGTGGCCGCCGGTGTCGTGGTCGGAGCAGGCGAGAGGGCCGTGTAGGCAATGACGGCGAGAGCGATCGCCGCAGCTATGGCAACAACGACTTTTGTATCCATGTTCGTTTCCTCCGTGTTCCAAGGCAACACGAGGGATCAGCATACCATCCTTCAGACGCGCGCTCCACAGAGCCGCCCAACCTCGTCCCTCGAAGGGCTCGACGGACGGCGCGGCGCGCGCCACAATGCGCGCAGCCTCGGTCCCCGACCGATCAATCGCGCTTTTGCGTTCAATCGCTTCCGAGATGGAACCCATGGATCTCGACGCAACATTCCTGGCGCGTATTCAGTTCGCTTTCACCGTCTCCTTTCACATCATTTTCCCGAGCTTCACCATCGGCCTTGCGGCGTTCATCGCCACGCTGCTCGTGCGCTGGCGCATGACCGGCCGGGAGCACCTGCACCGGCTGGCGCGCTTCTGGACCAAGATCTTCGCCGTCAGCTTCGCGATGGGCGTCGTCTCGGGGATCGTGCTTTCGTACGAGTTCGGAACGAACTGGAGCCGTTTCTCGACCGTGGCCGGCAACGTCGTGGGGCCGCTGCTCGGCTACGAGGTGCTGACCGCCTTTTTCCTCGAGGCGTCGTTCCTCGGGATCATGCTGTTCGGCTGGAACCGGGTGTCGCCGACGCTGCACGTGACCTCGGCCGTGCTCGTGGCCATCGGCACTTCCCTCAGCGCGTTCTGGATCCTGGCCGCCAACAGCTGGATGCAGACGCCCACTGGACACGAGGTGCGGGATGGCATCGCCTACCCCGTGAGCTGGCTCGAGATCATCTTCAACCCGAGCTTCCCCTACCGCTTCTCGCATATGTTCACGGCCGCCTATCTCACGACCTCGGTCGTCGTCGCGGCGGTCGGCGCGCGCTATCTGCTCAAGGGCCGCTTTCCCGAAGAATCCAAGACGATGCTGCGCATGGGCATCGGCATGGTCGCCCTGCTCGCCCCGCTCCAGCTCGTGATCGGCGACATGCACGGCCTCAACACGGCCCAGCATCAGCCGGCGAAAGTCGCGGCGATGGAAGCCCATTGGGACGGCAGCAAGCCCGCCGACCTCGTGCTGTTCGCCTGGCCCTCCGAGAGCGAGGAAACGAACCACTACGAGATTTCGATCCCGAGGCTCGCGAGCGTCATCATCACGCACGACGCGAACGGTCTCTTCAAAGGGCTCAAGGATTTCGCGCCGCAGGACCGGCCGCCGGTCAAGCCCGTGTTCTTCGCCTTCCGCGTGATGGTGGGTCTCGGCCTCCTGATGATCGCCGGCGGCCTCATCGGCGCCTTTCTCTGGTGGCGCGGCAAGCTGTTCGACAGCCCCTGGTTCCTGTGGCCGCTGTCGCTCTCCTGGCCTGCGGGCTTCATCGCCATCCTGGCCGGCTGGTGGGTGACGGAGACCGGGCGCCAGCCGTGGCTCGTGCACGGCATCCTGCGCACGGCCGATGCCGCCTCGCCGGTGGCGGCGGGCGCGGTGCTGACGACGCTCATCCTTTTCGTGATCGTCTATTCCGCCGTGTTCTCGATGGGCATCTACTACATCAACCGCTTGATCGAAAAAGGTCCCGCCGGCGCCTCGGTCAAGCCGTCCGAGGGCGTGCCCTCCCGTCCGCTGTCGGCGGCCGAGGAAGCCACGCACGAAGCGATCGAAGGGAAGGGGTGAGCGATGGAGGGCATGGCCTATTGGCTGCCGCTGGTCTGGCTCGTCATTCTCGGCGTCGCGGTCGCGCTCTACGTCGTGCTCGACGGCTTCGACCTCGGCATCGGGATCCTCTTTCCGGCCAATCCGGAGGAAGCCCATCGCGACCAGATGATGAACTCGGTCGCCCCCTTCTGGGACGGCAACGAGACGTGGCTCGTGCTCGGCGGCGGCGGCCTGCTCGTCGCCTTTCCGATGGCCTACTCGATCCTGCTGCCGGCGGTGTACCTGCCGATCCTCGTGATGCTGCTGGCGCTCGTGTTCCGCGGCGTCGCGTTCGAGTTCCGCTGGGTGGCCAAGCCTCATCATCAGATGTGGGACCTCGCCTTCGCGGGCGGCTCGATCGTCGCGTCCTTCATGCAGGGCATTATCCTCGGCGCGCTGCTCACCGGCATCGAGGTTCAGAACGGCGCCTACAGCGGCGGCACGTTCGACTGGCTGACGCCGTTCTCACTCCTGACGGGCGTCGCCGTCGTGGCCGGATACGGCCTCATCGGCGCCACCTGGCTCGTGATGAAGACGGACGGCGAGGTGCGGGAGCGGGCGCGCGGACACGCCAAGCTGCTGCTGCCAGTCGTGCTCGGCGCGCTGCTGATCGTGAGCTTATGGACTCCGTTCGCGATCCCGCGCATCTGGGACCGCTGGTTCAGCCTGCCGAATTTCTTCCTGCTGGCTCCGGTGCCGCTGCTCACGCTCTTCGCCGCGTGGTCCTGCTGGTCGGGCCTCAACAACAACGACGAGGTCCGGCCGTTCGCCGCGACGATCGCGCTCTTCCTGCTCGGCTTCCTCGGGCTCGCCGTTTCGAACATCCCGTACGTAGTTCCGCCGTCGGTCGACGTGTGGCAGGCCGCGGCCCATCCCTCGTCGCAGCTCTTCATGCTGGTCGGCGTGCTCATCCTGCTGCCGATCATCCTGGCCTACACCGTGTTCGTCTATCACACGTTCCGCGGAAAGGTTCGCGCCGGCGAAGGCTATCACTAGAGCGTTTTCTTACGACGAACCGGTCTCCACTTCGTCGGAAAATGCTCTAGGATATTCCC